>CBFHHV010000009.1:0-4399 GCA_965655775.1 Candidatus Marisimplicoccus sp.
TATTTTATGACGTATCGGCGTGGACATTTCCTTTAGCATTCAACGTTAATTATTCATATACAGATAATCTTAGTAAGTCAAGTGTTTCTAAGTTATTTGGAGAAGAAGTTACAGAGACAAAAAAACCATTAGGGAATGTTGATTCTAAATCTAATTATGCATATTTATTTGAACCTTATGAATATTATGCGCAGGCTGCTGTATATCATCTAATTAAAGAAGGTTTAAGAGTTAAAACTGCAACAAGAAAGTTCTCAATTAACGGAAAAGAGTTTGATTTTGGAACTTATCTTATTCCTGTTCAAAATCAAAGCATGAACTCTGAAGATATTTATAATAAACTACTAGAAATGTCTAATAAGTATAATATAAACTTTGAGTCTCAAGCTACAGGTATAACATCAGGTATTGACCTTGGATCAGATTACTTCATAATTGTAAATGAACCTAAAATAGGATTAATTGTAGGCGATGGTGTTAGAAGTTATGACGCAGGTGAAATATGGCACTTACTTGATACAAGATATAATATACCTATTACTAAACTTGATGTGGATGATCTTAGATTCATGGATCTAAGTAAATATTCTCATGTCATTCTTCCAAATTACAATGGATCAAAGCTAAGGTCAGAACAAATAAAGAACTATATTAATGGAGGCGGTAATCTTATTGCTTATAGAAACTCTGTAAAATGGGTATCTAATAATCTAAATGAGTTGGAGTTTTTAACTAATGATTTGAAAGCTTCAGGAGTTTCTTTTTCAGATCGAGAAAAGTTTTATGGGGCTCAACAAACAGGTGGTGCAATTTTTGAATCAAATATTGACAGAAGTCACCCTGTAAATTATGGAATTGAATCCAATACTCTTCCACTATTTAGAAATTCAAATGTATACATGAGTAAAAGTGAACAGAGCTTTAATAATCCTATATCATATTCATCTAATCCATTAATGAGTGGATATATTTCAGAAGAAAACATATCATTATTAAAAAATTCTGTTCCATTTAAAGTTATTAGGAGCGGAAAAGGTAAGATTTTGATGATGACTGATAACACAAATTTCAGAGCATTTTGGTTTGGTACAAATAGGATTCTGCTTAATATGCTATTTCACTCAAATATTATGTAGTCTATGAGACATCACTTAGAAATTTTACTCTGAAAATTCTAAGTTCTTCTTCATCATAATCTCCATCAAATTCTTTGAGTGCATCTGAAATATCTTCACTTTCACTCTCTAGGAAATATTCATGAAGTTCTTCTTGTTGATCTTCATCAAGAATATCATCTACATAATAATCAATATTTAGTTTTGTTCCAGAGAAAACAATACTTTCAAGTTCTGATAATAAAACATTGAATTCAATACCACGAGATTCACTTATTTCATCAAGTGGTATTTTTTTATCTACATTTTGTATCAATGAAAGTTTTTTTGATGATTTTGAACCTGAAGTTCTTAAAACAATTTCATCTGATTTTTCAATATTATTTTCATGAATATGTTTTTTAATAAGTTCTATAAACTGAGAACCAAATTTATTAACCTTACCCTCTCCCACTCCATTGATATTTTTAAATTCATCAATAGTCTCAGGATATTTATATGTCATATCTTCAAGAGAGAACTCTTGAAATATTGCATATGGTGGTAGTGATTTACTTTTAGCAATTTCTTTTCTAAGAATTTTTAATTTATTAAATAAGTCATCATCAATTACTGATGCTTTTACAGATTGGTTCTCTATTTTTTTAGTCTTACTAAAATCATTATCCCTTGATACATAGAATTCTTTTGGATTTGATATAAATTCTTTTCCAGAATTTGATATTTTAACAGAGGTAAAGTCAGAGATATCTTTCTCAAGAATACCTTCAACAATGGAGTAAGTAATAATTGTTCTCCAAAACTTTTCATCAATTTCATTTTTTTCATCAAAAGGTAAATTTTTTATGATCTCTCTAATTAAAACTCTTTTATTGCTGGAGAAATGATTTTTAAGTAAAAACAATAATTGATCTTTTACATTTATCTTCTCTTTTTCATTCTTTGAATTATCATCCATTTCATGATCATTATTAATGTTTGGATCATATTTTTCCCCAAAGTAATTAAGTAAATATTTTCTTCTTGAAATAGATGACTCTGCAAAAGTAGAGACTTCTTTAAGTAACATAACACCAATGTTTCTTTCTGATGATTTCTTCTTAGATAAAAGTTTTTCTAATTTTTCAACATCCTTATAAGAGTAATACATAAGGCAATGACCTTTCCCACCATCTCTTCCTGCTCTTCCTGTCTCTTGGTAATAGCCTTCAATACTTTTTGGTAAATTATAATGAACGACATATCTAACATCCGGTTTATCAATACCCATTCCAAAAGCTATAGTGGCTACTATAACATTACATTCATCTTTTAGAAACTTATCTTGATTCTCCTCTCTAATTTTTTTCTCAAGCCCTGCATGATATGGTAAACTTTTGACACCGTTCATATTTAGCAATTGTGACAGATCCTCAACATTTTTTCTAGACAAACAGTAGATTATTCCAGATTCATTTTGATTTGACTTGATGAATTTTAGAAGGTCTATATCCGTATTATCATTTTTAGCTCTTACCTCATAATATAAATTGTGTCGATTAAATGATGACTTAAATATTTTTGAATTATCAATTTTTAGATTCTTTATTATGTCGTCTTGAACTTTGGGTGTTGCTGTTGCTGTTAAAGCGATAATCTTGATATTAGAATTAATTTGATCAATTATATCTCTTATCTTTCTATATTCTGGTCTAAAATCGTGTCCCCATTCAGATATACAGTGAGCCTCATCAATAGCAAGAAATGATATATTTGTCTTCTTTAGAAATTCAATAGTATTTGGCTTAGATAGTGTTTCAGGGGCAACAAACAGTAGCTTTGTTTCTTTTGTCAGTACATCATTTTTGACTTTTTTTATTTTATCTTTACTCAACGTTGAATTTAAAACATGTGCAATTGAATCTTTTGTATTATTTGTGCGAATCAAATCAACTTGATTCTTCATTAATGAAATCAAAGGGGATACTACTATAGCTGTACCATCTAGTATCATAGCAGGCAGTTGATAGCACAAAGATTTACCTCCACCTGTAGGCATTATAACAAAAGAGTTATTTCCTTCAAGAAGATTATTGATTATTGGTTCTTGTAAATTTTTAAAGGATGTAAAACCAAATTTCTCTTTTAATTGGTTCTTTAGACTATCCAAACTTTAGTTTTTTCAAATTGCTTAAATTTGCACTACATACAATTTAAAATAAATTTCCCATTTTGGCTAATCAACATATAATAAAAAAAATTGCTTTAGATACACTTAATTTAGAGTCAAAATCTATTTCAGATCTTTCAAAAGTTATAGATTCAAACTTTTGTGAAATAATAAATACATTAAAAGCTTGCAATGGCAAAATAGTTCTTACCGGAATTGGCAAAAGTGCAATTATTGGTATGAAAATTTCTGCTACACTAAACTCTACAGGATCCAAGTCAATCTTTTTACATTTAGGAGATGCACTTCATGGTGATATTGGAGTTATAGGTAATGGTGATATTGTAATATGTATATCAAAGAGTGGAGAGTCTAATGAAATAGAATCTCTTTCTAATCACCTTAAAAATGAAGGTATTAAGCTGATTGGGATTTCATGTATAAAAAATTCTCTATTAGATAAATCGTCAGATATGTTTATCCATACTGAGATTGAAAGAGAGGCATGTCATAATAATCTTGCTCCTACAACAAGCACTTCATGTCACCTAGCAATTGGGGATGCAATAGCAATGACCCTTCAAAAAATTAAGGGCTTTAGTCCAATTGACTTTAGTATATATCATCCATCAGGAAATTTAGGAAAGAAACTTAGTCTAAAGCTTAATTATTTAATTGATAAAAACAGAATACCAAGAGTTAGCCTCTCATCTACTTTTTTTGAAATTATTGATGAAATTTCATCAAATATGTATGGAGCAACTGCCGTTGTTGATTCTGATAAAATTATTGGAATAATAACTGATGGAGATATTAGAAGGAATATTGAGAAAAAGCATAATATTGATAGAGTTTTAGCTTCAGATTTGATGAATAAAAATCCTAAAGTTTTGAGCGAGGAAACCCTAGCATTTGATGCATTAGGGGTAATGAGAAATAATAATATAAGTCAAGTTTTAGTAACTGACCCTAATAATTTATATATAGGCATTGTACACATTTTAGATATAATAAAGCAAGGTATTAATGATGAGTAACCCCTCTCGAGACATGTCATTTTTAGATCATCTTGAGGAATTAAGATGGCATATTATAAGATCAACTATATCTGTATTAATAGTTGCTGTGGTAGCGT
>CBFHHV010000009.1:4409-51631 GCA_965655775.1 Candidatus Marisimplicoccus sp.
TTAGCTAAGGATATAATTTTTGATCAAATCATTTTTGGACCTAAGAAAGGAGACTTTATTAGTTATCAAGTATTTTGCTCAATATCACAATCTATTGGAGGTGATGCCTTCTGCTTTGAAGAGCTTCCATTTAGAGTTCAAAGCAGAACAGTTTCTGGACAATTTTCTGCTCACCTTTGGACATCTATACTTGCTGGGTTTATTCTTGCATTTCCCTATATAGTATATGAATTTTGGAAATTTATTAGTCCTGGATTATACAAGAAGGAGAAGGAAGGTGCAAGAGGTTTTATCTTTATTTCCTCAACTTTATTTTTTATAGGAGTTTTATTTGGATATTATGTGGTTACTCCTCTTTCAATAAATTTTTTAGGAAACTATACCATAAGCTCTGAGGTATTTAATGATTTTGATTTAAATAGCTATATAGGTCTTCTTAGAGCTTCAGTTCTTGCCTCTGGTTTAATCTTTGAATTACCTATAATCATTCATTATCTTACAAAGGTTGGGCTTGTGACTCCTGACTTTCTAAGAAGAAATAGAAAATTTGCTTTAGTAATAGTATTGAGTCTTTCTGCAATAATTACTCCTCCGGATATTGCTAGCCAAATAATTGTAAGTATTCCTATTTTAGTTTTATACGAGATAAGTATTATAATATCAAAAATTGGATATAAAAAATTAAATACTTAATATTAGAAATATGATATTAAAAGCAAAAGAAATTTCAAAATCATACAGAGGCAGAAGAGTTGTTAATAATATTTCAATTGAAGTAAATCAAGGAGAGATTGTTGGGCTTTTAGGTCCAAATGGTGCCGGTAAGACAACTTCTTTCTACATGATAGTTGGGATTATCAAACCTGAAGATGGTGACATATATTTAGATAATGAAATTATCTCAAGTTATCCCATGTATCAAAGGTCGCAAAGAGGAATTGGATATTTAGCTCAAGAAGCATCTGTTTTTAGGAAACTTTCAATTGAGGATAACATACTAGGTGTTCTAGAATTCTCAGATTTATCGAAGAAAGAGCAAAAAATGAAGGCAGAGCAATTAATGGAAGAATTTGGTTTAATTAACATAAGGAAAAATAGAGGCGATCTATTATCTGGAGGAGAAAGAAGAAGAACTGAAATTGCAAGAGCACTTGCTAATGATCCAAAATTTTTATTATTAGACGAGCCTTTTGCTGGAGTGGATCCTATAGCTGTAGAAGATATTCAATCAATAATTTCCGTTTTGAAAAATAAAAATATTGGAATACTTATTACAGATCATAATGTTCAAGAAACACTAGCAATAACTGATAGGACATACCTTATGTTTGAAGGGAAAATACTTAAAGAAGGAATCCCTGAGGACTTAGCTAAAGATGAAATGGTAAGAAAAGTTTATTTAGGAAAAAACTTCGAGTTTAAAAGAAAAAAAATTGATTTATAATTAAATCAATGACCATAAATTTCTAATTACATTTAAGAAAAGGTAAAGTATAATTACAAGCGAGAACCCTCCAAGACCAAAAAATAATATTATTGGTATTGACAAGACAATAGTCAAAATTTTAAAAATATTATAGTCGTATTTCCTTAGTGATAATCTTAATGAGAAAAGCCTAAATGGAACATTCATTAGAATGACACTAGATAATGTTAGAATTATTAAAGTGGTATTGTTCAAAAGGTATTGTTTTGATTCAATCAAGTATAGGTGATCCATCAGGATTGGAAGTGAGACAAAGAAAAGTGCATTTGCAGGAGTTGGAAGCCCTTCAAATTCATCAGTATAATCTATAGTATTAAATTTCGCTAATCTGGTTGCTGAACCAACTGTAATTAAGAATGCAATAAACGCTATAGGAGAAACAGAGAATACAAGATCTAAATCTAAAACAGCTGACAGGTAGAGATTTAAATCAAAATCTGTGACTCTGTTTCCAGATAACTTAAACAATTGATATACTACTATAGCTGGAACAACTCCACTTGTAATTATATCAGATAATGAATCTAAATGTTTACCAAAATTGGATTCTGCATTCAAAAGTCTAGCTGCAAGTCCATCTAAGTAATCAAGGAGCACACCAAAGAGAACTAAAATTAAAACTGCATCAAATTGAAATTGAAATGCAAATGCAATTGAGAAACAACCACATATTAAATTTAATAATGTTAAAATGTTAGGTATGAAGGATTTTATCATGACAGTAATGGCGCTCAATTTATAAAAAAATTGTAATATTAGATTGTAAAATTTATTAAACTTTAAAAGTGAGTAGACTTCTTGGTTATTCATTAATCAGCGGGTTGTTGTTTGCAAGCGCCTGGCCAGTTAATGGAATAACTCCTTTGATTTTTATTAGCTTGATACCTTTACTTTTTGTGGAGGATTTAATTAGCAAAGATAATTTAGGAAAAAAAAATCTTAGGTTATTCTTCTATTCATATGTTGCTTTCCTCACATGGAATATAGCTACTACTTGGTGGATTGTCTATACAACTCTACCTGGAGCTATATTTGCAAACGTTGCTAACTCTTCATTTTATTCAATAATTTTTTTATTGTACTCAAGAGTTAAGAGAAAAATAGATTTTAAAGCTGGGATACTTTTTTTAATAACATTCTGGATCTCATTTGAAAAGTTTCATTTAAACTGGGAATTTTCTTGGCCGTGGTTGAACCTTGGAAATGTGTTTTCTGAAAGAATTGATTGGATTCAATGGTATGAATATACTGGAGTATTTGGAGGAAGTCTTTGGGTTTTATGTGCTAACTTCTTACTATTTAACCTATTAAGAAAATATTCAAGTTTTAAAGATAAAAGGCGATTTTATATCAGAATTATTCCAAGAATTCTTCTTATTAGCTTTCCAATTTTTGTTTCGCTTTTAGTTAAACCAAAAATAGATAAAGGAGAGGAATTTAAAGTTCTAATTACTCAGCCAAAAATTGACCCTTGGGAAGCAAAACATGGTGTTTATAAAAGTAATCTTGATTACTTTAAAATTTTTAAGGATTTAACTAATGAAGAATTGAGTACTAATGAATATGATTTTGTCTTTACATCAGAAACATATTTCTCTGAAGGGTATGGAGAAAATGTAGATTACTTTGGATATACAAAACTTCATGATAGTCTTAATAACTATTTAAGTAAATTCAATAATACCAATCTAATTTCTGGAATACAATTTTATAAGCTGTATCAAAATCAGAAGGAAAAACCTACAAAATCAGCGAATCCAGTTAGAGACAATATTTGGGTTGACTATTTTAATTCTTCAATAAATATGTCTGCAAATAAAGGTTTTGAATATAATCATAAGTCTAAACTTGTAGTTGGAAGTGAATATATGCCATTTAAGTCTATCCTTGAGCCTATAATAGGAACTGTAATGATTGATCTAGGAGGAACAATTCGTTCTATGGGTACGCAGCATGAATCCGAAAGAAAAGTATTTAAACACTCTTTAAAAGACCTAAAAACTATTTCAATTGTGTGCTATGAGACAATTGATGGAGAATATGTTGCGAGTTATGTTGATCTAGGAGCTAATTTTATTTCAATAATTACAAATGATTCATGGTGGAGGGATACACCAGGCCATAGGCATCTATTAAGTTATGCAAGATTAAGAGCAATTGAAAACAGAAGGTATATTGTTAGAAGTGCGAATTCTGGTATTTCTACAATCATAAATGAAGTTGGAGAGTATGATACAATATTGCCATTTAATAAAAAAGGAACTTTAAGTGGTAAAGCCTATGCTATTGATTACAGGACATTCTACAGCAAAAATGGAGACTATATTGCTAGAATATGTATACTTATTTCAATTTTATTATTACTTCTTTCATTTTCAAAGGTAAAAGAATAAAAAACTTTTGGTTTTTTGAACTTATAATATACTTTTGCAGAAAACAAGTCGTATGTATTGGACATTAGAATTAGCTTCATACTTAAGTGATGCTCCCTGGCCAGCCTCAAAAGATGAGCTAATTGATTTCTCAATTAGAACTGGTGCACCTCTTGAAGTAGTAGAGAATCTTCAATCTCTTGAAGATGAAGGTGATGTTTACGAATCGATTGAAGAAATTTGGCCTGACTTTCCAACAGAAGAAGATTACCTTTGGAATGAGGATGAGTATTAATCTAATATGATTAATATTAATTGGTAATTTTTAAATAAATTTGAAAAAAAAACAGTATGTCTATTGTTAACTCCCTTTTGAAGGTATTTCTTGGGGATAAATCTGGGAAAGATCTTAAAAAACTGACCCCCATAGTTGATGAAATCAATAATCATTTCAATAGACTCTCCTCAATTACTAATGATCAACTAAGAGATAAAACAATTGAATTTAAAAAATTGATTTCAGATGAGACAGAAGATCTTAATTCTTCAGTTTCAGATCTAAATAATAAGCTTTCTAATGAACTGTCTAATAATGAAAAGGAAGAAATATTTAAGCAAATTGAGTCTTTAGAAAATGATCTAATTGAAAAGAAGTCTGAAGTTTTAGACAGATTATTACCTGAGGCATTCGCAGTTGTGAAGGAAACTGCAAAAAGATTTTTTGAAAATGAAGAAATTAAAGTAACTGCTTCAGATTTTGATAAAGAAATTGCATCAAAAAAATCTTATACAAAGATTGATAGTGATAGCGCAATATGGAAAAATAATTGGGATGCAGCCGGAAAAAATGTTGTCTGGGATATGATTCACTATGATGTTCAATTAATTGGAGGAATTGTTCTTCATCAAGGAAAAATTGGAGAAATGCAAACTGGTGAGGGTAAAACATTAGTTTCAACATTACCAATTTATCTAAATGCTCTTACAGGTGATGGAGTTCATTTGGTTACGGTTAATGATTACTTGGCAAAACGTGATAGTGCATGGATGGGGCCAATACTTGAATTTCATGGATTAAAGATCGATTGTATTGATTATCATAAACCAAATTCTCCTGAAAGAAAAAAAGCATACGAGGCAGATATAACCTATGGAACAAATAATGAATTTGGTTTTGATTATTTAAGAGACAATATGTCTCACTCACTTAATGATATTGTTCAAAGAAAGCATAATTATGCTATAATTGATGAGGTAGACTCTGTTCTAATTGATGATGCTAGAACACCGTTAATTATTTCTGGACCAACAAAAGATGGGGAAAGGCATGAATTTGATAATCTAAAGCCTAAGATCCAGAGATTAGTTTCCCTTCAAAAGACATACCTCAACAGTATTCTCTCTGAAGCAAAAGGTCTAATTCAAAATTCAGACAATGATAAAGGAGGTTTCCTTCTTTACAGAGTGTACAGAGGACTTCCAAAAAATAAAGCATTAATTAAATTTTTAAGTGAGGAAGGTGTAAAACAAACACTTCAAAAAACTGAGAACTTTTATATGCAAGATAACAATAGAGAGATGCATCAAATTGATGAAGAGCTCTATTTTACAATAGATGAGAAGAATAATCAGATTGAACTTACAGATAAGGGAATAAATACACTATCTGAGGATCTGGATGATAAAGATTTTTTTATCATGCCAAATATTTCAACTGAAATTACTTCAATAGAGACTAAAGGTCTATCTGCAGAAGATGAGGCAAAAGAAAAGAATGATTTATTCAATGATTTTAACATCAAAAGTGAAAGGATTCACAGTATGAATCAGTTACTTAAAGCTTTTACTTTATTTGAGAAAGATGTTGAATATGTTGTTGTTGAGAATAAGGTAATGATAGTTGATGAACAAACTGGAAGGATAATGGATGGCAGAAGATACTCAGATGGACTTCATCAAGCAATTGAAGCTAAAGAAAATGTGAAAATTGAGGCTGCTACTCAGACTTTTGCTACAATTACTCTTCAAAATTATTTTAGATTATACTCTAAGCTTTCTGGGATGACAGGTACTGCTGTTACTGAGGCAGGTGAATTTTGGGAAATTTATAAACTTGATGTAACAGAAATTCCAACGAATAAACCGATAGCAAGAAAAGATCAAGATGATTTAATTTATAAATCAAAACGTGAAAAATATAATGCAATTATTGAGGAAGTAATTGATCTCAGAAACAATAAAAGACCTGTATTGATTGGAACAACATCTGTTGAGATATCAGAGTTATTAAGTAAAATGTTAAACCGAGCAAGTATAAACCATAATGTACTAAATGCCAAGCTTCATAAAAAAGAAGCTGATATAGTTGCTGAGGCTGGAAATCCTGGTGTAGTCACAATTGCTACTAATATGGCTGGTAGGGGAACTGACATTAAGCTAAGCAAAGATGTTATTGATGCTGGAGGACTTGCAATTATTGGTACGGAAAGGCATGATTCACGAAGAGTAGATAGACAGCTTAGAGGTAGATCTGGTAGACAAGGTGATCCGGGTAGTTCTCAATTTTATGTTTCTTTTGAAGATAATTTAATGAGGTTATTTGGCCAAGATAGGGTATCTAATATAATGGATCGTATGGGTTTAAAAGATGGAGAAAATATACAGCATCCAATGGTAACAAAATCAATTGAAAGAGCTCAGAAGAAGGTAGAGGAAAATAACTTTGGTATTAGAAAGAGATTACTAGAGTATGATGATGTTATGAACTCACAGAGAAATATTATATATACTCTAAGAAAAAACGCATTAGAAGGGGATAGACTACAAATCGATATTTCTAATATAATGTTTGACACAATTGAAGAGATAGTTCAAGACAATAAGGGTACTAATAATTTTAAAAACTTTGAATTTGAACTTATAACAACATTTTCAATGACTTCGCCAATTAATGAGGATGAATTCATTGAATCAAATGAAGAAGACTTAATTAATTCTCTTTATGAGGAACTAAATAAGTTTTACATAAACAAAAAAGAGTTAAACAGAGCCCTTGCGCTTCCTGTTATTAAAAACGTTTATGAGAATAAGGCAAACTCCTTTAAAAGAATTGTAGTTCCATTTACAGATGGTAAAAAGGTTATAAATATTGTAACTGATTTAAAAAAATCTTTTGAGACTAATGGAGAAAATCTAATTGATGATTTTGAAAAGAACATTTCTCTCGCAATAATTGATGAAAAGTGGAAAAATCATCTAAGAAAAATGGATGAATTAAAACAATCTGTTCAATTAGCAGTTCACGAGCAAAAAGATCCCTTATTAATATATAAATTTGAAGCATATGAGTTATTTAAGTCAATGATTCATATTCTAAATAAAGAGCTATTATCATTTTTATTCAAGTCTAATCTTCCAAATAATCAAGGTAATATTAAAGATGCTTCAACAGATTCTTCAAAAAATAACAATTATCAAACTTCAAAAGAAGAAAGTCTTAATAGTGATGAACTAGCTGAAAGAGCAAGAAGAGTTGGTGCTAGTGCAAGCCAACAGGGCAAGAGAGTGGAGACCATTACGAGAGAGGTTCCCAAAATAGGTCGAAACGAAAAAGTTGAGATTAGAAATAATGATACCGGTGATGTTAAGACTTTAAAGTTCAAACAAGCAGAGAAGCTACTCCTAACTGGAGAGTGGTCAATTAATAGTTAATTCTTACTAATATATTTTCAGTTTATTATTTGAAAAATATCAATATGATATTTTTTTTAACCTTTTTTTATAAATATGGTAAATATTATTTTTTAATATTTGAATAGATGGCGTATGATTTTGATCATTGGACCTTAATCATAAATTTGTTAATCTTACGTATGAAATTAAAAGACCAAGGGCTGTACCTATCTGAATTTGAGCATGATAATTGTGGTGCTGGCTTTATTTGTAGTCTAAATGGTGAAAGAACTAATAATATTATTAGCAAAGCGCTTAATATTCTTTCATGTCTTGAGCACAGAGGTGCGGTTAGTTCAGATGGCAGGACTGGAGATGGAGCTGGAATTTTAATTGAAATACCTCATGACTTTTTTACTAAAAAATGTAATTTTCCCCTTCCAGAGCCTAACAACTATGCAGTTGGTATGGTTTTTCTACCAAAAAGCGTAAACCAGTCAAATCATTGTATAAATGTTATTGAGAATGAAATTAATAAACAGAATTTAAAAATTATTGGATGGAGAGATGTGCCTGTTAACTCAAAAGTTGTTGGTTCTATTGCAAGTAAATCTCAGCCAGAAATAAAGCAGGTGTTTATAACTACAAATAATTCAGAAACTGGTGAAACTGATTTTAATATAAAGTTATATAAAGCAAGAAAAATTACTGAGAACTCAATAGTCTCCTCTGAACTATCTGAAAAGGAATATTTTTATTTTTCGAGTTTAAGCACAAAGACAATTATTTATAAAGGATTATTAGTGCCAGAAGATATTGAAAGATTCTATGTAGATTTAAAAGACTCTTCTTTAGTTACAAAGCTTGCACTTGTTCACCAGAGATTTTCAACAAATACTTTTCCTACCTGGGATTTAGCTCAACCTTTTAGATACATGTGTCACAATGGAGAAATTAACACATTCAAAGGGAACATAAGCAGGATGAGAACCAGAGAAGAGCTTTTTAAATCAGATAATATAACTGATCATGAAATGTCAAAAATTCTTCCGATAATCGTACCAAAAAAATCAGATTCAGCTTCAATGGATATGGTTGTTGAGCTTTTACTTATGACTGGAAGATCATTACCAGAAGTTATGATGATGTTAGTTCCAGAAGCATGGGAAAAACACAACTCAATGGATGTTAAGAAAAAAGCATTCTATGAATATAACAGTTGCATTATGGAGCCTTGGGATGGACCTGCTTCAATTCCATTTACAGACGGTAAATATATAGGCGCCTTGTTAGATAGAAATGGTCTTAGGCCATCTAGGTATACTGTAACCAAAGACGGATATGTCGTTATGTCTTCGGAAACAGGTGTTGTAGAAATTGAACCTAAAAATGTTTTATCACATGGAAGACTTGAACCAGGAAAAATATTTCTTGTCGACATGGAAGAAGGAAGAATAATAAATGATGAAGAAATTAAATCTGAGATAGTCTCAAAGCAGCCATACAAAAAATGGATCAATAAGAACATACTTCAGTTAAAGGATGTCCCTTATACAGGAAACAGAACCCCCAACGAAAAAATTAAGTTTGAAACAAGATTAAAAATTTTTGGATATACAAAGGAAGACTTTAAGAAAATTATTATTCCCATGAGTATTACTGGCAAGGAATCTATTGGTTCTATGGGAATAGATACACCTTTAGCTGTATTATCTAAAAAGCCTCAACTTTTATATAATTATTTCAAACAACTTTTTGCTCAAGTGACAAACCCACCATTAGACGGAATAAGAGAGGAAATCATAACTGATACAAGTTTATCTATTGGAAATAGTTACAACATTTTTGAAATTACTGAAGAGCATTGTATTAATCTAAACATAAAGAACCCTATCATTTCTAATGAAGATTTAGATAAAATTAAATATATAAATCATGAAAATTTTAAGACTAAATCAATTAATTGTCTCTACAAATCTAAAATGGGGCATAATGGAATTGAGGAATCACTAGAAAATACAGTTACTGATATTGAAAGATACGTTGATGATGGAACTAACATAATTATACTAAGTGATAGGAATGTATCAAAAAAGATGTCTCCTATCCCAATATTACTTGCATGTTCGTACGTTCATCAAACTATGATTAAAAAGAAAAAAAGATCAAAATTTGGAATTATAATTGAATCAGCTGAGCCAAGAGAGCCTCATCACTTTTCAATGCTCTTTGGCTTTGGAGCAAGTGCTATTAATCCATACTTAGTCAATGAAATAATTAACTACCACCATGAATTAGGATTTATAAAGAATATCTCAAAAGAAAAGGCTATTTCTAATTTTAATGATGCTACAGCTAAAGGTATATTAAAAGTTATGAATAAAATAGGAATCTCTACTCTTAATTCTTACAGAGGATCTCAAATATTTGAAGCGCTTGGACTAAAGACAAACTTCATAAACAAATATTTCAAAAATACGCCTACTAGGATTGAGGGTGTTGGTCTTTATGTAATTGAGAAAGAGATTAATCAAAGAATTAAACATGCGTTTACTTCTTCTTCTGACTTTATCTCGATAAAAACAGGTGGGGATTACAGGTGGAGAAGAGATGGCGAGAGCCATATGTTTAATCCAAACACTATCTCAAAACTTCAAAAATCAGTTAGACAAGAGAGTTATTCTTCATATAAAGAATTTTCTAAGCTTGTTAATGATCAAGAAGAACAATTAATGACTATTCGGGGTCTACTAAAGTTTGTTGATTATAATCCTATTCCTATTGAGGAAGTTGAACCATGGACTGAAATAGTTAAGAGATTTAAAACTGGTGCAATGTCTTACGGCTCTATAAGCAAAGAAGCTCATGAAAATCTTGCAATTGCTATGAATCGTATTGGAGGAAAAAGTAATTCCGGTGAAGGTGGTGAAGATAGTAAGAGGTTCAAGAAAGATAAGAATGGAGATCTTCGAAATAGTGCAATTAAACAAGTTGCTTCAGGAAGATTTGGTGTAAGCTCATACTATTTATCAAGCGCAAATGAAATTCAAATTAAGATGGCTCAGGGTGCAAAACCTGGTGAGGGTGGACAATTACCAGGCCCTAAGGTTAATCCCTTAATTGCTAAAGTCAGAAATTCTACACCATTTGTTGGGTTAATTTCCCCTCCTCCCCATCATGATATTTATTCAATTGAAGATTTAGCACAATTAATTTTTGATCTAAAAAATGCTAATAGAAAAGCTAGAATTAATGTTAAACTTGTATCTGAAGTAGGAGTTGGAACTATTGCTGCTGGTGTTGCAAAAGCTAAAGCTGATGTTATTTTAATTTCAGGTTATGATGGTGGAACTGGTGCTTCACCTTTAACCTCTCTTAGACATGCTGGATTACCATGGGAATTAGGAATTGCTGAAGCACAACAAACTCTAGTAATAAATAATTTACGCAGTAGAGTCGTACTTGAATGTGATGGTCAACTTAAAACAGGAAAGGATGTAGCTATTGCATGTCTTTTAGGCGCAGAAGAATTTGGTTTTTCTACAGCTCCACTTGTTGCGTCAGGATGTATAATGATGCGAGCATGTCACTTAAATACATGTCCTGTAGGAATTGCAACTCAAGATCCAGATTTAAGGAAGAACTTTAAGGGTAAACCTGAACATGTTATTAATTACATGTACTTTGTTGCTCAGGAATTAAGAGAAATAATGGCAAATCTTGGATACAGAACAATGGACGAAATGATTGGTCAAACTCAAAAATTAAAGCCTAAAGAAGGTTTTGAAGATTTTAAAATTAAAGGAATTAATCTAGATAAAGTTCTATACAAACCTTTGAATAATGATGGATTCCCTGTCAAAAACACAAAAAAACAAGATCATAACTTGGATAACGTCTTAGATTTTGAAATACTAAAATCTGCTAATTTGTCAATTAATAAAAAGGTAAAATCTTCTTTTGAATTTAAAATTAAAAATACTGATAGATCTGTTGGAGCATTAATTAGTAATGAAATATCAAACATTCATGGAATCAAGGGATTACCAAAGGATACTCTTAAAATTAATTTTAGAGGTTCTGCTGGTCAAAGTTTTGGTGCATTTGCAGTCAAAGGACTTAAAATGACAGTCATTGGAAATACAAATGATTATTTTGGAAAAAGTCTCTCGGGAGGAATTTTATCAATAAAAGTGCCTGAGGACTCTACTTTTGAATCTAACAAGAATATAATTACTGGTAACGTTGCATTATACGGTGCAACTGCAGGAGAGGCCTACATAAATGGTATAGCTGGTGAAAGATTCTGTGTAAGAAATTCAGGTGCCAATGCAGTTGTAGAAGGAGTTGGAGACCATGGCTGTGAATATATGACAGGCGGAAACGTTTTAATATTAGGAGAAATTGGTAGGAACTTTGGAGCTGGAATGAGTGGAGGTATTGCTTATCTATTAAAAACTCCTAATTTCTCCGAAAAAAACTTCAATATGGAAATGATAAATTTTGAAGAAATTGATAGTCAAGATACAGATATAATATTTAGCCTACTTAAGAATCATTATTCAAATACAGCAAGTAAATTAGCTGAAGAGATGTTATCTAATTGGAGTTCAAAAAAAGAGAGTTTTATTAAGATTATGCCAATTGAATATAAAGCTGCATTGGAAAAACTTAAGGAAGAAAAAATTAATCAACTTATTAACTAGATGGGTAAAGTTAAAGGATTTAAAGAGTTTGATAGAATTGATGAAAAGTATCTCCCAGTAAGGAGTAGGCTCAAAAACTATAATGAGTTTACTGTAGAAGTTAAAAAGTCTGAACTAGAGAGTCAGTCTGCCAGATGTATGGATTGTGGTGTTCCTTTTTGTCACAGTGGATGTCCACTTGGTAATTTAATTCCTGATTTTAATGACTTAGTCTACAACAAGAAGTGGAAAGATGCGCTTGAAGTTCTTCATTCAACTAATAATTTTCCTGAATTTACAGGGAGGTTATGTCCTGCTCCATGTGAGGCTTCTTGTGTTTTAGGGATTATAGACCCACCTGTTTCAATTGAATTAATTGAAAAAAATATTATTGAAGAAGGTTTCAAAAATGGATGGATAAAGCCAGTTATTCCAAAATCTAGAACAGATAAAAAGATTGCTATTATTGGCTCTGGACCTGCAGGTTTAGCAGCATCTCAGCAGTTGAATTCAAGAGGTCATAATGTGACTGTATTTGAAAGAGATAACAAAATAGGTGGATTACTAAGATATGGTATACCTGATTTTAAGCTTGAAAAAAATATCATTGATAGAAGAGTAGATATTCTAAAAGAGGAGGGGATTAAATTTAAATGTAGTATCAATGTTGGTGAAGATATAACAATTGAAAAATTACAAGAAGATTTTGATGCAGTTTTAATTTCAACAGGATCTACAAAAAAACGATCATTAGATATTCCTGGTAGTGATTTACATGGAGTTGAACAAGCTATGGACTTTTTGACCCACAATAATAAGTTTGTTGATGGTCAGATAAATGCTCATATAGACAGGTATAATGCAAAAGATAAAAACATAATAGTTATTGGTGGTGGGGATACTGGTTCAGATTGTATTGGAACTTCCAACAGACATGGTGCTGAAAGTGTAATTAACTTTGAGCTATCTAATAAACCAGGTAAAAAAAGAGACTCTTCAAATCCTTGGCCATATTGGCCTTTTACCCTAAAAACAACCTCATCTCATCAAGAAGGTGTTAGTAGGGAATGGAGTATTTTAACAAAAAAATTTATTGGTGACAAACACCACAATCTAGTAGGTCTTCAAACAGTAAATGTTGAAATAGACAAGAATTCAGGGAAACTTTCTGAGATTCCTAATACTGAAAAAGTCTGGGATTGTGATATGGCAATTTTAGCACTCGGATTTACTGGTCCTGAAGAAGATCTCCCAAATCAACTAAATATTGATCTAAATAGTATTGGTAATATATCTTCAAATTCTGATTATCAAACCAAAAAAAATAATATTTTTACTGCAGGTGACTGCCGAAGAGGACAGTCACTAATTGTTTGGGCAATTTCGGAAGGGAGAGAAGCCTCTTATCATGTTGACAAATACCTCATGGGTAAATCAAATCTTCCAAGAAAGAACTCATACGGAGATTTATAAAGACCATATAAAAAAATGACTACAAAGGAAGAAAAGATTAAGTTCTTAGTATTTTCTGCGGCTTTCCCTTACAGGGGTGGAATTTCCGATTCGACTCACTCACTTTGTAATGAGCTAATAGGGTCAAGAATTAACACTGAAGTTTGGACTTTCTCTCTTTTATATCCTAGCTTTTTATTTCCTGGAAAATCTCAATATAGCAATGAACGGTACGAACAAAATTTTAAAGTAAGAAGACTAATAAATACTATTAATCCATTTAACTGGATTAAAGTATCTATAATGGCAAATAATGTATTGCCAAACTCGATAATTCTTAGGTACTGGTCCCCTATTCTAATTTTTCCATACTTTTTTATTAGATTATTTTTAAACAAAAGGATTTCAATTATTGGACTTATTGATAATTGGGATAATCATGAAAAAATTGTATTTGAAAGATTACTTCGTAGACTTTTTTTATATACATGTGATAAATTTATTACAATGTCAGACAATGTTGGTAAACAGGTTAAACAGTCTACTAATAAAAAAGTAATAACTCTGTTCCACCCAATAAATTCTAAACTACCTCAAATAAAAGATAAAAAATCTGCAAAAATTAGTTTAGGACTTGATGATATCACTTACATTTCTTTTGTTGGTCTTATAAGGGAATATAAAGGGTTAGAAACTCTTATAAAGAGTATGAAATTCATCGATAATAAAAATATAAAACTAATAATTGCTGGAGAATTTTATGAGCCTATAGAAAAATATTTAAACATTATTAAAAATCTTGGATTAGACGATAAAATCATTATTAAGAATGAGTTCTTAAATTCTAAAATGATTAGAGATTTTATATGTGCAAGTGATTTAATAATACAGCCCTATATTAAGGCAAGTCAAAGTGGAATAACACCATTATGTTATTTTTATGAAACCCCCACCGTAGTTTCAAACATTGATGGTTTAAAAGAAATTATTATTAAAGATAAAAGTGGCACAACTTTTGAAAAGACACCTAAAAATTTATCAACTGGAATTTTAGAATCTTTAGATAAACAAAAAAATGATAACTACATAATAAACATCAAAAGATCTAAAAAGAATTATACTTGGTTAAGCTTTGTCGAAAAACTTGAGGAACTTTAGATATACAAATTTGTATATAGAAAATCCTATAAATAGTCCAAATAAAATACCAAAAATAATATCGATAGGAAAATGAACACCTAAATATATTCTACTATAAGAAATAAATGAAGCATAAACTAGAGTAATTAGAATTATATATCTAATTCTATTCCTGAATAGAAGACCAAAGAATATAGCTAGAGAGAAAGAATTAGAGGCATGTGCTGAAAAGAAACCATACTTTCCTCCACAATTATCTTTTACTAGTCTAATTGAGTCTTTTAAAGTTTCATCATAACAAGGTCTTAGACGTTGAAAAGAATCTTTAAAAAGATTTGCTCCTTGATCAGTAATAGTAATCATGATCGCTATGACTGTGATAAGATATAAAATATTTGCAAATTTAAGACGAGACTTTTGAATATAGAAGAATAAACAAATTAAAAATAAATACATCAAAATATTTGCTTCAATCTTTGATAGACTTACCCAAAAATTATCAAATCTAGGAACCCCAAGATTATTTAGAAAAATTAATAATTTAGAATCTAGCTTTAATATTTCTTCAATCATTCAATCTTATTATTTTTTTTGAAAGGTAATTAAATCTAAGAAAAAGGAAAAGTGACGAGGAGAAAAGACCTACCATCAACCCTATCCAAATTCCAACTACTGAAAGACTAGTGTAAAAACCTAAAAAATAGGAGGTTGGAAATCCAATTAAACCATATGATAAAAATATGATTAGCGCAGGTTTATTTACATCCTGCATACCCCTTAAAGCACCTAATACTACCGCTTGAATACCATCAAATAATTGAAAGATTCCGGCAATTATTAGAAGTTTTGATGCGATTTGAAGCACATCATTTACATCTGTGATATTATTTGAATCGCTTGGGTCTAAGTAAAGTAATGGCAAGTAATCATTAAATATTAAGAATATTAAACAAAAGAATATATCAACAATTATTATTAAAAGTAATGTTGATAAGGCTACTTCTCTCAGCTTAATAAAGTTCATCATACCTCTTTGATTACCTACTCTTATCATTGCTGCTACACCAACTCCAAGAGCTACCATATATGTCATAGAGGAAAGATTAAGCGCTATTTGATTTGCTGCTTGAGAATTTTTACCAATTATACCTGCCATCCAAACTGCAGAAATAAAAAAGGCAACTTCAAAGAAACTATGTAATGCAGATGGCAAGCCTAGATATAAAATTTTTTTGACTCTATCAATTTGAACTTTTGTAGGAAAGAATCTTTTAATATATAGAGATAGCTTTTTATGTAGTTTTAAGTATATAATTATAAATGTTAACATACATATTCTTGAAATAAGGGTTCCAATGGCTGCACCTTCAACCCCTAGCTTAGGAAATATCCAAAGCCCAAAAATTAATAAGAAATTTAAAATTACATTAATAACATTTCCTAAAAGAGTTGAATACATAGCAGCTTTAGTAAATGATAATCCATCAGCAAATTGTCTAAATGATTGAAAAGTTACAATTGATATTAGTGAAAATGACACCCAAAATAAATATGGAGAAGCTAGTTCAACAACTTCAATTGGTTGATTCATATAGTAAAGAAGATTTCTGTTAAGAAATACTATTGTAAAAAGAATTAATCCAAGTATCAAGCAAATCAAAAAACTATGTTCAAAAATTCTAGATATATCATTATCTTTTTTTGCACCGTCAGCTTCAGCAATTAAAGGTGTAATTGCTTGAGAAAATCCAATTCCAATTGACATAGCAATAAAAACAAAACTATTTCCTAAAGAAATGGCTGCTAATTCAGCAGTACCTAATTGACCTACCATTACATTGTCAATAAATTGAACGAAAGTGTGTCCTAACATACCAATCATGACAGGATATGCCAACTTAAGATTATACTTAAATTCCCTAGTATACCTAGAGAATCCATTAAGTACTTTATTCATTATTAAAGTTTATAATTATCTAATAGATATACTAACGCTGTCATTGCTGCAGCACCTAGCTCTAACTCTCGCTTATTAATTTTATCAAATGTATCAGATGCAGCATGGTGATAATCAAAATATCTTTGTGGGTCTGGTCTTAATCCAGCCAGAATGATTTTATCATCTTTTAATGGGCCAATATCGGCACCACTACCTCCAATAATAAAGTTATCAGCTCCATATTCTTTAAATAAATCTTTAAATTCTTTTAGAGCATTAAATTCGCTTTCTGATGTATCAAAACTAAAACCTCTTGGGGTGAATCCACCAGCATCAGACTCTAATGCAAAGAAGTGCGATTCATTATTTTTTTTTGCAAGCTCTGCATATTTATTTCCACCTCTTAAGCCATTTTCTTCATTTGCAAATAATACAACTCTAATAGTTCTTTTAGGTTTGTAATTTAGACTTTTTAAGATCCTTAAAACTTCCATTGACTGGACTATACCCGCTCCATCATCATGACTTCCGTCACCTAAGTCCCAAGAATCTAAATGCCCACCTACAACAATGATCTCATCTGATCTTTCAGAGCCATCTATTTGGCCAATTACATTATAAGAGAGTACATCTGGAAAGTTTTTAGAGTTTTGTCTAAAAAAGAATTTAATATTAGGGTTCAGCGATAACATTGAGCTTAAAAGCTCAGCTCCATTTGTACTAATAGCAGCTGCAGGTATTCTTTCATTTAATTTTAAACCATCATAATACATTGACCCAGTATGAGGGTAATCATCTAACGTAGTTGTCATTGACCTAACTATAACTCCTATAGCACCTAGTCTCGCAGCTTTAGCCGCACCCTGAGTCCTTTGATTTACACTTCCACCGTATGATTGGAATGTGTTTATTAAAGTTGGATCCATTTTTCTATTAAAAAAGATAATTTTTCCAGATATGGAATCCTTCCCTATATTATTTAACTCATCAAAAGATTTTACTTCAATTACATTAGCAGATATTCCTATTGACGGCGTTGATATTGAACCACCTAATGCAGCTATTGGAACTGAAATTGTATTCCCTGGGCTTGACTCGATATGGGCGTATTCTGGTGCACCCCTAACCCATTTTGGAATCATAACTGGTTGAAGCCAAACAGAGTCTATACCTATTAAGTTAAGTTCATCCTTTCCCCATTTAACAGATCTATCATAATTTATTGAACCTGAAAGTCGACCTCCAATCTCATTGGAAAGATAATCAAGCCATTCATAGGATTGACCATTTGAAAGAGCTTCATTGTAGACTTTATCTATAAATACTTTGTGATCATTAAGGTCTTGAGAAGATAATGTGAATGATAATGTTACTACTAAAAAATAGAATAAATATTTCATTTAAATTTATTTTTTTGAAGCAAAAAGATTTATGTCATCCTTTGTTATTGGGTTACCCCCAAGAATAATTAGTCTTTCTATAACATTTCTAAGTTCTCTTACATTACCAGACCAGTCATATTCTTCTAATAATTTTAATGAATCTTTATTGAATTCTTTTGTTTCTATTCCCTGTTCTTTTGAAATTAACTCAGAAAAATGAGAGACTAAAATTGGAATGTCTGATTTTCTTTTACTCAGTTCAGGAACTTCAATTAGAATAACAGCTAACCTATGATACAAGTCTTCTCTAAAATTACCGTTATCAATTTCTTTTTTTAGATCCTTATTTGTAGCTGCTATTACTCTTACATCAACTGAAATATCTTTTTGACTTCCTACTCTTTGAATTTTATTTTCTTCTAGTGCCCTTAAAACTTTTGCTTGTGCAGCTAGACTCATATCACCGATTTCATCAAGAAATAGAGTACCATTATTGGCAGCTTCAAATTTACCTTGTCTATCTTTTACAGCAGATGTAAATGATCCTTTTAAATGACCAAATAGCTCACTTTCAATAAGCTCAGATGGTATTGCAGCACAATTTACTTCTATAAATGGAGATTTATTTCTTTCACTTCTTTCATGAATGTTATGTGCAACAAGTTCTTTACCCGTTCCACTTTCTCCAGTAATTAGAACTCTTGCTTCTGTTTTAGCAACTTTATCAACCATTGAATGAACTTCCATGATAGGCTTAGATTTTCCTATAATCTCATATTTTTTGGCAACTTTTTGTCTAAGTATTTTATTTTCAGTTACTAATTCTTTCTTTTCTAGTGCATTTCTGACTGAATTAATAAGTCGGTTTAAATCTGGAGGCTTGGATATAAAATCATAGGCTCCAAGTTTCATTGATTCTACTGCAGTCTCAATATTTCCATGACCAGTAAGCATAATGAAAGGTAATGACGTATTAGTTTTCCTTGTTCTTTGAAGTAATTCGATTCCATCAATTTTAGGCATTTTGATATCACATAGAACTAGATCAAAAGATTCTTTTTTGATTAGGTCTATACCTTTTTTACCATCTGAAGCTTCTTGAATTTCAAAGCCAGAGTCTTCATCTGATAATATTCTTACCAGGACTCTTCTTATTGGCTCCTCATCTTCAATTATAAGGATTTTACTCATTTAAAGTTAATTAGAGACTCTAAGATAAAATTATTTATGCAAACATGTCTCGTACTTTTTCAAAAAAGGACTTGTCAGTTTTATTAGGGTTAGGTTTAAAATTATCATCATCCAACATTTCTTTGAAAAAATCTTTTTGTTTTTTATTCAAAGTTTTAGGTGTCCAGATATTTACATGTACAAGAAGGTCACCCTTAGAATAACCATTTAAATCAGGAATACCTTTATTTCTGAGTCTAAGAGTCTTACCTGATTGAATACCTGATTCAAGTTTAATTCTAACTTTTCCATCTATAAGGTGAATATCCTTTGAGACACCTAGCGCAGCCTCAGATATACTAATATATAAATCATAATGAAGATGTTTTCCTTCTCTAGTAAAATTATTATCGGATGACTCTTCAATCAAAACCAAAAGATCACCTGATATACCGTTTGGATTATTTGAATCATTTCCTTTCCCAGAGACCTTAAGTTGCATACCTTCTTCAACACCAGCAGGTATATTAATAGAAACTGTTTCTTCAGAGTTAAGCATCCCATTAGAGTCAGTTCCTGGACCTCTTGAGAGTATACTTTGACCAGAACCTCCGCATGTAGGGCAGACAGATGATGACTGCATTCTTCCGAGGATTGTATTTGTGACTCTTGTTACTTGACCAGCTCCATTACATGAAGTACATGTTGAAAATTTAGAATCAGGAGATAATATTTTACGTTTAACTTTGATTTTTTTGTCAACTCCATTTATTATCTCATCCAAGGTTAATTTAACTCTTATTCTAAGATTTGAACCTTTAGAGACTCTCTGACCTCCACCACCAAAACCTCCAAAAGAAGACCCAAAAGCACTACCAAATATGTCACCAAACTGACTAAATATATCGTCCATATTCATTCCTCCACCACCAAAACCACCAGCTCCATCAAATGCACTGTGACCGAATTGGTCATATTTTGATTTTTTATTTGGATCGCTTAGCACCTCGTATGCTTCTGCTGCTTTTTTAAAATTAGCTTCAGCAGTTTTGTCCCCAGGATTTTTGTCAGGATGATATTGAATTGCTTTTTTTCTGTAAGCCTTTTTTATTTCAGATGCAGAAGCTGACTTAGATACACCTAATATTTCATAATAATCTTCTTTCATTTTTTTTTATTGTGCAACTACTACTTTAGGATATGTAATTATATTATCCCCAAGTTTGTAACCACCTTGTATAATATCAATAATTTTTCCTTTTTGATTATCCTCCTGAGCGGGAATTTGACTAATTGCCTCATGAATTTCTGCATCAAATATATCTCCAATATTAACTTCAACTTCAATTAGTCCTTGATTTTTGAGGGTTTCATTAAATTTGTTATAAATAAGTTTGATTCCCTCATCATCAGGATCCGACCCCTCAATTGAAATAGCTCTTTTAAAATCTTCAAGAACAGGAACTAAACTAGAAAGAACATCTTTTCCTGCAGTTTTAAACAACTCAATTCTTTCCTTTGCTGTCCTTCTTTTATAGTTCTCAAATTCAGCAAACAACCTGACATATTTTTCCTTCTCAAGTTTCAAACTTTCATTAAGATCTTTTATAGAAGGTGATTTCTTCTTTGGAGGTACTTTGGAAACTTTCTTATTGTTAGAGTTCTTTTTTGTCATATATTTTTATTATTAACTGCAATTTTACTGCCACATCAAAATTATGCCAGAATGTCATATTTAATTAGATAAATCTTTAATTGCTTCATCTATTTTTGAGAATTTAAAGACATAGTCATTTAATCTATTCGATCTTACTTTTTGACTTGATAGAACCAATTCAGACATTTCTCCAAAAATAGCCTTTACTATAAAAGTTGGAATATTAGGAAAAATAACTTTTGAATTATTGAACAGAGCAATTTTTTTAAGAAGATCTTCTTGAATTACTGGATTTGGTGAGACTAAATTAAAAATACCCTTTTCATCATTTTCAATAGATCTTAAAAAAATTATCGAGACATCATCTATATGAATCCATGATTGCCATTGATTTCCAGTTCCTAATGGAGATAATAAGAAAAGCTTAGAAAGATTTTTTGTGATCTTGAAAAGTCCTCCAGAAGTTGAAAGAACTAGACCAACTCTTAAAATAGAAAAAGAAACTTCTGGAAGTATTTTTTCATAATCTCTTACTTTAGATTCCCATTTATTTACAACTTGATTAATAAATGAACTTGGGATATTAACTCCATGATCCTCAGATGAAATATCTGTTAGTGAATCTTTAAAAGCAGCAATTCCTGAAGCGCTTACAAAAGACTTAATTTTAATGTTTTTTTCTTTTATTTGACTTAATATGAATGAGGTAGATTCAATTCTACTTTTTAAAATTTTAGATTTATTTTTATTTGACCAATAACAAAAAACATTATAACCTGATAGATTAATTATTGAGTCAACACCAAGAAAACAATTATCATCAATTATACTTAAACTTGGATCCCAATAAAAATATTCTAGGCCACTTTCATTAGAGCTAAGTTTTTTATTTCGTGTTAGAATATTAACCTGATAGTTTTTTGATAAGGCAAGCTTAGTTATTTTTTGACCTAAAGTTCCTGAACCACCTGTTATTAATAGCTTCATATTATTTTTTTATTTATCTTTCGAATTATATGGAAATCAATAGATCTAACAGCACAAAAATAAATGATGTTGACTTCAATTCTATCAAATTTGGAGAAATTTTTACTGACCATATGTTTGAATGTAATTTTAAAAATGGCGTATGGGAGTCTCCTGTAATAAAACCATATGAATCATTGACTCTTGATCCATCAACTCATGTTTTCCATTATGGACAAGCTATTTTTGAGGGTATGAAAGGTTATAAAGACAAGGCTAATCAACTTTGGCTGTTTAGACCAGAGGAGAACTATAATAGATTAGAGAAATCATGTATTAGAATGAATATTCCAGTACTTACAAAAAAATATTTTTTTGATGGATTAAATAATATGATGAAGGTTGAAAAAGATTGGGTATCAAATGAACAAGGTTCATCACTTTATCTAAGGCCTTTCATTTTTTCTTCATCTGAAATGCTAGCAGCTAGCCCATCACTTGATTATAAATTTTTAATAATCTGCTCCCCTAGCACTTCGTATTATTCTAAGTCTCTAAGTGTCTATATAGAGGATAAATATAGTAGGGCTGCGCCTGGTGGTGCTGGATACGCTAAAGCTGCAGGTAACTATGGAGCTGCATTCTATCCTACATCTTTAGCTATTGCTAAAGGATTTGACCAAGTAGTATGGACAGATTCAACAAATCATCAAAAGATTGAAGAAGTAGGAACTATGAGTATAGCTTTTAGAATAAATGATAAGCTTGTAACTCCATTAACTAGTGATACTATATTAGATGGTGTCTCAAGAAAAACAGTCATTCAAGTTGCTAAGGACCTTGGAATTGATGTGGAGGAAAGAGACATAACTGTTAAGGAACTAATCAAAGAATACGATAATGGTAACCTTAGAGAGATATTTGGTTGTGGAACTGCAGCTGTAATTGCAAAAATATCATCATTTGGATACAAAGAGGATAAATATGAAATTGAAAGTGTAGTTGATAGTTATGCAGATAAAATCAAAGAATCTATTGTGAGTATTCAACAAAACCTATCCGATGACCCTCATGGCTGGAGATATAAGGTTGAGGACTAATCTATCTGTCTAGTATATCTTTAATGTTAGGCTTGAAATAATTTGGACCTTTTAAAATTTTTCCATCTTCTCTAATAACTGGCGTTCCATCAAGACTAAGTTTACTCATGTTACTTCTTTGAATTTCATTAAATACCTCAACAATTTTATGTTGTAGTCCATGAGCCAAGATAGTCCCACAGAGTATATATAATTTATCTCCAAGAGCATCTGCTATTTCTACTAAGTCTTTTTTCCTAGCAGCTTCGAGATATTCATTGTTTTCCTCTTGCATAAGCCTATATCTTAAATCAACAATTGATTCATCAAGATCGGCCTCTTGAGTCTCAGAGTATTCTATTTTAAAAGCTTTATTAAATTCCTTTACGGCATCAATAGCATTAGTTATCATAATTATTAAATTTACATTAGAAAAGTTTAATAAAATTAGTTAATGTTTACTAAAGGACAGCTTATTTTTGCCATAATATTTGTAATCCTATTCTCCTTAATTATAGGATATTCATATATCAAGGATTCAAATCTCAATAGAGTTTACTACAAGAATTCTTATGTGATCTTGATAATATTTATTGTCTTTATATCAATCATTGCTGCTTATAGTAATTTATTTAGATGATGAGAGAGTTTCTATTAGTTTTTATCGGCGGTGGATTAGGCTCTGCAATAAGATTTTTGTTTAATAGACTTATTCCTCAAGGAACATTTCCTTACTCAACACTGACTGTTAATATGCTTGGGAGTTTCCTTATTGGAATGATTATAGGATATCTAATAAGTAATAATATGCTAAAATCAGATTATTATTATTTTCTAGTAATTGGTATTTGTGGTGGGCTTACTACCTTTTCTGCTTTTTCTCTTGAAAATCTTAATTTACTTAAATCTAATGATCTATTAAACTCAATCTTATATATTTTAATTAGTGTGTCTTTTTGTATAGTTTTGGCTTATGCAGGGTTTACATTGATTAATAAAATTTTAAATTAAAATGAAAAAAAATCTTACAATATTAGTTTGCCTATTTTTTTTAATTGGTCTTGCTGCTCAAGAAAAAAATTTTTCTACTGGTCCTTTTGATCAACTTATAATAAGAGGCGCAACATTAGTAAATGGTAATGGCAGTCCACCTATCGGACCAGTTGACATTGTAATTGAAAAAGATATTATTAAATCCATTATAAATGTAGGGTATCCTGGTATTGATATTATTGAAAATAGAAGACCTAAACTAAGTAAAAATGGAAAAGAAATAAACGCAGAAGGCATGTATGTCCTTCCAGGTTTTATTGATATGCATGGACATATTGGAGGGGGCTCACAAGGTACTGACCCTGATTACGTTTTTAAATTATGGTTAGCACATGGGATAACAACAGTTAGGGAACCTGGTGGACGAGGAATTGATTATAGTGTTGATCTAAAAAATAAGAGTAATAATAATGAGATAATAGCACCTAGACTAATTATATATTCAAGTTTTGGATCTGGGTTTAAAAAAGAAATTAGTTCCCCTGAAGAGGCAAGAGAATGGGTTAGATATAATGCAGAAAAAGGAGCTGATGGAATTAAGTTTTTTGGTTCAAGTCCCAGTATTATGGAGGCAGCTCTTGATGAAAATAATCAATTAGGACTTGGATCTGCAATGCATCATGCTCAATTAAATGTTGCAAGATGGAATGTCCTAAATTCTGCCAGAGCAGGACTTACGTCGATGGAACATTGGTATGGTTTGCCTGAAGCACTTTTTGATGATAGGACCGTTCAGGACTATCCATCAAACTATAATTATTCAAATGAACAACATAGGTTTGAAGAGGCAGGTAAATTATGGAGGCAAGCAGCAGAACCATATTCAGAGCATTGGAATGACGTAATGAATGAGTTAATTGAGCTAGACTTTACCTTAGATCCAACTTTTAATATATATGAGGCTAGTAGAGATCTCCATAGAGCTAGAAGAGCGGAATGGCATGAGGAATATACTCTACCCAGTCTATGGGAATTTTATCAACCAAGTAAAATTTCTCACGGATCATACTGGCATTTCTGGGGAACTGAACAGGAAGTAGAATGGAAACAGAACTACAATCTATGGATGACCTTTATTAATGAATATAAGAATAGAGGCGGAAGAGTAACTGCAGGATCAGACTCAGGTTTTATTTTTCAATTATATGGATTCGCATACATAAGGGAACTTGAATTACTTAGAGAAGCTGGTTTCCATCCAATTGAGGTGATAATGGCTGCAACAATAAAAGGTGCTGAGGCTTTGGGAATGGATGATCAAATTGGATCAATTGAGATTGGTAAAAAAGCTGATATTTTAATTGTTGAAGAAAATCCTCTTAAGAATCTCAAGGTGCTATATGGAAATGGAGCAATAAAGCTTAACGAAGAAAATGAAGTAATTCGTGTTGGAGGAGTAAAGTATACCTTAAAAGATGGTATTATATTTGACTCAAAGCTTTTACTTGAAGATGTAAAGGAAATGGTTAGGAAAAGTAAAGACGATATTAAATATGAGATATACCAACCTGGACAAAAAAAAGAATTCATAAAAGAAAACACTAAGAAAATAGACTAAAAAGAATTGTCAAGAAAACTTAACATCTTTGAGTTAAAAATCTCAGGTTTATCTAGGTTTACAACATGACCACAGTTTGGGATTATACACAACTTTGACTTTCTATGAATCTTTACAAGGTTTTTTACGGACGGTAAGAACATATAGTCTTGATCACCCATAATATAGTAAGTAGGAATTTGGATTTCAATTTGTCTAAAAAACTTTAATAATGGAACCAACTCAGTTGTTAACTGAAACCATTTTTTAAATTCTTTTTGATATAATTTTTTTGCTTCATTTACGAAAAGTGACCTGGACTCTTTATGATTTTTGTTAGGCATAATTATAAATGCAAGTAGTTTGTATATCCACATATATGGAAGAATTGACTTTGTTGAATTACCAAGAAACATCAATATCTTAGACCTAAGGTTCAATTTCATAATAGCACCTCCCATAATCAAGCTCTTGACTCTTTCAGGGTATTTTTCTGCGAAATTTCTAATTAAAATAGTACCTAATGAAATTCCAACAAAATGAGTCTTTTTAATTTTCTCTGCATCAATAACTTCTAGAATGTCATTAGTAATATAATTGAAAGTATATTTTTTCTTAAATGGATTAATAGGAATTGATTTAGATTTTCCGTGACCTCTTAGATCAAGTAATAAAAGATTATATTTTTTCGAAAAATATTTTATTTGCTTATACCAAATTGTTGAGCTCCCTCCTGCACCATGAACGAATGTAATCCATTCTGCATTTTTATTTTTAGATATAAACTTTGTGTAATGAATCATTATATTTTATTTAAATACTTCTCCATCTCCATCTGAATTTTTTTTGCCTCGTTTCTAGCCATTTGAGCAAAGTCTGGGGTATCAGAAGCATATATTATTGATCTTGATGAATTAACAATTAGCTTAAAGTCTTTATCTAATCCATATTTACAGATTTCCTCAAGATTTCCTCCCTGAGCTCCAATGCCTGGCACAAGAAGATATGAATCTGGTACAATTGTTCTAATCTTTCCAATTTCCTCTGTATTTTTAGCTCCTACAACATACATTATTTTATCACTGTTTTTCCATTTCCTTGATGTCCTAATTACTGTTTCAAAGAGTTTAGTAGTGTTATTTATTATTAACTCCTGAAAGTCTTCTGAACCCTTATTTGATGTTAAAGCTAAAAGAAAAACATATTTATTTTTAAAAGACAAAAAAGGTTCAACTGAATCAGACCCCATATAAGGAGAAACTGTAATAGAATCAAAGTCCAAGTCTTTTAAAAAAGCATTAGCATACATTTGGGAAGTATTTCCAATGTCTCCTCTTTTTGCATCAGCAATTGTAAAAATTTCAGGAAAAGCACTATTTAAATATTTTGAAATTTTTTCAAGAGATTTATAACCTTTTAAGCCATGGGCTTCAAAAAAGGCAATATTTGGTTTATATGCAATAGCATACTCATTTGTTGAATCTATAATTTGTTTTGCAAATTCAAAAATTGGATCCTCTAGAGTAAGAAGTGATTTAGGAATTTTATTAATATCAATATCCAAGCCTACACATAAAAAAGACTTCTTTTTAATTATTTGACTTTGAATTTTATTATTTAACATTATACCTCTCCTGCCTCTTTTAATCTTTCCGTATTTATAAAGAGTTGAATTTCATCAATTAATTTCGAAACATCACCATCTAAAATCTTTGGAAGATCATAGAGTGTTAATCCTATCCTATGATCAGTAACTCTTCCTTGGGGATAATTATAGGTTCTAATTTTAGCTGACCTATCTCCTGATTTAACAAGTTCATTTCTTTTTTGAGAGTCAGACTCCATCCTCTTATTAAGTTCAATCTCATATAATCTTGACCTAAGAACTTTCATTGCTTTTTCTTTATTTTTATGTTGTGACTTTTGATCTTGACATTGAGCTACAACTCCAGTTGGTTCATGAGTTAATCTAACAGCTGAATAGGTTGTATTAACAGATTGACCCCCTGGTCCCGATGAACAGAAATAATCAACTCTTACTTCACTCATATTTATTTCTACATCAAATTCTTCTGCCTCAGGAAGAACCATAACTGTTGCAGCAGATGTATGAACCCTACCCTGGGTCTCGGTTTGAGGTACTCTTTGAACCCTATGAACTCCAGATTCATATTTTAAGACACCATACACATCCTCTCCAGCAATTTCAAAGATAACTTCCTTAAATCCTCCAGCAGTTCCCTCACTAGTATCAACCACACTAATTTTCCAATTTTTATCTTGAGCAAATTTGGTATACATTCTGTATAGATCACCAGCGAATATACTTGCTTCATCACCCCCAGTACCAGCTCTGATTTCAACAACAACATTTTTAGAATCGTCAGGGTCTTTTGGAATTAACATAATTTTTATCTCCTCCTCGAGATTATTAATAGACTCTTTTGAAACCTCAAGTTGTTCCTTTGCCATTTCAATCATATCTTTATCATCAGATGAGTTTAAATATTCCTCAGCTTCTTTTTTCTGATCAATTGCGTCTCTATAAAGTCTACCTTTATTAACCAGTTTACTAAGATCCTTTAACTCTTTATTTAATTCAATATATTTTTTCTGATCGGCGATAACTTTAGGATTACCAATTAGTTGATATATCTCATCATATCTTTTTTCAACGATATCTATTTTCTCTATAAGCATTATAAAGTTTAATATTCAAAATTACCTAATTCTGATTGAATAGATAGCTTCTTTTTATCTGATTTAGAAACTTCACCTATAATTTTGGCGTCAATTCCGTCAGCCTTTGCTATTTCTATTAAATTTGATGCATATTTTTCATCAACATATACTTCCATTCTATGTCCCATATTAAAGACTTTATACATCTCTTTGGGATCTGTTTTAGATTCACTCATTATAAGTTCAAAGATTGGAGGTGTTTCAAATAAATTATTCTTTATTATGTGCAAATCATCAATAAAGTGAAGAACTTTTGTTTGACCACCACCAGTACAGTGAATTATTCCATTAATTTTATCCCTTCCAACTTGATCGAATATTTTCTTTAGTAGTGGTGCATAAGATCTCGTAGGAGACAGAAGCATTTTACCAATAACCGTTTGATCTATTTTATCGGTTAGTTTTTTTGTTCCACAGTATGTCAATTCATCTGGGACTTCATTATCATATGACTCAGGGTAAAGATTTTTAATATAACTTGACAAGACATCGTGTCTAGCTGATGTTAAACCATTACTTCCAATACCTGAATTGTACTCTAAGTTGTAAATTGAGGTTCCTGTTGAGGATAAACCTACAATTACATTTCCAGGTTTAATATTAGAATTATCAATTATATCATCTTTTTTAATTCTTACAGTTAAACAAGAATCGACGATTATAGTTCTTACTAGATCTCCTACATCTGCAGTCTCCCCTCCACCACTGTATATATTTATACCATGACTTCTGTAATAAGATAAGATTTCATTAGTTCCTGAAATAATTCTAGAAATTACTTCTCCTGGAATTTTATTTTTATTCCTTCCAATTGTTGATGAAAGTACAATATTATCAGTTGCTCCAACGCATGCAACATCATCTAAATTCATCACTATTGAGTCCTGAGCAATTCCTTTCCAGACTGATAAGTCGGATGTCTCTTTCCAGTATATATATGCTAAAGATGATTTAGTACCTGCACCATCAGAATGTATAATTAAGGCATGATCGTCTGAGTTTGAAATATAGTCAGGGAGTATTTTACAAAAAGCTTTTGGAAATAGACCTTTATCTTGATTTTTAATCGCATTGTGAACATCTTCTTTATCAGACGACACTCCTCTTGATTTATATCTACTGGCCATTTTTCAAAGCAAAGTTATCAAAAAAAAATCTTAATAAGTTTTTAATAAAAATCATCAATGCTTTACATCATGATTTTCAATTTAATATAATTTAGAATTTTAAAATTAAAGCTTAAAAAATACTGAAAATATTTCAATGTTTTTCATAATTAAATGCATAATTGATAATTTTTTTATGTTAAAATATTAGATTAACAAAAGTTAATTAAAATCACTTTTTTTAAATATTAAAATTTTAAAAAAAAATTAAATTGGAGATTATAAAAACAAAATTATGAGCAAATCTAAATTAGAATATATATGGCTTGATGGGTATAAACCTACTCAAAGCTTAAGAAGCAAAACAAAAATCGTTTCTGACTTCGACGGTAAACTTTCAAGTTGTCCAATGTGGTCTTTTGATGGATCGTCAACTCAACAAGCACCCGGAGGATCTTCAGACTGTTTATTAAAGCCAGTTGCTATTTATCCTGATCCTGAAAGAAAAAATGGATACTTAGTTATGACTGAAGTTTTAAACGCTGATGGAACTCCTCACGAGTCAAATGGCAGAGCAACAATTGACGATAGTGATAATGATTTTTGGTTCGGTTTTGAACAAGAATATTTTCTTTGGGATACAGAAACTAACCTTCCTTTAGGTTTTCCAAAAGATCAGACACCTCAAGGGCAATTTTATTGTTCAGTTGGAGGAGCAAATACTTTTGGTAGAGAAATTATGGACCGTCATTTAGATGTATGTCTTGATGCTGGAATTAATGTAGAAGGAACAAACGCAGAGGTTGCAGCAGGGCAATGGGAATTTCAAACTTTTGCTAAGGGTGCACAAGAAGCTGGTGATGAAATGTGGGTAGCTAGATATCTTCTAGAGAGAATAGCTGAAGATTATGCAATTAAAATTGAATATCACCCTAAACCACTTGGAGCGACTGATTGGAATGGTTCAGGTATGCATGCTAACTTTTCCAACACCACTTTAAGAACATGCGGTTCTAAAGAAACATATGAAAAAATATGTGAGGCATTTAGGCCGGTTGTTGATGACTGTATTGCAGTTTACGGAGCATATAATGATCAAAGACTTACAGGTGACCATGAGACACAATCAATATCAGAGTTTAGCTATGGTGTTTCAGACAGAGGTGCATCGATCCGAATTCCAATAATGACTGTTGAAAGTGGATGGAAAGGATGGTTAGAAGACAGGAGACCTTCTTCAAACGCTGATCCTTACAAAGTTGCAGCAATTATAGTTAAAACTGTAAAAAGCGCTTAATTTTATTTTATCTTAATAAAGGGATTATGAATATTAGATACAAAACTAATAGCATAATTCCTTTTTTTCTTGTAAGTATATTTCTCCTTCCAATATAAGCAAGCGGTAAAATAATTGCTGAGAACAATATAACCCATAGCATATCATTAAAGATTGTACTTTCTTCAATACCATTTATTGGCATAATTGAAGATGTAATTCCTATTACTACTAGTAAGTTAAAAATATTTGAACCTATTAAATTACCAATTGATAAATCATTCTGTCTCTTGAGAGAAGCTACAATTGAAGCTGCTAGTTCCGGAATACTTGTTCCAATTGCAACCATTGTTATACTTATTATTCTTTCAGAAATTTCAAACTTATTTGCTACTGATACAGCAGATTTTATTATGGTTTCTGATCCTAACCATAATAGTGATCCACTAAAAATTATGTATAAGAATGATCTGTAAATTGAAACATCTTTATTATTAAGATCCTCAGCGAATTCATTTGAATTATTTCTCTGGAATAGAAATAGATATAATAATATTGAGATTATTGCTATCACTAAAATGAAACCCTCAAATCGTGATATTTGATTTCCAGTATAAATTACATAATAAAATAAACAAGTTGAAATCATTAATAAAGGAAAATCAGTATTATAAAATCTTTGTTTTAATGTTATTGGATATATGATAGTAATTATTCCTAATACTAAACCAATATTTGCAATATTAGATCCAAGTACATTCCCAATTGCAAAATTTGGGAGACCGTCAAGTGTTGCATTAAGACTTACTATTAATTCTGGTGCAGATGTAGCAAAGGATACAACAGTCATACCTATAATAATTTTAGGAATAGATAATTTTAATGAAATATCAACTGAAGACTTAGTTAACAAGTCTCCTCCTTTGGAGAGTAATATTATACCAAATAAAATTCCTAAAAAATCCAAATAAATAATTTTGAGGGCAATGGAGGACTCAAACCCCCATCTGAAGAGCCGTAATCTTCTGTTCTATTCAGTTGAACTAATTGCCCGGGTTACTGCAAAAATATGTATATAATTTATAATTTTGATATTAATGAATGTATTTCTAATTTGTTTTGTTAATGGACTTTTCAAAGAATATAGATGGTTACTCAATGAGTATAATAAAAGCTGGGATAATCCTTTAAAATATTCCGAGCTTACTCCAAAAGAACTCAAATTAATAGTTAATAAGTATAAATCCGAATTACACCAAAACAAGACAAAAAAATTAAAGTTTGAGAAGGTTCAAAAAGTTCAAAATATATTAGACAACAGACTAAAAAAATATCAATCTAATACTTACAGTGAATTTAATAGATATGGTAATTTATCTGAATTTAGATTTTATCAATTTGTTGTTGCTTATAAAAAAGGGTTAGAAAATTATTACAAGGAAATTATTGTGAGTTAATTTTCGTAAATTGAAAATAAAAATTATGGATTGTAACTGTAACCAATGTAACTGTGATAAATCATGTGAATGCAACTGCTGTGATTGCTAATTAACTGATTTTGAGTTCATTACTAAAAGTTATTAACAATTTCTGTTTTATATTTGTTTTTTCTAATTAGATTAATACATTTATAAAAGATAAGCGGAAATTGTGGAAAAATCCGCCATAATACTCAAAGTGAAAACAGAGATATAGCTTATTTAACTTTAAACACATAAAATCAGTAAGATTAACTGTAATTTGGAAATCCAATAGTGTTTAAAGAAAAAAGATCAAGCGGAAGTGCAGAAAGAATCAATCAGCACATCAAAGCGTAAGCAGAGATATAACTTGTGAAATTTTAGGTGATGATCAGAAAGATTATCTAGGACTTAAAGCAATTTAAGAATCACTTAAAGAGAATTAGAAGGCCCGATTCATTCGTGAGTCGGGCTTTCGAATTTTTAATACTTTACTAAATCATAAAAAGAAAAAAATATTTTATAATATCATTATCCATAGCAAGCATTGGCTGTTCTTATACAGGAAATGATACAATAATTAATAGTAAAGAGATTAATATAGTTTTATTAGAGGTTCCATGAGAACCAGTCACCATTTCTGAAGATATGCGATATGCTAATTTTGAACTGGAGGTTCCAGAAATTACAGAGGAAATATATGATAATGCATCAATAAATGCATATATTAAGAGAACATATGAGGATGACACTCCAGATAGATGGAGTTAACTTCCGCAAGTATTTCTAAATTCTAATTCCAGTACATCAGCATATCTAAGTTTCGGTGAAGTTTTTATTAGAATCTCTTTTTCAATCTGAAAAATCAGTCGAAGAACTCTATGATCTGTTTGCAGGAAGGACTTTAAAGCTTGTTATAGTTAATTGATATTGTGAATCTCTGCATATGTTTTATATGGAGGGATAACCGGAGAAATGATTTCAAAAAATTTACACTTATTTGAAATTAATAACTCAACATCTTTTTCATTATCAATTATTATAAAGTCTCCTTGATTTATTTCTTTATTATCTATTTTTAAGTTTCCTGACATTAGGAATAAAGAATGGTATGAATCTTTCTCAATTTTATGTATATATCTTTTATCAGTAATATTATATTGAAATATTTGAATACCGTAAGATTCTAGGCCAATTTGGTTTTCTTTATTTGAGATTGTCTTGACTTCTACTCCATTAGTTTTTTCATTAGTAAAAAGCTCAGATTTAAAGTCACTATAACTGGGATCTACATAAAGTGATTCAATAATATTTGGATCAAACCAAATTTGAAAAATTTCAGAACCCTCTTTTAATTTCTCTGAATGTGAAATACCTTTACCGGCTTTTATAACTTGTACATCACCTTTTTTTAAGGTAATCCATTTATCAAGAAGCGTGTCATAATGCTCAATTTCACCTTTTAAGACAAAGCTACATATCTCAAAACCCCTATGAGGATGAAGCCCAATAGTGCTATCTTCAATAGGTGCCCATGCATGAGCCCAATAAAATAGATTTGAATAAGGTTTTAGTTTACCTCCATCCTGTGGAAATCCAATTGGCTTTTTTTCAAGTATTTCACCATTATTAAAATTTCCATTAGCTTGAATATTTTTCTTGTAGATTTGGATTGACATATTTTTTATAATTACTAAAAATAATAAAATAAAATAGTGGAAACTATTATGTAACTAATCACTTTTCTTAGTTGGAAATTTAACATTTTGACTCTCCCAATAAATTACTTCTTCTCCTCTAATATGGAACTTAATATATTTTGATGAAACCGAAATTCTAAACTGAGGTTCAAATTCATTTTCGATTTTACTAACTTTTGGTTGTACTGTAACAACTGATATTTGAGGATCAAAATAGTTAACTCTTTCTTTAAAAACACCAAAATCATAGTAATATTCATCATAATCATTTGTTTTTATAATCTGTGTAGGTACACCAAATCTGTCAATAACTAACTGTTTTGTTGTAAGCATTGACATTGAATCATTATGATTATACAGAATATTTGAACATGAAATAAATAAAGTTGAAAAGAGAATATATTTTAATGGCTTCAGCATAAATTATTTTTTTTTACAATATCATAAAACTCTTCTTTTTTAACTGGTAAGTCTTACCATTATAAAAAAGCCTAACCTCTGAAGAATACCATTTTGGTTTTGTCGTTTTGATAATTGTCTCATCATCATCAATAATTTGCCAATCTTTATAGTTCTTCTCAAAATTAAATCTAATCATTGATCAAAATTTAGTATTTACAATTTAATAAATATTTAATGATCATCTTTTATCTTAATATAACTAGAAGCTTTTTGTTTAAATCTATTAAATCTTGGTTTAGAAACATTTTGCACATAGGGGTTATATGGATTTTTCTTTTCATAATCCTGATGATATTCCTCAGCATAATAGAATTTATCAATTTTTCTTACCTCAGTTATAATATTTTTACCAAAGATTGAACTTGTTGAAAGAAAGTTGATGTAATTATTAATTTTCTCTTTTTCTTCTTGATTATTGAAGAAGGCAATTGATCGATACTGTGTTCCATAATCGGGTCCTTGTCTATTTGGAGTTGTAGGGTTATGTGAATCAAAAAATACTTTCAAAAGCATATCAAATGAGACTTTACTACTATCATAAATAATTTCAATAGCTTCTGCATGACCAGTTTTACCAGACATAACTTGATAATAATTTGGATTAATCGTTGTACCACCTGCATAACCAGAATAAACTTCTTCAACTCCCTCTAGACTTTCATAAATAGTCTCTACGCACCAAAAACATCCTGATGCAAAATATGCCCTACTCATGTTATCAAAATTTTGAAAATCAACTGTATTAACTGGATTGATATTATCAATAGGTTTGGAAGAGCCTATATCACATGATAAACAGAATATTAATAATGATAAGAGAATTCTTTTCATAACAACTATTTTAACAAATATAAGATTAACCAATTTGTTGGCTAAGTCCAAAAAGTTAATATTAATTTAAAAATTGAGTGATTTTATCTATGTCTTCCTTGAATGTAAGATCAGGTACATGCTCACATAGAGGATAAACAATCATTGAGCTTTTATTATCCCCTATCATGTTCTGTATTGCTGTTGCGATTTCTTTTTCTCCTCTTTTAATATTTACAGGACAATCTTTGAAGTATTTGTAGACTTGGTCTCCAATAAAAGAGAATATATTCATACTAACATATCTCTTTGAATAGCTTTTTATTGTATCCATGTCTGGTTTTTCAATGATACTTTCCAAAAAATTTTTTTTGATTTTTAAAATAGAGAATGATAACAATCTTTCCTCTGAGTACTTTAAACAACTATAATCATATGCAATCATGGAGTTATAATTATTCTCATTCAACAATATCTTAATTGCTCGAGAAGAATACAAATTATCAGAATTACATACTATAAATCTTTTTTTCTGTAGTTCCCGGTGCTGATTCATTAATTGAAGTAAAGCATCGGCTGTACCCATTGGCTTGGATTTGCCATAAAAGTCCTGAAAACCAAACTTTATTTGAATTGATAATTGTTTCTCTAATTCTTTTAGATACTTCTGAAATTGATCTGAATTATCAGATAAGATAATATAGAAATCTTTTATGCCTGCTTTTAATGAATTTTTAATAATGTAAAAAATAATTGGTTCATTTCCATCTCCAGCTTGAATAAAACCCTTTACTCTTTGATTAGATTGATTAATTAATTTTTGAGAAATGTTTGATGGAACTGGAGAATTCCTCATTCTAGATGAGACACCTGCAGCCATTATTACTATTGGTATTTTATTCATAATGGATTGTGGGACCTCCACCTCTTTTTGCAATAAATGCATCTTTAACTCCTACTCTTATCAATTCTGATACAATTTTATTTGATGTATCTGCGTCAGTTGATAAACAAACAACTGAACCTCCCCCCCCTGATCCTACAATTTTTGAACCAATTGCTCCATTTTCTTTTGATACATCTATCATCTTATCTATCTCAGGTGTAGTAATTTTCAATTCATTCTTTAGATAATTATGATGAGTGTTCATAAGGTTAGAGATCTCCTTAATGTCTAGCTTTAATTTTGAAAATTCTTTTTTTGCATCTTCAGTAACTCTAAAGTTTCCAACCGCAGCTTTAAAGTAAGGCTTTAGATCATCATCTAAAATATCCAGGTATGAACTTTTATTAATATTTTCTTTATCATATAAATTGAAACTAGGCACTTTATTCTTAACTATATCAATTGATTTTTGAGCATTTTCTTTTAATTTCCTTAATAAACCTTGAGTATCTTTTGGTTTATTTGAAACTCCAATTATTATATCACATAGATTATGATCAAATGAATTAATTTCATTTGTTCTAGTGTCTAAGAAAATTGTTTTTCCGTTAGCAATTGTGTATTGATCCATTTTACCTCCTGAACCACCAATCTCTAGGACCTCTATTTCATATGACAGTTCAGCAATAAGTTCTGATGATATAGATCTATCTGAAAATGAAGTTAATAGAAAGTTTACCCAGGCTACAATTAAAGCAGACGAGCTTGAAAGACCTGAATTTATTGGTATTTCACTATTTATTTCTATATCATATCCATGGTTTGGTATACAATTATATTTTTTTAGAACTCTTAATGCTATTCTCAAAAAATCCTTTTCATCAGATCTTATATCTTGTTTAAGATCAATACTGTCATATATATTTAGATCTTTTTTGAAGATTTTAAATTCTTCCGTATTATTTTTATTTGCTTCAATTGTAATTTCCCTATTTATTGTAGTGGCAATTATAGGAAGCCCAAGGTAATCCTGATGATCTCCAAATAGACATACCCTCCCAGGCGCCTTTGAAATTATTTTATTTAGCATTAAGGAATGATATCAAAAGTGTTAGTATTTACCCAATTTCCTCTTGTAAAATCTGGAAAATCTTGAGGTTGGCCATTATTATTTACAGAGTTGGAAGTCAACTCTATCAAAGAGCTCCAGGCACATCCCTCATAAACATTTTGATCAAGAGGTTCTCCATTTCTCAAACACTCAATTATTCTATATACCATAATTCCATCCATACCTCCATGGCCTGAATCTTTAGTAATTTTATTAAGTCTTTTATACATAGGATGATCAAATTTTTCATAAAGAGCTTCTATGCCTTTACCTTTGATCCATTCTTTTGAATCTTTAGTGTATCCTTCAAATCCATTATCAAAGGCAGCTCTAGTTGGACCTCCTGCTAGAATCCCCTTTGTTCCCTGAATTAAGTTTAATCTGGTATAAGGTCTAGGGCTCGTCTCATCCCACTGAACGATAATTGTTCTACCTAAATGTGTTTTGATAATAGTGGAATTTATATCACCGTTTTGATAATTTAATTTGTTCCATTTATGATTCTCATTAAAATTTTCACTGGCAAATTTTTCTCTACCTAAAGCTGGAGATGAGAATGATACTAATGTTTTAAAAGTATCTTCAGATCTAAGAAGATTCATGTATTGAGAAACGGGACCTAAACCATGGGTTGGATATAGATTTCCTTTTTCCTTTTCATATTGTAAGGTTCTCCATGAGCCTGTTCCTATTTCTTCTTCATACATCTGCCATCTTAAATCATGTATGTAGGCTGCTTCACCGTGGTATAATTCACCTAATAATCCTTTCCTACATATATTTAAAAACATCAATTCCTCCCTGCCATAGTTGACATTTTCCATCATCATACAATGTTTTTGATATTTTTCAGATGTATTCACAATCTCCCAAAGATCTTTAATTGTAGTTGCTAAGGGAACCTCAACAAATGCATGCATATTATTTTTCATAGATTCAATGGCCATAATCCCATGAGTATCCCAATCAGTTGATATTAAAACAATATCTGCATCAGTTTCTTTTAACATCATTCTCCATTTATCTTTATTACCAGAGTATGTTTTAGGGTTAATGTGTGAATTGAAAGTTTTTAGATTATCAATTATAGATAAACTCTTTGAAATATTAGTTTCATGAAGATCACTTATTGCAACTATTTGAGTATTTGGAAAGGAACCAAATCTCTTAATATGTCCTTGCCCTCTATAGCCAACACCAATTAATGCTATTTTAATTTTATCAAGCTTTGGCGCTGCAAAGTTTCCCATATATTTTTGATCAGATGATTTTGGTTTATTAGAGAATAGATTTGAAGAAGATGCAAATGCTGCTGAAAGTGAAGTTGTTTTAATAAATCTCCTTCTATCAAAGTTTTTCATATATCATAATTAAACTATTAATTTACATGATTTTTTTATCTTTAAAGTATAACGGGTTTTATAAAACAATTATGATCACTGATAATAATCACAAAGAGATCCCAGGGAATCCATCAACAGCTAAAAGCAGTATACAAAAGTTAAGAAGTTCTGCATCTGCTGATACTTTAAGGGTTTTAACTATAGATCAATGGAATTTTTGGATTGAGAATGGTTATATAGTTATCAAGAATGCAATTTCAAGAGAACAAGCAATGAAAACTGCCGAATTTATTTGGGAATTTGATGATAAAGATCCTAATGACCCTTCAACATGGTATGCTGAAGCAAGAGCTGAAATGGAGATGAAAGAATTAGCAGGTACTGGAATGGTGGAGGTATATAATAATCAATTCTTATGGAACAATAGACAAACACAAAGGGTTTACGACTCTTTTGTAGATATATGGGGAACAGAAAAGCTCTGGACTACAATCGATAGAGCTAATTTAAATTTTCCTATTAGACCTGGTTTCGAGTATAAGGGTTTCATTCACTGGGACTATGACCCTGATACAAAACCCCAAAATGTACAAGGAGTCTTGGCTTTAGCTGATCAGACTGATCATGAAATGGGAGGGTTCCAATGTATTCCATGGCTCTACAAGAATTATGATACTTGGAGATTATCTCAACCCGAAGATAGAAATAAATTCCAACCTGATATTTCTGGTCTAGAGGACAAAATAGTCAAGGTTTCACTTGAAGCTGGAGATCTCCTAATTTTTAACAGTACTCAACCACATGGTATCAGGCCTAATAATTCAAAAGATAAAGTAAGAATTGCCCAATATATATCAATGATGCCAGCTCAGCAAGATGATACTGATTTAGTAAATTGGAGAATTAATTCATGGAAAAATAGAATAGCACCTGAAGGATATGCTTTCCCTGGGGATCCAAGAAATTGGGAACAAGAAAAGTATGGAACAGCAAAGCTTTCAAAACTTGGTGAGAAAATTTTAGGTCTAGAGAAGTGGTAGACTCAATCAATAATTCAAAATGGATTTACATTTAAAAGGTAAAAAGGTTTTTATATCTGGATCTACCAGAGGAATTGGTTTCGAGACAGCAAGACTCTTCTTAGAAGAGGGAGCTACAGTGATAATAAATGGGAGAACTAAGAAAAGTGTTGAAGCTGCATTAAGTTCACTAAATAGTGATAATGTATCAGGACTAGTAGCTGACTTTTTAAAGGACTCTCAAGTAGAAACTTTAATTGACCAAATCCCCGATGATATTGATATACTGGTAAACAATGTTGGTATTTTTAGAGGTAAAGAATTCAAAGACGAGAATGTTGATGACTGGAATGATCACTTCAAAGTAAATCTAATGAGTGGTGTCCAACTGTCTAAACATTTTTTACCAGAGATGATAAAGAGGAATTGGGGGAGAATCATTTTTATTTCTTCTGAATGTGCTACTCTTGTTCCAATTGACCTTCTCAGCTATAGTGTTTCTAAAGCTTCAATCAACGTATTTTCAAGTGGTTTAGCTAAGCTCACGAAAGGAACCAATGTAACTATAAATACAGTTATTCCAGGCTCCACACTCTCTGAAGGTTCAATTAAATTTCTTGAGGAAACTGCTAAAAGAGAAAATAAGACTGTAGAAGAAGTAGAGAAAAACTTTTTTAAAGATGTTAGGAGCTCATCACTATTAGGAAGATTTGCTAGAGTCGAGGAGGTCGCGTCAACAATTGTCTACTTATGCAGCAAGGCCGCATCTGCTACAAATGGAGCTTCTGTAAGAGTTGATGGAGGTAGTATGGGGTCTATTATATAAAAAAACCCACTAAAAATAGTGGGTTTAATTTAGTTTAATCTAAACTTTTATTCCATCTCAGCATCCCATTGATGAATTCTAAAAATTTTACCATCTCTAATAAATATTCTATCAATAAGCCTAACATTTTCTTTAGTTCCATCCTTTAAAAATCGATTTTCTGAAAAAGCTACTGTTACTCGTGAATAATCAGATCCTTCAGTTTTTAACGGTACGGAGTTCCATACTGTTCTGGTGATAGAGTCATAAGGTGAGTGAAGCTGATTAATCACATCATGAACAGCATCTCGACTTAACACCAACATTTCTCCACCTTGAGAGGGCCAATACCTTACAGTATCAGTCATCATCTCATACATTAAATCTGTATTTTTTTCAGCATATGCTTTGACAAGGTCAACAGCTAATTGACTGTCTTCATCAGAGCCTAAAATGTATTTATCCCCGTCGCTATTAGCTACACCAGCTGATTTCTCTACAACTGTTGATTCACAACCAATAATGAATATTACAGTGAATAATAATATATATTTTTTCATAATTATAATTTTACAGTTAAATTAATCTGAGCCAGCAGCTTCTGCTGCATTAGCTTCAGCCCAAATATCTTTTCCATCAACATGGATATTGTGAAAGACAATCTTACCATCTTCACCCCATCCCCAATTTAAATGAATAAATTGTGATACTTCGTTTCCAGTAAACCTTCCAGTAGCAGACCAAGTGCCCCAATAGTGAGTCCATATCCCAGAATCTTCATAATAATTTGTATGAAGTCCACCCCATCCTGCTTCATCTCCTGGTAATGACATTTTTATATTATCAAATAAAGCATGATGCTCAGCATCTGTTGCAAAGAATGATTCAGCGTTAACCTCAAATCCAGGTATTGAGTTATTACCAGCAAGATCCATTGAGACTATTGATTGATCATAATCAGCATCATATGAATCTGTTCCGTATGACAGATAATTTCTTAGCATTTTTTCAATTGCCATTGTTTTGTCATCATCAGATTTAACTACTGCTATTGAATCAGCAGGTTGTTGACATGCAACAAATAGAATCGTTGCAAATAATAAAATAAATTTTTTCATTTTTTTAATTTTAAATTGATTTATAAATGAATATAAAAAAACCTCTTCATTTTTCAATGAAAAGGTTTATTTATTTAGGAAATTTAGATTATTCCTGATCAGGTGCAACAGCCATAACTAGACCAGTTGCATCACCAAAGTCGCCACCATTTATGATTTTTCCATTTTCATCAAATGTCAAATAGTGATACCATAAACCTCTAAAACTTTTACCTGAGACGCTGTGAGTACCAGACCAATATCCATATGTTCTAACACTTCCGTTTGGCAAACCAGTTTCAGGGTCAGCACCTGGTAACCATTGTTCAGCTTCCCAAGCAATGTTTTCCATGTTGTCTTGCCAACCTTGAAGATATTCAATAGTTTCCGCTCTATTCATGATTGGACCTCCGTAAAATGCACTTTGATACTCAACTTCATCAGCATAAAATGCAGCAGTAGCTTCCATATCTTCAGTAACGAACACTTCAAACCACTCTTTTGCGATTTCTAGGTTCTTTTCATAATCTGGATTTTGAACATTAGAACAAGAGATAAATAAGCCTAATGTCAACAATAATAGTAATTTTTTCATAATATAAATTGATTTAAATGAAATATGAAGATAAAAAAACCTTTCCATATTTCTATGAAAAGGCTTAGATAATACGATAAATTTATTATTCTTCAGGTTGGAGAGATGCAAGTAATCCCCCTGCATCAAAGTAATCTCCTCCGGAAATAATTAGTCCATCTTTAAAATCCCAAGTATGATAACTTATAAGCTCCCAACTCTTTCCTGTTTCAGTGTGAACTCCTGTCCACATTCCGTATGATCTAACACTTCCGTCTGGAAGACCAGTCTCAGCTAGAACGCCAGGAAGCCAGTTTACAGGTGTATATACAACATCTTCCATCACATCATGCCATCCTTTTAGATATTCTCCAAAAGCTTCTTTTCCAATTTGAGAAGAACCATGAAACGCTGGTTGCCACTGTAAGTCTTCATGAATTAAATCAAGCTGTGCTTGAAGATCTGCTTCAGTACCTTGAAGCTCAAGAAGTTTTTTTGCTGATTCAACATTTGCTGCAAAATCAGGATGTTGAACGTTTGAACATGATAATACAAGTCCAAATGTCAATAATAGAATTAATTTTTTCATTTTTTTTTTTTTAGATAATTAAAGCTATGAATTTTTAAACAGACTAAACCCAATAATCAAATTTTTTAAGTACCTAATCTGTCATGATCTTCAGCCCATCTTTTTACTTTTTGAACTAATCCAGGAGAGGCACCAACTAGTTTTGCCGCTCTTCTAATACTTTCTCCTCTTTTTAAATGCCTTAGAATATTTATGTTTTTAGGTTTTTCAAAAAACTCTTCTATTGATTCAAGTTGTCTTCCACCTACGCCCTTATACCTGCCAAGATCTTTGGCTTGTTGTATACCATATCTATGAGATTCTTTTCTGTTTTTATACTCCATATTTGCTAGGGATCTGAATATGTTTAAGAAAAGTATAGTATCCTGCTTAACTCTACCATATTCATCCATTGTTTCTAGTCTTTCTAATTGTGAAACTAAACAAACGTTATTATTGATAAGATGGTCAATAGTATTTAAAACATTTATTTGATTTCTTCCCAGCATAGAAATATTTTGAACAATTAATTTTGAAATTTTCTTTTGACTTATTAGGGCAAGTACAAGAGAACCTTTATCTCTCTTGTCAAATGGAATTACACTAGAGCATAGATCTACATAAGTATTATCCTTATTTAAAAACATTTCAGCTTTGGAATCACTAGTAGTTTGTAAATATGTAATAATCATGTTATAATTTTAAATGTAACAAATATACATATATAATTATAAATATATTATTTATTTAATTATAAAAAATTATATTTTGGTTATATAATTAAATATAATTAATATAATATATACAAATATTACTTAATTGATTTTATAAATTATTACACTTTATAAATGTAACATATGATATAAAATTTTAAATAAAAAGAATTAAATTTGAAAAAAAATAATAATGGGTGTAGGAGGTATTTTTATTGGAACATTGGCATTAATATTTGCCATAGTTATAGTAATGGAAATTAAAGAGAGATTTTTCTAGTCAAGGAATACTGTTTTTGACTTTTTGACAGCTTCATCACATGCTAAAGCAATCTGAAGACTCTTATAAGCATCTTCCATATGAGACTTCAAATCAATATCTTCACATATAGCCTTATAAAAATATTCTTGCTCATAGTCACACAAGTCTTGGTGTGAAGGATCCTCATCATAGACAATCTTTTTATTAGGTGATATAAAATTGTAATCTGAATCTAATTTAGAGCTGTGTATTTTAAGACAATTATTCTTTATATGATTTTCTAAATTATCTGAGTCTTTTTTATAGGTATCATCATCTGATACAATTGATACTGACCCATTTGGACCAATTACATCTTTTACAAAAAATGCTGTTTCACTTATCATTGGGCCCCACCCAGCCTCATACCAACCGACTGAACCATCCTCAAATCTAATTTGAAGTTGGCCATAATTATAATTATCTGTTGGAATCTCATCTGAGAGCCTAACTCCAATTGCTGATACACTTAGTGGCTTCGACTGTGTAATTTGACACATCACATCTAAATAGTGAACACCACAGTCTACAATTGGACTTAAAGACGCAAGGAGATTCTTGTGTACGTCCCAAGTTTCTCCTGAACTTTGTTGATTAAGATTCATCCTCATTGCAACAGGCTTTCCTAATTTTTTTGATTCTTTTATAAATTCTTTCCAAATTGGATGATGCCTCAAGATGTATCCGACAACTAATTTTTTGTTATGTTCTTCCGCCTTCTCTATTATTTTTCTTGAACCTACTAAATCAGCACCAATAGGCTTCTCTAAAAAAATATGACAGTCATTTTCAAGTGCAAATAGAGATATTTCTTCATGAGTATCAGGGTATGTTGATATACAAACTGCATCAGGTTTTGTCTGGTATATTGCTAACTTATAGTCGGTAAAAGTGCTGTAGTTACTTTCTAGTGAATTATTTAATATTTCTTTACTTTCTCCTCTTGACACTAATCCACATATTTCAAATCCGTCATGATTATGATATGCTGTGGCATGAGATGCCCCCATGTTACCACATCCAATTACAAGAACCCTTATTTTTTTACTCATATTTTAAATTTTCATAATTATAATTCAAACTTATGGATTAACAAAATTTTTTCATATTTTAATACTAACATGAAAAACCATACACTTTCTTTAGCATTATTAATATGTTTTTCAGGCTCAGTTTACAGTCAAAATGAAGAAAATCCATGGTTATTTGAGTTTGGAATTAACTCTGTTAATGCGGAAGAATCTGACAAAACAGGATATAAGCTTCCCACACTAAGTCTCTCAAGATATATTTTTAACAACTTTTCAGTAGGTATAAATTATTCAGAGAATGATGTTAATGCTTCAAATGAAGACTTATACTATTTTTCTTTAGATGGAATTATTAAGTATAATATTCCAGGAGAATCAAAGTTTTTGGGAATGGATACTAATCCATACCTATATGCAGGGTATGGTTTATCTAATTTTGGAGAGAGTGACGTCAGTTTTGCATCAAAAAATACTTCTTATGGACCATCATTTGGAGCTGGAATTGATTTTCAAATTTCAAAAAATATAGCTTTAAATACAGGAATTAGTTATAGAGCATTAGACGAAAAAAATGCCTATAGTAACCTTCAACATGTAGTTGGAATAAAGTTTAATTTTGGTAAAGGTGATTCAGATGGGGATGGAGTCCCTGATAAAAAAGATCATTGCCCAGACCTTCCTGGCCTTTTAGAGTTAAACGGATGTCCTGATTCTGATGGAGATGGCATATCAGATGAAAAAGATCAATGTCCTAATAAAGCCGGTTTAAGCTCTATTGGTGGATGTCCTGATTCGGACGGTGATGGTTTTTCAGATTTAAATGATCCCTGTCCTGATAAGGCTGGTTTAAATGGTGCTCCTTGTCCTGATTCTGATGGAGATGGCATAAATGATAATCTTGATAATTGTCCAAATATAGCAGGCCCAAAATCTAATGGTGGTTGCAAATTAGCTGATATAGATAATGATGGTATTCCAAATATTAATGATAATTGTCCAAACGAAGCAGGAGACAAGGACTTTGGTGGATGTCCTAAACTTCCGATTTCTCTATCCAATTTTTTAAATAATAATTCAGAAATTTTCTTTGGTTTTGACAGCTTTATTATAAACGAAGATCAGAACATTAAGTTACTTAATCTTAGCAAATTACTTAAAGAATACCTACATATTAAAATATACATAGATGGTTACACATCCTTTGAGGGTGAAATTGATTATAATATGATTCTTTCAAAAAGTAGGTCAAAAAGTGTAAAAGAATCACTTATAAGTAAGGGAATCAATTATGATAGGTTAGAAACAAGAGCATATGGTGAGTCCTCGCCAAAATATCAAAACAGCCCTTTAAGCGAAAGGGAAAAAAACAGAAGAGTTAAAATATCTATTATTAATTAGATATTAAGCTCCCAACCTTTTCTATACTCTCTTGTGAGAAATTGATTAGCTTGATCAAAGTTTGTAATAACCATGTTTTTACTATCGTAATCAAGTCTTTTTCTACCAATAAACACATTACTTCTTGGTGACCTTTTTAACAATCCACTTCTAACAGCAACGTTACCAAGAAGAACAACCTCAGAAATAGGGCCAGCAACATCAAATCCGGAATTTAGGTTTTTATGTTTATCACTGCCATAGCCATCTACCATAGCTTCTACCCAAGATATATAATGATTAAATGAATTTGATGGTATTCCATCAAACTGACCTGTTTCAACTACTTCACCATCAATATACAACTTCGCTCTAGTACCATAATCATTACATGATATAATACCTTTTTCTCCATATATAAGTATTCCTCCTACACCAATATCCTCTTTAATTTGTTCAGGCTGTGATGGTCTTAAACCACCATCCATCCATGTAAACTTTACCTTTGAGTCATTTAATTTAGATGGATTAAATCTGTATGTTACAACTGAGCTAGCTGGAACTGAGGAGCTGGATACATCAGCAGGTGTATACGACCTTACATATGGCAGTCTAGAGATACTCGCCTCTACACTGTAGGGGTCAAATAAACCAAGTGCTTTTATAGGAACATCCATTAAGTGACATCCCATATCTCCAAGTGAGCCTGTTCCATAGTCCCAATATCCTCTCCAATCAAACGCGTGAAGGCCTGGTATATAACCATTATTTTTTTCTGGACCTACCCATAAATCCCAATCCATTCCTTCGGGTTTTTTTGAATTATCTGGATTAGATAAATTATTCCCTTGAGGCCATACTGGTCTATCAGTCCAACCATCAACACTATCAACTTTCCCAATTTTACCATCTTTAATCCATTTCTGAATAATTTTTTGATCAGGATTAGATGAACCTTGATTTCCCATCTGAGTCACAACTTTTTGTTTTTTGGCTAATAAAGTTAAATATCTTGCCTCCTTAACATTATGAGCTAGAGGTTTTTGTACATACACATGTTTATTTCTTAACATTGCAAACTCTGCAATATTAGCATGTGTATGATCAGGTGTAGTAACAATTACAGCATCTATATCTTTATTCCTATCAATCATTTCTCTGTAATCGATATAAAACTCTGCATCAGGGAACTTATTTCTTATTGCAAGAGACCCATTTGCATTCGGATGAGCGTCACACAATGCAACGATA
>CBFHHV010000010.1:0-40781 GCA_965655775.1 Candidatus Marisimplicoccus sp.
CATGATCTCAACAATAACTCCAGCTGATTTAAATCCAGCTAGTCTTGCAAAATCAATTGCAGCTTCAGTATGCCCTGTTCTTCTCAGAACACCTCCATCTTTGGCAATTAGAGGAAAAACATGACCTGGTTTTTGTAGGTCGTCAGGTTTTGTATTCTTGTCTACTAGAGCCTGGACAGTTTTTGCTCTATCAGAGGCTGAGATACCTGATGTTACACCATTTCCTTTTAAATCAACTGATACTGTGAACGCAGTTTCTAATGGATCTGTACTATTTGGAACCATTTTTTCTAGATTTAAATCTGAGCAGAGTTTCTCTGACATAGGTACGCAAATTAGACCTCTGCCATTTTTGGCCATAAAATTAATTTTTGAGGAATCAATTGTCTCAGCAGCTGTTATAAAGTCGCCTTCATTTTCTCTATCTTCATCATCAACGACAATTATTATTTCACCTTTTTTAATTGATTCAATAGCATCCTCAATTTTATCTAATTTTATTTCAGTCATTTTTTGTTTTTAATTTTATTAATAAGTTCAATTACCTTATCAAAGAGAGAGAACCTAATTACTCTATCTGTTGATACTAGCATTGTGAGATAAATTGCAAAAGGAGCAATGGTAAATGTAGAAATCCAGCTACCAATAAAAGGGTTTATAGTGTTGTCTTCAGCTGCATTTTTCCCAAATACTCCTATATAGTGATATGTTAAGAAGATGGCTATTGACAAAACTAATGGAAGACCTAGTCCTCCTTTTCTAATTATAGCACCTAAAGAAGCGCCAATTAGAAATAAAAAGATACATGCAAATATTAAGCTATACCTTTCATTTATTGATAGTTTATGAAGGTTGATTAATTTTTGTTGTAAGAAAAAAGTCTTTTTTTTATTTGATAACTGTCTTAAGTATACATCTACTTCATCGTTTGCCATTGATAGAATACGATTAACTTCGTATGTTTCAGGATTGTCTAATAACTTTAGAAAAGATTGATTAATAAAATCATCTTCTAATTCAACCTGATTTAGATTTAAATTAGGTAGTTTTTTGAGTGTATGCCCAACAATAAAACTTTTAGCAAACATATTCTTATCTTCCTCAAATTCAATAAATAAAGTGTCTGCACTCTGTTTAAGCTGATTAGTTTTTTGCATTTTATAAGTGGACTTATAGGTTTCTTCTTCTAGATCTACATTATTAAAATCCGATATATCAATGTTTAAAATGTACTCTTCAAATGAAGCTCTAGTATGAGGGTATTTCTGTTTGTTTGCTGCAGTTGAAGCAACAATATCCTCATATCTATTTCCATTTTTTAAAATTAGTTGAAGGTAATTATCGTTTCCATTCCTAACCTCTCCACCTTCAGCTATAATTACTAGACGATTAATCTCATCATCTGAAATTTTATGAAGTATAACATCTTCAAGATACTGCTCATTATCTCCATACTTTCTAGATACTTTGATATTCATGTTACCAATATCATTAAATATGCCTTCGCGGATACTAAGTGTAGGTTTAAGTTTGGCTAGATTCTTCCTTAAATTATATGATTTTAGTTCACCATATGTTACAACATGATTTGAAAAATAAAATGATCCAATACCAAGAAAAATATGAAATATTAGTAGCGTAACCATACTTCTAATTATTGATATACCATTAGATTTCATTGCTATGAACTCATAGTTTTCTGAGAGAGTTCCATAAGAAGTTAAAGAGGCAAGAAGAATTGATAAGGGCAAAACAAGAGGTACTAACTTAGGTGAAAAATAAATAAAGAATTTACCTATTGTAAAAATATCTAAACCCTTTCCGGCTAGTTCGTCAATATAAAGCCAAAAAGTTTGAATTATAAATATTAGGAAGCAGATTGCAAAAACAGAAATAAACCTACTCAAGTAAAATTTTAATATGTATTTATCTAATATTTTCAATTTTATTTAACTAATATATAGTTATCGTAATTATTAATATCAAATTTAAATAAAGACAATGGAACAGTTAAATTATAATCATAAGTTAATGTTAAAAAAGTATTGATTATCTGATCACTAATTGAATCTTTCATCTCAATTTTTTCAATTGAATAGTTTGAAGAATTAATTGTAATAAAATATATCATGTTATTATCATTTTTATTTTTAGCCTCTATAATATGTCTTTGTGTTTCAGTCTTTATATTAAGCAAATAATCCTCTAAAAAGAAATTAAAAATTTGATTTGGAGTAAAACTGATCAATGCGAAATCCGAGTTATCAAGAATAATTTCCTGATTTTCGTGAACTATTGTAAATATATTTTGACCATCATAAATTTGATCAATGTCTTTTGTGTCTATAAAGTACTTTTCCCCTTTTGTAAACAATTCGCCTGTTATTGGTAATAGTGTGCTTTCAACTTCAGATTCAATTACAAATTTGTAATATGAATTATTCAAAGCTAATGATCTCTCTAAAGCTATCTCAAGGATCTCCTTGGCAGACTGGCCGAAGACAGGGCTAATCATAAAGATTAAAAAAACTAGAGGTTTAAATATGTTAGTTCTATTGCTCACTCAAAAGAGATTCTAATGAATTTAAATCAGAAATTAAAACCTGTCTTGGTTTACTTCCCTCAAAGGGTCCAACTATTCCAGCATCTTCCATTTGATCAATTAATCTGCCAGCTCTATTATATCCAAGTTTTAGTTTTCTTTGCAGTAAAGATGCTGAACCCTGTTGATTGGATACTATTACTCTTGCTGCTTCATTAAACATTGAATCTCTATCATCTAATGATATTTCAGTGGATGAATTTACTTCATCTTTTGAATATTCTGGAAGAATATAAGCAGATGCATAACCAGTCTGAGAGCCAATAAAATCTGATAGTTTCTCAACTTCAGGAGTATCTATAAAACCACATTGTATCCTCGTTAAATCATTTGATTGAGAATATAATAAGTCCCCTCTTCCAATTAACTGTTCAGCACCTCCTGTATCAAGTATTGTCCTTGAGTCAATCCTTGAAGTAACTCTAAATGCAATCCTAGCCGGAAAATTAGCCTTTATCAAACCTGTAATAACATTGACAGATGGTCTTTGAGTAGCTATTATTAAATGAATACCGACTGCTCTTGAAAGCTGAGCTAATCTAGCTAGGGGTGTCTCCACTTCTTTACCCGCAGTCATTATTAAATCAGCAAACTCATCGATAACTAAAACTATATATGGAAGAAATGTATGGCCATTCTCTGGATTTAACTTTCTTGATATAAATTTTGCATTATACTCCTTTATATTCCTCGACATAGCGTCTTTAAGAAGCTCATACCTTTTATCCATCTCTCTACATAACGAATTTAATGTATTAATTACTTTATCGTTTTCAATAATTATGGCATCTTCTGACTCAGGAAGTTTAGCTAGATAGTGTCTTTCAATTTTATTATATATTGAGAGTTCAATCTTTTTAGGGTCAACCAGTACAAATTTTACCTCAGCAGGATGTTTCTTGTAAAGTATTGAAGTTAAAATAGCATTAATACCTACCGACTTACCTTGTCCGGTAGCCCCTGCCATAAGAAGATGAGGCATTTTAGTGAGATCAACAATAAATGTCTCATTGCTAATTGTTTTTCCAATAGCTATAGGAAGTTCCATATTAGATTCAATATATTTTTTTGATGATAACAAAGACTTCATTGAAACAATTGACTTCTTTTTATTTGGAACTTCAATACCAATTGTTCCCTTCCCAGGTATTGGAGCAATTATTCTTATCCCCAGGGCAGATAGAGATAATGCAATATCATCTTCTAAATTTTTGATTTTTGAAATTCTAACACCAGCATCAGGAACAATTTCATATAGAGTAACGGTTGGGCCAATTGTAGCTTTAATTTGTTTAATCCCAATATTGTAATTTTTAAGGGTCTCAACAATTTTGTTTTTATTGGTTTCTAGTTCATCTTGATCAATTTTAATCGTATCATCACCATAATCTTTAAGTAAATCTATACCTGGATTTTTAAAATTGCTTAAGTCAAGAGTTGGATCAAATTTTTTTAAATTTACTTTATCAAAACTAATTTTCTCAGTGCTTTTCTCTTCAAAATTTATTTCTTCAACTTCCATAGATATTTCGTCTGAAACAATTAAAGATTCGCTTGAATCAGTTTTAATTAAATCCTCTTCATGAATTGCATCAGGGATTTCCATCTCAGACTCAACATTCAAATTATCATTTAACTCATCAACCAATTCTGGTTTATCATTTTTTGGAATTTTTATTTTACTTACCAGAGATAAAAAAGAATTAGGAGTTATGCTCCAAATTAAAGCAATAGATGTAAGTAAAATAAAAGATAAAATTATAATTATCCCAGTATTACCTATGTATGCCTCTAGAAATGAATTAAGTTCAAAACCAACAATTCCAATTTGTATTGGATAATCTTCACTTGCATACCCTGAGAATATTATAGTCCAAATCATAAGCACAAGAAGCCAGTTAATATTCTTAATTAATGTGAGTATTTTTTTATTGAAGAGAAGATAATATGATGAAATAAATAGAATTATGGGGATAACAAAACTTCCAATTCCAAACAACTTAAAAATAAAAAAATGACTTACAGAAGCACCAATCTTTCCTAAAATATTTTCAACTTCTACTTCCCTATCATATAAGCTGCTTACATTGCTCTGATCAGCTCTCCAATTAAACATATATGAAATAAAAGAAACAAGAAGAACAATTGAAATGAATAGAAACGTATAGCCAAGTACAACTTTAAATTTGTTTACACCAGCTTTTTTATTGCTACTCATAAATTAATAGAATTATACAAAAATACGAATATGAGTTTATATTATTGATTTTTGATTCCTAAAGTGCTTATTTTTATTCTAAGAGCAGCATATAATAACGTCATAAAAGGACTAATCCAATTAAAGATTGCATATATAAAATATTCGCCAACACTTACACCTAGTACTGATGAATGATAAGCCCCACATGAGTTCCAAGGAATCAAAGCAGAGGTCACTGTAGCTGAATCTTCAAGGGTTCTACTAAGATTTTCAGGCGCTAAACCTTTATCTTCAAAAGCTTTCTCAAACATTTTACCAGAAACAACAATTGATAGATATTGGTCTGATGCGCTAACATTAAGTGCTAGACATGAGGCAACGGTGCTTGCAAATAATTTAAAAGTATTATCTGCCAATTTTAACAATGCTTTACTAATGGTTTTTAAAGCACCAATTGCATCCATTACTCCACCAAATACCATAGTCCCAATTACTAAAAAAATTGTATTCATCATACCAAGCATTCCTCCAGTAGAAAATAAATCATTTAAGATCTCATTATTTGTTTCAATATTAATCTCTCCAGTAATGGTATTCATAATCACTATATAAGAATCAATTAAACTGGAGTTTGTTACACTGGACAATTCACTAATTATTTGTGGTTGAAAAATTAAGGAAAATAATGCACCAACAAGAGTCCCGATAACAAGAGCAATTAGAGGAGGGGTTTTCTTAACGATCATAATTAGTACTAAAAGTGGGACAAGAAAAAGGGCTAACGATATATTAAATTTTTCTGATATTGCATTTAATAAATACGTATTATCAGTTGTTCCATCTGAGACTTGAAGGAATCCAAGAATAATAAATACAATTAATGTAATTGAAATACTAGGGATAGTGGTATATGTTAAATATTTTATGTGTTTGAAAAGATCAACTTTAGTTACAGCTGCTGCTAGATTAGTTGTATCACTTAATGGGGAAAGCTTATCACCAAAATAAGCGCCTGCTATTACAGCCCCTCCAACCATTCCGGCTGGTATTCCAAGGGCTTTACCAATTCCAACAAGTGCAATTCCGACAGTTGCAGAAGTAGTCCAACTACTTCCTGTTGCAACAGAAATTATTGAACAAATTATGATACAAGCTGGGAGAAAAATATTTGGATCCAATATTTTCAAGCCATAATATACCATTGCTGGAATTATACCACTTATCATCCATGTGCCTGCAAGAGCACCAACAAATAATAAGATTAATAATGCTCCAGTTACAGATTTCACACTATTTGAAATACTTGTAAGTATTTTTTTGTATGAAACTTCATAGATAAATCCAATTGATGCTCCGAATAAACCTGATAAAATTAAAATAAACTGATTTGTACCATTTAAAGAGTCATCACCGTATATAAAAACGTTAATACTAAGGAGTAATACTAGAAAAATTATTGGAAGTAGTGCTACACCAATCGACAAAACTGCACTATTAGAATTTTTCAAAACAGTAAATTATATTTTACAAGTTTAGAAAAAAAATTATAACCATTAATATAATACAACACTTATTTGGACAAAGTTTATTTATTTTTACTGAGTGAAACATAAAATTGAAAAAGTTTTTAAAGAAAAGCTACAACCATTTAAAGACTCTAACTTCTTAATTGCCGTTAGTGGAGGTGTTGACAGTATGGTGCTTGCTAGTTTGTTTAAAACACACAATTTAAAATTTTCTGTGGCACATTGTGATTTTAAATTAAGAGCAGATGAAAGTGATGCAGATGAACTATTTGTAGCTAACTGGTCTAAAGAAAACAACCAAAAGTATTTTAATGCTAGTTTTAATACAGTTGAGTATTGTAAAAATAATAAAGTAGGTACACAAGAGGGGGCAAGAAATTTAAGATACAAATGGTTCCATGATTTAAAAGAAATTTATGGTTTTGATTTTATAGTAACAGCACATAATTTAAATGATCAAATAGAAACATACTTAATCAATTCAATGAGAGGAACAGGTTTGAGTGGATTAGTTGGTATTCCAGAGAAAACAGATAAGTTATATAGGCCATTGCTTGATATTTCTAAAAACGAAATAAGCGAATATGCAATTAACAATAATATAGAATTTCGGGAAGATTCATCAAATTCAAGAAATGATTATCTCAGAAATACAATACGAAACTCTATAATTCCAAAGTTAGAGGAATTTGATGATAATGTTATGTTAAAGTTCAGGACTACTATTAATAACTTAAACTCTACTAAGATATTTGCAGATATTATAATTAGTGACATTAAAGACAAAGTTTTTTTAAAAGAAGGAATAAATGAAAGGATAAAAATCTCTGATTTAAGTAACCTAAATCCATTAGATTTTTATATTCATAGCTTTTTTTCAGAATATGGATTTGATTATAAGGAAGTAATCAAGCTTTTCACTTCTGATTCAGGTAAATACATTAATTCAATTAAATTTAAGTTGACTAAAAATAAAAATGATCTAATAATTACCAAAAATGATTAAAAACTTATTTTTTGCATTAACATCAGTTTTCTCTCTTAATTCCCAAGAGATTGAGCCTGTAACTTGGTCATATGAAGTTGAAAAGATCAGTAATCTCAAATATAAAATTACTTTTGATGCAGAAATTATTGATGGTTGGAAATTATATTCTCAATTCTCACCTGAAGAAGGTTCAGTCTCAACAAGTTTCAATTATATTAATAAAAGTCAAGATTACGAAGCTGATAAAATTTTCAATGAAAATCCTTATATAATAGGTTATGACAATGTATTCAAAATGGACCTATTCTATTTTGAAAATGAGGCATCATTTAATCAGACAATAAGTCTATTAAATAAAGATATTAACCAAATTAAAGTTGAGATTGATTATTCTTCATGTGATGACGAGTTGTGTATTTTTAGAAATGAAACATTCAATGTTGTTTTAGATCCAACAAAAAAAGCTCAAGTGGATGAAAGTGTTTCATTAGATGACATTCAAAAGTATAATATGCTTGAATTAGACCTTGATAAATCAAGTTATAATAGTATTGATATTGTTCAATCTTCCAATTATTTTGAAGTCTTCATTTTTGGTTTACTAGCAGGTTTTCTAGCTTTACTTACTCCGTGTATTTTTCCAATGATCCCATTAACTGTTTCTTATTTTATTGATCAAACAAAACTTAGATATAGTAGTGCAATTTCTGCTTCTTTATACGGAGTGTTTATAGTTTTAATATATCTGTTACTCAGTATACCATTTCACTTATTTGATAGCCTAAATCCAAATATTTTAAATACTATTTCAACTAATGTCTATGTGAATATTACTTTTTTCATAGTATTTATTTTATTTGCTATTTCTTTTTTTGGCTACTTCGACATAGTAATTCCAAGTAATTTAATATCCAGTTCAGAAAAAAAATCAGAAAAAGGTGGAGTTGTAGGAATATTTTTTATGTCATTAACACTTGCTCTTGTGTCATTTTCTTGTACTGGCCCTATATTAGGTTCATTGCTCGCCGGCTCTCTTTCATCAGCAGAATCTGGTGCAACTCAACTTTCATATGGAATGTTAGGTTTTGGATTTGCATTGGCCTTACCTTTTACTTTCCTGGCTTTTTATCCTAGATATTTATCTATGATTCCTAGATCAGGAATATGGCTAAAAAAATTAAAAGTCTCACTTGGTTTTATAGAACTGGCTTTAGCATTTAAATTTTTATCTAATGCTGATCTTGTTGAAGGCTGGGGAATACTAAAAAGAGAAATATATATAATAATATGGGTTGTTATCTTTCTCATAATGTCATTCTACTTATTCGGATCATATTTTGGTAAGTTAAAATTTAATCACAAGAGTTATGCAGGTTGGTTTTTCCTTCTATTTTCAATATATCTTACAAGTGGATTATTTGAAAGTAAGAATGTGAGGTTGCTAAGTGGAATCCTTCCTCCAGAATTTTATTCGGTTTACGATAATAAAAATAACTGTCCTTTGGGGCTTAATTGTTTCAAAGACTTTCAAAGTGGTAAAGATTATGCTATTGAAAAAGATAAAATTATACTTCTTGATTTTACAGGCTGGGCATGTGCAAATTGTAGAAGAATGGAAGAGAATGTATGGTCCAAACCCTCAATATTTAAAATGCTAGATACCGAATTTGTAATTATATCTTTATATGTTGATGATCGATCTAAATTATCAGAACAGGAAGAGTTTAAATATTTAAACAAGTCTGGTAATATTCAATATATAAATAACGTAGGTAGAAGATGGTCCCTTTTCCAACAAATTAATTTTAGTAATGCATCACAGCCATACTATGTCGCTATGATGCCCTCTGGTAAAATTTTAACTGAACCTATTCAATATGTTTCAGAAAAGAACTTTGAAAACTGGTTAAGAACCTCAATTGAGGAGTCAAATAAGTAGTTTATCTTTTATAATAGACCTGATCAAATGGGATCCTAAATCTTTCTCCATATACACCTTCTTTTAGTCTAATCCCACATCCAATTACCATATTTATCTCTGACTTTTTATCTAACTTAAGAAGCTTCTTTAACTTTAATGAATCAAAACCTTCCATAGGGCAGGTGTCATAACCAAATCCTGCCATACTAATCATAAAATTTTGAGAAGCTAAAGCTGCACTTTTATGAGCAACAATTCTGGTATCAGAACTTCTAAGTTGTCTATACATTACTCTAAAAAGTCCGAGAAAATTTGCGAATAGATACTTAAGGTAACTATATATCCCTAAGAAGTCTTTATAGACCAACGGAACAGCTTTATTATAATATTTACGAGTTAAATCATATTGTTTTTCACTTAATTCGTCTCTTTTAGAATCAAAAAAATTAATATTTTGATTTGCTCTTTTCTTCCAAAGATCTTTTCTTGTAACAACGACTATTATTTGTTTAGCAGTTGATGCGGCAGGTTGATTGAAACAAGTTTTAGATAATTTTATCAATAGTTCTTTATCCGTAATATGGAAAAACTCCCATAGTTGAAGATTACTACTAGTTGGAGCCAAAACTGCATTTTCAATACACTTTTTTACAATTTTAGAATCAATCTCTTTATTTGGGTCAAACTTTCTTACAGACCTTCTAAAATTAATTGCTTCAGTCACACTCTTTTCCATGTTAAAGTTTATCTAGTATTTTTTTGATAAGACTAAACGATTCTGGATAAGGACCATACCTAAATGGTAAATTTATCATTGATTTTTTTTCTAAAATAGGTTTGAAGTGAGTAAATGTATCAAATGAAAACTTACCTCTATATGCTCCCATTCCACTTGGTCCTATGCCTCCAAAAGGTAGATTTGGGTTTACATAATGAATCAATGTGTCGTTTACAACACATCCTCCAAACTTATTATTTTGAACAAGTTTATCTATAAACTTTTGATTTTTTGAAAATATATAGAATGCAAGTGGGGACAGATTTTTTTCAATAATTGTTTGAATTTCATTCTCATTTTCATATGATAAAATAGGTAGAATAGGTCCAAATATTTCATCATTCATAATTTTAGAATTTAAATCTGGATCAATTATTAGAGTAGGTTCGATAAAAAGTTTCTCTTCATCAATTTTACCACCAAATTCAATATCATTTTCTATTAGAATTTCTTTGAGTCTAACTAAATTATTTTTATTAATAATTCTTCCATAGCTGTCAGACTTAATTGACGAATTTCCATAAGTTGATATTATATTTTTTTTAATCATTGAGATTAGCTCATCTTTTACATGACTATTAACTACTATATAATCAGGCGCAATACATGTTTGACCACAATTCACAAACTTTCCTGAAACGATTCTTTTAGCTACTTTATCAATATCCACACCACTATCAACAATACAAGGACTCTTTCCTCCTAATTCAAGTGTGATTGGGGTTAAGTTTTTTCCAGCTTTTTCAGCAATGATTTTTCCAATTCTTGTACTTCCTGTAAAAAAAATATAATCCCATTTTTTTTCTAATAAATACTTTGCAATTGTTGCATCTCCTTCAATTACACATGCTAAGTTTCTTGGAAAAACAGACTCAATTAAATCCCTTAAAATAGTTGAAGTATTAGGGGCTAACTCAGATGGTTTAATTACTACCGTATTACCTGCTGCTATAGCGCCAATAAGCGGTGTTAAAGATAACTGGAAAGGATAATTCCAAGGTGTTATGATTAGCACATTGCCATATGGCTCTGGGACTAAATAATTTTTAGATGGAAAATTAAATATTGAACCTCTTACTCTCTTTTTTTTAGACCACTTTTTAAGCTTTTTTGTAAATAATTTAATTTCTCTTTTAACTAGAAGTGTTTCGGATAAAAAAGATTCAAATTCATGTTTATTTAAATCTTTTTTTAAGGCATCATAAATCTTATCTTCATTTTTTTCAATAGTCTTTAATAATGAATTCAAAATCTGAATTCTATAATTCACAGAATTAGAATTAGATTTATTAAATTTTATTTGTGAATTAAATATATTATCGATTTCCTTGTGTTCCATAATTGTTTTCAAATCTAATTATTTATATTCGAAAATGATATTTATAATTTTGGATATGATATATTTATTTAATTAAAATAATGAATATCAATATTTTAAATTATAAAATATTTCTTTGAACATAGTTAAATTACATAAAAAGAGATCGAAAGATACTAGCATGGTAATAATTTTAGGATATTATTTAATGTTATGTATAACAAATTCAGTCGTGTAGTAACAAAAGATGACTCTCAGCCTGCTGCTCAAGCTATGCTTCATGCTATTGGTTTATCTGAAGAAGATTTTGATAAACCCTTTATTGGTATTGGAAGTACTGGCTATGAAGGTAACCCTTGTAACATGCATTTAAATGATTTATCAGCTAAGATTAAAAATAGTATTTCTGCAACTGACTACATTGGATTAATATTTAATACAATAGGGGTTAGTGATGGGATCTCTATGGGAACTTTTGGTATGAGATATTCTCTCCCATCAAGAGATATTATAGCAGATTCTATGGAAACTGTTGTTCAAGCTATGTCTTATGACGGTTTAGTCACAGTCGTTGGTTGTGATAAAAACATGCCCGGTGCCTTAATGGCTATGTTAAGGCTTGATAGGCCTAGTTTACTTGTATACGGAGGAACAATAGACTCAGGCTGTTATAATAACAAAGAATTAGACGTTGTATCAGCATTTGAAGCATGGGGTGAGAAGGTATCAGGTAAAATAGATGATAGAGAATATAAGAATGTAATTAAAAATGCATGTCCTGGTGCTGGAGCATGTGGTGGTATGTATACTGCAAACACAATGGCGTCAGCTATTGAAGCTCTAGGTATGTCTTTACCTTATAATTCATCTAATCCTGCAATCAGTAATGAAAAAGTCAGTGAATGCGCTCAAATAGGATCTGCAATCAAGTTACTTATTGAAAAAGATATTAAACCCTCTGATATTGTAACAAAAAAATCTTTAGAGAATGCCTTGAGATTAATAACAGTTTTAGGAGGTTCTACTAATGCAGTATTACACTTTCTCGCCATTTCAAGAGCTGCCAATTTAGATTTATCAATTGATTATTTTCAGGAAATTAGTGACTCAACCCCTTATATCGCGAATCTCAAACCCAGTGGAAAGTATTTAATGAAGGATCTTCACAAAATTGGAGGGGTTCCATCTGTTCTCAAATACATGCTAGAGAATAAGATGCTTAATGGAGATTGTATGACTGTTACTGGAAAGACAATTGAAGAGAATCTTTCAAAAATTAAATCACCTGATCTTAAATCTACTGACATAATTTTTCCCCTAAGTAACCCAATTAAAGAATCTGGTCATATCCAAATTCTCAAAGGAAATTTAGCTGAACAAGGATGTGTTGCAAAAATAACAGGTAAAGAGGGATTGAAATTTTCAGGTCCAGCTAAAGTCTTTGATAGTGAGTTTGAATGTTTAACTGCTATTTCAGAATCAAAGGTTAACAAAGGAGAAGTTGTTGTAATTAGATATGAAGGACCTAAAGGAGGTCCTGGTATGCCAGAAATGTTAAAGCCTACTTCTGCAATTATGGGAGCAGGTCTTGGTAAAGATGTTGCATTAATAACTGATGGAAGATTTTCAGGAGGTACTCATGGCTTTGTTGTTGGTCATATTGTTCCTGAAGCCTATGACGGAGGAGTAATTGCAATTGTTGAAAATGGCGATATGATTACTATAGATTCTGAGAATAATCAAATATTTGTTGATATTTCAGATGATGAAATAAAAAGTAGAATTAAAAATTGGTCTAAACCTGATTTAAAAATTAAAAAAGGAATTTTGTATAAATATGTTAAATCAGTTTCAAATGCATCAAGTGGGTGTGTAACTGATGAATAAAATTATGAAGAAAAAAAAGATTAGTGGAGCTGAAGCTGTGATACATTCATTATTAAATGAAGGTGTTGACCTAGTTTGGGGATATCCAGGTGGAGCTATAATGCCAGTATATGATGAGTTTTATAAATTTCAAGATAAACTAAAACATATACTTGCAAGACACGAACAAGGTGCTATTCATGCAGCACAAGGTTATGCAAGATCATCAGGTAAAGTTGGAGTAGCCATTGCTACATCTGGTCCTGGGGCTACAAATCTTGTTACAGGGATAGCTGATGCTCAAATAGATTCCACACCTGTTGTCTGTATTACTGGTCAAGTACCATCTCACCTTTTAGGTTCTGACGCATTTCAAGAAACTGATATTATTGGTATATCAATGCCGATAACAAAGTGGAACTATCAAATTACAAAAGCCTCTGAAATTCCTGAGATTTTTGCAAAAGCATTTTACATAGCAAAATCAGGGAGACCTGGTCCTGTTTTAATAGATATTACAAAAGATGCTCAATTTGAATTATTTGATTATGAATATTCAAAATGTAAAGGCATTAGAAGCTATAATCCACTTCCTAAAATAGATAGCTCCTCTATTGATAATGCGGTTAAAATAATAAATAAGGCAAAAAAACCTTTTATAGTTTGGGGTCAAGGAGTAATACTTGGAAATGCAGAAGACGAGTTCAAAAGTTTTGTTGAGAAATCTGGTATACCAGCTGCATGGACCATTCTTGGAGTATCTGCTCTTCCAACATCTCATGAACTTAATGTTGGAATGGTTGGAATGCATGGTAACTACGGTCCAAATCTTTTAACAAATGAATGTGATTTGCTTATTGCTATTGGTATGCGTTTTGATGATCGTGTTACAGGAGATCCCAAAACTTATGCTAAACAGGCAAAAATTATTCACTTAGATATTGATCCAGCAGAGATAAATAAAAATATAAAAGTCGAAGTTCCAATAATAGGAGATTGTAAAGAGTCTTTAAAGTTAATTACCAAAAAAATTCAAAAAAAATCTCATGAAAAATGGATCTCAAATTTTGATGATTTAATGAAAATAGAATTTGACAAAGTCATTAATTCTGATTTAAATCCCTCAAAAAAAGGATTAACGATGGGCGAATCTATTATTGCAATCAATGAACAAACAAGGGGTGATGCAATAATTGTAACTGATGTAGGCCAACATCAAATGGTTGCTTGTAGATATGCGAATTTTATTCAATCAAAAAGTAATATTACTTCAGGTGGTCTTGGCACTATGGGATTTGCTCTTCCTGCTGCAATGGGTGCAAAAATGGGTGCAATGAACAGAGAGGTTGTTGCAGTTATAGGTGATGGTGGATACCAAATGACAATTCAGGAATTAGGTACTATATTTCAGCTTCAAATTCCAGTTAAGATAGTTATTCTGAATAATGATTTCTTAGGTATGGTTCGTCAATGGCAACAACTGTTTTTTGACAAAAGGTATGCTTCAACAGAAATGATTAATCCAGACTTTGTAACTATTGCAAAAGGATATTATATAGATTCAGAGAGAGTAAATGATAGAAAGGATCTAAAACCTGCTGTAGAAAGAATGATTAAATCAAAAAAACCATATGTTCTTGAGATATGTGTTGAGAAAGAAGATAATGTATTTCCAATGATACCCTCAGGAGCATCTGTTTCAGACGTAAGATTAAGTTAAAATGGAAAAGAAAATTAATTATACTATATCTGTCTATACTGAAAATAATGTTGGTTTGCTTCACAGACTATCAGCTATTTTTCTTAAAAGACATATAAATATTGAAAGTTTTAGTACTTCTGAGTCAGAAATTAAAGAAGTTTTTAGATTTATTGTAGTCGTAAAAATGACTAAATCTGATGTTGAAAAAGTTGTAAAACAAATTGAGAAACAAGTGGAGGTTATTAAAGCATTCTATCATACTGATTCAGAAACAATATTTCAAGAATCAGCTCTCTATAAAATGAAATCATCTTCATTGTTTGAGGAAAGACATATACAAAATGTAATAAAAGATTCTAATGCAAGAATAGTTACTGTTAATCCAGAATTTTTTGTTATTGAAAAGACTGGATTTAGAGATGATACAGAGAAGTTGTACAAGGATCTTAAATCATATGGTTTGTTACAATTTACAAGATCTGGAAGAATTGCTGTTTCCAAAGAAAAGATGGGAATATCAGAAATTTTAAATACTTTTAAAAACCAAAAATAAATACAATGAAAAATTATTTCAATAGTCTATCATTTAGAGAAAAATTAATGCAATTGGGTAAATGTAGGTTTATGGACTCGTTTGAGTTTCAAAATGGTGTTGATTTTCTGAAAGATAAAAAAATTGCTATAGTTGGATGTGGTGCACAGGGGTTACATCAAGGATTGAATATGAGAGATTCTGGTTTAGATATTTCTTATGCTTTAAGACAATCATCAATAGACTCTAAGAGACAATCATTTATAAATGCATCCTCAAATAATTTCAATGTTGGAAATTTTGATGAAATTATACCAAATTCCGATTTAGTTATAAATTTGACTCCAGATAAGAATCATACTCCTGTAGTTGAACAACTTATGCCAATAATGAAAAAAAATTCAATATTATCATACTCTCATGGATTCAATATTGTAGAAGAAGGAATTAAAGTAAGAGAAGATATAACCGTAATAATGGTAGCACCTAAATCTCCTGGTTCTGAGGTAAGAGAAGAATACCTTAGAGGCTTTGGAGTTCCAACTTTGATAGCTGTACATCCAGAAAATGATAAAAAAAATATTGGTTTTGATGCTGCAAAAGCTTATGCAGTTTCACTAGGATCGCACAAAGCTGGTGTTCTTGATTCTTCATTTGTCGCAGAAGTTAAATCAGATCTAATGGGTGAACAGACTATTTTATGTGGAATGCTCCAGACAGGCTCTATCCTGTCATTTGATAGAATGGTGGAGCTTGGAGCTGATCCTCAGTATGCAGCAAAGTTGATTCAACATGGTTGGGAGACAATCACTGAAGCATTAAAACATGGTGGAATTACAAATATGATGGATAGACTTTCTAATCCAGCAAAAGTTAAGGCATATGAATTATCAGAAGAATTAAAAAACATATTATCACCATTATTTATTAAACATATGGATAATATATTATCTGGGAATTTTTCTGAAACAATGATGAAAGATTGGGAAAACGATGATAAAGAGCTTTTAAATTGGAGAGAAGAGACAAGCCAAACATCCTTTGAAAAAACTAATCCAACTACAGATGAAATATCAGGACAGGAATATTTTAATAATGGAATATTAATGGTAGCATTCGTAAAAGCTGGAGTTGAACTTGCTTATGAAACTATGGTAGAGGCTGGTATTAAGGAAGAATCTGCTTATTATGAATCTCTTCATGAACTACCTTTAATTGCAAATTTAGTTTCCAGAAAAAAACTATACGAAATGAATCATATAATTTCAGACACTGCAGAATACGGTTGTTACTTATTTAATAATGATGCAATTCCATTACTATCTAAGTTTTTTGAAAAACTTGACAGCGATGTAATTGGTTCAGATCAAATATCTAATGCTTCAAACTCAATTGATAATGAAAAGTTAATTGAGATCAATGACTCTATTAGATTTCACTCTATTGAAATCATTGGTGATGAATTAAGGCAGCATATGACATCAATGAAAAAAGCATTATAAAATGCATATGCCTGATTTAAAAGGAGTTAGAATAGCATCTGAAAATCTTAGAGATGTTTCCATTGTTACTCCACTTAATCTTAACGAGAGATTATCAGAAAAATTAAATTCTAGAATTTTTTTTAAAAGAGAAGATCTTCAAAAAGTTCGTTCATTTAAGATCAGAGGTGCTTTTAATAAGATTAAATCATTAAATCTTGAAAATACTCAAGATGGAAAAAAAATCATATGTGCAAGCGCAGGTAATCATGCTCAAGGTGTTGCTTTCTCATGTAATAAATTAAAAATCTTTGGTACAATATATATGCCGGAAACAACTCCTAAACAAAAAGTGGAAAGAGTAAAAATGTTTGGGAGAGATTTTATTGAAATTATTTTGGTTGGAGATACTTTTGATGATGCTCAAAAAGAAGCACTAAAGCAATTGAATAATGATTCTGTATTTATCCATCCTTTTGATGATAAGGAAGTTATAGAGGGTCAGGGTACAGTTGCTTTAGAAATTTTAGATCAAATTGATAAACATTTTGATTATTTGGTTATTCCAATTGGTGGGGGAGGTTTAATAGCGGGTATTATATCAGTATTTAAAGAGTTATCACCTAAAACAAAAATTATCGGTGTTGAGGCTCAGGGTGCTCCTGCTATGTTTGACTCTATAAAACAAAATAAGATTATTGAATTAAAAAAAATTGACAATTTTGTAGATGGTGTATCAATAAAAAAGATTGGTGAAATACCATTTAAGATTTGTAAAGAACATTTAGATGACTTGATAATTGTCCCTGAAGGTAAAATATGTCAAACAATACTTGAATTATACAATAAGGATGGAATAGTTGTTGAACCAGCTGGGGCAATTGGTATTTCTGCTCTTGAAATTTATGATAAGGATATTTCAGATAAAAATATTGGTGTTCTTATATGTGGAGGTAACAATGATATTACTAGAATGGCTGAAATAAAAGAGCGAGCTTTACTTTATTCCAACCTAAAACATTACTTTATAGTTAAATTTCCTCAAAGAAAAGGGGCGCTAAGAGAATTTGTTAATAATGTATTAGGTAAAGATGATGATATTACTTTTTTTGAATATGTAAAAAAGAATAATAGAGAGTATACAACAGCAATTGTCGGAATAGAGTTAAAATTTTCTAAAGATTTGTCTGACTTGATGAAAAGAATGAAAGAAAATAGTTTCTTTGGAGAATATTTAAATGAAAAACCAGATACACTCCGCCTTTTAATATAAAAACTATAACCATGGAAAAATATAATATTGATGAAATTCATTGTAGAGAATATCTAGTTGATGGAGAACTAAAAAAATGGGATGGAGATACTTCTGAGGTATTTTCTACTATTGATATAAAAGAAGGGGATGAATACTCTCCAACCCTTTTAGGTTCTATTCCTGACATGGATTCTGACTCAGCATTAGAGGCTCTTGAATCTGCAAAAAAAGCATTTAATAGAGGTCAAGGTAAATGGCCAACAATGAAAGTAAGAGATAGGTTAAAGTGTATGAAGAGATTTGCAGATAAAATGCAAGAGCATCGTGATGTTGTAGTTAAACTTTTGATGTGGGAAATAGGAAAAAATCAAACTGATTCTGAAAAGGAGTTTGACAGAACTGTTAAATATATATATGATACCATTGATGAATATAAAAATATTGATAGATCTTCTTCTAGATTTGAAAAAGACTCAGGTATACATGCTCATATTAGACGAGGTCCACTTGGTGTTGTTCTTTGTCTTGGACCTTACAACTATCCTTTAAACGAGACTTTTTGTCTTCTTATCCCAGCTATTCTCATGGGTAATACTACGATATTTAAACCTGCTAAACATGGAGTTTTATTAATCTCACCATTACTTAAAGCTTTTAAGGAGTGTTTTCCTCCAGGAGTTGTAAATATTTTATTCGGGAGAGGAAGAAAAATCTGTCCACCTGTAATGAAAACAGGGTATGTTGATGTATTGGCTTTAATAGGTCACAGTTCATCAGCTGTTGCACTACAAGATCAACACCCAAATAAAAACAGACTTAGATTAGTTTTAGGCCTGGAAGCAAAAAACCCTGCAATTATTCTTCCAGATGCTGATTTAGATCTAACAATTCAAGAATGTATTTCAGGTTCTCTTTCTTATAATGGTCAACGATGTACTGCTTTAAAAGTATTGTATGTACATGAATCTGTAGCAGACGAATTTAATACTAAGTTTGCAAAGGCCGTTGACAATCTTAAATTTGGTATGCCATGGGACAAAGATGCATTTCTCACTCCATTGCCAGAGCCATCAAAACCTAATTACATCAAAGATTTGATTGATGATGCTGTATCTAAAGGTGCTAGTGTAATTAATGAAAAAGGAGGTGAAGTAACAGATAACTATTGCTATCCTGCAGTATTATATCCTGTAAATAGTTCGATGAAAGTATTTGAGGAGGAACAATTTGGTCCTGTAGTACCAGTTATCCCATTCAAAAAAATAGATGAGCCCCTTGACGATATGGCTAAATCTGAATATGGTCAACAAGTAAGCCTTTTCGGAAGTGATACTAAGAAAATAGGTCCTTTAATTGATACCCTTGCTAATTTAGTTTGTAGAGTTAATTTAAATAGCTCATGTCAAAGAGGTCCTGATATATACCCGTTTACAGGTAGAAAAAATTCAGCAGTTAGTACTCTTAGTGTTCATGATGCCTTAAGGGCATTTTCAATAAGGACATTTGTAGCTTCTAAGGATAATGTTCACAACAATAGAATACTAAAGAAATTACTAGACTCTAACGACTCTAATTTTATTTCAACTGATTATATTCTTTAACTTTTTTTGATAAAATCTACTATATAATCACCTACTTCTCTAGTAAAATATGATTTATTATCACTGTTAAGGTCTGGTGTTGTATATCTCTTTGTAAGAGATTCTTCAACAGCTCTATTTATAATTTGAGACTCATCTTTTAAGTTAAATGAATATTCAAGCATCATAGATAATGATAAAATTGATGCTATTGGATTTGCAATTTGTTTTCCAGTGGCCTCTGGGTATGATCCATGTATAGGCTCATATAAGGCATTCTCTAATCCAATTGATGCTGAAGGCATCAAACCCATTGAACCAGATATCACTGAAGCCTCATCAGTAAGTATATCGCCAAATAGATTAGATGTTATTAAAACATCGTAATAACTGGGCCATTGTATTAATCTCATGGCAACAGCATCAACAAATTCGTATGACACCTCAATTTCAGGATAATCTTTTTCCATACTTTGTACTGTCTCTCTCCAGAGTCTAGAAGTTTCTAAAACATTTGCCTTATCAACACAACATAATTTTTTTGATCTTTTTTGTGCATATTCAAATCCTTTTTTTGCTATTCTTACAATCTCCTCTCTAGAATATTGGCAAGTATCATAAGCATAATTGTCATTATCTCTTCTTCCTCTTTCTCCAAAATATATCCCGCCAGTTAGTTCTCTTACAAAGAGAATATCTGTTCCAGAAATTCTATCTTCTTTTATTGGTGACATATCTAATAGAGATTCAAATATAATTGTTGGTCTAAGATTAGCATAAAGTCCTAGCTTTTTTCTCATTTTCAGTAATCCTTGCTCAGGTCTTATTTTTGCCTTAGGATCATTATCATATTTAGGGTCACCAATTGCTCCAAATAAAATTGCATCAGAGTCCTCACAAAGCTTGTGAGTAATGTCCGGATATGGATCATTATATTCATCAATAGCAATTGCACCAACTAGTCCCTCACTTAGTTCAATATTATGATTATACTTATCTGCAATGCATTTTAAAACCTTAATTGACTCATTTGTCACTTCTGGTCCAATTCCGTCACCTGGAAGTACAGCTATTTTTAAATTCATAATTATTCTGTATTTAACATTTTTTCAGTTGCTTTGATAGCAGATACCGTTTGATCAGTATCAAGGCCTCTTGTTTTAAATTTTTTTGAACCACTGTCCCATGTAATTGTTGTTTCGCAGAACGCATCTGAGTCACTGCCAGGTGGAATCCTTACAGCATAATCAATTAGTTTTGGAAGTGCTCTTTTTTGTTTAGTATATATTTTTTTTAATGCATTCATAAAAGCATCAAATTGACCATCTCCAGAGCAACTTTCTTGAAATAGAACATCATCTATGATTAATGAAATTGATACTGATGGCCTTAAAGTCTTTGCGTGCGTAAGAACATATGATTCAATCTTAATATTATTCTTTTTAGTTGGATAATCTAATACATCATTAATAATATATGGAAGATCTTCAATTGTTACCTTCTCTTTCTTATCTCCTAATTCTATAACTTTCGATGTTATAATTCCCAATTCATTATCATTTAACTTTATACCTAATTCATCTAAGTTTTTTTTGATGTTTGCTTTTCCAGATGTTTTACCTAAAGCATATTTTCTTTTTCTGCCAAACCTATTAGGATTCAAATTGTTATAATATAAGTTCTTCTTGTTGTCACCATCTGCATGAACACCTGCTGTTTGGGTAAATACATTTTCGCCAACAATTGGTTTATTGGATGATACAGTCTGTCCTGAAAATGTAGATATTAATTTGCTAGCCTTAAATAAGTTTTTCTCATCTACATTAATTTTAATATTTGGCATGAAGTCTTTTATTGCTGCAACAGCACTTGATAAAGGGGTATTTCCAGCTCTTTCACCCATGCCATTGATTGTCAAGTGTAATCCATCACAACCAGCTCTAATTGCTTCCAGTGAGTTCCCAACACTCAAATCATAATCATTATGTCCATGAAAATCAATATGAAAATCTGGATATTTCATTTTTATCTCAGATATATATTCGTATGTTTCATGGTGAGTAAGTATCCCCAATGTGTCAGGTAACAATAATCTTTTTATACTTTTATCATTCAAGAAATCAAGAAAATCCATAACATATTCCTTACTACTCTTCATTCCATTACTCCAATCTTCAAGATAAATATTTGTTTGAATTCCATTTTCTTCAGCTCTTGTAACTGTGTCTAGGATGTCTTTAAAATGATTTGAAGGGGTTTTTTTTAGTTGGTATTTGAGATGATTAATAGAACCCTTAGTAAGAAGATTCTGGACAGAACATCCTGAATCTTGAAGCCATTTAATAGATTTTCCATCATCTAAAAAAGTTAGTACTTCTATACTTTTAATTTTTTTATTCTTTTTTGCCCAACTAGTGATTTGTTTTACTGAATTTAATTCACCTTCTGATACTCTAGCTGAGGCTACCTCAATTCTATCAATTTTAAGTTTGTCCAAAAGAAGCTTTGCAATTGTTAATTTTTCTTTAGGTGAATATGAAACTCCAGATGTTTGTTCTCCATCTCTGAGAGTAGTATCCATTATTTCAAGACTACGTTTCATTAGTATCTTAATTTATTTGCAAAAGCTGAGATTTGGTCCTTTTTGTTAATGAGATAATCTATATCATCAAAACCATTTGACATATTACTCTTCTTGTAGGTGCTAATTTCAAATTTTTCCTTTTTATCAGAGCTGACAATTTTAAAATCCTGATTTTCTAGATTTATTTCAAAATTACTTTTTGAATTTTTATCAATTTCTAAGAAGATTTCTGCCAAGAATGGTTCACTAACCTGGATTGGTAGTAAACCGATATTTAAACAATTATTTTTAAAAATATCTGCAAAGAAGCTTGATACAACTGCTCTGAACCCATAATCATAAATTGCCCAAACAGCATGTTCTCTTGATGAGCCACAACCAAAATTTTTACCAGCAATTAAAATTTTTCCTTTAAATTCTTTATTATTTAAAGGAAATGAATCTACCAATGAATTATCTGAATCATATCTCCAATCTCTAAAAAGATTATTGCCAAATCCTTTTCTCTCAGTTGCTTTTAGAAATCTTGCGGGAATTATTTGATCTGTATCAACATTATCAATGTTAAGAGGAACAGCAGTGCTATTTAATATATTGAATTTATCGTAAGCCATATTATATAATATCTCTTGGATCAGTTATTTCTCCTGTTATAGCAGTTGCTGCAGCTACTAGAGGGCTTGCTAGAAGTGTTCTTGCTCCAGGTCCTTGTCTTCCTTCAAAATTTCTATTAGTAGTGCTCACAGCATATTTACCTTTTGGAATTTTATCATCATTCATAGCTAGACAAGCAGAGCACCCAGGCTCTCTAAGTTTAAAACCTGATTCAGTAAGAATATCAAGTATTCCCTCATCTTTGATACTTTTTAGAACTTTATGTGAACCTGGAACCAACCAAGCATCTATGTTATCAGACTTTTTCTTCCCCTTTATTAAACTAGCAAAAGTTCTAAAATCTTCGATTCTACCATTCGTACAACTTCCAAGAAACACATAGTCAATTTTTTTTCCAATCATTTTATCACCTTCGTTAAACTCCATGTATCTAAGCGCTTTTTTATAAGATGATTTTGATTCAGACTTATCAGCCTCTGGAATTGATTTTGATATCGGAATAGCCATACCAGGATTAGTCCCATACGTAATCATAGGTTCAATGTCTTCTGCTTTAAAATTATATTCCTTATCAAAGGTTGCATCTTTATCAGTTTTTAAAGTCTTCCAATAATTCATCGCTCTTTCCCATTCAGCTTCTTTTGGAGCATATTCTCTCCCTTTCGTATACTCAAATGTCTTTTCATCTGGAGCAATCATTCCTCCACGTGCCCCCATTTCTATACTTAAATTACAAACAGTCATCCTTCCTTCCATAGACATGTCTTTAAAAACACTTCCAGCATATTCTACAAAATACCCGGTAGCACCAGATGAAGATAATTTTGAAATTATATAAATAGCAACATCTTTTGGTGTAACATTACTTGAAAGTTTTCCATCTACATTAATCTTCATTTTCATTGGTTTTTGTTGCATGATTGTTTGACATGCTAAAACCATTTCAACCTCTGAAGTTCCAATCCCAAAAGCAATTGCACCAAAAGCACCATGAGTTGAAGTGTGTGAGTCACCGCAAACAATTGTTAACCCAGGTTGAGTAATTCCATTTTCTGGTCCTACAACATGGACAATACCATTTTTTTTATGACCAAGTCCCCAGAAATCAATTCCATGTTCATTACAATTTTTTTCCAAAGTCTTTACTTGCATTGCTGAAAGTCTATCTTTAATAGGAAGATGTTGATTAACTGTAGGAGTGTTATGATCAGCTGTTGCAAAGGTTCTTTCAGGATACATAACTTTTAAGTTCCTGTTTTTTAGTCCAACAAATGCTACTGGACTAGTAACCTCATGTATAAAGTGTTTGTCTATGAAAAGAACATCTGGCCCATCTTCAATTCTCTCAATTACATGAGAGTCCCAAACTTTATCAAAAAGAGTCTTACTCATAGCTAATGTTTTTTTTCTGAAGGATTGAAGGGAAATCTAAGTCAGTTACTTCTTTCTTTTGATCAGCTACAACTAAAAACTCACCATAGATATCATCTAACTCTCTCTTGGTAAGATTTACTCCAAATTCTTTCATTCTGAAGGCAAGAGCAGCTCTTCCACTTCTAGCAGTTAGAACAATTGAAGATTTATCTACTCCTACATCAATTGGATCGATTATTTCATAAGTTTCTCTTTTCTTAATAACTCCATCTTGATGAATTCCTGAACTATGAGCAAAAGCATTAGAACCAACTATTGCTTTATTAGGTTGAACAGGCATTCCCATAAGTTCTGAGACCTTTTGACTTGTCTCATTTAAGAGTTTAGAATTAATATTTGTATCTAGGTTTAAGTCTGAATGCTGTCTCAAGATCATTACAACTTCCTCAAGAGAAGTGTTCCCAGCTCTTTCTCCAACTCCGTTTATCGTACATTCAATTTGTCTAGCACCATTCAAAACACCATAAATTGAATTAGCAGTAGCTAATCCTAAATCATTGTGACAGTGACATGAGATTGTGACATTATCAATACCCTTAACATTTTCAATTAGATATTTTATTTTTTCACCATATTCATTTGGAAGGCAATAACCAGTTGTGTCAGGAATATTAAGAACAGTTGCACCAGATTTTATTACTTCCTCACAAACCTTGGCAAGAAAACTATTTTCTGTCCTACCAGCATCTTCCGCATAAAATTCAATATCCTCGATGTATTTTTTTGCATGAGAAACAGCACGTTTTGCAATATCAATTATTGAGTCTTTATTTGAATTAAATTTATGCTTTATGTGTATTTCTGATGTCCCTATTCCTGTGTGAATTCTAGGTCTTTTAGCATGTTTAAGTGATTCAGCTGCAATATCAATATCTTTTTCATTTGCTCGACTTAGTGCGCAAACAGATGCATTCTTTATAATCTTAGATATTTCAACTACTGACTTAAAATCTCCAGGACTTGAAATAGGGAAACCAGCTTCAATAATATCTACACCAAGTATATCAATTTTTTCTGCTAAAATTAATTTACTTTTAGTATCAAGTTTACACCCTGGTACTTGTTCTCCATCTCTCAAGGTAGTATCAAATATTTTGACCTGGTTTTTCATTATACACTAAATTATTACTTATAATGGTGATACTTAAAAAAAAGTATATTAATTTTACAATGCCCTATATATAACAAATGTAACTAAAAACTTAAAAATTAGTACTTTAACAAAAAAATATATACAATGACTAATCAGTTAAAAGATAATTTATTTGTACTTATTAAATCTTTAACAAAGTCTGAGAAGAGACAATTCAAACTATACGTTGGTAGAATGGACTCAAATGAAGACTCAAAGTTCTTAAAGTTATTTAACCTTTTAGATAAAATGGATTCTTACAGTGAAGATTTAATTTTAAAGAATAAAATTGTGTCTAAGCTTCAGCTTTCAAATTTGAAAGCACATTTGTATAAACAGATTTTAATTAGTTTAAGATTAAACCCTCAACATAAAAATGTTAAGCTCCACATTAGGGGGCAAATAGATTTTGCTACAATTCTATACCAAAAAGGATTATATAAACAAAGCCTAAAAATTCTTGATAAGGCTAAATCATTCGCCTTAAAATATGACGAAAATGCGTCTGCATATGAAATTGTTGAATTTGAAAAATTAATAGAATCTCTATATGTCACAAGAAGTTTAAGTAATAGAACAAATGAACTTGTCTCACAGACTAATCATCTTCGTGAACAAAATGAAATTTATAGTAATCTTTCAAATATCTCATTACAGCTTTATGAAAAACTTATAAAGGCTGGTTATGCTAAGAGTGATGATGAATCTAAAGAAATAAAAAAGTTTTTCAAACAAAAAATTAAAAGCTTTAACATAGCTGAATTAGGTTTTAGAGAGACTTTAATATATTATCAAATATGGGTTTGGTATAGCCTTCTAATTCAAGACTTTTTATCTAGTTATAAATATGCATCAAAATGGATAGATACATTTAACAAAACACCTGAGATGATAGCTATACATCCGGTTTTTTATTTAAAAGGTTACAATTTCTTACTTGAGGCATTAGCACTAATTAAATACCCTTCAAAATTTAAAAATAGATTGAATGACCTGATCAATGTTGTGGAAGATAAATCATTCCCAAGAAATCAGAATTTAAATGCTTTAATTTTTATTTATAAGTATAATAATCTTTTCAATCTTCATGTTTTAGAGGGCGATTTTAAAGATTCCATTAAAATTATACCAAAAGTTCTTAAGGGCATTGATGATAATAAAAATTTTATTGATCACCATCACATAATGCTTCTATACTTTAAAATTGCATGTATGTATTTTACAGTTAATGACTATGATAATTGTATAAAATATGTAAATATGATTATGAAAAATAAAAATATAAAGATGAGGGAAGATCTTCAATGCTTTACAAGGGTTTTAAATCTTATTGCACATTGGGAAGCAGGTCATGACTATAATCTTGATAAGATTATAAGAGAAACATATAACTATCTTGACAAAATGAATGATCTTCATGAAGTTCAAAAAACAATACTTAAGTATTTAAATGGATTAGAAAACATTTACCCGGGAGAAATTAAAGGTTTTTTAAGAAACCTTCATTCAGAGTTAAAAAAGTTTGAGGATGATCCTTATGAAAAAAGAGCTTTTCTATACTTAGATATAATATCTTGGCTCGAGAGTAAAATAAGTAATAAACCTGTTGCAGTAATAATTAAAGAAAAGGCTATGCTTATAAATCGGAAGGAGAAACAGACCATAGTCCATATCTAGGTGGCTCAGCTTTAATATTAATTTCTTCTTTAGACACAGGATGAGTAAAATAAACCTCTCTTGAGTGAAGGTAAATTCCACTGTCTTTATTTGACCTTTGTGAACCATATTTCAAGTCTCCCAATATTGGAAAACCAATTTCAGAAAAACTACACCTTATTTGATGATGTCTACCTGTAATTAAATCTACCTCAATTTTGGAATATTTTTTTAGTGTTTCGATTTTTCTATAGTTTAATAATCCATGCTTTGAGTTGTTTATTTCTTTACTAGAGTAAAAAGATTTATTTATTTTTTTATTTTTTTTAAACCACCCTTCAAGTTTTCCCTCGCTAGATTTAAACTTATTTGATATAAATAGCCAATAAAGCTTTCTGATTTGCCTATTTTTTAGCTTCTCATTCATCCTAGATAATGCTTTACTTGTCTTTGCGAATATTACAATACCAGATGTTGGTCTATCAATTCTATTAACAAGACCTAGGAATACATTTCCTTTTTTGTCGTATTTATTTTTTAAATATTTTTTTACGATTTCAAGAAGTGGGATATCTCCAGTTTTATCACCTTGAACAAGGACTCCACATTGCTTATTTATAATAATCAAGTGGTTGTCTTCAAAAAGAATATCTAAATTTTGAAATGTCAAATTAATACTGTTCCTCTTTATTTGGAAAGTTACCGTCTTTTATATCTTTTAAATATTTCTTGACTGCATTACTAACTAATGAATCAAGATCAAGATATCTTCTTAGGAATCTTGGGCTAAAATCCTTATTCATACCCAACATGTCATGAGATACAAGAACCTGTCCATCAACATGTGAGCCTGCACCAATCCCAATTATTGGCAATTTAAGGCTAGAAGTTACTTTCTTTGCTAATTTATTAGGGATTTTCTCAAGTACAATAGAAAAACAGCCAACTTTTTCAAGCATTTTTGAGTCTGAAATTAAAGTTTTGGCTTCTTCATCCTCCTTAGCTCTAACAGTATATGTTCCAAACTTATAGATTGATTGAGGTGTAAGACCTAAGTGGCCCATAACTGGAATCCCAGCCTGAATTATTCTTTCAATAGATTCTTTTGCTAAATGCCCTCCTTCAAGTTTAACAGCGTGAGCTCCAGATTCTTTCATTATTCTAATGGCTGATTTTAATGCTTCTTGAGAATCTGACTGATAAGAACCAAAAGGAAGATCAACAACAACTAAAGCTCTCTTTACAGCTCTTATAACAGAACTTGCGTGGTAAATCATCTGATCTAAGGTTATAGGAAGCGTCGTCTCATGACCTGCCATTACATTTGATGCAGAGTCTCCAACTAAAATAATATCTACACCGGCCTCATCAATAATTTTCGCAAAACTGTAATCATAGGCAGTAAGCATTGATATCTTCTCACCTTTACTTTTCATCTGCTCAAGCACCTTAATAGTTACTCTGCTTGAATTAATCTCCTTTGTCATTAATTAGTTTTAAGCAAAAATAGTGTAAATAAAGTTATCAGTAATCTGACATAATGTCACTTAATTTAAATTGGCATAATGGTTGTCATTTATAAGTAAAATTAAAATTATGAGTAAAATAATAGGAATAGATTTAGGAACAACTAATTCATGCGTCTCTGTAATGGAGGGTAGTGAACCTGTAGTGATACCTAACGCTGAGGGAAAAAGAACAACACCATCTGTAATTGCATTTGTTGAAGACGGTGAAATTAAGGTAGGAGATCCTGCTAAAAGACAGGCTGTAACAAACCCAGAAAAAACTATTGCATCTGTAAAGAGATTTATGGGGAATAAATTCAGTGAATCTTCTAATGATGTTAAAACGGTTGCTTACAAAGTAGTTAAAGGAGATAATGATACACCAAGAGTAGATATTGACGGAAGATTATACACTCCTCAAGAATTATCAGCGATGGTTCTTCAAAAGATGAAAAAAACTGCTGAAGATTATCTTGGCCAAACGGTGACAGAGGCTGTAGTGACTGTACCTGCGTATTTCAATGATTCTCAAAGACAAGCTACAAAAGAGGCAGGTGAAATTTCTGGTCTTAAGGTTCAAAGAATAATCAATGAACCTACAGCTGCAGCATTAGCTTATGGAATGGATAAAGGGGGTAAGGATAAAAAAATTGCCGTTTATGATTTAGGAGGTGGAACATTTGATATTTCAATCCTAGAGCTTGGTGATGGAGTATTTGAAGTGTTATCCACTAACGGTGATACCCATCTTGGTGGTGATGACTTTGATCAAGTTATAATTGATTTTTTAGCTGAAGAATTCAAAAAGAATGAACAAATCGATTTAAGAGAGGACTCAATGGCTTTACAAAGACTTAAAGAAGCTGCTGAGAAAGCTAAAATTGAGTTATCATCATCAGCTCAGACTGAAATAAATCTTCCATATGTTACTGCTACTTCATCTGGACCTAAGCACCTAGTAACCACTTTAACAAGAGCTAAATTTGAGCAATTATCTGATGATTTAGTAAAAAGATCGATGGAACCTGTTAAGAAAGCTCTTAAGGATGCAGGATTAACTAAAAAAGATATAGACGAGGTAATTTTGGTTGGAGGTTCAACTAGAATACCAGTTATACAAAAAGAAGTTGAAGCTCTGTTTGGGAAGAAACCATCAAAGGGTGTTAATCCTGATGAAGTTGTGGCAGTAGGAGCTGCTATTCAAGGAGGTGTTCTTACTGGAGATGTTGAAGATGTATTACTTTTAGATGTTACTCCTCTATCACTTGGAATTGAAACAATGGGTAATGTTATGACAAAATTAATTGAGTCAAACACTACAATTCCAACAAAGAAATCTCAAGTTTTTTCAACAGCAGCTGATAATCAACCTTCAGTTGAAATTCATGTTTTACAAGGTGAAAGGCCAATGGCGAAAGATAATAAGACAATTGGGCGTTTCCATTTAGATGGTATTCCGCCATCTCCAAGAGGGATTCCTCAAATTGAAGTAACTTTTGACATTGATGCTAATGGAATTATCAATGTAAGTGCTCTTGATAAAGCAACTAATAAGTCACAAGATATTAGGATTGAAGCATCTTCAGGACTAACAGAGGAAGAAATTGAAAAAATGAAGAAGGATGCGGAAGCTAATGCAGATGCGGATAAAAAAGTAAAAGAAGAAGTTGATAAGCTCAATAGTGCTGACCAAATGATTTTTCAAACAGAGAAACAACTTAAAGAATTTGGAGATAAGTTATCTGATGATAAAAAGAAACCTATTGAGTCTTCATTAGAAGACCTCAAGAAGGCACACGAATCAAAGGATCTTGATAAAATTGATGAGGCTTTAAACACCATAAATGAAGCATGGAAGAATGCTTCAGAAGAAATGTACAAAGCTCAAGCCGATGGAGCTGCACAACCAGGTGCTGAGAATCCATCTGCAGAATCTAAAAAAGATTCAAAAGATGATGTTCAAGATGTAGATTTTGAAGAAGTAAAAGAGGATTAATCTTGTTTGATAAAAATTTTATCCTTAATGAAGCAAATAATCGATGCGAAGGTACGCTAGTTTCTACTCTTGGTATTGTTTTTACAGATGTTGGTGAACATTTTTTAGAAGCTAAAATGGAAGTAACACCAGCTCATCATCAACCTGCTGGTGTCCTTCACGGGGGGGCAACCGCTGCTTTAGCAGAAACTGTTGGAAGCTCAGCTGCGGCTATTTTTTCAAAAAAAGAAAACCAAATACTTCGAGGAGTTGAATTATCAATAAATCATGTTAGAGGGATCAGTGAAGGTTTCATATATGCAAAAGCTATTCCAATTCACATGGGTAGAACAATGCAGCTTTGGAAGATTTCTATTATCGATAAAAATAACAGAGATATTTCTTTTGCGAAGCTAACTACTCTTACCATTAATAAATAATACATAAAAAAATTTTTCTTTTTGACTCTCAGGATGTACATTTGAGCATTCAAAAAAAAATATGAAAAGTGTTATTATTTGTGATATGGAAGGCTTGATTACAAACATGAATGAAGGAGCTGAAAAAGTCTTTGGGTACACTTCCAATGAATTAGTTGGCATTAAAAGAGTGTCAATTTTTTCTCCAGGAGAGATTGTTCTTCAAAATGTTCTTGGCTGGTTAAGAGATGCTAACGAAACAGGTGAGCACATAACCAAAACTAATTTTATTAGAAAAGATGGTTCTAAATTTGCTGCAAAGATTAAGATTACTCCAAATTTTGCAGATGGAAAAGACAAACCTCAAACTGGATACTGTGGAATTGCTGAAGTAATTGATCAAGAGGTTAATATAAAAATTAATTGGGTTACTAAAATTATTAAGGGTGTAGCAATAACTAGAGTAGGTTTTGCTTCGGCTTCATTATTCCCGGTTTTTTCAATTGGATGTTACTATGCTGGTGTTGGAGATAATCTGTTTAGTCCAATTTCCTTAGCTCTAACCACATTTGGAATTTTATTTTTCCACTTATTTTCCAATCTCTATAATGACTATTTTGATGTAACACACGGAACAGACGAGGCTAATACTGAATACTTTAATGCTGGAATGGATTCAACAATACTTCAGGGGGCACAATTATCCGGGGGTAGTAGAGCTGTCGAATTAGGCTTAATCACTTTGAAGGGTACGAAAAGTCTTGCAAATGTTATGTTTATTTTAGGTTTAGCAACTGCAGTCGGTATACTGTATATGAGTTTTTTAAATACTGGATCTACAAGCAATGCATATTACTCAGCCATCATTGCTTTAATAGGTGTTTTTGTTGGGTATTTCTACACTGCTAAACCGATAAGGTTATCTTCAAGATATGGTCTAGGAGAACTTTCAATTTTTCTGTCTTTTGGCCCATTATTGACATTAGGTACAGGTTTTGCTATTTCAAATGAAACAATTCTGTTATACTCAAATGAATTTTATAATTTGCTTCTTCTTGGTGTGCCAATAGGTCTCTTGACTACAAACATTCTATTTATCAATCAATATCCTGATCACGCTTCAGATAAAAAAGTTGGTAAAAATCATTTAGTAGTTCTTTTAGGGAAAAAAGCATCAAGGTGGATATATGCACTTAATCTAATATTAGCATTAGGTTCTTTATATTTTATTGCAGAGAATATCTTGACCGGTACTAAGCAAATGTTATTCCTTTATATGCTTATTCCAATTACAATGTTCTATTCATATTTCTTGCTATCAGGATTATTCAAATACTACAATAGTAGAAAACTTATAAAATATAACATTCATACAATTTATTTTCATATGTTTTTTTCATTCATCTATATGGTAATTTTGGCTAATTTTCAGTAAATGTTTTTGTGGGATAAATCTTACAATTTAAAGGGGTTCTGGTATTATATACTAGGTTCATTCATTTTAATTTTATTTAGTACAATTGGACAAATCCCACTTTTATTTTTTATTGATTATGATTCAGTAGGTTTAGATACAACTTCTGTTGACCTGTTAAATACAATACCCTCTAACCTTAGGTTGTTTTTAATTATGATAAGTTTTGTAGCAGTACTTCCTGCTATATGGCTTGTTGTTATGAAACTTCATGATCTTCCGATAATGTCAATTCTATCTGGTAGAAAAAGTATTGACTATAAAAGGATTCTTTTCTCATTCTGTTTGTGGGGGTCTGTAGTCTCCTTGATGGTTATTGCAGGATACTTTATTTCTCCTGATAATTATGAAATAAATTTTAAATTAAAGGAGTTTTTAATTTTATTAATTATTGCAGTCTGTTTGATCCCAATTCAGACTAGTGTTGAAGAAATTGTATTTAGGGGTTACTTAATGCAGGGCTTTGGTTATTGGTTTAACAGTAGATTCATGGCTTTATTTATGTCATGTACAGTTTTTGGCCTTCTACACATTGCTAATCCTGAAGTTACTCAGCTCGGAAATGGTTTTATAATTGTTTATTTAATTAGTTCATTTATACTAGGAATTACTGTTCTAATGGATGATGGCCTTGAACTTGTCTTAGGTTTCCATGCTGCAAATAATCTTTTTATTGCATTGCTCTTAACATCTGATTGGACAGCTTTACAAACTGAATCAGTGCTTAAAGATATATCTGATCCAACATTTGGAATATATGAGATGTTAATTGGAGTAATTTTTTATCCAGTTGTACTTTATATTTTTGCTAAAAAGTATTCATGGACAAATTGGAAAGAAAAGTTACTCTCAAGAGTTAGATAATATATACTCCATTTTGATATCGCTTCTTTTATATGGAGCATCGGGATTATCTATCTTTTTAAAACCAAATTTATTATAAAGATGTATCGAGTTTTCTAGTACGGTATTTGAATATAGTATAACAGATTTATATTCATTATTTTTTGCAAAATCAATGGTATATTGAATTAGTTGATGACCAATACCATTACCTCTAAGCTCTTTTTTAACGGCCATTTTATTTAATTCGTAAATTCCTTCTTCTCTAGGGATTAAAGCCATTGTACCAACAACTTCTGATTTAAAAATTGCAAAAAATATATAGCCACCTTTATCAATGATTTCTTCCTTACAATTTTTTAATACTTTCTCATCATATTCTTCAACATAAAAATATTCATTAAGCCAATCAAAATTAAGATCATAGAAGTAATGAGAGTATTTATCTTGAAATGGAACTATTTCAACCTTCATGGTTTGACATTCTATTTGGATTGACATATTCATCAAATTCTTTTTCTGATAAATAATTTAAAGTTAATGCTGCTTCTTTTAATGTAATGTCCTCTTTGTATGCCTTATTTGCAATATCTGCAGCTTTGTAATAGCCAATCTTTGAATTTAGAGCTGTTACTAACATCAATGAATCATCAAGAAATTTCTTAATTCTTTTATTGTTAGGCTTTAGACCATTAATACAGTTTACAGCAAAACTCAAAGACGCATCTCCAAGTATCTTTGAAGATTCAATTATACTATGTGCAAAAAGTGGTTTAAACACATTTAACTCAAAATGTCCATTAGCTCCAGCAAAACTTACTGCTACATCATTTCCAAATATCTGAGCACATACCATTGAGATTGCTTCACACTGAGTTGGGTTAACTTTACCTGGCATAATTGAACTCCCTGGTTCATTAGCTGGAAGGATGAGTTCACCAATACCCGATCTTGGACCAGATCCCATAAGTCTTATATCGTTTGAAATTTTATAAATTGATGCAGCTAAAGTTTTTAAAGCACCATGAACTTCTACTATACAATCATGAGAAGCAATTCCCTCAAATTTATTTGGAGACTCTTTAAACGAAAGGTCTGAATTTTTTGAAATATGTTCAACGACTTTTTTCGAATATCCTTTTGGAATATTCAGTCCAGTTCCAACTGCAGTTCCTCCAATGGGAAGTTCACTTAGATGATCAAGAGAGTTTTGCAATGATTTAATCCCATGATCAATTTGAGATACATACCCAGAGAATTCCTGACCTAGAGTTATTGGAGTTGCATCCATCAAATGAGTTCTACCAATCTTTACTATATCTTTAAATTCTTTTGATTTTCTATCTAGGCTATCTCTAAGGTTTTTAATATTCGGAATGGTATTTTCGGTAATGACTTTCATAGCAGCAATATTAATTGCTGTTGGGAAAGTATCATTTGAAGACTGAGAAAGGTTAACATCATCATTTGGTGATAATGTTTTATCAGATTTACCAAGTTCTTTACCTTCAATTATGTGTGCTCGATTTGAGATAACTTCATTCACATTCATATTAGTTTGAGTACCAGATCCTGTCTGCCATATTACTAGTGGGAACTGATCATTATGTTTATTATCTAATATTTCGTCACAAACACTCACAATAAGCTCACATTTTTCTTTTGATAAAGCACCTAGATTATAATTTGTTTGAGCTGCAGACTTCTTTAAAATTGAATATGCATGAATAATTTCAATTGGCATTGAAGATGGATTGCCAATTTTAAAATTATTTATAGATCTTTCGGTTTGAGCTCCCCAGAGAGATTTTTGTGGAACTTTTACTTCTCCTAATGTATCTTTTTCAATTCTATAGTCCTTCATCTTTGTAATTTACTTAAAAAAATTTACTTTTGTTAAGCATTTACAAATATATGGAGTTTCAACAATACCTCGGATTTTTAGCCTTTTTAGCAATATTTACATTGGGTTTTTGGCTTATGATTTTCTTAGCACTAGTAGCACCATATTGGGCTTCATCTTATGTGTTCCAAAGAATAAAAGAGTTTATAACAAAAAAGCTTAAATCTTAATTATTAAATATAGGTTCATCGCCTCCTACTTGATCAGAGTCTCCTCGATCTCTTCTGATATCTTTTCTCCTTTGCTTATATTTATTATCATTGAAACTGTAACTAAAAGTTAGAACATAAGTGGGTTCTCTCCATCTACCTTCACCTTTTCTGTAAAAAGAATCTTGAAATGCTTCATATCTCCATTGACTTGTGTTGAACAAATCACTGAACTTGAGCGATAGCGTTCCTTTTTTATCTAGTATAGATTTTTGTATAGCTCCAGTAACAAATCCGAAAGCTTTTCTTTTTGAAAAAGCATTTTCACTTGGCCCCCGAACAAAGCCAAAAAACTGAAGACTATATTCCTTTGGTAATCTGACAAACCCATTAAATCTAGTACTCCAATTAGTGTCATTAGAATCAAAATTCTGATATTCATATTGACCTCTTATTGAGCTAGAATTAATTGTAAAACTTGCATTCAGTCTAACACTTCTTGAAGGTGTATATGTCAAACTCAATTCAGATCCAATACGTTTATTAGTAGATAAATTTATTGGATATGATTCTAAAACAGGAACCTGAAGTAGAGGAGCATTTGGATTGCTTCCAATAATAAGGTCAACTATTTCTCCTGTTTCCTCAGTTATTCTCTCAATATTTCCATCGGATTGTCTATAAAAAATTGAGGTGTTAAGAGTAAATTTTTTAAATCTCTTTAGGTAGTCAACTTCAAGAGCGGTTGTAAATGTCGGGTCTAAGAAGGGGTTACCTCTTCTAAAACTTGTGACTGAATTTCTTCTTGGAAAGGGATTAATATTCCATCCTCTAGGTCTTCTTACTCTCTTGCTATATCCAAATGTTAAAGATTCCTGATTTGAAAATTCATAAGCAAGATTTAAAGTTGGAAAAAGATCAGAATATTTTTTAATTTCGAATTGATTAGTTGTTCTTTGGTCTATCTCATGACGCGAATTCTCATATCTTAATCCAAATAAAGCTGATAATTTATCAAACTTTTTACCAAATTGAGTGTAAACAGAGTTAACAGACTCTTTATATTTAAATACGTTTGATAGTCCAGGATCTGAGATAAAACTATTACCAGTTAGAAAAGAAACATCATAATCAGTTTCTCTTTCTAAAAAATTACCTCTATACCCAAATTCAAATTCAGTCTCTTTATCTATTGGATATATAAAATCAATTTGACCTAATAATCTTTTTTGAAAATCAATATTTGATACTTTCTCAAAAATTGATTCCGATATTATAGGGAAAGTTGCAAAATCTTCGATATCTTCTAATCCATCATCTTCACTCTCCTCATAAGAAATTCTTGCACTAAGTGTTTGTCCATCTCTATCATAATCTTTATAAAAGTCCAGAGCGTATTCAAAAGATTCATCCATCTCAGTTTCATCTCTAAGTCTATTATTTGTTGAGGATATTGACCCTCTAGATATATCGTTTACTATATTAGTAAGAAAGCTTGAATCATCTCCTTTTTTGTAAAAACCACTTATGGTTAAGGAAGTGTTATCATCAAAGTAATATTCACTTCCTAAATTGAAAAAAATGTTTTTATTATTATAGTCCGAATCATTTGTTTCATCAATTGTTAAATCCTGTCTTGTATAATTAGTTTCTGAAAAAAAAGTACCTGAATTTTCAGAGTTACTAAGGTTTACGGTTCCAAATAAATTTACTTTCTCATTTCTTACATTTAAAGTACCGTTTATACCTTCATTTTTTGGTATACCAAGATTAATATTAAAGTTTCCATTAAAGCCTAAAAGATTTTGTTTTTTTAGAATTATGTTTAGAATACCAGCAGTTCCTTCAGCTGAGTATCTTGCAGAAGGTGATGTCACTACCTCAACTTTTTCAATTGATTCAGAAGGTAATGATCTTAAGCCTTGAGGTCCAGATAATCCAACTAAGCCAGATGGCTTTCCATTAATCAAAATTCTTACATTACTATTTCCTCTAAGAGAGATATTTCCATCAAAATCTACATCAATTGAAGGTATATTAGCAAGAACATCAGAAACATTACCACCCTTGACAGTTATATCTTGTCCAACGTTATATATTTTTTTATCAAGTCTAATCTCAACCTGAGTTCTTTCAGCTCTCACTTCAACTTCGTCAAGTACTGAGACATCAAGATCAAGGGAAATATCTCCAATATCAGTATTTCCTCTTACCATAAGATTCGGGTTAGAGTATGAAATAAAGGAAATATAATCTATTGTAAGGTCATACATTCCTGGATTAACATCGATTGAGAACTTTCCGTTTTCGTCAGTTATACCTCCAAATACTTTATCTGGATTATTTTTTGCTTTTAATGATATAGTAGCATACTCAAGTGGCTCTAAAGTCTCAGAGTCAATGACTAATCCTGAAACTTTAAAATTTATATTAGCATATCCTTGAAAATTCCTACCACTATTCTGTTGAGAGAATAAAGAAAATGATGTAAATACTAGGAATAAGTAGATTTTTTTCATTTTGTGATATTTGGCCGCGCAAATATATTTTTAATTATTTAGACTAAAACACAAGGATTTGTTAAAAGAGATTAATCATTTTTCTTTGACCTCTTTCTTCTTTTCTTGATTAATGATTTCTGAGTTCCACTTAGAGAATTGTAAAACTTTTTTCTAATTGAATCAATTCTTATACGATACTTTTCAATAAGTTCTTTTTGATCTGAAGAAAACGATGCAATAATTTTATTTCTTTTTTCACTATTTGTTAGTGTACTATCAGCAATCATGTCTTTTTGTTCTATCGAAAAAGTTTTTCTTATAGCATCTCTTTGTTTGTTGAGATACTTTCTCTCCTTCTCAATTAATTCTTTCTGATAACTTGATAAAGTCTCAATTAACTCTTGGGAGTATTTTCTTTCTTCTTGACTATAAGATAAGTTAATAGTCAAAATTGTTACTAAAAAAATTAATATGATCTTATTTAAACTTTTCATATTTACTTTGAAACAAGAATTTCTAAATAGTTTAATTACCAAAATAAATTTCATTTAAAACTATAGATTCTGAATAAAACTCAATTATATATTCATCAGTAATTTCTTCACCCGAAATTATAGTAGATATTATTGGTGAATTTGAATCAAATTCTGTTAAATTTTCATTATTTAATTGAAAATTATAATAAATCAATGTTCCAATAAATAGAGCAGCTATTGATAGATAATAATAGCTATAGTTATAATTTTTAGTCGACTGTTTATCTTTAAGATTAATTTTATCTAAAATTTCTTCTCTAGATTTTTTAAAATAACCTTTAGGAACTCTAAGTCCTAAATTTTTATAGTGATAATTCATTTATTTCTTTTTTAATTTTTTTTTCAACAAGATAGTAAGTGGATTTTATTGTATTTATGTTTATACCAGTAATGTCAGAAATTTCTTTAAATTTTAATTCATCAAAGTATTTCATGTTAAAGATATTTTTCTGATTTACAGTCAATTCAGATAATATAGCATGAAATTTTATTGATAATTTATTGGCATCAAAATATGAATCAGCATGTAGTTTTTTTGAATAGTCACTATCACTTATATCTAATTCAGCTCTTAGTAGTTTTGATTCTTTTGATAAAAAACGAAGACATTCATTATATGCTATTCTATACATCCATGTTGAAATAGCACTATTTCCTTTAAAGTTATCAATCCCCTTAAATATTCTAATGTATGTTTCTTGAAGAACATCATTAGCTGTGTCATGTGATAAAACCATCTTCCTAATCACCCAGTATAATTTTTCTTGGTATAAATCTACTAGAAGTTTAAAGCCCTCACTTTTTGAACTAGGATTCTTTAGTAATTTAAGTAAAGTACCTTCTTTCAACTTATATTTTTCTTATTAGACCTAAAAAAAATAGAATAGTTGAAGTAGGATATGGGGGTTATTTTAAAGCCTTAACTATAGCTTCAAATGCATTAGGATTATTCATTGCTAAGTCGGCTAACACTTTTCTATTAAGAGAAATATTATTAGACTTAAGTTTATGAATAAACTCATTATATGAAAGGCCATGTTGATGTGCAGCAGCATTAATTCTCATTACCCACAAAGATCTAAAGTTTCGTTTCTTTGTCTTTCTATCTCTGTATGCATATACAAGAGCTTTTTCAACAGCATTTTTAGCTACTGTCCAAACATTCTTCCTTCTTCCGAAGTATCCTTTCGCTTGTTTTAAAATTTTCTTTCTTCTTGCTCTAGAGGCAACTGAATTTACTGATCTTGGCATTACTTTAAATTTATTTTAATCTTAACTGTCTTTTAATACTATTCTCATCACTTTCATGAACAAGCCCAAAGTGAGTTAACCTTAGTTTTCTTTTTTTTGACTTTTTAGTCAAAATATGATTTTTAAATGCGTGTTTTCTTTTGATTTTACCTGAACCAGTAACTTTAAATCTTTTTTTAGCACTGGATTTTGTTTTCATTTTTGGCATAGTTCCCTAATTTAATTCTTTTTTGGTATTATGAACATTATCATCCTTTTTCCTTCTAACTGCGGCATTTGTTCAACCTTTCCAATATCTTCTAGGTCTTGTGCTAATCTTAACAGCAGTATTTGACCTTGTTCTTTAAATATAATTGATCTTCCTTTAAAAAAAACGAAAGCTTTTAATTTTGCACCTTCATTTAAAAATTTCTCTGCATGTTTTTTCTTGAACTGATAATCATGTTCATCTGTTTGAGGTCCAAATCTTATTTCTTTGACAACAATTTTAGTTGCTTTCGATTTTAGAGCTTTGTCTCTCTTTTTCTGCTCATACAAGAATTTTTTATATTCTAATATTTTACATACAGGTGGAGATGCTTTTGGAGAAATTTCAACTAAATCTAATTCCAAATTTCTAGCTATTCTTAAAGCCTCATTTGTAGAATATACTCCAACATCTACATTATCACCAACTAGCCTAACCTCATGAGCAGTTACCTTAGTATTGATTTTATGAGGATCTTCTTTTATTTCTCTTCTGAATCTCCTATTCGATCTTCTTTTTCTTATTGCTATAACAACTATTTTTAATTAATATTAAACTTTGGGATAGACTTAGAAACTTCTTTCTTAACAATATCCACAAATTCTTCAATTTTCATTTCACCCAGATCATCACCATGATGTCTCCTGATTGAAACTGAATTATTTTTAACTTCATTTTCACCTACAACAATCATAAATGGAATCTTCTTCATCTCAGATTCTCTAATTTTCTTTCCAACAGTCTCATTTCTATCATCCAAGTGCGCGCGAATTTCGTGATTTTCTAAGATATTTAAAACTTTTTG
>CBFHHV010000011.1:0-34076 GCA_965655775.1 Candidatus Marisimplicoccus sp.
TGCTGACCAGGCTGAAACAGGTTCAAAATCATTTATGATTAAGTCATATTTATTTATAGGACAAGAAATGATCTCTTTAATGAACCTAAAATAGTTGTTTAAAAAAATTGTTTTTAACCAATTGACTGCACCTGTATCTGTATAGAAAAATGTAAGTCCATGGTAATGATAAATAGGTTCTTCCTCCAATAAAAAATCATTTTTTGGACCACTTGTAATAATATCTATATCTGCAATTTCTTTTAATCTGGGAATTATACTTTGAGCTCTTGCAAGATGACCATTCCCTGTAGTTTGGATTGTATAAAGAATTTTCATTTATCTTGAAGAATTTTAAACTCAGCTATAAGATCTTTGTAGAGTTCCTTATTAGTCATTTCAATTCTTGAATCAACACCTTTATATTCATATTCAGTCCTTTTATGCATATATATTGACCATTTATTGTCTACATATTCTAAAGAAGAAAGACTCTCAAGCCAATCTCCAGAGTTCATGTAAATTATTTCCTCTCCATTGATGTCAAAAGACTCAATCTTTGGGGTATGGATATGCCCACATACTACATATTTATATCCATTTTTTTGAGCTATTTTAGCCGCTTTTATCTCAAAATTCGCAAAATATCGAACTGCAGTTTTGACATTTGCCTTTATTGATTTTGAGAAATTCAATCTTTTTCGACCCAGATGTCTCATAATTTTTTTATTAATCCAGCTATTGAACATTATCATATAGTCATAGAGAAATCCAGCGAGCTTTGTCAGCCATCCAGTTTGAATAGAAAAATCAAAAACATCTCCATGGAAGATCCAGACCTTACCTTCATTAGTGTCTAAAACAACTTGATTAACAATTTTAAAGTTTTGAATTTTAAAGTTTAAAAACTTTCTCATTAGTTCATCATGATTTCCAGTGACGTAATATATTTCTTTTCCCTGTGAGATTAAGTCAAGAAAATACTTAATTACTTTCATGTGAGATGAGGGCCAAAAGCGTTTATTAAAAAGCATTATATCAACAAAGTCACCGTTAATTACAATTTTATCTGCATCAATGGTATCAAGATAAGTCAATACTTCATCAGCTTCAGATCCATATGTTCCAAGATGTAAATCAGAAATAACTAGAATGTCTAAATTTCGCTTCACCAGTTTCCAAATTTAATGAAAGATAATTACTAAACTTGATTAAAGCTTACTAATGTAGTCTTTAAAGGAGGTTCCATAAATAGTTTTAAAATTCTTTTCAAATTCTTCTTTAGATTTGAAACCACAAAGTTCCCAAATTTTATTTATGGTAGTTGTGTCTTTAGGAGATAAAGACTTGGCTAGACTAATAGCGTACTTAGTTCTAGAACGATTAATTCTTATGTTAATTTTATTGATCACTGGTTTAATAGTCACCTACAATGTAATTAAAAAATTTAAATTTTCAAATTACATGAAAGCCTGCAGCTTCATTGCTAATCCTTGATCACCTTTAATCTTGAGTTTTCCACTCATAACAGCCATCATTGGATTTACCTTACCATTCTTAAGATCTTCCATTAAAGATCCTGCCATAGTAATTGTGCAATCAGCTTCCATGTCCTCTAATAAAATTTTATTTTCTGAACCTGTGCCATCTATGCAAATTGAGTTTCCATCAATTTCAAATTTAATAGTTCCACCTATAGGGGCAGCATTTTTGGCCTTTTCTTGAAAGTTTGAAAGTATATTTTCTTTATCCATAATTTTTTCGTTAACGATGTAAAGGTAATAATAAAATAATTTTATTTAGATTAGCATTTATTATAAAAAGATATGAGCTACAGAGTAAAAAAAGCAGCGGTTTTAGGATCAGGCGTAATGGGTTCAGGAATAGCATGTCATCTTGCAAATGTTGGTATAGATGTTTTAATGTTAGATATACAACCTAATGATAAGTCAATAAAAAACAAGAATTTTATTGCAGATGAATCATTGAAGAATGCTATTAAATCAAGACCAAATCCGTTGTATAAAAAAGAATATGCAAACAGAGTCACGACTGGAAATTTCGATGATGATTTTGAGAAGATTAAAGATGCAGATTGGATAATTGAAGTAATTGTTGAAAATCTTGAGATTAAAAAAACTGTTTTCGAAAAAGTTGAAAAATATAAATCTGATCATGCTTTTGTGACTTCTAACACTTCAAGTATTCCAATATCACTTTTATGTGAAGGAAGATCAGATGATTTTAAATCTAAATTTTGTGGAACACACTTTTTTAACCCCCCAAGATATTTAAGATTATTTGAGGTAATCCCTCATACTGATTCTGATCCATCTTTGATTTCTTTCTTGATGGAATTTGGTGATGTTATTCTTGGAAAACAAACAGTCTTATGTAAAGATACACCTGGATTCATTGGTAATAGAATTGGTGTAATGTGTGGAATTAAATCTTCTCAATTAACTGAGAAGTATAATTTTAAAATTGAGGAAGTTGATCTAATGACTGGAAGTGTTATTGGCCTTCCAAACTCAGGAACATTTAGGTTGCAAGATCTTGTTGGATTAGATACAAGTAATAATGTAACAAACTTTTTAGTCAACAATGTAGAGAATGACACGTTTTACAGCAAACTCAAAGATCAGCCAGAGAATAAATCCTTTAATTTTTTAATTAAAAATAAGTTTTTTGGAAATAAATCTGGAAAGGGATACTACGAGAAGACAAAGGAAAAAGATGAAAACGGAAGGTCTGTTATAAATGCTCTTGATCTAGAATCAAACACTTATAGAAAGTCTATTAAACCAAATATTCCAGAAGTAAAAGAGGCTAAATCTATTGAGCTTTTTGATAGAAGACTTAAATATCTGGTTGATGGAGACTCAAATGTGAACAAGTTCTACAAAGAGTATTTCTCATGTCTGCTTTCATATTCAGCAATGAGTATCCCAGAAATTGCAGATGATTTCTATCAGATAGATGATGCAATTAGAACTGGATATGCATGGAGTTATGGACCATTTGAAATTTGGGATAATCTTGGAATCAAAGATGCTATTGAAATGATCAAAAGTTGTGGTGAAGAGGTTCCGGATTGGATAACAGACATGTTGAATTCTGGAGCAAAATCATTTTACATTTTTGAAGATGGAAAAAAGAAGTTTTATGATATAAATACGAAAAAGTATATTAACGTGCCTAGCTCTGAAAATCATTATATACTTGATGCATTTAGAGAAAATAGGCAAATTCTTAAAAATCCTGAATGTACTGTTCATGACATTGGAGATGGAGTAATGTGTATTGAGTTTCAGACAAAAGGTAATTCAATAGGAGAGGGAATTGCAAAAGGTATAAATGAGGCAATTGATATAGCAGAAAGGGGTGGATGGAATGGTATTGTAATTGGAAATAACGATAAGCAGTTTTCAGTTGGGGCTAATCTAATGAATATGGGAATGATGGCTATGCAAAAGAATTTTGATGCTATAGAAGAATTCTTAGTTGCCTTTCAAAAAATACTGATGAGAATGAGAACTTGTAATGTTCCAGTTGTGTCAGCAACTCATGGATTTGTAATGGGAGGTGGGCTTGAAGTTTCAATTCATTGTGATGCTGGTATCCATGCTTCAGAAGCATATATCGGTCTTGTAGAGGCAGGTGTTGGTTTAATCCCCGGTGGAGGAGGTACAAAAGAAATGGCCATGAGAGCTTCGGATTCATTTAACTCTGGTGATGTAAAAATGCCCGCATTGATTGATCATTTCAAATCTATTGCAATGGGTGCTGTTTCAACCTCTGCATTTGAGGCATACGATCTTCACTATCTTCTACCGGAAAGAGATTCTGTTTGCATGAACAGAATGAGAAATATCAGTATGGCAAAAGAAAAAGCCTTGAGTCTAAAAACAGGATATATACCTCCATCTTCAAGACAAGATATTGAAGTACTTGGAAGATCAGGTTTATCGACGCTTTACTCAGCAATAAATGAATTTAAATTAGGGAATTACATGTCAGATTATGATGTAGAAGTTTCTAGAAAAATTGCATATGTTATGTGTGGAGGGGATTTAACCTTCTCTCAGAATGTAAGTGAGGAGTACCTTTTAGACCTTGAAAGAGAAAATTTTATGAGTCTACTTGGAAATCAAAAAACATTAGATAGAATTCAGCACATGCTGATGACTAAAAAACCTTTAAGAAATTAATTATGGAAGCATATATAGTAGCTGGTTATAGATCAGCAGTTGGAAAAGCAAAAAAAGGTGGCTTTAAAAATTATAGAACCGATGACTTAGCAGTAGATGTTATTAAACACCTTACATCGCAAGTTCCAGAACTTGACACAACCAAAGTTGATGATGTAATTGTTGGATGTGCTAATCCTGAGGGTGAGCAAGGACTTCAAGTAGCCAGACTTATTTCTGCTAGAGCTCTTGGAAAAGAAGTTCCAGGTGTGACTATAAATAGATATTGTGCTTCTGGTTTAGAGGCAATTTCAATGGCTGTTAGTAAGGTTAGAGCAGGTTTTGGAGATATCTTTATTGCTGGAGGTATCGAGAGTATGAGTCTAATACCTATGACAGGATATAAATTAGCTCCAAGTTATAAAGCTAATCTTGAAAACATGAATTATCATATAAGTATGGGGCACACTGCGGAGGCTGTTGCTGAAAAATATAAAATTACAAGAGAAGCAAGTGATAAATTTTCATGTGAGTCTCACATCAAAGCGGCAAATGCAATCGATAATGGATATTTTAAAGATGAAATTGTCCCTATAACTGTAGAAGAAGTATTTGTAAAAGATGGTAAGAAAGTGTCGAAATCTCATACAGTAGATATGGATGAAGGTGTTAGGAGAGAGACAACAGTTGAGGCTTTATCAAAATTAAGACCAGCGTTCAAACTTGGTGGTATCGTTACTGCAGGTAGTTCATCTCAAATGTCAGATGGTGCTGCATTTGTTCTTGTAATGTCTGAAGAAATGGTAAAGCAATTAGGTGTCAAACCTATTGCAAGAATGGTTACTTGTACATCAGGTGGAGTTGATCCTTTATATATGGGAATTGGTCCAGTTGAAGCTATTCCAAAAGCATTAAAACAGGCAGGTTTAAAACTTTCTGATATTGAACAAACTGAGTTAAATGAGGCTTTTGCTGCTCAAGCACTTGCTGTAATTCAGGAAAGCGGTCTTGATCCTGACACAGTTAATGTTAATGGTGGCGCCATCGCTCTTGGTCATCCCTTAGGTTGTACTGGAGCAAAACTTTCAATTCAGTTATTAAATGAAATGAAAAGAAGAAATCAGAAGTATGGAATGGTAACTGCTTGTGTTGGAGGTGGTCAGGGAATTGCGGGTATTTATGAAAGGCTTTAAACCTTCTTAACTACATAAGTTACAATACCCCAAACTATAAACTCATTTTCTTCTGTAACCTTAATTGGATCATATTTTTTATTTTCCGGTATTAGGTATATATGATCTTTTTCAATCTTTACCCTTTTAACAGTAAACTCACCATTTAAATAGCATACTGCAATTTTATTATTTTTTAATTCTTCACTTCTGTCTATTACTAAAATATCTCCATCATCTAGGCCTGCATCTTTCATTGATTCACCTGAGACTTTTGCATAAAATGTAGCTTCCTTATTTTTAACTACAACCTTTTCAAGACTAATCCTGGACTCCTCAAAGTCACCTGCTGGTGAAGGAAAACCTGCAGAAATTCCATCCTCAATAAATAAATTATTCAAGGAGCTTTCTTCATTTGGTTTAAATATTTTGATATTATTTTTCATATCCTAACTAACAATTAATACTTCATCAATTTCAGTTGTATAGTTCCTTGAAAGTTTTTGTCTTTTCATCTTCCATATTCTTTTCTGATCTTGGCTTGCAAGTCTTACTTTGTAGAGCCCATATTTATCATCAATATTATCAATACTTCTCATTAGTTTTTTTTGTTTTTCAAGGTCTTTATCAAATAAGCTAAATTGGTGACTAGACTGAGGGGATAGCCCCATCAATATTATACCTGCTTTTTTATAAAGTTTATTTTTAGAATAAATCTTCTTTAAAAGATTTACAGCAAATTTACTTATTTCAATACTTGAACTTGTTGAGAAGGGAAGTGAACCTGTTAAACTAAAATGATATCTTTCACTGTCTTGCTTAAAAGGATTACTTCGAATAAAGACACAAACCATATTACATTCACTATTTTGTCTTCTTAGTTTTTTAGAAGCAACCACAGAGAATGTAGTAATCCTTTCAATTAAATCGTCTAGTAAGGAAATTTCAGATTCAAAACTTCTAGTTGTAGCGATAGACTTTTTATCCACTTTTCCTTCTTCTATGTCTAGAGTAGGAACGCCTTCGAGTTCTTTTTTGAGTTTAAGGCCTATGATGCTCATATTCTTTTTAACCCATTTATCAGGAAGATTTATGAAGTCCATTCCAGTCTTGACATTAATTCTTGATAATTTTTTTTCATTTTGAAAACCAATTCCCCATATATCTCCAGTAGGAATATTATTTAAAGCTTCTAATCGTTTTTTGTTACTGCTAATTGAATAAAATCCATTTGTTTTAGTAGAGTTTTTTTTAGCAATTCTATTAGCAACTTTTGCGAGTGACTTAGTCGGTGCTAGACCTATTGAGACGGGTATACCTGTCCACTTAATGACAGTTTCTATTATCTCTTTACATTTTTTGTTAGCTTCATATTCGGAGAATCCACTAAACTTTACAAATGCCTCATCAATGCTATATATTTCTACATCTGGTACATGTTTAGCTATAATGGACATTACTCGATTACTCATGTCTCCATACAACGTAAAATTGGAAGAAAAAATTTGGACATTATTTTTCTGAAAAATTTCTTTGTATTTAAATGCAGGAGCTCCCATAGGGATTCCAAGTGATTTAGCTTCGTTACTTCTAGCTATAACACAGCCATCATTGTTTGATAAAATTACAAGTGGTTTACCATTTAAATGAGGTTGGAAAACTCTTTCACAAGAAGCATAAAAATTATTACAATCAATTAGGGCAAACATGATACAAAAATCTAAAAATTATTAAGAAACATAAAAAACAAGTTGTAATTTTATTAACTATACGACATTTAATGGATAAATTCTCTTTTCTTAACTCAGCACATACAAGTTTTTTTGCAGAAATGTATGATCAATACTTGGAGTCTCCTGATAGCTTAGAGCCTAGTTGGAAAGCTTTTTTTCAAGGCTTTGATTTTGGGTTAGAGAGTGCCAATATTACTCTTGAAGAGAAGAAGTTTGAGGTTCCTGAAAATATAAGTAAAGAGTTTAAAGTCGTTAATTTGATTGATGCTTACAGACAAAGAGGGCATCTTTTTACAATAACTAATCCTGTTAGAGAAAGAAGAAAGTATTCTCCAACACTTGATATTGAAAATTTTGGATTAAGTAAGACTGATCTTGATTTAATTTTTAGTGCTGGTGAAGTAGTCGGTATTGGACCAGATAAATTGAGTAATATCATTGACCATCTCAAAAAAATATATTGTGAATCAATTGGATTAGAATACATGTATATAAGGGACCCAGAAAAAGTTAAATGGATACAGAGCTTTATAAATGTTAATGGTAACCAGCCAAATTTTTCAAAAAGTGAAAAATTATCAATATTAGATAGCTTAAATAAGGCATACACGTTTGAAAATTTTCTGCAGAAAAAATATGTTGGACAGAAGAGGTTCTCTCTTGAGGGAGGAGAATCATTAATCCCAGCAATAGACTTTCTTGTTGATTCTGCTGCTGAAAAGGGAGTTGAAGAATTTATAATGGGAATGTCTCATAGAGGTAGATTGAGTACTCTTGCAAATATATTTGGTAAGTCAAGTAGAGATATTTTTGGTGAGTTTGAAGGAAAGGATTATGAAGAAGATATCTTTGATGGAGATGTAAAGTACCATCTTGGTTGGACCTCAGAAAGAACCTCGTCATCAGGTAAGAAAATTAATATGAACCTTGCTCCAAATCCATCTCATCTTGAATCTGTTGATCCTATTGTACAGGGGATTGCTAGAGCTAAGCTTGAGAATGATTTTGATAATAATACTAATAAAGTTTTACCTATAATTGTTCATGGTGATGCTGCTGTTGCTGGGCAAGGAGTTGTCTATGAGGTAATTCAAATGTCAAGATTAAAAGGATACTCAACTGGAGGTACAATTCACCTAATAGTTAATAACCAAGTTGGCTTTACTACTAATTATCTTGATGCAAGGTCAAGTACATATTGTTCTGATGTTGGTAAAGTAACACTCTCTCCAGTTCTACATGTTAACTCAGATGATGTTGAAGCTGTTATTCATGCAGTAACCTTTGCATTAGAATATAGGGATAAGTTTAATAGGGATGTTTTTATTGATCTTTTAGGATATAGAAAATATGGCCACAATGAAGGAGATGAGCCAAGATTTACTCAACCTAGATTATATAAATTTATATCAGGTCATCCAAACCCAAGGGATATATATGCTTCTAAACTAATGGATCAAGGAATAATAAATGATGATCATGTTTCTAAAATTGAATCAAAATATTTTTCAAAACTTGAAAATGAACTTACGGATTCTAAGAAAAAAGAAAAAACAAAAATTACACCCTTCATGCAAGAGGTGTGGGATGGATTTAAGAGAGTTGATGAAAATGAAATGCTTGAAGATTATTCAACAAGCGCATCCAAGGAGGATGTGCTCAATGTTGCAAAATCAATAACTTCCTTGCCAAATGAATCATTTTTAAGAAAAATTATAAAGCTATTTGATTCAAGAGAAAAATTAATATTTGAAAATGGAAAAATTGATTGGGCAATGGCAGAGTTACTTGCATATGGAACATTATTAACCGAGGGTTTTAATGTAAGAGTCTCAGGACAAGATGTTGAAAGAGGTACGTTTTCTCATAGACATGCAGTATTAAAGTCAGAGGATTCAGAGGAAGAATATCTACCATTAAATAATATTGATTCAAAAAATAAAGGGTTATTTAGTATATATAATTCTCCTCTATCAGAATATGGTGTTTTGGGATTTGACTATGGTTATGCACTTGCTAGCCCAAACTCCTTGACAATATGGGAGGCTCAATTTGGAGATTTTTCAAATGGGGCTCAGATTATCATTGATCAGTATATTTCTTCTGCTGAAGATAAATGGAAGTTACAAAATGGAATAGTTCTATACCTACCCCATGGTTATGAAGGACAAGGAGCTGAGCATTCCTCTGCCAGAATGGAACGTTACCTTCAATTATGTGCAAAGGACAATATGTATGCAGCAAATTGTACTACTCCATCTAATCTTTTCCATCTTTTAAGAAGGCAAATGTTGACTAAATTTAGAAAGCCTTTAATTTTATTCACTCCAAAAAGTCTTCTACGTCACCCTAAGGTTGTGTCTAATGTTGATGATTTAACCAATTCTAAATTTATTCCAGTAATTACTGATTCTGAAACTGATCCCACTAAGGCAGTAACTCTTGTATTCTGTAGTGGAAAATTTTACTTTGATTTAGTCGATTACAGAGAGAAAAATAATATAAAAAATGTTGCAATTGTAAGAATAGAACAGTTGTTCCCTCTTCCAGTTAAACTAATAATTTCGGAAATTAAGAAATTCTCAAATGCCAAAGATATTGTTTGGGCTCAAGAAGAGCCAAGGAATATGGGTGCTTGGAATCATATTCAGACTTATCATCCAATTGCTAAAAATATGAGGCCTGCAACTAGAAGATTTTATGGATCAACAGCATCAGGAAGTTATACTAGATTTGAGCGTAGACATAATCAAGTAATTGAATATGTTTTTGACAAAACAAAAAACAATTTTAGAAAATAATTTTTATCTTAAAAAATTCCAGCATTTTCAAAGCTGCTTTTTATTGAATTAAAAGTTATTCTAGCTGCATCTTCATTGTTCATCTTATTTAATTCATTATTAAATGGTTCTGCACTAACAGTTCCATCATAACCAATATTATTTAAAAAATTCAAGAAAGGAGCTGTATCAATCAATCCAGATTTACCTGGCAATTCTCTCTCAAGATCAAATTGTTCATCTCTTGATCTTCCAAGAACAGCATCATTTACTTGACACATAACTATGTCATCTTTTTCTAAAAATTTTAAATCCTCAACTGAATGATTTGCACAGTATAAATGAAAAGTATCAAGTTGGTATCCAACATTGCTTTCATCAATTGCAACAATTAACTCTCTTAGTTCATTAATTGTCCTAATAAATGAAAATTGATCTCTTGACATTAAAGTTTTGGGGCCTACAAATTCCAATCCAAGTTTCATTCCATGATCTCCAATAATTTTTGCACACTCTTTAAGTCTTTCTTTATGTATTTTAAAATTTTTTAAATAAGTTAATTTATTATTTGTTGGCATAATCCAAGTATTAAAACCCTTCACATTCAACTTATTTAAAACTTTACAGTGATTATCTAAAGTGATCAAACCTTTATTAAATTGATTCTTGCTTGTTCTAAATTGAAGTGGTAATCCAGACACATCAAATGAAATTCTATTTTCATTCATTTTTTCAAGATAACTATCAATTTCTTTTTGATCCATCTCTTGAAATTCACTTACAATGGGGATAATAGAATCAAAATTATATTTTATGGCAATTTCAAGAAGTTCTCTTGCTGTACAATTAATTCCAACTGCACCTGGATTTAAACTGATCCTGATCTTTCTATTAAAATTTCCATTAAAAGGATATAAACTTTGATTCATTGAAATTAGACCTAATGAAGCAATTGATGTTGACTTAATAAATCCTCTTCTATTCGACATATTTTTTTTATTTATTAAGATAATGAATATTTAAATAGTTTCAATTTTATGATTAATTTAGATAACTTAAGATATCTAAAGATTACCGATGGTCCTTGAAATGAAAATTCCTTCCCCTGGTGAGTCAATAACAGAAGTTGAAATATCTCAATGGCTTGTAAAAGACGGAGATATTGTTAATAAGGATCAAACGATAGCAGAAATAGATTCTGATAAAGCCACGCTAGATCTCCCTGCCGAAGTGTCCGGTAAAATCACCTTAAAAGCTCAAGAGGGCGATACGATGTCCGTAGGTGATATTGTCTGTTTAATTGATACATCTGAAGCATCAAATTCCACTTCCCCTCAACAAAATATTAAAGAGGAAAAAAAGATTGAATCGAATAAGATTGATGAGATAAGTATTACTCCTCTTGCAAGAAATATTGCATCAGATAAAGGTATTGATATTAATGAAATACATTCTAAAGGAGATAAAATAACAAAAGATGATGTCTTAAAAGTTATTCCAGCAATGGGTTCTTCAAATCATGAGGGTAGAAATGAAAACAGAGAAAAACTTTCAATGTTAAGAAGAAAAGTTGCAGAGAGACTAGTTTCTGTAAAAAATGAAACAGCTATGCTGACTACTTTTAATGAAGCGGATTTATCTAATATTTTTGATCTTAGAAAAAAGTATAAAGAAGCTTTCTCTCAAAAACATGGAGTAAGTCTAGGTTTCATGAGTTTCTTTACTAAAGCTGTTACAAGAGCTCTTGATCTTTATCCAGATGTAAATTCTATGATTGATGGTAATGAAAAGATTTCTTATAATTACTCTGATATAAGTATTGCAGTCTCTGGTCCTAAAGGGCTAATGACTCCAGTCTTAAGAAATGCTCAAGATCTATCTTTTGCCGCTGTTGAACAAGAAATAAAAAGACTTGCAGATAATGTAAGAGAGAAGTCGATAACAGTTGATGATTTAACTGGGGGTACTTTTACAATTTCAAATGGGGGTGTTTTTGGTTCAATGCTTTCTACTCCAATTATCAATCCTCCTCAATCAGGTATTTTAGGAATGCATAACATTATTCAAAGACCAATTGCTGTTGAAGGAAAAGTTGAAATACGGCCAATGATGTATCTAGCTCTGTCTTATGATCACAGAATTATTGATGGTAATCAATCAGTTGGTTTTTTAATAGCTGTTAAAGAGGGAGTAGAAGATCCAGAAAATATTTTAATGGATGGAAAAATTGAAAAATCTTTAGGCCTCAATTGATTTGATAGATACTCATACCCATTTATACTTAGATCATTTTAAAGACGACATTGATGATGTAATCCAAAGAGCAATATCAGTAGGGGTTGAAAAATTTTATTTACCATCAATAAGCTCAAAATATAATGAGAGTATGCATGATTTGGAGAGCAAGTTTCCAAATAGAGTATTTTGTATGATTGGTCTTCATCCATGCTATGTAGATAAAAACTTTGAACTAGAAATTAAATTTGTAAAGGATCAAATTAAATCAAATAGTTATAAAGCAATTGGTGAAATTGGAATAGACCTGTTCCATGAAAAGAAGTATTTTAAACAACAAATAATTGCATTTGAAGAGCAAATCAAATTGGCTATTGAATATGACCTGCCAATAATAATTCATTCTAGAGAGTCTTTTGACGAGATATTTGAAGTTCTAAAAAAATATAAATCAGACAAACTAAGGGGGATTTTCCATTGTTTTACTGGAAATCAAGACCAGGCCAAAAAAATAATTGATTTAAATTTCTTTCTTGGTATTGGTGGAGTAGTAACATTTAAAAATGGAAAAATTTCAGAATTTTTAAGTTCAATTCCACTTAATAAAATTGTCTTAGAAACTGATTCTCCATATTTAGCCCCTGCACCTTACAGAGGAAAAAGGAATGAAAGTTCTTATTTGTCTATAATAGCTAGTAAACTGTCAGAAATATATAATTTAGATGTTTCTGAAATTTCAAGAATTACTCAACAAAATTCTAATGAAATTTTTGAGAATTAAATATTTAAATTAGAGAGGTGGCCGAGTGGTTTAAGGCGCACGCTTGGAAAGCGTGTATTCTAGAAATGGAATCGAGGGTTCGAATCCCTTCCTCTCTGCTAAGTTGGTTTTATAGAATGGTTTTTTCATTCAGTCAATTGAGTTTATATTTAGATAAAACTAAAACATTAATTATTTTAATCTTTAAAAATTTTATTCAATGGAAAGAGTATTAGTAACAGGAGTTTCAGGTTTTTTAGGTCATCATTGTGCTCTGGAACTGTTAAAAAATGGCTATCATGTAAGAGGTTCAGTTCGAGATCTTAATAAGAAAAGTGAAATACTAAATGGTCTAAAAAAAGAAGTAGACCCAGGTGAAAAATTAGAATTTGTTAAACTTGACCTTCTAAGTGATGATGGCTGGGAAAATGCTGTTGAAGGTTGTAAATATGTTTTACATGTTGCTGCGCCCTTTTCTGTTAAAGAACCAAAAGATGAAAATGAATATATTGAACCAATATGTGACGGAACCATTCGCGCCCTAAAATTTTCCCAAAAAGCAAAAGTTAAAAGAATTGTTTTAACATCCAGTGCAGTAACTATGATGGGTGTGGTATACGATAGCAACCAAGATACTGGAATGGTCGATTCTAAAGATTGGACAGATCCTAATTCAAACAATATTAATACTTATATTAAAGCAAAAACTCTTGGTGAAAAAGCTGCATGGGAATTTTATAATAATCAATCTGATAATTTTTCAATAGAAATGGCTGTTATGTGTGCTGGGGGTATATATGGACCATCTTTAACTGGGAATATAAGTGGATTTTCTCTAAATGGAGTTCATCAAATGTTAACTGGGCATTTTAAAATGTCAATGATTCCACCAGCAGGTATACCAATGTCTGATGTAAGGGATCTTGCAAAACTCCATGTGCTTGCGATGACAGAAAAAAAAGCAAATGGTAAAAGATTAATACCAACTACCTCTAAAGCATATTCATTTATGGATATCGCAAGGATACTCAAGGAGAATGGTTATAATAAAGTTAGTACAAAAAAGGCACCAATATTTATGATCAAATTAATGAGTCTATTTGATAGGGAAGCTAAGGGAATGGTTCCTATAGTTGGTAACACAGTTGGCTCTGATAACGAAGAGACAAAAGAAATTTTTGATTGGGAGCCAATTCCTTTTGAAAAAACAATCTTAGATTGTGCAAAATCTATTGAGCACCTCATTTAATTTAATAAATTTTAATGTTCCATTTGATTTAGTTGATTTTTTAGTTAAGCCAAGGCGGGAACTGAGATTGGCTTAAGTAACATTCATTTAGAATAAGATTTAAATCACTAATTAATTTTCTTAACTTGAATAAAAACCAAAAAATGTATAATTCAAAAATAGCTGGATTAGGTAAATATCTCCCTGATAATGTAGTAACCAATGATGATCTTTCAAAAATTATGGATACAACCAATGAATGGATAATAGAAAGAACAGGAATTAAAGAAAGAAGACATATAAAAAAAGGTGATGGTAATACAACTGCTATCATGGGGGTTAAAGCTGCAAAAATAGCAATTGAAAGAGCTGGAATTGATAAGAGTGAAATTGACCTAATTATTTTTGCAACATTGAGTCCAGACTATTATTTCCCTGGAGGTGGTGTTCTTGTTCAAGAAGAACTGAAAATTAAAACTTGTCCAGCAATTGATATAAGAAATCAATGTTCTGGTTTTATATATTCTATTGCGACGGCTGATCAGTTTATAAAATCAGGTATGTATAAAAATATTTTAGTAATTGGATCAGAAAACCACTCAGGTGGGCTTGATTTTTCTACAAGAGGTAGAGCAGTAACTGTAATATTTGGCGATGGCGCTGGAGCTGCAGTTATATCGAGAGAGGAAGATTTAACAAAAGGTATACTGTCTTCTCATCTTCATTCTGAAGGAAAATTTGCAAAAGATTTAGCACTAATTGGACCAAATACCAATAGGTGGGTAAATAAAATTATTAAGGATAATGACCCTGATGATATTTCCTATTATCCATATATGAATGGTCAATTAGTTTTTAAAAATGCCATTGTTAGATTTTCAGAAGTAATAATGGAAGGCTTAGATAAAAATGGATTATCACCTGGACAAATAGATATGTTGATACCTCACCAAGCTAATCTGAGAATATCTCAGTTTGTTCAAAAGAAATTTGGTCTTTCTGAAGATCAGGTTTATAACAATATTCAAAAATATGGAAATACTACTGCAGGTTCAATTCCAATTGCACTTACTGAGGCTTGGGAAAATTTAAAAATAAATGAAGGAGATATTGTAGTGTTGGCATCATTTGGTTCTGGTTTTACCTGGGGAAGTACAATTATAAGGTGGTAATTTTAAATTAAACTTATTTAAAAAATAATTTTATGTCTGCAAAAAAAATTCTTTTAGTCTTAGCATTAGTCTTATTATACTTTGGACTTAATTATGCTTTCATGTCTAATCATAATTATGATTCTATGAAAGATTACATTGAGTCAACAAAGAATGAGTTTAGTTATGAGATTGAAGATATTATCTATGAAGAAGAATGGACAGGATTCCACATTAAGATGATCTCAGGTGAATGGTTAGATAAAAAAAAGGTAGAAGATGTTGAATGGTCACATTATGTTGACATAGTGATACCCAAGGAAACTCTAACTGAAACTGGAATAATGTTTATTGACGGTGGAGTCAAAGATGAAACTTATTTCAGACTTGATTCTATATCTATAAGTTATGCTTTAAAAACAAAATCTATAATTGTAAACATCCACAATATTCCTGCTCAACCAATAAATTTCCTTGCCTCTGATCAAGAAAATTTTTATGAAGATGATTTAATTGCTTTTGCTTGGAGTCAATTTTTAGAGAGAGGAGCAAAGAAAAAAGATATTGAGTGGTTACCAAGATTGCCAATGACAAGAGCTGTCGTCAGATCTATGGATTTAGCGCAAGAAATAGCCTTGCAAAATAGTAAAGAATTAAGTGAATTTGTAGTCTCGGGTGCATCTAAAAGAGGATGGACTGCATGGACTACTGCAGCAGTTGATGATAGAATTGTTGGGGTTGTTCCGATGGTAATAGACATGCTTAATCTAGTTCCTTCTTTTGAGAATCACTTTAGAAGTTATGGCGAGTTCTCTCCTGCAGTTCAGGAGTATGTAAAATATAATATTCCTGATTGGATGGGAACAGAAGAATTTAAGGTTCTTATGAGCTATGTTGAACCGTATTCTTTTAAAGATAAATTTACTATGCCCAAATATATTATTAATGCTGGGTCTGATGAGTTTTTCTCTACTGATTCCTGGAGATTTTATTATGAAGAACTTCCTGAGAATAAATTGATAAGATATGTTCCCAATGCTAATCACTCTCTTAGTGGAGAATATTTGAGCAATGATTTAGTTAGTTTCTTTTACAGAGTAGTAAACAAAATTGATCTGCCGATCCTTGAATGGGAGTTAGTAGATGGAAATTTGAAAGTTTATTTAGATTATGAAGGTGAATACTCGGTTTCAATTTGGAGAGCATTTAATGTAGACGGAAGAGATTTTAGACTCTGGCAAGAAGGTGAGCTCTGGAAGGAATCTAAAATTGATATAAATGAAGACAATATTTACAATATAGAATTAGATAATCAATCTGATGGTTATCAAGCAATTATGCTTGAGTTTAATCTTGATCAAGACTCACAATTTCCACTTAAAATTTCAACTGGTCCTTATTTAATACCTGATTCATATCCATATGAAAAATATCAACCATTGAAATAGAATTACACCTTATAATTAAAACAAGATTATCACGAAAAAAAAAATTTGAATCGTTTAATAATTTTTATATCTTTCAATTCTCAATTATTGAAAATATTAGAAAAATGAAAAAAATATTATTTGCATTAATCCTTTCTGTAATCGTAGGTTCAACTACTACAAATTTTACTTATGCCGCGACTACTATTAATAGTACATTTACTATTCAGGATTCACAAGATGAACCAATGATGGAAAGTTCAGAAGCATCTGCTGGTTTCACACAAGAATTAAAGAAGCGTTTTATTGAAGGAGGACCAGGTTTCATGGGAATTGTCCTTATATGTTTAATTTTAGGATTAGCAATCTCAATTGAAAGAATTATATATCTTAACTTGTCTACAACAAATTCAAATAAACTTACAGATGATGTCGAAGAAGCACTAAAATCAGGTGGTGTTGAAGCTGCTAAAGACGTCTGTAGAAACACTAAGGGACCTGTTGCATCAATTTTTTATCAAGGTCTTGATAGAGCAAAAGATGGAGTTGAGAGTGCAGAAAAAGCTGTTATATCATATGGTGGAGTTCAGATGGGACAACTTGAAAAAAATGTTTCATGGATTTCTCTATTCATCGCATTAGCTCCAATGCTTGGTTTCATGGGTACAGTTATTGGTATGATTAATGCTTTCGATAGAATTGAAGCTGCTGGTGATATGCAACCTTCTCTTGTAGCAGGGGGTATTAAAATAGCTCTTTTAACAACAGTTTTTGGACTTATAGTTGCAATTATATTACAAGTCTTTTACAACTACATAGTTGCTAAAATTGATTCAATAGTTAATGATATGGAAGATGCATCAATTACTTTAATTGATATTCTTTCTACTCAAAAAAAATAATTTATTATGAATCTAGAAAGATTAACTAGAATTGGGTGTATTGCCCTAGGAGTACTTGGTTTAATTTTCTTAGCAATTGTTTTTGCTAGTGGAGATGACTCTATCAAAATGGCTGCAGCATCTGGTAATTATGGTGTTATAACTCCAATAATCTTACTGAGCCAAATAACTCTTTTTATTGCTGTTATTGTCACTTTAGTTTTTTCACTTGGAGCAATTGCCAAAGATAAATCAAAGATGAAAAATGCACTTAAATCTGCAGGGCTATTTCTTATTGTTGTTGTTATTGCATTTTTTCTTTCAAGTGGAGTTGAAACTCCAATGAGAGATGGAAAGGTGCTTTCTGCAATGGGTTCAAGATTAGTTGGAACTGGAATTAGGGTATTCTTTATCTTATCAATAGTTGCTGTTGGTTTAATGGTTTTTCCAGGAACAAAAAAAATATTTAAAAAGTAAATTATGGCTAAAAGAAAAGCTCCAGAAGTCAATGCAGGATCAATGGCGGACATTGCCTTTTTACTTTTGATTTTCTTTTTGGTAACTACAACTATTGAGACTGATAGTGGTATTAATAGAAAACTTCCACCAATGGAAGATCAAATTGATCCACCTATAATTAGAGAAAAAAATATTTTCACAGTTGTTGTTAATAAGAATAATCAACTTCTAGTTGAAGAATCACTTACTGATATTAAGGACCTAAGAGGTCTAGCTATGGATTTTCTTGATAATGGTGGAGGTTCAGGAGAAGAAGCATGTGATTATTGTCAGGGAGAGAGAGACCCTAGATCATCAGATAACCCCGACAAAGCAATCATTTCATTAAAGAATGATAGGGAGACTGAATATAAAGTTTATATAGCTGTTCAAAATGAACTTGTGGCAGCCTACAATGAGCTCAGAAATAGAGAGTTTGCAAGATTAAATCCAAACCTTGGGATTTCATATGTTGAGGCTGATTTAATCTATAGCGATCCAAGAACATCATCTGATGATAAAGCTAGTTTAAAAGAAAAATTAGATGTGGTTAAACTGTTGTACCCTCAAAAGTTATCTGAGGCTGAACCAAGTAAAGTAAATTAAAAATGGCAAAATTTAACAAAAAGAAAAGTGGAGATCTTCCTGCTATATCAACGGCATCGCTGCCTGATATCGTATTCATGTTATTATTCTTCTTCATGGTAGCGACAGTTATGCGTGATAGTACACTGATGGTGCAAAATACTCTACCTGCTGCTGACCAAGTTCAAAAATTAGATAAAAAGGACAGAGTAATATATATATATGCTGGAAAGCCTTCTAGTAGATATGTTGATACCTATGGTACCCAGGCAAGAATTCAATTAAACGACAAGTTTGGATCAGTTGAAGAAGTTGGTGCATTTGTTTTAGCTGAGAGAGCTGCTAAGCGAGAAGAACTTCAAAATGTTCTAACAACTGCTTTAAAAGTTGATAGTGATACAAAGATGGGTATTATCAGTGATATAAAGCAAGAGCTTCGTAAAGTTAATGCGCTTAAGCTAAACTATACAACTAGAGTTGGAGACTACACCCAAAATTTTAATTAGAAAAAAGTTTTTCTTACTTTTTTCCTTATTATTTTTTATTCAATCAAGCTTTTCACAATCTGATAAAATAAACGAGTCCTATAGAGAAGATCAATTCTATTTTGGATCAAGCTATTTTATTCAAACAGAATCATTAGAGGACTTCAAACAAAATGGTTTCTCAGGTAATTTTCAATTTGGGTTTATTAGAGACTTTCCTATTAATAAAACCTCTACAAAGGCAGTTGGTATAGGCCTTGGATTTGAAAGAAATTTTTTTACTTCTAATATTCAGCCCTCTGAAATTGAAGATAATATTAATTATAGAGTAGTTGTGAGTAGGTTTCTTGAATCTAAAAATAAAATTTCTTTTTCTTCAATTGTTCTTCCAATAGAATATAGATGGAGGAAGTCTTCAATTGATGAATATAAGTTTTGGAGAATTTATTCAGGATTAAAATTCAAGAAAAATTTTCCATTATATTCTAATCCTTCATATGGATCTGAAATTACAATTGATGAAATAGAAGATTGGACAACTTCTTTTTATATTAATGCTGGTTATAATACTTGGAATATTTCTTTAGAATATGACCTAAATCCAATACTAAAAAATAAAAAAACTAAAGATGGCAATAATTTTAATATTAGTTTTTTTAGGCTTGGTCTTGTTTTCTACTTATTATAATTCTTTTCTTAGTCTTGCAACCGGTAAATCGAGTTGTTCTCTATATTTAGATATGGTTCTTCTTGCAACTTTATAACCCTTTTTAGATAGTCCCTTTGATAATTCAATATCTGATAGAGGCTTGGCTTTATCTTCATCATTTATAATCTGTTTCAACGTCTTTTTAATCTCTATAGTTGAAATGTCTTCTCCATCTTTATTCTTCATCCCCTCGGAAAAATAACTCTTCAATAATTTAATTCCATAAGGTGTATCAATATACTTGCTGTTAGCAACTCTAGAAATTGTTGATATATCCATATTAATTTTTTCAGCTATATCTTTTAGAATCATTGGTTTTAAATCAGACTCTTCGCCCGATAAAAAATAGTCATTTTGAAAAGTCACAATGGCGTCTACTGTTTGAAACAATGTTTGATATCTCTGTCCAACAGCTTCAATAAACCATTTGGCTGAGTCAAGCTTTTGTTTTAAAAATTGCATGGCTTGATTTTGTGACTTTGATTTATTAGGATCATTTTTATATCCCTCTAATATATTTTTATATGAGTTAGAAAGCCTTAACTCAGGGGAATTTCTCTTATTTAATTCCACAATAAGTTCTCCTTCTTCAATTTTTAAAATGAAATCTGGTATTATCGTATTATTAGAGAATTCGCTACTAATAGATCCTCCAGGTTTAGGATTTAACTTTGAAATTTCATCAATTGATTCTTTTAAGTCATTATCAGACAAATTTAGTTTTTCAGATAGCTTAGAGAATTTCTTTTTTGAGAACAACTCAAACTCAGACTTAATTATTTTTATGGAGTTTAATATTGACTTTTTCTGATTGGTTTTTTTATTAAGTTGAATCAAAAGACACTCCTGCAAAGATCTTGCCCCAACTCCTGGCGGATCTAAATCTTGAATTTTTTTTAAGACAGATATAACATTATCTCTAGTCGTTATAATATTTTGGGTAAAGGCTAAATCATCAATTATATCATCAACTTCTCTTCTTAGATAACCACTCTCATCAATACTACCAATCAAGAATTCACATAATGGTTTTTCTTTGTCATTTAGAATTAGGTTTCGTGATTGATTATCTAAATATTGATGAAAACTTGGCGATGATTTAGTTTGAAAATTATTATTTTCTTCATTTGTTGAGTAAAAATTTTGACTGTAGTCATCGTTTTCGTCTGAGAGATAGTCATCAACATTAACATCTTCACTTTGAATCTCTGAGTCAAAATCATTAGAATCAGTATCTAATGATTCACTCCCATGCTCAAGTGCTGGATTCTCTTCAATTTCATTTTTAACTTTTTGTTCTAATTCAGCAGTGGTTAGTTGTATCAGCTTCATTAGCTGAATTTGCTGTGGCGAAAGCTTCTGAGATAACTTTAGTTGTAGTTTTTGATTAAGCATATTATGAATGAATACTTAAACAAAAGTAAGAAAAGAATTAATTCTTATTAAAATGAGGCATTTTTTGGTGTTCGAGGATAGGGTATTACATCCCTAATATTTTGCATTCCAGTGCAAAACATTATTAGTCTTTCAAATCCAAGTCCAAAACCACTATGTGGAACTGTCCCATATTTTCTTAGATCTAAGTACCACCATAACTCTTTTTCATCAATTCCCATTTCATTAATTCTTTTTTGAAGAACATCTAATCTTTCCTCTCTTTGGGAACCTCCAATTATTTCTCCAATTCCTGGGAATAAAACATCCATTGCCCTAACTGTTTTTTCATCATTATTAAGTCTCATGTAAAATGCCTTTATTTTTGACGGATAATCGAATATAATTACTGGTGATTTAAAGTGCTTCTCTACAAGAAATCTTTCATGTTCACTTTGAAAATCACAACCCCATTCAGTAATTAAATAATTGAATTTTTTCTTTTTATTGTAGTTCGAGTTTTTAAGAATTTCAAAAGCATCAGAATATGAGATTCTAGTAAATTCATTATCTATGGTAAAGTTGATTTTTTCTATAAGGCTTAGTTCATCTCTTTCATTTTTTGGTTTTTGACTTTGTTCCTTAATAAGTCTTTCATCAAGAAATTTTAAATCTTCTTTACATGAATCCATTATATATTTAAGAACATTTTTTAAGAAAGATTCAGCTAAGTTCATATTATCATTTAGATCATAAAATGCCATTTCAGGTTCAATCATCCAAAATTCTGATGCATGTCTTGAAGTATTAGAATTCTCAGCTCTAAATGTTGGCCCAAAAGTATAAACATCGCCAAGACCTAGTGCATATGTCTCAGCTTCTAATTGGCCTGAGACTGTTAGGCTCGTTTTCTTTCCAAAAAAATCTTCAGAATAGTCAACTTCTTTTTTATCTTTTTGCTTATTATTCAAAGTTGTTACTTGAAACATTTCGCCGGCTCCTTCAGCATCACTAGATGTAATAATTGGGGTATGGACATAGTTAAATCCTTTTTCATTAAAGAATTGATGGACTCCAAATGCAAGTTTTGATCTAATCCTCATCACAGCACTAAATGTTGAGGTCCTTATTCTCAAGTGGGCTTGTTCCCTTAAAAATTCTAAGCTATGCTTCTTTGGTTGAATAGGATATTTATCAGGGTCAGATTCTCCAAGAATTTCTATATCTATAATTTCAATTTCAAAAGTTTGACCTTTCCCTATGCTTTCAATTAAAGTTCCTTGAATTTTAAGTGAAGAACCAACATTGATTTTCTTAATTATTTTATTGTCTGAGTTAGAGTCAGTAATAACACATTGAATATTCTGAATAGTTGAACCATCATTTAATTCAATGAAACGATTACCTCTAAATGCTTTAACCCAGCCAGCTACAATAATTTTACTATTGTAACTAGGGGAGCTATATATGTCTTTTATCTTTATTAAGTCCATGTGCTATAAAGTCAGAATATCTTTCTCCTTAAGAGTGAACATTTCATCAACTTTTTTAATGTACTTGTCAGTTAACTCCTGAGAGTCTATTTCAAGATTAGATTTCAAATCTTCTGATATATCAAGTGCTTTAATTTTATTATTAGCATCTTTTCTTGAATTTCGGATACTTACCTTAGCTGATTCAGATTCTGATTTTGCTATTTTTGTAAGTTCTACTCTTCTCTCTTCTGTTAATGGAGGAATATTAATCAATAATGATTCACCATTGTTAACAGGATTTAGCCCTAAATTAGAATTAATGATACTTTTTTCAATTTCTTCAAGCATATCTTTCTCCCATGGTTGAATTGATATTGTTTGTGCATTTGGAGTGCTCACTGAAGCAACCTGATTTAAAGGTGTCATATTACCATAATATTCAACCGAAACACCTTTTAACATTATTGGATTTGCCTTCCCAGCTCTAATTTTTGCTAATTCTGTTTCCAAGTGACTTACAGCTGACATCATATTTAGCTCTGCACTGTCAATTATTTCTTGATTATTCTCCATAATTTAAGTTATTTAGACACTTTAGTCCCAATTTTTTCACCCATTACAACTTTTGTTAAATTACCTTTAGTATTCATGTCAAATACAATAATTGGTAACTCATTTTCTTTACTTAAAGTAAATGCAGTTGTATCCATTATTTTTAGACCCTTTTTTATAGTTTCCTCAAACGAAATATTATCAAATTTAATAGCTTCTTTATTTTTTTCTGGATCTTCATTGTATATTCCATCAACCCTTGTCCCTTTTAGGATAACTTCTGCATTAATCTCAATTGCTCTTAAAACTGCAGCAGAATCAGTTGTAAAATATGGGTTACCAGTTCCTGATGCAAAAATAACAACACGACCCTTTTCTAAATGTCTAGTTGCTTTTCTTTTGATAAATGACTCAGCTATCGATTCCATTTTTATAGCTGACTGAAGTCTTGTCGGAATATCCATATTTTCAAGCGCATTTTGAAGTGCAAGACCATTTATAACTGTTGCTAACATCCCCATATAATCTGCTTGGACTCTATCTATCCCATCCTCTGATCCAGTTAATCCTCGAAAGATATTACCACCACCAATTACAATTGCAATTTCTACACCTTGTTCATGAATCTGCTTAATCTCTTTCGCATAAACCACAAGTCTATCATTATCAATGCCATACGAATTCTTTCCAAGAAGAGCCTCTCCGCTAAGTTTTAAAAGTATACGATTATATTTCATTTCACTGGGATAACACAAATATAATATTAAGTTTTAACATCTATATTTATATCCATTGCATTAAGAACACAAAAATCACCAATTTTAGTCCTTCTCAACTTATATAAATAAGAACCTGAATTTAATCTTTTACCAAAGTCATTTGCTATAGACCTAATATAAGTTCCCTTAGAGCATTCAATTTTAAAGTTAACATATGGAGAGGTGAAGTCTATTATTTCAAAATTATAAATATCAATTTCTCTTTCATCTATGTCAATTTCTTTATTCTCTCTTGCATATTCGTATAATCTCTTACCATCCTTTTTAATTGCTGAGAATATTGGGGGCTTTTGCATATTCCTTCCAATAAACTCATTTGCTAAGTTTTTTAAATCATCTAGAGTAATATGGTCATACTCGAACTTTTCGTTAACATCTGTTTCTGCATCATAGGATAACGTAGATTCACCAAGTTTAAATTTTCCAGTATATGTCTTTGATAAGTTTTGATATTCAGAAATACTTTTTGTTTGTTTCCCTATACATATAATTAATAATCCAGTAGCTAAAGGATCAAGTGTTCCTGCATGTCCAACCTTGATTTTTTTTATTTTAAATTTAAGTTGAAGTGATTTGCGTATATACTTAACGACATCAAATGATGTCCATCGAAGAGGCTTATCTACTAGAATTATTTTGCCTTCCTTGATATCATTTATAGAAAAACTATCTATACTATATTCCTTCATTACTTCTTATCCTTATAAAGGATTGAAAATATACACAATACAAAACCTAATACTACCATTAAGGGCGCAATTCTAATACGTCTGAAATTATATATTTCATTATTAAAAATATCAGGGTCAGTTGAATCTCCCCCAGACATTAATACAAAACCAATAGCTATAATAAGAATTGATAGAATGAGAAATCTATATCTCTTTTTATTAAATAAATAATCTTTTTCAGCCATAACTTTATCTTACAAATTTTAATTTTAAATATCTCTGTGTAATTAAGAATGAACTAATCAATGAAGTAAGCAATCCAAAAGTTACAATAAAAGTTATTAGCAAGAATGTGTCGCTTATTTTTGTAAAAAAATTTATTTCTTCTATTTGAAGATTAAGCTGATAAACTAGCAGATACAAAATTAAAATAGAGGTTATTGAAGAGAATAAGCTTATTTTAAGATACTGGAATATAAATGGCCTTCTTATAAATTTACTTGTAGCACCTACAAGTTGCATTGTTTTTATAATATCTCTTTTGGAATAAATAGAAATTTTGATTGAATTATTAATCAATATAAAGCTAGTTATAAAAAATACAATGCTTATAATCAAAATCCATAATCCAATTTTTTCAAAATTTCTGGTAAGTGCGTCAACTAATGGTTTGTCATATTCAATTTCCTCAATAAATTGAAAATTATTGAGATTTTTGATAAAACTGTCAATAAAATATATATCAATTTTATCACCCTTAAGTTGAACTGAAACTGCATCTAAAAGAGGGTTATATCCAAGAAAACCAACAAATTCTTCTCCAATCTCAGATGAAAAAATCTTTGCTGCATCTTCTTTAGATAAATAGTTAATATCCTTTACGTCTTCATTTAATCTTAGCAATTTTATTAATTGCTTATTCTCAGACTCTTTTGTGTCATTTTTTAGATAGATATTGATTGTAACATTTTCTTTAAAATAATTTTCAATTGAAGAGGAGTTAAGGTAAATAAAACCTATTAACGATAAAGTAAATAATACAATCGTATTTATAAGGAAAATTGAAATTAAATTACCTCTTACCTTAGTAACCTCAGAATTGATTCTTTTTTTTGTTTCCAAACTTTTATAAAAGTAATAAACTAATAATAAATTAATTTTTATGTTAATTAAATTAGTTCTTCCTTTGTATAAATTTGCTTAAGGTGAGATATAATTTTCTAGAAATAGAAAAGAAATGGCAAAAATTTTGGAAGAATAATGAGACTTACAAAGTTAGTTTTTCTACAAAGCCTAAATTCTACGTATTAGATATGTTTCCATATCCATCAGGTGCTGGTCTTCATGTTGGTCACCCCCTTGGTTATATTGCGAGTGATATATATTCTAGATTTAAAAGGCACAAAGGATATAATGTGTTACATCCTCAAGGATATGATTCGTTTGGGCTACCTGCAGAACAATATGCAATAAGAACAGGCCAGCATCCAAGAAAGACTACTTCTGATAACATAAATATGTATAGAAACCAACTCGATAGAATTGGGTTCTCTTTTGATTGGTCCAGAGAAATAAGAACTTCTGATCCAAAATATTATAAGTGGACTCAATGGATATTTATTTTAATGTTTAACTCATTTTATTGTTCAAAGGATAAAAAAGCAAAAAGTATAGATAATCTTATATCCATGTTTGAGAAGGATGGTGATAAAAACTTTAAAGAAGATCTTTTTGAGCATGGATACTCATTTACTAGTTCAGAGTGGAAAAACTTTGATGAAAAAATTAAATCAGACATACTCATGAACTTTAGGCTGGCATACTTGACTGATGGAGATGTAAATTGGTGCGAGGAGTTAGGAACCGTTTTAGCAAATGATGAAATTATAAATGGAGTAAGTGAAAGGGGAGGGTATCCAGTAACTAAAAGAAAGGTTAAACATTGGTGTTTAAGAATTAGTAAATACTCGGATAGACTTTTAAATGATTTAGATAAAATTGATTGGCCAGATCCACTAAAAGAAATGCAAAGAAATTGGATTGGAAAATCTAAAGGTGTTTCTGTAACTTTTGATGTTGAAGATTCAAATAAAAAAATTGAGGTTTTTACTACTAGACCAGACACGATATTTGGAGTCTCTTTTCTTACTATTGCACCGGAATATAAAGAAATAAATGATTTATCATCATTAAATCATAAATCAGAAATTGAGAATTACATTGATGAAGTCTCAAAGAAATCAGAGAGAGAAAGATTGTCTGATGTAAAAACTGTTTCAGGAGTATTTTCAGGTTCATATGCAATCCATCCTTTCACAGGAAATAAAATACCTATATGGATTTCAGATTATGTTCTTGCCAGTTACGGAACGGGAGCGGTAATGGGTGTTCCTGCTGGAGATCAAAGAGACTTTGACTTTGCAAAAAAATTTAAGATTGATATTCCTAATATTTTTGAAAATATAGATATCTCGAAAACTGCTTTTTCTAAAAAATCAGGTTTTAAACTTATAAATTCAGAATTCCTTAATGGATTAGACTATGAAAAATCTTTGGAATTAATAATCAAAGAAATTGAAAATAAATTAATTGGTAAATCTAAAATTCAATTTAAGTTAAGAGATGCTACATTTAGTAGGCAAAGATATTGGGGTGAGCCAATACCTATATATTATAAGAATGGCATTCCATATAATATTGAGACAGAATATTTGCCATTAAAGTTACCAGATGTAGACAATTTTCTTCCCACTAAAAATGGAGACTCCCCACTAGGAAATTCATCTTCATGGGCGTGGAATGAGAAGACAAAAAAGGTTACATCAAATTCTGAAATTAATGATACTGATACTTTTCCATTAGAATTAAATACTATGCCTGGTTGGGCAGGAAGTTCTTGGTACTTCTATCGATATATGGACCCAACAAATGAAAAAGAATTTATTTCAAAAGAATCTCAAAAATATTGGTCAGATATAGATATTTACTTTGGGGGAAGTGAGCATGCTACAGGTCATCTTTTATATTCAAGATTTTATCAAAAATTTCTATATGATTTGGAATATTTAAATAAGAATGAATATTCTAAAAAATTAATTAATCAAGGGATGATTTTGGGTAACTCTGCATTTATATTCAGAGAATCAGGATCAAATAAATATATTTCAAGTAATCTTATCTCAGATAATGAAGTTGATAAAGTTAGAATTGATATAAAGTATGTTAAAGATGATAACCAAGTAGACTATAACCTATTAAAACTTGAAGATTCTGATTTTAAAAATTCAACATTTAAATTAGAAAATGATTCTTTCTATTGTATTAGGGAACAAGAAAAAATGTCAAAGTCTAAGTTTAATGTTGTTAATCCAGATGAAATTTGTGATAAATATGGAGCTGATACGCTAAGAATGTATGAAATGTTTCTTGGTCCAATTGAACAATCTAAACCTTGGGACACAAGGGGAATATCAGGAGTTCATTCATTTTTGAAAAAGTTTTGGAGTCTATTTTTTAAAGATGGATTATTCAATGTGTCAGAAGAAGAGCCTTCAAAAGAATCTTTAAAGTCACTTCACAAAACAATAAAAAAAATTACTGAGGATATAGAGAAATTAAGTCTTAATACATGCATAAGCTCATTTATGATTTGTATAAATGAACTAAGCTCAATGAGTTGTAACAATCGAGAGATTCTAAAGGAATTATTGATTCTTATCTCTCCCTTTGCACCTCATTTTGCTGAAGAGTTATGGAGTCAGCTGGGCCATAAAGAATCTATAGTTGATCAGACTTATCCTGTATATGATGAAAAATATCTGCTTGAAACTGAAAAGCTTTACCCAGTCTCATTTAATGGTAAAACTAAGTTTACTATAAATCTTTCATTAGATCTCTCTATTAAAGAAATTGAAGATGCTGTATTATCATTTGAAAAGACAAAATCTATTTTAAATAATTTAAAGCCGAAAAAAGTTATAGTTGTTCCAGGTAAAATTATAAATATTGTTTTATGATTGATCCAATCTTTGAAATTATAGGTTTATCAGCAGCATTTCTTACTACTTCTGCTTTTATTCCGCAAGTTTATAAAATCTACAAAGAAAAAAATGCAGACGGTATTTCACTCACAATGTATGTTATATTGTTTATTGGTGTTTTGCTTTGGCTCATATATGGAATTCTGATAGGGAGCTTATCAATAATTATTGCAAATGGAATAACTTCATTACTACAATTAAGTATAATCATATTTAAGTTAAAAAATTCATAATATCATTTACTTTTTTGCTAGTTTATTTAACTTTACAAAAAAAAGATGTTTTATTTCGATCCCATTTACATATTTATTTTTGGTCCAATATTTGCTTTAAGCTTTTATATTCAAAATCAACTTAAATCAAAATTTAAAAAGTTTTCAAAAATCAACTTATCTGCTAACCTTTCAGGTAAAGAAATTGCCGAAAGAATGTTGTCTGATCATGGAATTTATGATGTTAAAGTTATAAGTGTTAAAGGTCAATTATCAGACCATTACAACCCTCAAAAGAAAACCGTTAATCTAAGTGAAAGCGTATATTTTAAAAAAAATGCTGCCTCTGCTGCTGTTGCTGCTCATGAGTGTGGTCACGCAGTTCAGCATGCTAAAGGATACGAATGGTTAAAAATGAGATCTATTCTGGTACCAGTTGTAGGTTTTACTTCGAATATTGGTATTTGGATTTTGTTGGCTGGATTTTTTTTAATGCAATCTTCACCTGTACTAGGACAAAACTTAACCATGTTGGGTATTTTAGGTTTTGCATCTGGTACTTTATTTAGTTTAGTTACTCTTCCTGTTGAATTTGATGCTAGTAAAAGAGCAATTTATTGGTTAGAAAGAAAAAGAATTGTTAACCAAAGAGAATTAAGTCAGTCTAAAGAAGCACTTAATTGGGCAGCTGCTACATATGTAGTTGCAGCTTTAGCTTCAATTGCTAACCTTGTATACCTTTGGATGAGGTTTGGTAGAAGAAACTAACCTTTAATATATTTATCTATAGCCATTGCCATAGAAGGAGAAATCTCTGTTGGTGCTTTAATGTCTATTCTGAGATTTTTAGCTTTTGCTGCTTCTTCAGTCGTATTCCCATAGACAGCAATAAGAGTCTTATTTTGTTCAAAATCAGGAAAGTTTTTAAATAAAGACTCAATACCTAATGGGCTAAAAAAGACAAGTATATCATAATATACATCTCTAAGATCAGATAAGTCACTAACGACTGTCTTATAAAGTTGAGCGCGTTCCCATGAAATTTCAAAAGAGTCTAATGTTTTTATAATATCTGGATTCAAGCTACCAGATGTTGGTGCAAGAAATTTCTCTTTATTAAATTTTATAAATGTTGCCTCAAGATCTTTAAAATTGTTATTACCTATATATATTTTTCTCTTGCGGTAAACTACATATTTCTGAAGGTAATATGCAACAGCTTCTGACTGACAAAAATACTTAGTTTGATCAGGAACTTTAAATCTCATTTCCTCAGTAATTCTGAAGAAGTGATCAACAGAATTTCTACTTGTAAGGATGACATTATGAAATTTTGAAAAGTCAACCCTTTGAGCTCTTACTTCTTTAGCTGTAAGCCCCTCAACATGAATAAATTTTCTAAAATCTATTTTTAATTTATGTTTTCTTATTAACGATGAATAAGGTGAGTTATCGTTAGTAGGTTTAGGCTGAGATATTAAAATTGTTTTAATACTCATGAAGAAATGTTTAGGTTTAAAAATTTGAATATAACCATATCCATGGGGCTAGTTTGAACGCACAAAGATACAAAATAAAATACATAACTTCTTTAAGATCAAATTTTAAAAAATAGCTCAAATAGTTTTTGCTCTGAAAAATAAAATGTAATCCTATTAGTATAAAAGAAGTGTTTTTTAGATAATTGAAATCATAAAAAGAATTTAAGTTATATACCACAAAGTTTAAAAACATCAATACTGCAATTATAATAGTTACAATATAGTTTTTGTAAAATATAAACTTAAGTCTTGAGCCAATAAACATTTCTAAAACATATCTGATGATTAGAAATCTTAGAAATAGAGTAACTAGAATTAGTATATTAAAATTTAGTAATCTTGAAAAATAGTCAGTACTCATTCCATCAATCTTTATATTTCCTTGTTGAATTACTGCCACATAATATGTCATGATTACACCATTGATAAGCAAAAAGAAGAATATATAGAAATAATGAAAATAATTAATTAAAGAAGTACCTGTACCAGAAATTCCAAGATCATCTTTACCATACGGTACTAAAATATTACGAAAATGATAACTTAAACTTTTAAATAAATAAACTAATTTTACTCTTTGGAATGTTTGAAAAAAGTAAAACACTAATAATACAATTAGAATAAATAAAGAGGTTACGTCTTGATTTTGAATCATGTTGATTTTCAAATAAATAACAAAACTATGGAATAACTACTAAATTAATGAAAGACAATAGTTTAATTATCATACCTACTTATAATGAAGCTGAAAATATTATGACTGTTATCAATAAAATATTTTCTATTGATGACAATAATTCTGTACTGGTAGTTGATGACAATTCACCAGATGGAACATCAAATATTGTCAAGAATCTTAAAAAAGATAATATAGATAAACTATTCTTGATTACAAGAGATAAGAAAGATGGTTTAGGCTCTGCATATAAAGTGGGATTTAAATGGGCACTTGAAAATAAATATTCCTATATTTTTGAGATGGATGCTGATCTTTCTCATGATCCAAATGAAATAAAAAATCTAAAGAGGCTTCTGATTAATAATGAATGTGATGTAGCTATTGGTTCACGATATCTAGAAGGTGTAAGTGTTGTGAACTGGCCTTTATCTCGAATCTTCCTTTCATACTTTGCAAATATTTATGTCAGAATTATTACTTCTCTGCCAGTTAAAGATTCAACCTCAGGCTTTGTTGGTTATTCAAATGAAGCATTATCTTCACTTAACATTAATAAAATAAAGTTTAATGGATATGCTTTTCAAATAGAAATGAAATTCAAGCTTTGGAAAAAAAAATTCAAACTTATGGAACACCAGATAATATTTGTTAATAGAGAACATGGAAACTCTAAAATGAATAAGAGCATTATATTTGAAGCAATAATTGGTGTTATTAAATTAAAACTGAATTCAATAGTTAAAAAAGATGAATAAACTCCTGATTAAGGATATTGTATTAATAAATGAAGGTATAAGAACAGCTAGTGATATATATATTGAAGGTGAGTTTATCAAAAAAATTGGTGTTAATATCAAGTCAGATAATGACGTTAAAATTATTGATGGAAAAGGACAACTTGCTATTCCTGGAATGATTGATGATCAAGTACATTTTAGAGAGCCAGGATTAACACACAAAGGTGATATAAGATCTGAATCCAAAGCTGCAATTGCTGGTGGTGTAACATCATATTTTGAAATGCCAAACACATTTCCAAATACCACTTCTATTGAAGAGTTTGAAAATAAAATTAAGATTGCCACAGATAATTCATTTGCAAACTTTTCATTTATGTTTGGTGGAACTAATGACAATATAAATGAAGTAAAAAGAATAGATCAAAAACAAGTTGCTGGAATTAAACTTTTTTTGGGTTCCTCAACTGGAGAGATGTTAATTGACGACAAAATTTCTATTGAGAATATATTCAAAAGTACATCATTACCCATATCAGCTCATTGTGAAGATGAACATACAATAAAGGATAATACGGAACATTATAAAAGACTTTATGGTGAGGATATACCCATATCAGCACATCCGGAGATTAGGAATGAAGATGCATGTTATAAAAGTTCAAATTTCGCTGTAAATCTTGCTAAAAAAACTGGTGCAAGATTAAATGTTTTCCATATTTCAACAGCTATTGAACTAGATCTATTTGATAGTAAAGTTGATCTTAATGATAAAAAAATAACTTCTGAAGTGTGTGCTCATCATCTTTGGTTTTCAGATGAGGATTATAACAGGCTAGGTTCAAAAATTAAATGGAACCCAGCAATAAAATCAAAGGATGATAGAGATGCATTGTGGGAAGGTATAAAAGATAATAAAATTGATATTATCGCATCAGATCATGCTCCTCACACGATAGAGGAAAAAAATAATAAATATTTAAATTGTCCATCAGGAGGGCCAATGGTTCAACATACAATTCTGTCTCTTCTGCAAAACTGTGAAAAATATGGAGTTTCAATTGAAAAAATTGTAGAAAAAATAGCTCATAATCCGGCAATAATATTTAAGGTGAATAAAAGAGGATTTTTAAGGGAAGGATACTACGCTGATATCGTCTTGATTGATACCCATACTCCAACTTTTGTTACTCAAGAGTCTCTACTTTATAAGTGTGGCTGGTCACCATTTGAAGGCCAAAAGTTTGATCATTCAATTCATAGAACAATATTAAATGGGAATGTAGTTTATGAAGACGGTGTTGTAAATTCTATACCTCAAGGAAAAAAAATAACCTTCAACAGATGAAAAAATATTTAATATTACTTATTTTCATATTTGCATGTTCATCAAATGCTCCAGATAATTTGATTAGTGAAGAAAAAATGGAAAGCATTATTTTTGATATATTGATTCTTAATGCATCAAGTAGTTATGATCTTAAAATTGACAATAATATGATAAGTGACGAATTAATTTTTAGAAAGCATAATATTGATAGTGCACAATTCTATGAAAGTGAACTTTATTATTCTAGAAATCCTAGAGTTCATGTTAATATTTATTCAAATGTTAAGAAAAAGATTCAAAGATCAATTGATAGTCTAAAAAATATTAAATAATGGAACAATTTATAGATGAACTAAAGTGGAGAGGTATGCTACATGATGTAATACCTGGAACTGAAGAGTATTTATCTATTAATAAAACTATTGGATATATAGGATTTGACCCTACATCTGATTCATTACACATTGGAAGTCTTGTACCCATTTTTATTTTAAGACATTTTCAAAATGCAGGTCATACTCCATTAGTCCTTCTGGGAGGAGCAACTGGAATGATTGGTGATCCATCTGGGAAGTCTGACGAGAGAAACCTGTTAGATAAAAAGATTTTAAAGTATAATGAAAAAAAATTAAAGCTTCAATTTGAAAAATTTCTTGATTTTAAATCCAAAAAAAATAACAGAGCTATTCTTGTGAATAATTATGATTGGATGAGTAAGTTCTCTATTATTGATTTCTCCAGAGATATTGGAAAGCACATAACTGTAAATTATATGATGGCGAAAGAATCTGTAAAAAAAAGAATATCTAAAGAGACAACACAAGGTATGTCATTTACTGAATTCACATACCAGCTTATTCAAGGATATGACTT
>CBFHHV010000012.1:0-31383 GCA_965655775.1 Candidatus Marisimplicoccus sp.
TAGGAGACTATTGGAGAATTAGAATTGAAAATGAGCTTAAGGATTTTGATAATCAATATCCTTCTGGATTAAAAGCTATGCAAAATAATGCAGGTAAACATGGAAGAGTTACTAATTCATCTTGGTACAATATAGTTGAAAGAGCAACTCATTGGCCTGAGGGTGATAACAATTGGAAGAAGCCTCTTAAAAGATATTTTGTGTACAATTATGATGGCGAACATGATGCTGACTTTTGGGCTTTTAGATACAAGGTTAAAGGTGCATTAGAGCAATCTGGTGCTGATGTTAATATGACAACACTACAATGTTTTGCAGGTTGTCAAGGTAATCAGGTAATGGTTATTTTTAGTCACTCAAACTTTGAGGATCTTCAAAATGATAACAGTTCAGAGTGGGCAAAAGTTTATGAAAAATATAATGAATTATATGGAGTAAATTATGAAGCAGATATAAGTGAATTTGAAAGTTCGCTTACACTTGGAGGTTTTGGTAGATATTCAGGAACAATGGTCTTTAAACCCGAGATGAGTTCTCCTCAAGAATTAAAATAAATATACTTAAAAGGGAGCTTTAAAGCTCCCTTTTTTTATCTTGATATAACTTTTATTAACATTCCAGAAGGAAATTATTCTGACTTAATTTAATCCAGTTCTTTGTCCATATTTGCAAGCTTCCATGCTGTATGGAAAATTAGTCTTGCTCTTTTTGTCAATAAATCATATCTAATTTTATCATATGTGTCACCTGGACCATGATAATCTTCATGGGTTCCACTGAAAAAAAAGATAACAGGAATATTGTTTTTAGCAAAGTTAAAATGATCACTTCTTTCGTAAAAATCATTAGGGTCATTTGGAATATCAAAACTGTAGTCTAATTTTAAATTTTCAGTTTGTTTATTTATCCTTTCAGATATTTTCTTTAGTTCTTTAGAAATCCTGTCAGAACCAATGGAATAAATATAATTGTCGTCTTCATAACCTCTGTTAGGATCAGTTCTACCTATCATATCTAGATTTAAATTAACGAATGTATTTTCTAATGGATATAATGAATTATTTACATAATACTCTGATCCTAGAAGATCTTCTTCTTCACCAGATACATGAAGAAAAACAATTGATCTTTTAGGCCTAGTCCCATCCTTAACCGCTACCTGAAAAGCTTGAGCAATCTCTAGTATAGATACCGTTCCGCTCCCATTGTCATCTGCCCCATTATAAACTTCATCACCATTGATTCCTACATGATCTAAATGAGCAGTAATAATTACATAACTTTCTGGGTATATTTCCCCTTTTATTATAGATGCAACATTTTGAGTATCTACAAAATTTTCACCTTCAGCATATTTATCATATCCTCTAAGTGTTTCTGGAAATGAATAGTTAAACGTATACATTTCACCTGGAAGATTTAATTGGTATGGTTGAAAATAGTCAACTGTGTTTTGAGCAGGCTCTATTTGATTTGTAATATAAAAGTCTCTTAAAAAGTTTGCAGCAATTCTATCGCCTTTCTGACCAGTTTGTCTCCCTTCAAAATCATCTGAAGAATAAACTGATAAAAGATTCTCTAAATCATTTGAAGTTATTGAATTTGCGTATTCAATAGATTCAATCTCTTGAGCACAAGAAACTGTTATTAATAAAATATAGAAAATAGCACTAAGCTTTTTCATAGTTAATTTTTCTTTGTTTTATTTCATTTTCAATACCATCCCACAATGATATTCTGGCAAGTAGGGCTTCTTTTGATATTGAACTTGATTCTGATATTTTCTTAGAATCATTATTACATAAATAAGACAACATTTCCATGGACATTGGACCATGCATATCTCCATCTACCTCAATATGCCTTTTAAAGTAATAAATTAATTTGTTCAAATCATTATTCTCAGTATTTATTCCTTCTATTAATGGTATAAACATATCAGGAATCAAATCCTCTCTACCAAATGTAAATACCGAAGCAACTTCATGAATATTACCTCTTCTAATTACAGAGAATGTAAATTTTAAAAAATTCTTTACGTATTCTTTAATATCTAATTTGTCAATATCCTCTTCAATTGACTCGAGTTTATTAAGTGAGTTAATATTATTTAGGATTTCATCAGTGTTAAGCCCGAATTCTTCAATTGAATCAATATACATTTCAAAATGAGACATTGGTTTACCATTTTGATCTTCGTCAGTTTCCTCTCCTGCAACAATTTCATTAATCAATTTTGCTGTAGTAGTGTTTTTACTTGGAAACCAAGGGAGTGAAGTTGAGGTTAATTTAATCTGAAGAAACTTTAAAAGAGACATAAAATCCCATACTGCATAAACATGTGCACTTGAGAAAATTTTCAGGTCTTCAACATCTTTAATATTATTGTATAAAGAGTGATTTCTTAATTTATCTTTTAAGGGTTCAAGATCTTGGACAAAATTATTCATTCGAAATATTTTAGCATCAAATATAAATAATAATTAAATTCAAAAAATGGATCAAATATTATTGTTTTTTATATCATCATTAGCACTAACCTTGATGCCAGGGCCAGACATCTTGTTTGTAATAAATCAAAGTGTTGAAGATAAAAAATCTGGTCTTTTAGTCGCCTTTGGATTATGTTCAGGTCTTGTTGTCCACACTCTGGTGTTAGCTATAGGGTTATCAGCTATTATTGAGCAAAATGATAATGTAATTATGTTCTTTAAGTATTTTGGATCTTTTTATCTATTTTATTTAGCTTCTCAAGAATTTAAAAAAGATATAGTAACAAGTGAGAGAAAGAGAGAAAACTTTTATCTAAGAGGAGTTTATATGAATCTAATAAACCCAAAAGTGCTAATCTTCTTTTTAGCATATTTTCCCAATTTTCTTTTTTCAGATACTATTTCTATATCATATCAATTTATTATTCTTGGAGTTATATTCATATTCCAAGCATTAATAGTTTTTTCAACTGCATCACTTGCATCTAATAGATTAATCTCAATATTAAAAGTTGATGTTAAAAATAAAAAAATAGTCTATTTAAAGTCACTTATCTTCATTTTAATAGGACTATCAATGCTATTTTAACTTACTATATTTTAATTTGTATATTTGCATGCAATTAGTTTATAATTAATTGCAATATGGTAAATTCAAAATTTGTCGGAGAAGGTTTAACCTACGAAGATGTTCTTCTAGTCCCGGCTTATTCAAAAATACTTCCCTCTGATGTATCCCTACAAACTAGATTTAGTAGAAATATTAGTCTAAATGTTCCAATTGTTTCTGCCGCTATGGATACAGTTACTGAAAGTAAAATGGCAATTGCTATTGCTAGTGAGGGGGGAATTGGTGTTATTCATAAAAATATGTCAATCGAAGATCAAGCTAATGAAGTTAGATTAGTTAAAAGGGCTGAATCAGGAATGATTATTGATCCAGTAACATTAGACATAAATTCTTTAGTTATAGATGCAAAAAATAACATGAAAAAATATAAAATCGGGGGAATACCGATTGTTTCAAAAACTGGTAAGCTTGTTGGAATTGTTACTAATAGAGACTTAAGATTTGAAAAAAATAATTCAAAGAAATTATCTGAAGTGATGACAAGCAAAAATTTGATTACTGCCAAAGCTGGTACTTCAATGTCTCAGGCAGAGGAAATTCTACAAACTCATAAAATCGAGAAATTACCTGTTGTAGACTCAAAAGGTATACTTATAGGACTTATTACATTTAGGGATATTAATAAACATTCGGAGAAACCTACATCAAATAAGGATAAATTAGGAAGATTAATGGTTTCTGCTGCCATTGGAACAGACAAGGACTATAAAAAAAGAGCTCAGGAACTTATAAAATCTGGTGTTGATGCTCTAGTAGTTGATACGGCTCATGCACATTCTAGTAGGGTGGGTGATGTTCTAAAAAACCTCAAAGACTCATTCTCTGAAGTAGATATTGTTGTTGGAAATATTGCAACAGCAGATGCTGCAAATTATTTGAAGGAAAATGGTGCTGACGGAATTAAAGTAGGTATTGGGCCAGGATCTATATGCACAACAAGAGTAGTTGCAGGTGTAGGTTATCCTCAATTATCAGCCGTGCTTGAGGTATCAGAAGTCTTAAAAAAATCAAAAATACCTTTAATTGCTGATGGTGGAATAAGATATACTGGTGATATCTCAAAAGCTATTGCTGCAGGAGCTGATTCTGTTATGCTTGGATCACTTTTAGCTGGAACAGAGGAGTCTCCTGGTGAAACTATTATTTATGACGGAAGAAAATTTAAGACATATAGAGGGATGGGTTCTGTTGAGGCAATGCAGAAAGGAAGTAAGGATAGATACTTTCAATCAGAACAAGCAGATAAGAAAAAATTAGTCCCTGAAGGAATAGTAGGGAGAGTGCCTTACAAAGGACAGCTTAATGAAAGTATACATCAGTTTATAGGCGGTCTTAGATCAGGTATGGGTTATTGCGGAGCTGAAGACATAGATACTTTAAAAAAATCCTCAAAATTTATCAAGATCACGGGCTCTGGAATCAGAGAGAGTCACCCTCATAATGTTTCAATTACAAAGGAAGCACCAAACTATAGTCCACCAAAAATATAATCTTGAAAAGACTAATTCTCTTAATACTGTCATGTATAATTTTAGCGGGTTGTTCAAACTTTTCGAATAATAATTCAAATAATCTCGTAGCAAGGGCAGGGGAGAATTTTTTATATGAAAATGACTTACCTGAATATAATTCCAAGGATGACAGCTTAATAAAAATTTCAAGTTTTATTGAGGCTTGGGCTAAAGAAAAAGTCTTGTATGACTTATCAATGATTAACTTATCCCAATCAAAAAGAGCAGAAATTGACGAACTTGTAGAAAATTATAAAGTTGATTTATATATAAATTCTTATAAAGACTTAATTGTAAATTCTAAAATTGACTCAATAGTCACAGCTGAACAAATAGATTCATTTTACACACTTAATATTAATAATTTTAAGCTTAATGAGAATCTAGTAAAGTACAGATATATTAAAGTTCCAAATGATAATATTAATATCAATAGAATAAGGAGGTATATTGTTAGGATTAATGAGCAGGATCGTTATTTTTTAGATTCATTAAATTTTCAATTTGCAGATCTAAAACTTAATGATTCGATCTGGTTTACAGAAAGAGATGTTATCTCCTCAATTGATTTTATTAATCAAAACAATAAATCTAAATATTTCATTAAAAATAGACTATTTACAATTGAAGAGTCAAATTATACTAACTTTTTTATAGTTGATGATATTTTAAGATCAGGAAATATTCCTCCAATATCTTATCTTTACGAAAGAATTAAATCAACAATAGTTAATCAAAGAAAATTAAATCTATTAAAAAATTTAAATAAAGAAATTTTAAATGATGCTCTTAAATCAAGGAAATATGAAGTTTATAAATAGTTTACTGTTATTATTATTTTTTCAGCTTTCATTTACTCAAGAAAAAATAAAAGTTGATGGTATCTCATCAGTTGTTGGTGATTTTATCATCCTAGACTCAGATATTGATAAAGTTCTAATAGATATGGAATCCCAAGGATTGTCTACTAGAGGTGTATCAAAATGTCAATTATTAGGTAAGCTAATGGAAGATAAGTTATATGCTCATCATGCAATTCAAGATAGCCTTGAATTATCAGATAATGAAATTTATGACTACGTTGATAGACAATTGGAGTATTTCACTGAACAATTAGGAGGTATTGAAAAAGTGCTTGAATTTTATAATAAAAGTGATGAGCTTTCTTTTAGAGATGAGCTTTTTGAGATAAATAAAACTCAAAGACTATCTGAGATGATGCAAGAATCTATTGTAGAAAAAGTAGAAATTACTCCTGAGGAGGTTAGACAATTTTTTGAAGCCATCCCAAAAATAGATTTACCAGTTTTTGGAACCGAGTTAGAGATTGCTCAAATTGTAGTCGAACCGAAAGTGTCTGAAGAAGAAAATCAAAGAATCATTGATCAACTTAAATTATTTAGAGAGGATATATTGGAAGGTGGTATGAGTTTTGCGTCTAAGGCCCTTTTATATTCTCAGGATCCTGGTTCTAGAAGTAAAGGTGGTAAATACACACTAAATAGAAAAAAACCAAGGATGGCAAAGGAATTCAGAGATGTTGCCTTTAGCTTAAGAGAGGGAGAGCTATCTCAACCATTTAGAACAGATTTTGGATGGCATATTTTAGCTGTTGATAAGATTAGAGGCCAAGAGATTGATATCCGTCATATTTTGTTAATACCTAAAATTTCTGATGATGAATTAAAATCTGCTAAAGAAAAAATTGATAATATAAGAGAAAGAATATCTAACGGTGAAATTACTTTTGAAGATGCTGCTTTAAGATTTTCAGATGAAAAACAAACAAGATTAAATGGTGGAGTACTTATTAACCCTAGTACAAATGATACAAGATTTGAGTTAACTAAAATGGATCCTTTATTATATTCTCAGGTTAAAGATTTAAAAGATAATCAGATGAGTATGCCGCTTCTAGATAACTCTGATAATAGTGTTTCCAAATATAAAATTTTAAAAATTTCAAATAGATTTGATGAGCATGTTGCAGACTTTTCTCAAGATTATGTAAAAATAAAAGACTTGGCTTTAACCGAGAAGCAACTCAAGACTATTAAGAAATGGATGGAAGAAAAAATTGGAGATACATATGTAAATGTCAATTCCGACAGTAGTTATTGTAATTTTGTGTATAACTGGAAAAAAGATTAACTATTTAAAGTATTTCCAAGGCACTACAAGCATTCCAAAACATTCACCGCCCTCTTTATTAATATTTTTATGATGGATCTTATGTGCTCTTCTTACACCTCTAGCATATTTGTTATCTACATTTCTTAAAAACTTAAACCTCTGATGTATAAACACATCATGTACGATAAAGTAAGCTAGTCCATATAAGCCAATACCAATTGCAATAGGAAGTCCAAGCCAGAATCCTTGGCCCCACATGACAACAAAGCTTGCACTTAAAAAAGCATAGAAAAAAAAGAAAAGATCATTTCTCTCAAACCATGACTTATGATCTTTCTTATGATGATCTTTGTGAAGAACCCATAGAGGCCCATGCATAATATATTTATGATTAAACCATGCTGTAAACTCAGTTATCATAAATGTTGTAATTAAAGTAAAAATCCAAATTACTATATCCATTGAATAAGATTTAGTTGATATTTAACATAAGATCTTGCAATAACAATAAACTTCTGGAAATTATGAATTCTTACTCTTTTTTTAACAATATTTTCAGATGATATTCTCTTTAATTTCTTCAAAAGTTTAAAATAATACCTGTAGGCTATATATACAGCAAACTTTGAATTTTTTGGTAGTCTAATGATCCCTTTGATTGCATTCTTAAAATCTTCCTCAATTTCCTCAATTATTTCCTTTTTTGAATCTTCGTTAAAATTATCCATATCAACATTTGGGAAATATACTCTATTTAAAATATTTGAATCATCTTTAATATCTCTTAAAAAATTAACCTTTTGAAACGCTGAGCCTAGAGAGATTGCAAATGGACTAAGTTCATTATAAAGATTTTCTGATCCATTAACAAAAACTCTCAAACACATAAGGCCAACAACATCAGCAGAACCATATATATACTTCTTGTACTCTTCAACCGTATTATATTCTTTTATTTCTAAGTCCATCTTCATACTGTCTAAAAATGAACTAATAAGATCAGTTGAAATTGAATATTTGTTAACAGTATATTGAAATGAATTTAAAATAGGATTTAGACTAATTTCGTTATCAATACTCCTCCATAATTCCTTTTCAAACTCATCAAGTAATTCTTTTTTTGGAAATTCATGAAATGTATCTACGATTTCATCCGCTAGCCTAACAAACCCATATATGTTAAATATATCTTGTCTTATTGACTTTGAGAGTAAGTTGCTAGAAAAATAAAAAGAAGTGCTATATCTTTTAATAACAAGTCTACTACAGTCATTTGAAACTTCGTCAAAGATTGATTTCATATTACAAAAATAACTAAAAAGAGTAAATCAATTCATATCTTTGAAAAATGGAAAAGACTTTATTATATCACTACACTTCTTTATCTCATTTAATTGAAATTTTTAAGACTGGAAAAGTGCTTACATCTCAAACAGAAAAGATGCTAAAAGTAAAAAAACCTGGTCTATGGTTTTCAACTAATTCTAATTGGGAATACTCAGCATTTAAAAGATTTAACGATGGAAAAAAAGAATTTGATTTAAATACTCCTGAGGAATTTGAAAAATATATCGGATGTGCAAGGTTAGTGACTAATTTAAATTCTCTCTTTGTAACTTTTGCTAAGTATAAACACAAATCAAAAGTTAATCCTTTATTGTGGGACAAAATGGCTGAGATTGGTAAGTCAAAAGGTGCTGATCCAACTGAGTGGTATGCTATATTTAGTCCAATGAGCATAAACAATTTAGATATTGAAGTTTATGAGGATGGAAAATGGTTTAAATTAAAAAAGGAAAACGGAGAATTTGATTCCGAATTATTTAATAGAAATCTTGAAAAAACTTTTGTCTTTAAGAAAGGAAAAGAAATGGAAGAAAAAATGATGAAAGAAATGCCAAAGAATGAAGAAGTTGTAGAGGAAAAGGTTGAGGAAGTGGTAGAGGAAAAAGTTGAGGAAATTGTAGAGGAAAAGGTTGAGGAAGTGGTAGAGGAAAAAGTTGAGGAAATTGTAGAGGAGAAGGTTGAGGAAGTAACTAAAGAAAATACAGAGGATGAGGTTAAATCTAAAGGTGTCTTCTCTAGAATTAAAAACATTTTTAAAAGTAAATAATTGTGCCTACGACTGGACTCGAACCAGCACTCTCATAAAGAGAACTACCCCCTCAAGGTAGCGTGTATACCAATTTCACCACGTAGGCAATAAATAATAGGGTAGTGACCTGGCTGGGGCTCGAACCCAGGACCCTCTCCTTAAAAGGGAGATGCTCTACCAACTGAGCTACCAGGTCTAAAAAAGATGTCAAATATACATTGAAATATTGATTATTCAATGATGTTTTTTATTATAAATTTGTTAATATGAGTAAATCGATTGATACAATTTTTTTATTAGGTTATATGGGTGCTGGTAAAACTGTAATCGGTAGATCTTTGTCAAAGAAATTAGGTTTTAAGTTTTATGATTTAGATTATTATATTGAGCAGATAGAGGGTAAAACAGTCTCTGACATATTTAATGAAAGAAATGAGGTTTATTTTAGAAAAATTGAGAATAAATATCTCCATGAACTATCTTTAAAAAGTGAAAAAAAAATTATTTCAACTGGTGGCGGAACTCCTTGTTTCAAAAATAACCTTGAGATTATTCAAACATCCTCTAACACGATATCTGTTTATTTAAAAGCTAATATTGAAACCTTAGTCAAGAGATTATTGCATTCCATTGAGAAGCGACCAATTATCTCACATTTAAAAAAAGAGGATGAATTAAAAGAATTTATAACAAAACATCTCTTTGAGAGGAGTTTCTATTATGAAAAATCAGATGTTAAAATTAAAACTGATGATATTGAATTAAAAGATATTGTCAAATTAATAGGAGAACTAATTTAAGTAAACAGTAAATTCTTCATCTTTATTAACTTCCACATCAACACGTTCATTCACTGAGGTCGAAAGATTTAGACCCGAAAAATTAATTTTAACAGGAAACAGAGAATGATCTCTATTTACCATTACAGCTGTTTTTATTTTAAATGGATTTTCCATCATTAAATTACTTATAATAAGTTGAAGAGTCCTAGCTGACTGTGATACATCACTTACTATTACTAAAGACAAACTATCTGCCTTAAATTCTTTGTCAAATGCTAAACTTCTGTTAGAATTTAAATTTATCTCAACACCAACTAATTCAGATTCAATTTTTGAATTTTGATTTATAAAATCAATAATTTTTTTGGCTATTATTTTACCATTTTTAGAAACACCAAAGAAAATAAGTTTCTTCTGATCTATATTGTCTTCTATAACTTCAAGACTAATCCTCTTTATCTTATTTTCGACATCAAAACAATCTAAAATGATATTTTGAGAATTAATTTTGTTCATCTTCAAACTCTTTTATATAAATAAAGTAATGTTGTATCTTCGCACTAAATTATGAAGAAAAAACTACTTTTTCTTGTTCCTTTATTGTTCTTATTACTTCAATGTGAAAAAGATGATGAAACAACTCCTTATGTTATTAGAGAATACAGTGAACAAGTATCAGTTGATCACCAACTTTTGGAGGATTATTTAAGAACTCACACATATAATTATAACGACTTCAATAATCAATCTAATGTGGATATTAGAATTGATACATTGATTAATCCTAATTCATCAAGACTATCACTATATGATCAAGCCAGTATTAAGACCATTGATGTAACTGACGCAAATGGAAATATTGTGAAACATAATTTATATTATATAATAGCTAGGCAAGGTGCTAATGAGAGTCCATCAGTAGCAGACTCTGTTTATGTATCTTATGATGGTTATTTAACAGATGGATACGTTTTTGATAATAGAAAATTTCCAATATGGCTTGACCTTGCTAATTCTTTAGAAGGATTTAGGGAAGGTGTCTCAGAGCTTAGAACTGGAAATTATGCTGAAAATTTAAATGGAACTTTAACTTATGATTCTTTTGGTGTAGGTATTTTCTTTTTGCCTTCTGGAATAGGGTATTTTGAAAACACTTCTGGAGGAATCCCAGAATATTCCCCTCTTGTATTCTCAGTAAAATTAATGACTTATGCTGAGACAGATCATGATAATGATGGTATACTATCTATATTTGAGGATATAGATGGTGATGGAAAACCTTTCAGAGATGACTTAGATGGTGATAATCTATGGAATATGTACGATACTGATGATGATGGTGACGGTATTCTCACTATTAATGAAATTGATAAGAACAATGATAGCGTAATTGATGATGCTAATAATGATGGAATCCCTGATTATTTAGATCCAGATAATTAGTCTTTCTTTTTAAATAAATTATAAGGGATATCGTAAGATATATTTAATGATAATTTATTTGTAGTAGTGTCTACGTTTGCGTTATTAAGATCAACACCATTAGCATTTATAATTAGAAGTTCATTATCATTGAGACCTCTTTCGTATCTAAGACCAACACTTAATGATCTTACTTTAACTCTTGTACCTAGCAATAAACTAAGATTAAATTGATCTTTGATTTCTTCAAGATCAAAATTACTAGAGCTTGAAAGGTTATATTTAAATGTTGGTCCTCCAAATAAACTTATCGGGCCTAGGACTTTATATCCAAATATAATTGGAACTTGAATATCTGTTGACTTATATGAATGCTCAGCTATATTAATTGATTGGTTTAATACTGAAGAGTTATTATCAAGACTTGAAAATGCAGTACCATTCTTTGACTTTGAAAAAATTAGATTTAACTCAGGTCTTATGTAGAATGTAATCAAATCTATTTCTGTAAAAACACCAAGATGAAAACCAGTTGAATTTTTTAGATCGAGATCATAATCATCAATTTTAGTCTTGATATTTTTAATTGATCCAAAATTATCATCATTTAAACCAACATTTACACCAAAGTTTCCTTGAGCAAATATTGACCCGGACATTAAAAAAAATAAAACTAATATTCTCATTAAGCTTTTCTTTTTAAAACTCTAGTTACAGCTTCAATGATTGAATCACTATTTAAACCATACTTATTCATAAGATCAATTGGAGTTCCAGACTCTCCGAATGTATCGTTAGTGCCAATAAACTCCTGAGGATATGGGGCTTTAGATGTAAGAAGCCTAGCAACACTCTCACCTAGTCCTCCATAAATATTATGTTCCTCAGCTGAAACTAAGCACCCAGTTTTCATTACAGAATTAAGTATTATGTCCTCATCAAGGGGTTTAATTGTGTGAATATTAATAATCTCAGCACTAATATCATTTTTATGCAATCTCTCTGCTGCTTGAATTGCCTCCCATACTAAATGACCAGTAGCAACAATAGTTACATCACCTCCTTCATTCAGTAATAAGCCTTTTCCAATTTGAAAATTATCAGATGGATCTGTAAAATTTGCAACTTTAGGTCTCCCAAACCTTAAGTATACTGGACCATCAAAATTACATATTTCCAGTGTAGCAGATTTTGTTTGGTTAAAGTCACATGTATTAATAACAGTCATTCCTGGTAGCATTTTCATGAGTCCTATGTCTTCAAGAATTTGATGAGTTGCCCCATCTTCCCCCAAAGTTATTCCAGCATGAGAAGCACATATTTTGACATTTTTATTAGAATATGCAACGGATTGTCTTATTTGGTCATAAACTCTTCCAGTTGAGAAATTTGCAAAAGTACCTGTAAAAGGAATCTTACCTCCAGTAGCCAAGCCTGCTGCAAGTCCAATCATATTTGCTTCTGCTATACCTACTTGAAAAAATCTTTCAGGGTTTTCATCTGCAAAAGTATTCATCTTAAGAGATCCAGTCAAATCAGCACAGAGTGCAACAACTTCACTATTATTTCTTCCAAGTTCTGTAAGACCTTCGCCAAAACCAGATCTTGTATCCTTATCACCTTGATTACTATACTTTCTCATATTAATAGTCTCCTAGAGTTTCAGGATTTTGATTTAAAGCCTTTTCAAGTTGCTCATCATTTGGAGCTACACCATGCCACTTATGTGAATGCATCATAAAGTCGACACCGTTACCCATAATTGTCTTCATAAGTATTACAATTGGTTTCTCTTTCATGCTAGCTTTTATTGCCTCACTCATTATTTGATAAACTTCATCTAAGGAGTTTCCGTTTTCAATTTCAAGAACTTTCCAATTAAAAGATTCAAGCTTTAATTTTAAGTTACCAATATCTAAAACATCCTTAGTAGATCCGTCAATTTGCTGTCCATTATAGTCTACTGTTACAATTATATTATCAACTTTATTTGCTGATGCATACATAAAAGCTTCCCAGTTTTGTCCTTCTTGAAGCTCTCCATCTCCAGTTAAAACGTAGACAAGCGAATTATCGTTATTTAATTTTTTAGAAAGAGCAATTCCTAATCCTACTGATAATCCCTGGCCAAGCGAGCCTGATGAAATATTAACTCCTGGTAAATTATCATGATTAGTTGGATGTCCTTGAAGCCTTGAATTAATTCTTCTGAAAGTATCTAATTCTTTTATGTCAAAATATCCAGATCTTGCCAAAGTACTGTAGTAAACTGGTGAAATGTGTCCATTTGACAAAATAAACATGTCTTTTGAATTTTTGTCACCATCGTGTTTCATAATTCTGTTGTAAAGTGTTACAAAAAACTCTACACATCCTAGTGAGCCTCCGGGATGACCTGAATTAACAGCGTGAACCATTCTTAATATGTCTCTTCTTGTTTGAATTACCAGTTTATCTAGATCCTCCCTTATCATTTCCGTAAATGTATAATTAAACTATAACTAACAAAACTCTTTTTATTATAAATTATATATAAATAATTAACAATCTAATTATGATGTTAATTACTTTATTATTTTTGATTGATGAAGATTATAGACAAGTATATAATCAAAAAATATCTCAGTACTTTTTTTGTAATGTTTGGTCTTTTCATTCCAATTGGAATAATGGTTGACTTTGCTGAAAAAATTGATAAGTATAGAGAGAATGAGGTGCCGGCTGATTTAATTTTAAATTATTATGTTGATTTTATATGGTACTTCGGGAGTCAGCTTTATCCAGTATTTTTATTCTTGGCTGTTATTTTTTTTACTTCAAGGCTTGCTAACAATACTGAAATAACTGCAATACTTTCTTCGGGTCTTTCATTTCGAAGATTTGCTAAGCCATATTTCATTTCAGCATCAATTATTGTTCTATTTGCTCTATTCTCTGGAATGTTTATTGTGCCAAAGTCTAATCAAAATTTTAATGAATTTATTACTGAGTATGTGAAAACTGAAAATAAAAGAAATACTTCAAGAATTTTTAAACAAATTAATGAAAGTGAATACATTTATGCAAGCACTTATGACCCATCTAGAAAGAGAGCTTTAAATTTTACTTTAGAAAGCTTTACTGATAACAAATTGAAGCATAAAATATCTGCTACTACTATTAGATGGGATGATTCAATTTTTAGGCTAACCAATTATGTAAAGCGAACTATTGTTGATGAAAAGGAATATATTGAGAGAGTAACAAGAAAGGATACTATACTTGAGTTTGATATAGATGATTTAGCACCTCTTAACTATGTAGCAGAAACTTTAAATTTCTTTGAATTAAACGATCTTATTAGGTATGAAAAAAGAGCTGGTTCCCCATTAATTAACTCCCATCTACTTGTTAGACATAAAAGATATACAATCCCTTTATCATGCTTTATTCTTACTCTTATTGCACTCTCTGTCTCCTCATTTAAAAGAAGAGGTGGGACAGGTAGTAACCTAGCAATAGGTGTCTCTCTTGGTTTTTTATTTATTTTTTTAGATAAAATTTTCAGTGTTTTAGTGATTAAGTCTAATTTTTCTCCTACAATTGCCTCTTGGGGTATACTCTTAATATTTTTAACAATAGCAATATTCTTATTAAAAAAGGCCATTAGATAGATTATATAATTAAACTATATTTACATAAATTTTACGTATGGAGTTTTTAGAATTTGAAGTTCCAATAAAAGAAATTTTAGATCAGATAGAAAAGTGTAAATCAATTGAGAATGAATCTGATGTTGATATTACTAAGACTTATAATCTTCTTCAAAAGAAGTTAGTTGAAACCAAAAAAGATATCTATCGAAATTTATCTTCATGGCAGAGAGTTCAACTGTCAAGGCACCCAAATAGACCATACACACTAGACTATATTAATCACATTTGTGGAGGTTCATTCCTAGAGTTACACGGAGATAGAAATGTGGGTGATGACAAGGCAATGATCGGTGGTCTTGGTAAAATTGAAGATCAATCATTTATGTTCATTGGAACTCAAAAAGGTTATAATACAAAGACTAGACAATATAGAAATTTTGGAATGGCTAATCCTGAGGGATATAGAAAAGCTCTTAGGCTTATGAAGCAAGCTGAAAAATTTAATATTCCTATTGTTACTCTTATCGATACTCCTGGAGCTTTTCCTGGACTTGAAGCGGAAGAAAGAGGCCAGGGTGAAGCAATAGCAAGAAATATTTATGAAATGATGAATATTAAGGTGCCAATAATAAATATTATTATTGGTGAAGGTGCTTCAGGAGGTGCTCTTGGAATTGGAGTTGGTGATAAGATATTAATGCTTGAAAATACTTGGTACTCTGTAATATCTCCAGAGTCATGTTCATCAATTTTATGGAGAAGTTGGGAACATAAAGAGGAGGCAGCTGATGCATTAAAATTAACCGCCAAAGATATGCTTAAGAATAAGTTAATCGATAAAATTGTACCTGAACCACTAGGTGGGGCACATTATGACCCAAATCAAACTTATGAATCTGTAAAAGAAAACATTATGTTTTACTTTAAGAAAATTAAGTCCTTGTCTAAAGGTAAAATGATTGACAATCGAAGAAAAAAATTTACTAAAATAGGTAATTTTAAAGGTTAATTTAAGTATTAACAATTTCTAGTATTTATTAACAATTCCTTTGTTTAAATTTTTTTTAATTTCATTTTAAATTTCTGATTTTAAAAAATTCATTTTCCATACATTTACTGAATGGAGAAAAGAAACACGTTGAAAATATATGAGAATGAAAATCCTTCAATAGTCAATCTCTCTGATGGAAAAATTCCTCCTCAAGCAATAGACTTAGAAGAAGCTGTAATAGGAGCAATGCTTATTGACGAAAAGGGTGTAAACGAGATAATTGAGATTCTTTCTCCTGAGGTTTTTTACAAAAAATCACATCAACTTATATATGAATCAATAGAAAGATTATTTAGAGAGTCTGAGCCAATCGATTTATTAACCGTTTCAGCCGATCTCAAAAAAAATAAAAATTTTGAAGCTGTTGGTGGAGATTTTTATTTAATTAATTTATCACAGAAGGTTTCTTCATCTGCTCATATTGAATTTCATTCAAGGATTATACTTCAAAAATTTATTCAAAGGAAATTGATTACAATTTCTAATGAAATTATTCAAAAATCATATAACGAAAGTACTGATGTAATTGATCTGCTAGATGAAGCTGAATCAAAATTATACGATGTTGCCCAAGGTAATATAAGAGGGACAAGTGAAACTGCGCAAACTCTTGTGAAGAAAGCAAAAGATAGAATTGAAGAAATTGGTAATAAAGAAGGCGCTTTAAGTGGTGTTTCAACTGGTTTTGAAAAACTTGATAAACTTACTTCTGGATGGCAGCCAAGTGACCTTGTTATAATTGCTGCAAGACCAGGTATGGGTAAAACTGCTTTAGCACTATCAATGGCAAGAAATATTTCTGTTAAACAGAATATACCTGTTGCATTTTTTTCTTTAGAGATGTCATCTGTTCAGCTTATAACTAGATTAATTTCTTCAGAAACAGGTCTTGTTTCAGATAAACTTAGAACTGGTAAACTTGCAGAGCATGAATGGCAACAACTTAATATTAAAGTATCAGACCTTGAATCAGCACCGCTATACATTGATGATAGTCCATCCTTAACAATCTTTGAACTGAGAGCTAAAGCTCGAAGACTGGCATCATCTCATGGAATTAAATTGATTATAATTGATTATTTACAGTTAATGAACATTGGATCTTCTAATAAAGCTGGGAACAGAGAACAAGAGATTTCAACAATTTCCAGGAATCTAAAGGCACTTGCAAAAGAGTTAGATATTCCAGTTATTGCATTATCTCAGCTTTCGAGAGCTGTTGAAACAAGAGGTGGTACAAAAAGACCAATTCTATCAGACTTAAGAGAATCAGGAGCTATTGAACAAGATGCGGATATTGTTTCTTTTTTATATAGACCTGAATATTATGGAATTAATGAGTGGGATGATGAGATGAAGACTCCCTCTGAGGGTCAGGGTGAATTTATTGTTGCTAAACATAGGAACGGAGCTCTAGATTCTATTAAGTTAAAGTTTATAGCTAATCTTGGTAAGTTTGAAGATCTTGGTGGATTTGACTCTCCTTTTGAATTTCAATCTAAGCTTAATCCTGATAATAAATTGAGTGACTTTAGTGAGCCATCGAATAAAGATGATGACGATATTCCATTCTAAAGAGATATTGTTTGATAAGTTTTAACAAAAAAAAAGCCCATAAAGGGCTTTTTAATAGTGTAATAGGGGGGATTAAGAAATAACTTTGACGTTAATTGCATTTAAACCTTTATTACCTTCTTTTAATTCAAATTCTACTTTATCTCCCTCTGTAATCCTGTCAATAAGACCTGAAACATGAACGAAATGTTCTGTATCCGAATCATCTTCTTTAATAAAACCATAACCTTTGGTCTCGTTGAAGAATTTTACTAATCCTGTACTCATATATTGTTTTTAATAATTTTAGCGAAAATACTCTAATATTTTAATAAATCAATTGAATTTGCAATTAATTAACGTTTTAATAAATACGACTTAAGAAATTCATTGATGTCACCATTTAGAATACTTTCTGTATTTCCAGACTCAAAACCGGTTCTAACATCTTTAACAATTTTGTAGGGATGGAGAACATAGTTCCTTATTTGTGATCCCCATTCAATCTTCTTTTTTGAATCTTCAATCTTCTTTTTCTCTTCATTGTTTCTTTGAATCTCAATCTCATAAAGTTGAGATTTTAATAGCATTAAAGCCTTTTCTTTATTATCTAGTTGTGATCTTGTTTCTGAGTTCTCTACTGTAATTCCAGTTGGTTTATGCTTTAGTCTTACAGCTGTCTCTAATTTATTCACACTCTGACCTCCAGCTCCTCCAGATCTCATAGTTTCCCATTCTAGATCTGATGGTGCAATATTAATCTCAATAGTATCGTCAACTAGAGGATAGACGTAAACAGATGCAAAGGATGTGTGTCTTTTAGCATTACTATCAAAAGGAGAAATTCTAACAAGACGATGAACTCCGTTCTCCCCTTTAAGCCATCCAAATGCATAATCACCATCAATTTGAATAGTAGCAGTTTTAATACCAGCAACATCTCCAGATTGATTATTTAGCTCTTTAATCTTAAAGTTGTTTTTCTCACTCCACATTAAATACATCCTTAAGAGCATTTCAGCCCAATCACAAGATTCTGTCCCTCCGGCACCTGCAGTAATTTGAATTATTGCACTCATGGAATCTTCCTTTTTGTTCAACATCATTTTAAACTCCAGGTCTTCCAATGATTTAAGTAGCTCTGAATACGAAACGTTAATCTCATCTTCAGTTAATTCTTTATTGGCAAGAAATTCACTTAATACAATTATATCATCATATTTAGAATTTAAATTTTCAAAATCCCCTAACTGCTTTTTAATAAATTGAATTTTTTTTAAAGTTTGTTCAGCAGCCTTAGAATCTGACCAAAAACTAGACGAGGATGCTTGATCTTCTAGATCTTGAAGTTCTTTTACTTTTGACTCTATGTCAAAGATACCCCCTTAACGTATCAATACGTTTCTTAGTATACTTAATATTTTCTTTTGAAAACATGATCTAAATTAATTATATGGATTCAAAAAAAAAAATTATATTTCTAAAAATATATGTCATGAAAAATATTATTTTATTTCTATTGATGCTCTCAACATTTTCCTTCTCTCAAGTCAATGAATTTCAAGGATTTATGGATTTTACCTATAATAATAATTCAGGTAAAATAATCCTAAATATTGAAGAGTTAGACAAAGAGTTTTTATATGTAAATTCTTTAAGCAGAGGTATTGGTAATAATGATTTGGGACTTGACAGAGGGCAATTAGGTAACTCACGAATAGTCTACTTTACTAAAAGAGGTAACAAAATATTGTTAATTCAACCAAATATGAGATATGTGTCAAATTCATCTAATCCTTTGGAAAATAAGGCTCTTGAGGAAGCATTTGCCAGATCAGTTTTATTTGGTTTTGAAATAATAGAAGAGGCTGACAACTCATACAAAGTTGATTTAACACCTTTTTTAATTAATGACGCACATGGCGTTTCTTCTAGGTTAAGATATTCTAATTCAGGATCTTATTCTTTAAATAAATCTATGTCTGCTATAGATTTAGACAGAACAAAAGCTTTTCCTAAAAATATTGAGTTTGATGTATTGCTAACATTTACAGGAACTCCTACCGGTAATTTAGTTCGAAGTGTTACTCCTACACCATCAAATTTAACAGTTAATCAACACCATTCTTTTGTTGAACTACCGGATGACAAATATCAGAAGAGAAAATTTGATCCAAGAAGTGGAAGTAATCCATTTATTGTATATGACTATTCTACACCTATTGATGAAAAACTAGAGCAAAGATTCATTGTAAGACACAGACTTAATAAAAAATTTCCAGACAAAGAATTAAGTGAACCTATTGAGCCAATTATATACTACATTGATAATGGAACTCCCGAGCCAATAAAAACTGCTTTGATAGAAGGAGGAAACTGGTGGAATCAGGCCTTTGAAAGTGCTGGTTATAAAAATGCTTTTAGAATAGAAGTTTTACCAGAGAATGCAGACCCAATGGATGTTAGGTTTAATTTAATACAGTGGATACACAGGTCTACAAGAGGTTGGAGTTATGGAGCAAGTGTTATTGACCCAAGAACTGGTGAAATAATTAAGGGTCAGGTTAGTTTAGGGAGTTTAAGAGTAAGACAAGACTATATGATATTAAGCGGTTTAATTGATAATCCCCTTACTTCAGAGAATAAGAGTTTAATTAAGGAAACAGCTCTTGATAGAATTAGACAGCTTTCTGCCCATGAAATAGGACATACCCTAGGATTTGCTCATAATTATATATCTAGTGCAAATAGCAGATCTTCTGTGATGGATTACCCTCATCCCAAAATTGACCTTATAGATGGTTCAATAAATATTAATGATGCTTATTCAAAAGATATTGGTCCGTGGGATATAGTTAGTGTAAAGTATGCATATTCAGATTTGTCAAATCAACAAGATGAAAGTAAAGAACTAAATAAAATCTTAGAGGATGCAATTAAAGATGGTCTTTATTTCTTAAGTGACTCTGATTCTAGACCAGTCGGTAGCGCAAACCCATATTCTCACCTTTGGGATAATGGGTCTATGCCTTTCGAAGAACTTGAGAAATTATTAGAGATTAGAAAAATAGCATTAAATAACTTAGATCTTGAAAATATTAATTACGGTGAGTCTTATGATAGGATTGAAGATATTTTAGTTCCAATCTACATGTTACATAGATATCAAATTGAGGCTACAGCAAAAGCAATAGGTGGATTAGACTATCTATATTTTGTCAAGGATAATAATAATGAAGAAGTAAAGTTTGTTGATAGAGATTTACAGAAAAAATCTTTAGAGTCACTTCTTAAAGTTCTATCTCCTGAAAATCTAGTATTACCAAATAACTTAATAAAAATATTAACTCCTAGGTCATTTAGGAATCCAAGGACAAGAGAAAATTTTATTTCAAAAACTGGTGTTACATTTGATTATATAAATGCTTCAAGCTCAGTTATTAATCATACTATGACATTCCTTTTAAACCCTGAGAGAATTAACAGAATTAATCAACAAAATATGTTTGGTAGTGATATACTTACTTTAGATAATTATCTTAAGACAATTAGTAATTCGATTTTTAGTAATAAAAAAATGAATAGTTATGAATCTTCTGTAACTAATAATACCTCGTCATTATTCTTAGACCATCTGTTTATGTCTTTCAACAATAAAAACACTGATGACTTATCTAAATCGATCATATTATCAAATATTAAATCTTTATTGAGGAAGCTGAAATCAAAGTCGACTGTTTACAATGATTTTTTAGTTAATAAGATTAACGGATTCATAACTAATCCAGATAAATACGTGCCTGTAAGTAAAACAAAAATTCCTGATGGTTCTCCTATTGGAGATTTTTCATGTGATTACTAGTTTTTTTCTTTAAATTTGCACCTTATTCCTATGGTATAATGTCACAAGACAATAAAGCATACAATAATATTCTAGAGCTTATTGGTAATACACCTCTTATTAAACTAAATAAGATAACAGAGGGTTTTCTCGGTACATATTATACCAAGTATGAGGGATTTAATCCTGGTCACTCTAATAAGGATAGAATAGCTCTTCATATTTTAAATCAAGCTGAGAAAAAAAACATACTTAAAAAGGGTAACACAATAATAGAAACTACGTCAGGAAATACAGGGTTTAGTCTTGCTATGGTTTCACTTTTAAAAGGATATAAATGTATTCTAGCTGTTAGTTCAAAGGCATCAAAGGATAAAATAAATATGATGATGTGTTTAGGTGCAGATATCTATGTATGTCCATCAAATGTTCCATCGGATGATCCTAGATCATATTATGAAGTAGCAAAGAGGTTAAATAATGAAATAAAAGACTCTGTATATATTAATCAATACTTCAATGAATTAAACATTGAGGCTCATTATGAAACAACAGGTCCTGAAATTTGGAATCAGACAAATGGTAAAATAACCCATTTAATTGCTTGTAGTGGAACAGGAGGTACTATCTCAGGTATTGGTAGATACTTAAAGGAACAAAATAAAAATATAAGAATAATTGGAGTTGATGCATATGGCTCAATTTTAAAAAAATATCATGAAACAGGGGAGATTGATAAGAATGAGATATATCCCTACAGAATAGAGGGGCTTGGTAAAAATATAGTTCCATCTGCTACTGATTTCAAAATTATTGATAAGTTTGTTAAAGTCACAGATTCAGATAGTGCTCATATGTCTAGAGAAATTACTTTAAAAGAAGGTTTATTTGTTGGATACACATCAGGAGCTGCCTTTCAGGCAGTTAATATTTTAAATAATGAAAATGAATTTAAAAATGATAGTCATGTTGTTATAGTTTTTCCTGATCACGGATCTAGATACCTCTCCAAAATTTACTCAGATGAGTGGATGAATAATCAAGGATTTTATGATAGAAGTTTCTATCAACCGAAAAAGAAAACAATTAATTACATATAAGATTATGCAAGATTTATTTGATAAAATATATAAAAACAAGGGTCCTTTAGGAAAATGGGCTTCAATAGCTGAGGGATATTTTGCCTTCCCGAAATTAGAAGGCCCTATATCAAATCGAATGAAATTTAATGGTAAAGAAGTTATTACATGGAGTGTAAATGATTATTTAGGACTTGCTAATCATCCTGTGGTAAGAAAAGTTGATGCTGATGCAGCAAAAGAATATGGGAGTGCTTATCCAATGGGTGCAAGATTGATGTCAGGTCATACAAAGTTTCATGAAAAGTTAGAAACTGAACTAGCAAAATTTACTTCTAAAGAGGCTGCCTATCTTCTTAATTTTGGTTATCAAGGAATACTTTCAACGATTGATTCATTAGTGTCTAAAAATGATATTATAGTCTATGACATCGACGCTCATGCCTGTATTGTTGACGGAGTTAGACTACATCTAGGTAAAAGATTTACATATCAACACAACGACATGAAAAGTCTTGAAAAGAATCTTGAACGTGCAACAAAAATGGCAGAGCAAACAGGAGGAGGAATTTTAGTTATTTCTGAAGGAGTTTTTGGGATGAGAGGTGAACAAGGAAAACTTAAAGAAATAGTTCAATTAAAGAAAAAATTTCAGTTTAGATTATTAGTTGATGATGCACATGGTTTTGGAACACTTGGAAAGACTGGTGCGGGTGCTGGTGAAGAACAAGGTGTGCAAGATCAAATCGATGTATATTTTGCAACCTTTGCAAAGTCAATGGCATCTACTGGAGCTTTCATCTCTGGAGACAAAGAGATAATAGGGTTTCTCAGATATAATATGAGATCACAGATGTTTGCAAAATCCTTGCAAATTCAGTTAGTTATAGGGGCTTTAAAACGTTTAGAACTTCTTCAAACCAAACCTGAATTAAAAGATAAATTATGGGAAAATGTTAATATGCTTCAATCTGGTTTGAAAAAGAGGGGCTTTGACATAGGATCAACTCAAAGTTGTGTAACTCCTGTTTATTTAGAAGGTAGTGTTCCAGAGGCTATGGCATTAGTTAGAGATTTAAGAGAAAACTATCAAATCTTTTGTTCTATTGTTGTATATCCTGTAATTCCCAAAGGATTAATTCTACTTAGATTAATCCCAACTTCTTCTCACAATGAAGATGATATTAATGAAACACTTGATGCATTTGCATCCATTAGGGAAAAATTAAAGAATGGAGTCTATAAAATTGCTTCTAAAGAGTTAGCAAAGGGTTAAGGGTTACTCATTCAACATCACTGGCATTACTAACATCGTAATAGATTCCTTAGAACCCTTCTTATCATCAACTGGTCTAATTATTCCTGCTCTATTTGGATGAGACATTGATAAGGTTATAGTTTCTGAATCTAAATTATTAAGCATTTCTATCAAAAACTTTGAATTGAAACCAATCTGCATGTCATCACCTGAATATTGGCATTCAAGATTTTCGTCAGCCTTATTACTAAAGTCAAAGTCCTCAGCAGAAATATTTAAAAGTGATCCTGCAATCTTAAGCCTAATTTGATTAGTTGTTTTATTTGAAAATATACTAACCCTTCTTACAGAATTTAAAAAGAGTTGTCTATCAATAGTTAAAACATTAGGATTATCTTTTGGAATAACAGCTTCATAATTTGGAAATTTACCATCAATTAGTCGACATGTTATAGAAGATTTACCAAAGGTAAATTTCGCATTCGAATCATTATGTTGAATAGTCAGGTCTGAGTCATCTGCTTGAAGAATCCCTTTTAGAATTTGCAAAGGCTTCTTTGGCATAATAAATTCAGACACATTATTTGCAGTATATTCTGAAGTTTCAAATTTAACTAGCTTATGGGCGTCAGTTGCAACAAACTTAAGAGATTCACTGTTAAATTGAAAAAAAACTCCACTCATAACCGGCCTCAGATCATCAGTTCCAGATGCAAATATTGTAGAGTTTATAGCATTACCTAAGTAGGCACTATTTAATACCGTTTCATGAGCATCAAGTATTTCAACTTGTTTGGGAAACTCACCACCCTCAAGATAAGCTAATGAATATTTACCATTACTTGCACTTATTTCAATTGTATTATTATCAGTCTTCATAAATGTTAAAGGTTGTTCTGAAAATGTTTTAAGAATATCAGTTAATAGTTTAGCTGATATTGCAATTTTATCATTAGAAGTTGATTCAATATCAATTTCACTAGTCATTGAAGATTCAAGGTCAGATGAGCTTATTGTAAGTTTATTATTATCAATTTCAAATAGAAAATTATCAAGAATTGGAATGGTGTTTGTTGAATTTATAACTCCACTTAAAATTTGAAGTTCTTTGTATAAACTAGAGGATGAAACAATGAATTTCATATGTTTTTATTCAAATATATTTAAATGAAACAAGATTTCTTACTATTAATTATAAAAGTTATCTACTAGATACAAACACTAAAAATATACACTTACTGCATCTCTGTAATTTAGTCCAAAAAGAGTACTTGCGCTCCCGACTGTTTGTGGATTACTTCTATACACACTTAGCTGTAAATATCCTAAATTATTAAATAAAGCAATCTTTTTTCCATCTTCCTCTCTATCTTTTTTTTCAAGATTAAAGTCTATTGCATCTGAGTAGTTTTTATGAATCTTTGAAAACTTTACATTCCTTGCATTAATTGTAAACGGTCTAGTCTTAGATATTTCCTTAAATAATTTTTCTGTAATATTTGTTACTACATTTCCGTAATTGTCAATATATATAACACTGCCTATTATTTGATTCATTTCCTTATTTATTACAGGTCTTAAATTTGTAATCTCTTTAATTGTATCTATTTCAGATCCAACAACATTTAGAGGCCCTGATCTATTAACATGAGATGCAACTTTAACAAATAGTTCATCAGCAGATATATCATAATTATAATTACTGTGTAAATTAATATCAACAATTTGATCAGGTTTGATATCTCTAAAAATTAAAGAAAACACACCATTATCTGCTCCAATAAAAAAGCTTCCATCATACATTATGGCTATATGTTTATTCTCAGGGGTTAGTTCTGAATCAACACTTAGAATATGAATAGTTCCTTTAGGAAACTCGCTGAATGCTCCTTCTAGAACATATCCGGCTTCAGCTAAGTTAAATGGGCTTATATCATGAGTAATGTCAACTATATTAATATCATCAATTTCACTAATTAACTTTGCTTTTAAAGAACTAACTGAATAGTCTTTATTTCCATAATCAGTAGTTAGTGTTATGATAGCCATTTAATTGATAAACTTTACAAAATTTATGTAAATTTGAATCAAATAATCTACTATAACAAATTTTTAAATATAATCTATTGAGTGACCTTCAATTTGAATTAACAGATGTTGATCCGCAGTATTTTTTTTCTAGAGAAAACCTAAACTCTTTAAAATCAAGTTTTCCAAAAATTAAATTAGTTCAGAGAGGTCAGACCATTAAGGCTCTTGGTGATAAAAATGAGTTAAAAAAATTTGATCAAAAATTTAGAATTCTTCTTAATTATTATTCAGAGTTTAATTCAATGGATCCTAATGTCATCAATGATATAGTTGTAAAAGATATAAAGTTTAATGGTGATAAACCGTCTTTAATTTTACATGGTGTTTCTGGTAAACCTATTTTAGCAAAAACCATAAATCAAAAAAAACTTCATGATTCAATTGAATCTAATGATTTAATCTTTGCTGTTGGCCCAGCTGGTACTGGAAAAACATACACTGGTGTTGCTATGGCTGTAAAAGCCCTAAAAGAAAAAGAGATTAAAAAAATAATATTAACTAGACCTGCAGTTGAAGCAGGGGAAAATCTTGGATATCTACCTGGTGACTTAAAGGAAAAATTAGACCCTTATATGCAGCCTCTTTATGATGCATTAACAGATATGATTCCTTATAATAAACTTGAAAAATTTTTAGAAGATAGGACAATTGAGATTGCTCCTCTTGCCTTTATGAGAGGTAGAACTCTTGATAATGCATTTGTTATTCTTGATGAAGCACAGAATACTACACCAGCTCAAATGAAAATGTTTCTTACTAGAATGGGAATGAATGCTAAATTTATGGTTACGGGAGATCCAGGTCAAGTAGACTTACCTAGAAAGGATAATTCTGGTCTAAGAGAAGCCATTAAAATTCTTTCTAATAAGAGAGGAATTAAAATAATTTATCTTGATGATAAAGATGTAATAAGGCATCCAATTGTTAAAAAGGTTATTGACGCTTATAATAATGTAGAAAAAGATGACTAGTGGATAGTATTTTTAAAACAGACTTTAGTTTCCCTGGTCAAACCTCCAAGTATGAAGGCAAAGTTAGAGACGTATACACTATTAAGGATGATATATTAGTTATAATTGCCTCTGACAGGATTTCTGCATTTGATTTAGTAATGCCAAAGTCTATACCCAATAAGGGACAAGTGCTTAACCAAATATCAGTTGAAATGTTAAATTCCACTAAAGACATAATAGATAATTGGTTAATTTCTTCACCTGACCCAAATGTTTCAATTGGTCACAGGTTAAACCCAATCAAAATTGAGATGGTTATTAGAGGTTATCTAAGTGGACATGCTGATAGATTATATAAATCAGGTAAAAGGAGTATATGTGGAGTAAATTTACCAAATGGCCTTGTATCAAATCAAAAATTTGATATTCCAATTATTACACCTAGTACAAAGGCTGATATTGGTCATGATGAAGATATTTCAAAATCTGAAATTTTGAGTCAAAATATACTCTCGATTGAACAATATGAAGAAATAGAGAGAGTTACATATAAATTATTTGAAAGAGGCACTGAGATTGCAAAAGAACGAGGATTAATTTTAGTAGACACCAAATATGAGTTTGGATATGACTCAAATAATAAATTATTTCTAATTGACGAAATACATACACCAGACTCTTCTAGATATTTTTATTTAGATGGTTATGAGGAAGCAGTTAATAGTGGGATGTCTCCAAAACAGCTTTCAAAAGAATTTTTTAGACAATGGTTAATTAAAAATGAATTTCAAGGTAAAGAAAATCAAAAATTACCTGAGATAACTAATGAAATTATTGATGACGTTTCTAAAAGATACGTCGAGTTATTTAATTTAATTACAGGTAGATTATTTCAACCAAGAAAATCAGATAATATCTTAAAAGAATTAGAGGCTAATATAACTGAATTTCTATCTATTTAAATTCTGAGGAAAGAATCCCAACAAAACTTTCAATTCCCTTTATATAGTTAATCAACTTAATATTTTCATTAGGACTATGCTGATTATTATCTTTATTTACTGTAGGTACACCAACAGCGGGAATACTTAGTACATTAACAAACGGAGAAATTGGTACAGATCCACCACTTGTTCTTTTAAGCACAGGCTCTACTCCAAATGTTCTGGTTAATGTTTCAGACAACCAATTCCCCAAATCACTATCAATGTCTGTCCTAAATGCAGGGTATGAAACTGTAGAGTTAAATTTTACTATTTTATCATATTTCATTCTTTCTTTCTTTGAAGGTTCGTGGTCAAGAACTACATAGCCCAGACCTTCAATGTGTTTCTTAATCAGCTCATGAAGTTTATAACCATCTGATTCTATAACGAGTCTTACATCAATTTCTGCTATACACTCTGACGGAACAATTGTTCTGACCTCGTCTTCTACCCATCCAGCTCTAATTCCTCTAACATTTAATGAAGGAAACTGAATTGCCTCTTGATATGAATTTCCAACAGATTCAGGTTTCTTAAACTGCATTTTATTTAGCATACTTTCTTCATCATCAGGAACATTATCCAAATATTTTTTTACTTGATCTGAAATTGTAATTCCATCATAGTATCCTTTTATTTTCACAATACCGTTTTCATCTTTCATAGATGATAATATATTAGACATTCTAAAGACAGGATTAGGAGCATAATTACCGAAATGACCACTATGCTGAGGCACAACTGGTCCATATGTTTTTAAAGTAATAGATGAAATCCCTCTATTACCAAAATTTAAAGTCGGAAGGTCAGATTCATGTTGAGGCCCGTCAAATATTAGTAAGGCATCACTTTTAAGAATGGAACTGTGTTTCTTTACTGCTTCAGGGAGGCTTGGTGAACTTTTTTCCTCCTCAAAATCCATAACTAGCTTTAAATTTAATTTTTGATTAATATTATTAGAGTTCATAAATTTTAATGCTTGTATAAGCATCATTACTGGACCCTTAGCATCTGAAGAGGCCCTAGCAAATATTCTAATGTCCTTGTCCTCTATAGTTTTATAATCTATATCAGCTATTTTATTTGAGTCATAATCAATAAAACTTTCATTATCTTTTATTTTATAAACAGGAATAAAGGGATTTTCTTGATTCCATTTTATTGGATCTACGGGCTGTCCATCAAGGTGCATATAAATAAGCACAGTTTTATAATCATCACTAATATGTTTGGATGCTAATAAAAGTGGGATAGTTTTTGTTTCAAGCCTGTTAATCTCAAAATTAAGTGATTTAAACTTATTCTCGGTCCAATCAATTAACTCATATATGTCGGATTTAAAGTTTGCATCATTTGGATAAGATAGAAACTCAATAAACTCATCAATATTATCAATTCCTTGTTTAAAAATTTCATTTTTGTATTCTCTTTGACTAAAAAGTGAGATAGATGTGAACAATAATATAATTGTAAGTTTAAATATTTTCATTTTTTATTTTTTAAAGATGGATTCAGAGTGCTTAAATTTATAAAGTATTAAAAATTATCAGTCAAAATACCTAAATAGGTTTGAATTCCAGTAATATAATTTTCAATTTTGATATTTTCGTTAGGGCTGTGCTGATTATTATCTTGATTTACTGTTGGAACTGTAACAGCTGGAATTCCCAGAGTATTTACAAATGGTGATATTGGTACTGATCCACCACTAGTTCTCTTTCTAACAGGTTCTGCATTAAATGTATTCTTTAATGATTTTACCAGCCACTTACCAATATCAGAATCTATATCAGTTCTAAATGCATCATAATCAAAAGTTGATATAAATGTCACAATTTTATTATATTTTAATCTCTCCTCCTTTGTTGGCCTTCTATCCATTATAACATATCCTAAATCTTTAATATGTTTTTTAATTAGATTATGAAGCCTTTTAGGATCAGACTCTAATACAAGTCTTACATCAATTTCAGCTATACACTCAGATGGAACAATTGTTCTTACTTCCTCTCTAACCCATCCAGATTCAATTCCCCTTACATTTAAAGAAGGGTACTGAATTGATTCTTGATAATTTGAGCCAACATTATCAAAAGTATTGAATTGCATATCTTCCATCATTTTTTTTTCATCATCGGGAACTCCTGCTAATATTGCCTGAGTTTCTTTATCAAGTGTTACTCCATCATAAAAGCCCTCTATTACAACTCTTCCATCTTTATCTTTCATTGATGAAAGAATCTCAGACATTCTAAAGACGGGATTTGGAGCGTAATTGCCAAAATGTCCGCTGTGTTGAGGTACAATTGGTCCATAAGTAATTAACCTTATATCAGATATTCCTCTTGCACCAAAAGTTAATGTAGGTAAATTAGATGGGTGTTTAGGACCATCAAATATGAATAGTGCGTCACTTTTTAATTTTGAAGAATATTTTTTGACTGCAGCTGCAAGATTCGGTGAACTAATCTCTTCTTCAAAATCCATTATAACTTTAATATTATACTTAAATTCAATATCATTTCTCCTCATTATCTCAAGAGCACTTAACATCATCATTACTGGTCCTTTAGCGTCAGATGATGATCTAGCAAAAATTCTTAGGTCCTTTTCTAAAATATCTTTCATAGAAATACCCTTTAATATTTCCCAATTGACTATCTCATATTTTTCATTTATTTTTTCTTTTAATACAGCTCTGTATGGATCCTGTTGCTCCCATTTTGAATTATCAACTGGTTGACCATCAAATTGAAGGTATATTAAAATAGTCTTTGCTTTTTCAGAAATAATTTTAGATGCTAACAGAAGAGGTAATTCAGGTGTTTCAAGTCTTTCTACCTCAAAACCATATTTTTTAAAATTATCTATACCCCATTTAATTAACGGCTCCATTTCCGATTTATAATTAGCATCATTTTTAATTAATAGAAAATCTCTGAATTCATTTATGCTTTCAATACCAATGTTAAATGACTGATTTTTATAATCTATTTGTGAAAATACATATGTACTGTTAATGATGATAAGTATTGTAAAAATTAATTTTTTCATTTTTGTAAAATTTTATTGATGTTATCTGTTACGTTTTTACTCATATCTATTTTTTTAGCATCAGAATATTTTTTGTTCCAAGTTATTTGTCTTTTGGCATAATTTCTAGTATTCTGTTTAATTTTTTCTATTGCCTTTTCATAAGATATTTTATTTTCAAAATAATTAATAAATTCCTTATATCCAACAGTATTCAAGGTATTTAAATTTTTAAATTCTTTTAAAAGGTATACCTCATTTTCTAAACCATTCTTAATCATTATATCTACTCTTTTATCAATCTTTGAATATAGAATTTGTCTTTCACAGTTAAGAATTATGACTTCCTTGCTAAAGGTCCTTTCCTTATTATCAGCTTTTCTAAAAGAAGTAAAACTTTTACCAGAGGTTTCAATTACCTCTAGTGCCCTAATGAGTCTGCGTGAATTATTTTTATCAACTTTAACATAATATTCTGGGTCGAGTTTCTTTAATTTTTCCTGTAAATATTCTATTCCATTTTCTATGTACTTTTTATTAATCATTTTCTTTATATCTATTGGAATAGATGGAAATTTGTCAATACCATACAATATTGAGTCTGCATAAAGACCTGAACCCCCCACAAGAATTAAATTATCATAATTTAAAAAAAGACTATTTATTATATTGATAGCATCCTTTTCAAATTTTCCAACATTATAATCTTCATGAATACTTTTATTATGAATAAAATGATGTTTAATTGTATCTAATTGTTTCCTAGATGGTGGAGAAGTACCAATTTTAAGTTCTTTGAAAAACTGTCTTGAATCACAGGAAATAATTTCAGTTTT
>CBFHHV010000013.1:0-29290 GCA_965655775.1 Candidatus Marisimplicoccus sp.
AAAAGAATATCTAAAGAGACAACACAAGGTATGTCATTTACTGAATTCACATACCAGCTTATTCAAGGATATGACTTTCTTCATCTATACAAGGAGATGAATTGTATGCTTCAAATGGGTGGAAGTGATCAATGGGGAAACATAACTACTGGGACGGAGCTTATTAGAAGGAAAGAAAATAAAAAAGCATATGCAATGACTTGTCCTTTAATAAAAAAATCTGATGGGTCTAAGTTTGGAAAGTCTGAAGGTGGAAACATTTGGTTAGATAAAAACAAAACTTCTGTATATAAATTCTATCAATACTGGTTAAATATATCAGATGAAGATGCTTTGAGCTATATTAAGGTATTTACATTCTTATCAGAAAGTCAAGTTGAAGAATTAATATTAGAGCATAATAAAGATAAAACTAGAAGATTACTTCAAAATAAAATTGCAAATACAGTTACATCTATGGTTCATGGGCAAGAGGATTTAAAGAATGCAATTAGTGCTTCAAAAGTTCTTTTTGGAAAATCTAGTAAACAGGAACTTGAATCTTTTGATGAAGATACTTTTAATGAAATCTTTGAAGGTGTTCCAAGTGATATTCTGTCTATAAAAAAATTACAGCAGGAAATAGAAATTGAAAATCTTCTTGCTACTGAAACCAAATTTTTAAAGTCTATTAGCGAGGCAAGAAGGGCAATCAAAGAAAACTCCATTTCAATTAACAAGAAAAAAATCTCTGCAAATACAAGAATCACTAAAGATGATTTGATAAATGGAAAATATATACTTCTTCAAAGAGGTAAAAAGAATTACTATTTAGTAATTGTTAATTAATTGTTCCCATAACATTAAATTTTACTTTGATTACAATCATTAAGGTATTATTTACTAAATTGTTAACATAAGTATGAAGCATTCTGAGATTAAAATACTTTGTGTTGATGATGAGCCAGATATTTTAGAAATTCTAAAGTATAATTTGTCTAATAAGGGTTACCAAATATCAACTGCCAAAGATGGTAAAGCTGCTGTTAAAAAGGCAATGGAAACTCATCCAAATCTTATAATAATGGATATAATGATGCCAAATATGGATGGTATAGAGGCATGTGAAATTCTTAGGTCAGATGAAAGCTTTAATGATACTTTAATCATGTTTTTAACTGCCAGAGGTGAGGATTATTCATATGTTGCAGCTTATGAGGCAGGAGCTGATGATTATGTAACAAAACCAGTTAAACCAAAGATTTTATTATCTAAGGTGAAAGCACTTTTAAGAAGATCAAAAAAATATTTTGAAAAAGAAGTTGATGAAATTGAATTTGGTGATCTTAGAATTAATAGAGAAAAATATAAAGTATATACATCTGATAGATCAATAAGCTTACCTAGAAAAGAGTTTGAACTTCTTAATTTACTTGTCTCTAAACCTGATAAGGTATTTAAGAGAGAGAAAATTATGGAAAAAATTTGGGGAGAACAAGTTGTTGTTGGTGATAGAACTATAGATGTGCATATTAGAAAATTAAGAAAGAAAATAGGAGGTAAATATTTCAAGACTGTTAAAGGAGTCGGCTATAAATTTATTGTTGAAGAATGAATCTTCCTTTTAAAATTCAACCAAGCTTTCAGGCTTTTAGAGCATCATTTTATATACATATAATATCTATTATATTGTATATCACTTTATTTGGAAACTTCTCCTTAATTCATTCAGGATATTTTGCTCTAACCTACATTATTGTTAGTATAGTATTAGAAAATTTTTTAATCAGTTATAAGAAAAAAGAAGAACAGAGAGGCTCAGAAATTAATACTTTGAAGGATCAAGAAATTTATCGAAGAGAATTTTTAGGAAATGTTTCTCATGAATTAAAAACACCATTATTTACAATTCAGGGATATATATTGACACTTATCGAAGGAGCTGTGAAAGATAATAAAGTAAGAGGTAAATATTTAAATAGAACAGCAAAGGGTGTTGATCGAATAATATCTATTGTAAAGGATCTGGATTTAATAACCCAATTTGAATCAGGTATTAAAACAGTAGATAAATCTAATTTCAATATTTACGAATTAATAGTTAATGTCTATGACTTGATGGAATTTGAATCAGAAATAAATAATACTAAGCTCAGAATTAGAAATGAAAGAAATAACTCAGTAATGGTTTATGCTGACAATGAGAGAATCCTTCAGGTTTTAACTAATCTAGTTGTAAATTCAATTAAATATGGAAAAAAAAATGGGTATACTGAAATAGCAGTAGATGAATATAATAAAGACAGAATAATAGTTAGGGTAATTGATGATGGAGAGGGTATTAAAGAAGAACATTTACCTCGTTTATTTGAAAGGTTTTATAGAATTGATAAAACTAGATCAAGAAAAAAGGGTGGCTCGGGACTTGGACTTTCGATTGTTAAGCATATAATTGAGGCTCATCAAGAGCAGATTTTTGTCAAAAGTAAGGTTGGTAAAGGAACTGAATTTTCTTTCACTCTTTTAAAATCATAAAATACCCTTTACTATTTTTCTATATGAGTAAAAATGATTTTTTTCAAAGAGTTTATAAAGTAGTCAAAACTATTCCTGCGGGAAGAGTTACTACTTATGGATTAATTGCAAAAAAATTGGGTACTGCATCTAGTGCAAGAACTGTAGGGTGGGCTCTAAATGCTTGCCATAATGATTCATCAATTCCAGCTCATAGAGTTGTAAATAGGAATGGGTTATTATCAGGAAAACATCATTTTAAAGGTTTTGATTTAATGAAACAGTTACTTGAGAATGAAGGAATTGAGGTTAATGATGATAAGGTTGTTGACTTTAATATTAAGCTTTGGAATCCAAAATAATTATATAAATTTTAAGAATTAAATTTATTACTTACACGTATATTTGTAATGTTTATTATATATGGATTTAACAAAGCAAAATATAACAAAAACACTTGAAAAAGTTAATATGTCCGGTTCTTCTGATGACATAGTTTCTTCTGGGATTCTTAAAAATGTTCAGGTATTTGGAGACCAAGTAGACATTGATATAGTTGTATCAAATCCTGCTTTGCAAGCAAGAAAAAAGCTTGAAGTAGATATCATGAAAATTATTCATGATGATATATATGAAAAAGCAAAAATTAATATAAATACCAAAGTTGAATCACCTAAAGTTGATAAAGAAGAAGGAAATGAAATTGATTCTCCAGAGCGTCCAAAAATATCCTCACAGTCAAAAAAAATAAAAGGAGTTGATTCGATTATAGCAATATCATCTGCTAAAGGAGGAGTTGGTAAATCAACTGTAACAATTAATTTGGCTGCTGCACTAGCCAAAAAAGGATGTAAAGTAGGAATTCTAGATGCAGATATTTATGGACCATCTGTTCCCACAATGATGGATGTTGAGGGCTATATTCCAAAATCAATTAAAATAAATGAACAATCAAAGATTGAACCAATTGAGAGTTACAACGTGAAAATTATGTCCATCGGCTTCTTTACAAAACTTGATCAAGCTGTCGTATGGAGAGGACCAATGGCATCAAAAGCTCTTAATCAAATGATTTTTGATACTCATTGGGGTGAATTAGACTTTCTATTTTTAGATTTACCTCCAGGCACTGGTGATATTCATCTAAGTTTAGTTCAATCTTTGCCAATTACAGGATCAATTATTGTAAGCACACCTCAAAATGTAGCACTTGCTGATGCCAGGAGAGGTATTAAAATGTTTCAACAAGAGAGCATTTCTGTTCCAATCCTAGGTCTAATTGAAAACATGGCATATTTTAAAACTGACGATTCTGAGACTAAACACTACATATTTGGCGAAGCTGGAGTAAAGTATTTATCAAAAGATTTGAATATCAATTTTTTAGGAGAAATACCAATATTTAAGAGTTTGAGAGAAGCTTCTGACTTTGGAAGGCCTGGCTCAATTCAAGAATCTAGTGATGTTTCAATCATTTTTGATGATATTTCAAAAAATGTGGTTGAACAATTATTAATAAGAAATAAAGAATTACCACCCACAAAGATTGTTGAAATTACTAACTTAGTAGGGTGTTCTGCAATTAAAAAGCAATGAGTAAATTAGAAAATAAAATATTAGATGCGCTCGAAGAGATTAGACCATTTCTTATTGAAGATGGTGGTGATATCTCTCTTGAGTCTGTAAAAAATTCAACTGTAAAAGTTAAACTACACGGTGCTTGTGCAGACTGTAAAGTCAACCAGATGACTCTTAAAAATGGAGTAGAAACTACTATCAAGAAATACGCTCCAGAAATTAAAGAAGTTAAATCTGTACTGCCTCTTTCAAAATGATAAAAACAGATATTTTGATAATTGGAGGAGGTCCTACTGGCCTTTTTACTGTCTTTGAAGCAGGTCTTTTAAAAATGAAATGTCATATACTAGACTCTCTTGCTCAGCCAGGCGGTCAGTGTATCGAATTATACCCAAAAAAACCTATTTATGATATTCCAGCTTACCCAGAGATTATAGCTGGAGACTTAATAAAAAACCTTCTAGAACAAATTAAGCCTTTTGACCCATCATATACACTTGGGGAAACTGCTTTAAAACTTGATAAATATGATGATGGATCTTTTAAAGTTACTACTGATAAAGGGACTGAAATTCAAGCTAAAATAATTTCAATAGCTGGTGGCCTTGGAACTTTCACTCCACGAAAACCAAATATTTCAAATATAACTGACTTCGAGGATAAGGGTATCATGTATATGATTAAAGATCCAAGTGAGTTCAATGACAAAATAGTTGTTATTGCAGGAGGAGGAGATTCTGCTTTGGATTGGACTATTCATCTTTCAAAAATTGCAAAAAAAGTTATACTCATTCATAGAAGGAATGAATTTAGAGGTGCTAATGACTCTGTAGCATCTGTTCAAAAACTAAAAGATCTTGGAAAAATTGATGTAATTACTCCTGCTCAGGTATCAAAACTTAATGGAAAAAATAAGCTCGAGTCTATTATTGTAGAAGTGGACGGAAAGGAAAATCAAATTGTCACTGACTATTTCATACCATTGTTTGGATTAATTCCTAAACTAGGACCTATAAAAGACTGGGGCTTAAACATTGAAAATAATGCTATAAAAGTTAACAATAGTCTTGACTATCAAACAAATATAGAAGGTATTTATGCTATTGGAGATGTTAATACATATCCTGGAAAGCTTAAGTTAATATTAAGTGGATTTCATGAGGCAGCAGTAATGTGTCATAGTGCATATTCAAAATTAAATCCAGGTAAAAAAAATACACTAAAGTACACAACAGTAAGTGGGATTCAAGGTTTTGATGGTTCTAAAAAAGTAGCAAAAAAATCACAGATTAGTAAGATAGATTAAATTTTATTTATAAAATTATTAAATGGATCTTTAAATTCTATCCCGTTATTAGTTCTTAATATTGATAACTTATTATAACTCTCAAGACCCCACAAAATAAATTCTATAAAGAATAACTCATCATCTTTATTCAATTCGGGTATAAACTCTTCAATTAACTTCTTTGCATCTTCAACTTGATTAAGTAAATTATCATAATCTTTATTTTTTAGGTTATCATTAATTACAAGTTGCTTGCTAGAGAACCATTTTAAAATTGAGTCATATGGAGTAATCTCATCAGGTTTAGTTAATTTTTCAATTCTTGGAAAGTATTTATTAAATATTGATTTTACAGCTAATGAAATTAAATTATAAGACACTTGCTCTGCGCCCTCTTCTTCTCCCTCATAGACTAACTCTACTTTTCCATTTATTGAAGAAATAACTGAGCTAAAATCAGACATCCTAATTGATGTTTTTTCTTCATTATTGATTATTATTCGTCTTTCAGCAGATGAAACTAGGTTTTGCAAAATAGTTATGCTCATTCTTGCACTTACTCCACTTTTTCTGTCAACAAGATCACTTTCCCTTGCTTCAAAAGATATTTGTTCAATTATATCTCTTGCAACTTCTGGAATATGAATTTTTGAACCTAAAACAGAATTAATTTTTGATTCTTGTTTAGTAATTTTTTTTGCAACCTCTACTGATTCTGGATAATGAGTCAATATTTGAGAACCCACTCTGTCCTTTAAGGGCGTTACAATTGTACCTCTATTGGTATAGTCTTCTGGATTTGAAGTAAAAATAAATTGAATATCTAGAGGGAGTCTGACTTTAAAACCCCGAATTTGAATTTCTTTTTCCTCTAGAATTGAAAAAAGTGAAACTTGAATTCTTGGTTGTAAGTCAGGTAATTCATTAAGTACAAAAATACATCTGTGAGCTCTGGGTATTAATCCAAAGTGAATAACTTCTTCGTTGGAGTAGGATAATTTAAGATTTGTTGCTTTTATTGGATCAATATCACCAATTAAATCAGATACTGTTACATCTGGAGTTGCAAGTTTCTCATAAAATCTTTCATCTCTATGAAGCCAATCTATTTCTGTTTTGTCTCCAACAGATTTAATCTTTTCTATCGAGCTTTTAAAAATTGGTTTGAGTGGATCATCATTAGTTTCGGACCCTTTAATTATTGGAATCCATTCATCTAAAAGATTTATACAAGTTCTTGCTAGTTTAGTTTTAGCCTGACCTCTTAGACCAAGAAGGTTAATACTATGATTTGAAAGGAATGCTCTTTCCACACTTGGAATTACAGTCTCTTCATATCCAATTAGATCAGAAAATACATTAACACCCTTTGAAAGGTTATGCCTTAAATTATCAGTAATCTCCTGATTCAAGGATTTATAAGTGTAGTCTGATGATTTTAATTCACCAAGTGTTTTGATTTTAGGTTTATTCATTATCTTAATTTTTGTCTTCTGTTTTTATCATAATCTTCAAATACCATTTCACTTAAACCGTCTAGACCAGTATAAAAAGCCTTCCCATTATTTACTTCTGAGAATTTTTTTACAAATGTTTGCAAGTAGGGATCACTGGCAATCATAAATGTTGTAATAGGTATATTGTTTTTTTTGGCAATTCTAGCCCTATTGTAACAATGATCGAGAATGAAATTGTCTAGACCAGCACTATTTTTATAAAACCCATCTTTTGTAAACATACAGCTGGGCTTGCCATCAGTTATCATAAAGATTTGTTTATTGTTATTCTTCTTTCTTCTTAAAATATCAAATGCTAGGTCAAGCCCTGCAACAGTATTTGTATGATATGGTCCGACTTTTAAATAGGGTAGGTCTTTGATACTAATTGGTTTTGCTTCATCTCCAAAAGATAAGATATCAATAGTGTCTTTTGGAAATTTAGTTTTTATGTATTCAACTAAAGCCATAGCAACTTTTTTTGCTGGAGTAATTCTATCCTCGCCATATAGAATCATACTGTGACTAATATCAATCATTAGCACAGTACTCATCTGAGAGTTGTGGTTTGAGTCCCAAACTACAATATCTTCTTTCTTAAGTGTTAAATCGTCTTCGCCAGATGAGATTATAGCATTTCTTAAACTCTCAGTCAATAATATTCTGTCAAGAGGATCTCCATATTCAAAACCTTTTATATCAAGATTATCATCAGATCCTGATGAAGAAAACTTTGTCCTATGATTTCCTTTTTTTGTCTTTTTCAGCTTACCAAATAGATGCTTCAGGACATGTTTTCTTAGAAGCCTTTCTGTCTTGGAGCTAATTTTAGTTTTCTCTTCTCCACTTTGTATTTGTTTAGTAATATATCCTTTATTTAAAAGATCATTAATAAAGTCATCAATGGTATAATTCTCATCTGTTAGTTGATATTCTTTATCTAACTCTCTTAGCCAATCAATTGCCTCGTCAAAGTCTCCAGAGGTATGAATAATAAGTTCCTTAAAAATATTAAATAGTTTCTCGAAAGGAGAAAGATTAGGTTCTTTGTAGTTAGTGAACTTAAATGCAGATTTTTTCAATTTATCTAAGAAATTAATTTCAATTCAAATTAAACAAATAAAATTTATCTTAGAGTTTAACTTTACTATATTTAAATGATTTTTAACAATATTTAAATGATTGAAAAGGATTTTGTCAATATTGATAATTTCTTGTCTGAAGGAATTGTAAAATGGAATTCACCAAGTAATATTGCATTAGTTAAATATTGGGGAAAAAAAGATAATCAAATACCTCAGAATCCATCAATTAGTTTTACTCTGTCTAAGTCTTTTACTACAACTTCTGTAGAATTTAAACCTAAAAAAAATAAAGCCAATTCTATTGTTTTTGAATTTGGTGGTATTAAAGATCACGAGTTTGGTCAAAAAATTAAATTATTCATTAGTGACATTGAAAAATATTTTAGCTTTTTAAAAAATCATGATATTAATATAAAATCAGAAAATAATTTTCCTCATAGTAGTGGAATTGCTTCATCTGCATCATCAATGTCTGCATTAGCATCATGTCTAGTTGATATTGAAAAGTTAAATTCCAATCAACAAGATGATACATACTATTTAAAAAAGAAATCATTTATAGCAAGGCTTGGGTCAGGAAGTGCCTCTAGAAGTATAGAGGGGCCAGTAACTATTTGGGGTGAATCAAAGTCTTATCCTGGAAGTTCCAATTTATTTGCAATTAATATCTCTGAAGATATTGACCCGATATTCCAAGAATATCAAAATACAATTCTTGTTATTGATCCAGGAGTTAAGAAAATATCAAGCTCTATTGGACATAAGTTAATGAATGAAAATCCATTTTCGAAAATAAGGTTCAATGAGGCAAAAAAAAATATTACTAGACTTAAAGATGTCTTTAAATCTGGACATTTAGATGAGTTTATAAATATAACAGAATCAGAAGCTTTAATGATTCACTCTTTAATGCTATCATCAAGTCCATATTTTATTTTAATAAAGCCAAATACCTTAGAAGTTATTCAAAGAATCCTAGAATACAGAAGAGAAACTAAAAATCCTGTCTGTTTTACACTTGATGCTGGCTCAAATGTTCATCTGCTTTATCCAAATAATATTAAGAGTGAAGTAAAAAACTTTATTGAAGATGAATTATTAAAATTCTGTAAATCTAAGATATGTATATATGATAGTCTTGGCAGTGGTTCAGCAAAAATGATATAATGGATAGTATCTCTTTTAACTCAAAAATCTTATTATTTGGCGAGTATGGTATTATGCATGATTCAGATGCCTTATCTATTCCTTATAAAAAATTTAATGGATTTCTTTCTAAATCAGATCTTCTATCAGAAGATCAAAAAATATCAAATAGAAATTTAGAATCTCTATATGAGTATATTACTCAAGAAGAGTATCTAAATGATATAATTAACTCAGATAATTTAAAAGAGGAAATTGATTCAGGTCTATATTTTGATAGCAATATTCCAATAGGAAGTGGGCTTGGAAGTAGTGGAGCTCTAGTCTCTTCAGTTATATCAAGATATTCCAAAGTTGATATAAAATCATTTTCTAATTCAGAATTAAAAAAAATTATGTCATTAGTTGAATCAAAATTTCATGGGAATTCCTCTGGGTTTGATCCTGCTGTATCATACTTTAATAAACCAATGATATATTCAAATCAAAAAATAAAACCCATTGACAAAATAGCTTTTAAAGATTTTAAAGTCTATATAATAGACAGTCAAATAGTATCATCAACAAAAAAAATGATTAAGACATTTGAAGATAAAATGAGTGATAGTGAATTTAGATTTTTCTTTAATAGTAAGTTTATTAATAATAATAATCAATGTATTGAGCACATAATAAACACTTCTGAATTGTTTAGAAACTCAGTTAAAGAACTATCGAAAGAAACATTTAATAATTTTCAGGAAATGATCCCTGAAAAAATAAAACATAAATGGAAAGAAGGGATAAAAAATGATTCATATTACATGAAACTTTGTGGTTCAGGAGGAGGAGGTTTCTTTCTAGCATATGACTTTGATAATCAAATAAATTCAAGTTTTTCTGAATTCAAGTTTTATCAGATATGACCGATATGGGTAAAGTCATAATTTTATTTGGTGTAAGTGGTTGTGGTAAATCTTTAATTGGGAAAAAACTTTCTTTAGATTTAAAATTCAAATTTATTTTGAAGCTATATAAATTGTTGAGGCGCCATAAAGTTTTTTTCTAGTTTCAACTTTTTCAAAACCTGTTCTGTAAAGCATCTTTATGAATTTATTTTTTGGAGGAAATTTTTTTGTTGAATCTAATAGATAAAGGTATGCTTTTGTTTTTCCTGAAAAAATAAAAGCAATGATTGGAATGTATATACTGGTTATTATAGTATACATGAACTTAACTATCAGGTTTTCTGGGATTGAAGTTTCAAGTATTATTAACTTTCCATCTTTCTTTAAAACTCTAAAACTTTCACTTAAACCTTTTCCTAAATTGCTAAAGTTCCTAACTCCATACCCGATTGATACAATATCAAAGTGATTATCTTCGAAAACTAAATTCTCAGCTTCACATGTTTTAAGAACTATATTATCAATTTTTAATTTGCCAATTTTTTTACGCGCTATTTTAAGCATATTGCCAGATATATCAACCCCCTCTATCTTTGAGCCTTTAATTTTGCTTAGGTTTATCGCAATATCCCCAGTGCCAGTAGCAATATCAAGGATTCTTTTAGGAGATGAAGCTATTGCAATTTCAGCTATTTCTTTTTTCCATTTCGAATGGTTTCTCAAAGTCATTAAATCATTCATGAAATCATATTCATTTGATATAGATTCAAAAATATTTTTTATCTGAACAAAATCTATGGATTTGTTTTTGTTCATTTTTATCTTATTGATTTAATAAATGAATCTATAGAACTTACACCACTTTCATGAAGATTTTTTATAAATGCTGATCCAATTATTGCACCTTTTGAATAGCCAACTGCGGCATCGAATGTTTCTTTATTTCCAACACCAAAACCAATAATTCTCGGTGTATCTAGGTTCATTTTCTCGATTCTTTCAAAATAATTAATTTGTTCTGAGCTGAAAGAATCCTTTGATCCTGTGATACTTGATGAACTTACCATATAAATAAACCCATTGGATATTGAGTCAATCTTTCTAATTCTTTTATCTGATGTCTGGGGAGCTATTAAAAACATATTATAAAGCTTATTTTCTTCAAACAATGCTTTATAATTTTCTTCATAATAATCAATTGGTAAGTCAGGTATTATTAATCCATCAATTCCAATTTCATTACATTTTTTACAAAAGGCCTCAACACCATATTGAAGCATAGGATTAAAGTACCCCATAATAATTAATGGAATGGAGACTTCATCTCTTATTCCTTTTAATTGATCAAACAATATGTTAGTATTCATTCCGTTTTTAATTGCAATAGTAGAGCTATCTTGAATTGTTGGTCCATCAGCAAGAGGATCACTAAATGGTAGACCGATTTCAATCATATCTACACCTGATTCCTGCAACCTAATAATAATATCTTTCGTATCATTTAAATTAGGGTAACCAGCTGTGAAATATATGGACAATAACTTTCCCTCTTCTTCCAGTTTCTTGTCTATTCTATTCATTATAAATTAAAATAATCAATGTATGTATTCAAATCCTTATCCCCTCTACCCGAGAAGTTAACAACTATAATATCATCAGCTTTAAAATCTAGATATTTAAATGCAGCGAAAGCATGCGCAGTTTCTATTGCAGGTATAATTCCCTCAAGTTTTGAGACCTCAAGTCCTGCAAGCATAGCATCACTATCAGTTATTGACATAAATTCTGCTCTTTTGCTTTCAAGTAAATGAGCATGAAGTGGACCTACTCCTGGATAATCAAGACCAGCTGAAATAGAATATGGTTCAACTATTTGCCCATCTTTAGTCTGCATTAATAGTGTTTTACTTCCGTGAATAATACCCGTTTTTCCAAGAACTGATGTTGCAGCGCTTTTACCAGATTCAATACCTTCTCCAGCAGCCTCAACTGAAATAATTTTTACGTTTTCATCTTCTAAATAATGATAATATAAGCCTGCAGCATTGCTACCACCTCCAATATTTGCTATTAAATAGTTAGGGTATTCAGTCCCTTCTTTATCATGCAACTGAGACTTTATCTCCTCAGAAACTACAGCTTGAAACTTTGCAACCATATCAGGATAAGGATGAGGACCTACTACTGATCCAATTATGTAATGTGTAGTCACAGGATTATTAATCCAATCTCTAATCGCTTCATTAGTAGCGTCTTTTAGAGTTTTACTCCCTGATTCAGCAGCAACTATTGATGCCCCTAACATTTTCATTCTCGCTACATTTGGAGCTTGTCTTTTGATGTCAACTGCACCCATATATATTACACACTCGATTCCTGCTAATGCACATACTGTTGCAGTTGCTACTCCGTGTTGACCAGCACCTGTTTCAGCAATTATTCTTTTTTTTCCTAATATTTTAGCCAATAAAATTTGACCTACCGTGTTATTTATTTTGTGTGCTCCGGTATGACACAGATCTTCTCTTTTAAAGTAAATTTTACATTTATATTTCTCTGACATTCTTTCAGCAAAATAAAGTGGTGTAGGCCTTCCTACATAATCCTTTAAAAGATTATTATAATCTTTTTGGAAATTAGAATCATTAATAATCTTATTATAATTTTTTTCTAGTTCGTCTAGATTTGGAAATAGCATTTCAGGTACAAAAGCACCTCCGAAGTTTCCATAAAACCCTTTTTTATCTACTGTATATTTCATTTTTTATTGTTTCTATAAAAGTTTTTAATTCATCAATTTTCTTTAAATATTTTTCATCCTCAAATTTACTATTAACATCGACACCATATATAGGAAGATCTATTTTAAAAAGTTCAATTAGTGATTCAATTGAATGAAGTCCTATTCCACCACTTATAAAAAATTCTTTTTTTAATTTATATTTTTTTAAATTTTCCCAATTGAACGATTTCCCAGTTCCACCAGGAAGTTCTGATTTTGAATCAAATAAAAATAAATCACAATTGTTTTCATAATTTTTTAAAATAGAAAAATCAAAATCATCATCTATCCTGAAAGATTTAATCACTTTAGTTCCACTATCCATAATATTTCTACAATACTGAGGAGACTCTTCACCGTGCAATTGTACACATGCTAAATTATGTTCATTGATTCTATTAAACACATTATCTATTTTAGAGTTAAAAAAAACACCAGTTTTTTTAATTTCTTTTTTTAGATTAGGACTTATAATATTTAAATATCTGACAGATTTCTCCCAAAAGATATGACCAACATAATCTGGATTTAACTTCGCAACTTTATTAATATTTTCCTCGTTAAATAATCCGCAAACTTTAAATTTCATTTTCAACCTTTTTTATAAAATTATAAGCTGAAATCATAGGATCGCTAGTTTTCATAAAATTTTCACCTATTAAAAATCCCTGATAGCCTATTTCTCTCAGTCTTAATATTGATTCAACTTTGCTAATGCCACTTTCAGATATCTTTACAAATTGATCAGGAATTTTATCAAAGAGCTTTTCACTATTACTTATGTCAACTTCTAAAGTGTCAAGATTTCTGTTATTAACTCCAATTACGTCAATATCATTACTGGATATTTTTTTTAATTCATCAAAAGAATGAATCTCAACTAATACCTCAAGACCTAAACTTTTTGCTAATGAACTTAATTTTGATATTTCTTCTGATTCAAGAATTGATGCAATAAGTAATATTGCATCAGATCCAATAGATTTAGCTTCAATTACTTGATATTCACTCACAATAAATTCTTTTCTAAGAATTGGTATATCAGAAATATCTCTTGTTTCAATTATGTCATTAATGTCACCATCAAAATATTTTTTGTTTGTTAAAATCGATACTCCAACAGCTCCGGCATTTTGGTATCCTTCAACAACATCGATGATATTCGTTTCATAGTTAATATTATTATTGGATGGAGATTTTCTTTTAAACTCGCATATTATCCCACTGGGACTATTTAATATTGAATTTTTTAATGAAATACATTGTCTTGAGAATAAACTTCTTTTTTCGAGTAATGTTACTGGAATTTTGGAGGATAAATCCTTTAGCTCTATTTTTTTATCTTCGACAATTTTATCTAAAATTTTCATTTCATTATTTCTTTTAATTTATTGAAGGAACTCAATGCTTTACTAGATTTTAATGATTCTTTTGCAGCTTCAAACCCTTCTGAAATACTAATACCTTTTGAAGTTGAAATAGCAACACCTGCATTAGCGCATACAACATTATTTTGGCTTTCCGTCCCAGTACCATTTAGAACATTCATGAATATTTTAGAGGATGAGGGGATGTCAACTCCACCTTTGATTTCATCTGGTTTTATATTCTCTAGTCCAAATTCCTTTGATGAATAATTTTTTTCAGAGTTATTAGAATATATTTTTGTATCGTTTGTTAATGATATTTCATCATATCCATCCAATGAGTATATTATGCTATATTTTTTATTAGTTTTTTGAAGTAGGTAATTATATATTCTTGCTAGTTCAAGATTAAAAACACCAACAATTTGTTTCTTAGGCATTGAAGGGTTAACAAGTGGACCTAGCATATTGAAAAAAGTCTTCATACCAAGCTCTTTTCTGATTGGTGCAACATTTTTCATTGCTGGATGAAACAAGGGTGCATGAAGAAAACATATTCCAGATTTATCGATTGCTTTTTTTAAAATATCATAATCATTAGTAAACTTTACACCTAACGATTCCAATACATTACTTGAACCACATCCTGAGGAAACACCATAATTTCCATGTTTTGCAACTTTACATCCTGACCCAGCAGTTACAAAAGAAGCCAAGGTTGAAATATTAAAAGTATCCTTTCCATCTCCTCCAGTTCCGCATAAATCAATTGTATCAAATTCTTTTAAATCAACTTTTATACAAAGTTCAATTAAGGCATCTTTAAAACCCTTAAGTTCTTGAAGAGTTATATTTCTCATCATATAAACTGTTAGAAAAGATGATATTTGGCTATTATTAAGCTCACCATTGGAAATCTTAATTAGGATATCTTTTGATTCAACCTCATTTAGGGTTTTATATTTAATCAATCTATTTAGAATTTCTTTCATAGTGTTTTTATCCAATTTTTTATTATTGTTTTTCCATGTGGAGTCAAAATTGACTCTGGATGAAACTGTACACCACGAACAGGATAGTCAGTATGCTTCAATGACATAACTTGATTGTTTTCATCCTCAGACGTTATTACAAGTTTTTCTGGTAAAGGTTTTTTAACAATCCAAGAATGGTACCTTCCTACTTCAATAGATTCTGGAATATTATCAAAAATTTCATCATTTTTTTTGCAATTAATTTTAGTAGCAACACCATGATAAACTTCTTCCATATTTTCAATCTTTCCACCAAAAACTTCAGCTATAGCCTGCTGACCCAAGCAAACTCCTAATATATTTTTCTCTTTAAAATACTTTTTAATTACTTCCTTGGTCATTCCAGCTTCATCAGGAATACCTGGACCTGGAGAAATCAATATTCCATCATACTCTTTTATTTCATTTATATCGAACATATCATTTCTCTTTGTAACTACTCTACAGCCCAGCTCCTCTAAATAGTGAGATAGATTATAAGTAAATGAGTCATAATTATCTATTAAAAATATTTTTTTCATTTTATGTCTTCAGCATTTTTTAGAGCATAATCTAATGCTCCTAATTTATTATACACTTCTTGAAGTTCATCTTGAGGTTTGGATTTGATGACTATACCGGCTCCTGCTTGATAACTTAGTTCATTATTTTTACTAAAAAAAGATCTAATGATAATTGCATGGTTAAAATTCCCATTGAAGTCCATATATCCAATGGCTCCACCATAAAAATTTCTATTTACTTTTTCATACTTTTCAATTAACGTGAGGGCTCTATGCTTTGGAGCTCCTGAAAGTGTTCCCGCTGGAAATGTATCCATTACAACTTGAAAAATTTTGGATGTATCCTTTAAATTGGCAGTAACCTTAGAAACTAAATGAATTACATGAGAGAAAAATTGAATCTCTCTGTTTTTTTCAACTTTTACATTGCTTCCATTTCTACTTAAATCATTTCTTGCGAGATCTACTAACATAATATGCTCAGAGTTTTCTTTTGGGTCCATAGACAATTCCTTTGCTTTTTCTTCATCTCTTTCGTCATCACCAGTTCTTTTAAATGTTCCAGCAATTGGATGAATCTCTGCTTTTCCACTATTAATTATTATCTGAGCTTCAGGGGAGCTACCAAAAATCTTAAAATTTCCATAATCAAAGAAAAATAAATAGGGTGAGGGGTTAATAGATCTTAAAGATCTGTATACGTTGAACTCATCACCTTCAAATTTTTGATTAAACCTCCTTGATAAAACAAGCTGAAAGACATCACCTCTTTTGCAATGTTCTTTTGCTTTTGCTACATATTCTAAAAATTCTTCATCACTAATATTAGATGTTTTTTTACCTATGTTTTTGTAATTAAATGTTGAATAACTCTTGGAATTAATTATATCACCAACTTCTTTTAAATTATTTGAGTCATCATGAGAATTACAAAAAATATGTGCTTCATGATTAAATAGACTAATTGCAATTATATTTTTGTAAAATCCATAATAAATATCGGGAATCTCTAAATCACTTTTTTTAGAGCTAAAATTGATATCCTCTTGATATTTTACTGATTCATGTGACATGTAACCAAACAATCCATTAGTAATAAACTTTGAATTAGTCTTCTCAGCATCAAAACTATTTAAGTAGTTGTTTAAGTAATATGTAATACTTTTATCATTATCCATTTTCATAGAATCAACTTTACATCCAGGTAGTTTTTGATTTAAAACATGATTTTTAACCTCAAACATTCCAGTTTGATTAAAACATATAAATGAATAATTATTACCAGCTTGCATATAATCACTACTTTCCAGGAGTATGCTGTTTGGAAATTTATCTCTAATCTTGAGGTAAACTTCAACAGGAGTTATAGTGTCAGCTATAATTTTTTTTGAATATGTATTTATTTTTATTGTTTTCATAGCAAAAAAAAAGCCTGTCGTGAGACAAGCTATTACATAACAGTTTTATTCACGATTAATTAAATTTCGTAATTCCACCACCAGTATGTATTTAAAATTTTCATTAGGCAAATATAAAATAAAAACAAAATAAACCAACAGAAACAAAACCTATTATTATAAAGATTGCTGTTGATATAAGTTTTAGATGTTTTTTTGTTCCCTCAGCCATATCCATTGTTTCGAGTTGAGGCTCATTAACATCTTTGAGTTCATTTATAGATAGAAAAGTTGCTGCAACAACTGCTCCAGTACAAACTAAACCCATTATAAAAATAAATGTATCTCCCATTTTACTTGTTTAACATTTGTTTAAAATAACAACCAAATGAAAGAATTGAAGGAACCCATAATCCAACAAATAGTCCCTCATCTTTATAACCATAGAACCATAAAGAAACTGATAAGACAAAAGAGATAAATGCAGCACCAATTAAAAAGATATCAGATTTTTGAAAATATTTCATAGATAATTATATTTAAGCCCAAAATACATAATTAGAATTAAACTAAAAAAAGTATACCTCAAGTTTTTCTTAAAATACTATTTGATTTTCTTATTTTGCCAAAAAAAACAACATGATTAATCTTACTTCGGATGAACTAATTGAAATATTGGAAAAAGATAAAAATTCATGCTTATTGGATGTTAGAACAGATGATGAATTTGAAGAGTCACATATCCCTAATTCTAAACTTTTAAATATAAGGGATCCTCAATTATTTATGGATGGTATTCAACAGCTAGATAAAACTAAAAATTATTATGTTTATTGTCACTCTGGAGTAAGAAGTGTTCAGGCATGTCAAATCATGAAGTCTTTTGGATTTGAAAATCTTTATAATTTATTAGGTGGAATTTCTGAATGGACTGGTCCAAAAATATAAATTAATCAAACGTTTTATTTTTATTTCTCAATTATTACTCATCTCCTGGGATTTATTTTATATTTGACACTTAAAGGTTTTGATTTACAAACTATGGCTTTACAAGAAAAATTAGGAATAGATGAGAGAATTAATGAAGCATTTCAACCCATATCTAATTTCTGGGAGGGATTAATCCTTCATGAATTTTTTGGAACAGGTATACCAACAATAATTTTCCTATTGGTTGGTGGTGCTGCATTCTTTACTCTCTACTTTGGATTTATTAATATTCGTGGATTTGGACTTTCCTTAAGAACAGTTATGGGAAGATATGATGGACTAGATGAAAAAAGGAAAGGGAGTGGAGAAGTCAGTCACTTTCAAGCTCTAGCAACAGCAGTATCTGGTACTGTGGGTAATGGTAATATTGCTGGTGTTGCAATGGCTATTGCTATAGGTGGTCCTGGTGCTACCTTCTGGATGATTTTATGTGGACTTCTTGGTATGTCATCAAAATTTGTTGAATGTACACTTGGGGTTAAATATAGAGATGTTGGAGAGGATGGAACAGTCTATGGGGGGCCTATGTATTACCTCTCAAAGGGATTAAAGGAGAGAGGTTTTGAAAAGTTTGGTAAAGTTTTAGCAGTAATTTTTGCAGTTTTATGTATAGGTGCTTCATTTGGAGGTGGAAATGCAGCTCAGTCTAATCAAGCTGCGCTTCAGATGGTTGACCTATTCGGTTTAACAGGTGGTTCAGCTAGAACTATTGTAGGTATTATAATGATGGTTGTAGTGGGAATTATAATAATTGGGGGTATAAAAAGAATTGCATCAGTAACTGAAAAAATAGTTCCATTTATGGCAGGAATGTATGTCCTTGCATGTCTTTACATTATTTTTTCAAATTTATCTTTTGTAGATGATGCATTTGCAATGATAATAAATGGAGCATTTGCTCCAACTGCTGTAGTGGGTGGTTTCATTGGAGTTCTAATCCAAGGATTTAGAAGAGGTGCCTTTTCAAATGAGGCAGGAGCAGGTTCAGCTTCAATTGCTCACTCTGCTGTTATAACAAGTTATCCAGCTTCTGAAGGTTTAGTTGCTTTATTAGAACCATTCATTGATACTGTTGTAATATGTACTATGACTGCTCTTGTTATTATAATTTTTAACGGAGATAATACATTATTCACTTATGGTAATTTAGTTGAAGGTTCTTCCGCTGTAATGGTAAATGGTCAACAACTTGAGGGTGCAGGTCTTACATCGGCAGCATTTGCAGAATATATTTCTTTTTCAGGACCTTTTCTTGCAATAGCAGTTGTATTATTCGCTCTATCAACAATGATTTCATGGTCATACTACGGTCTTCAATCTTGGATGTATGTCTTCGGAAAGGGTAAAATATCAGATCTTACTTATAAGTTACTCTTTTTAGTATTTATTGTTATAGGAGCAGCAGGTGATATGTCATCAGTATGGGCATTTTCAGACGCTATGATTTTAGCTCTTGTTTTTCCAAATATGATTGGGTTATTTATTCTGTTCCCTAAAGTTAAGGAAGAACTTTCTAAGTATGTTAATGTAATTAAAAGCAGAAATTAATAAACTTATTAAATACAATTATTTATATTTGCGTTCGAAAAATAAATTTTAGATGTTAATTATACCAATTAAGGACGGCGAGAATATAGACAAAGCTTTAAAGAGATTTAAGCGTAAGTTCGATAAAACAGGTGTCATGAGGTCTCTTAGAGATAGAAAACAGTTTGTTAAGCCATCAATTGTTCACAGAACTAAGATCAAAAAAGCTCAATACATTCAGAGACTTAAGGATCAAGAAAATCTTTAATATCCTTCACTTTTTTTTCGATAACATTGTAACTTAGATGTGAGATGTTAATTGAAAAGTTTATTGATTATCTACAAATAGAAAAAAACTATTCTTCAAATACATTGACTGCGTATAAAAAAGATTTAATAGAATTTAATAATTTTATTAATGAAAACTTTGATAAATATCCTATTGAACATGCTGAATATAAGGGTATAAGATTATGGATAGTCGAGTTAGTGAACAAAAATTTATCAAATAGATCAATAAATAGAAAAGTTTCTAGTCTAAAATCTTTTTACAAATTCTTAGTTAAGACTGATACAATAGGTTCTTCACCACTTTTAGCTCATAGTCCACTTAAACAGTCAAAAAAAATTCAGGTTCCTTTTTCTAAGGAAGAAATAAATTCCTTATTAGATAGTGATTCATTTAAAAATAATTTTAGAGGAGTCCTTCAAAAAACTATTATTACATTCTTTTATTTTACAGGAGTTAGGCGAATAGAACTTATCAATATTAAAGAATCTGATATTAATATGGATTCCTCAACTATAAGAATTATGGGAAAAAGGAGTAAGGAGAGAATTATTCCAATGTTACCAAAATTAAAAAAATCAATAGTAGATTATCTTTATTTAAGATCACAAGAATTTAATAAAAAAACTCTCGAATACCTTTTTGTTTCAAGGTCTGGTAGCCAACTTTCAGAGAAATATGTTTACAGAACAGTTAATGAATATTTTAAGCTAGTTTCTCCTAAAGTGAAAAAGGCTCCGCATGTATTAAGACATAGCTTTGCGACTCATTTAATTAATGAAGGTGCAGACATAAATTCAGTAAAAGAATTATTAGGTCATTCAAGTTTATCAGCAACGCAAGTCTATAGTCATACAAGTATGGAAAGAATAAAAGAAGTCTTTAAAAACTCACATCCAAGAGCAAAATAATATTTTAAAATTTATTTCTTTTTACTTTGTTTGAGCGGAAAAAAGCTTTTATTTTGCACTCAGTTTTTTATAACAAGCCGATGTAGCTCAGCTGGCTAGAGCAGCTGATTTGTAATCAGCAGGTCGTGGGTTCGAGTCCCTCCATCGGCTCTTTGAAATCTTGAAATTGGGGAGATACTCAAGCGGTCAACGAGAGCAGTCTGTAAAACTGTTGGCTACGCCTTCGTAGGTTCGAATCCTGCTCTCCCCACATCCTAATGCGGGAGTAGCTCAGTTGGTAGAGCGTCAGCCTTCCAAGCTGAATGTCGCGAGTTCGACCCTCGTCTCCCGCTCAACTTTTTTGCCGATATAGCTCAGGGGTAGAGCGTTTCCTTGGTAAGGAAGAGGTCACGAGTTCAAATCTCGTTATTGGCTCAACTATAATGAAGTCTTAAAAATAATTTGGTAGATAAGCAAAAAGGCTCCAAAGATAGCACCACCAAAGTAGACTATTTTCAAAAGTAAAATGAATTTCTTTCCTAGTATATTCTCTTTTTCCCACCTCCTTACTATTATTATTGCCACAACAAAAAGTAATATTGAAAATAATGTACCAAACAAGTCAAAAATCATAAATTAGTAATTATAAGTATAGCAAATTTAAATTAGAATTTTTTAGATTGACTTACTTATTTGTTAAAAAAATGAGAAAAAATATCAAGTATATAATTATTTTTTTTGTTGTAATATTTATTGATATAATTATAAATATCGGTTTTCTTCTCTATTCTGGAGGTAGTCACAAATCTCAACTTTCATTTATAGATAAATTTTTATTAAAATTGATTGACTATTTCTAATTTAAAAATCTAAAATTTTGATTTTAATATTTTTTTTATCAATTTTATGGTAATTAATATGCTTTTGAAGAAAATATATAATCGCATTTTTCTCAACCGACTTACTCTTCGAGGTCGGGTTGCATAATTCCCTTTTGATATAGCTTCAATAAGAAGTTAACTTACTTAATCCAATAAAATACAGAAATTGATAATAAAACTGGCTAATGCCGAACATACAGAATATAGTAAATTAATTAGCAAACTAATAGATGAGTCCGCTAAAATTAGGGGGACAGGAATTGCTAGAAGATCTCCTACATATATAAAAGAAAAAATTTTATCTGGAAATTCTGTCATCGCATTAGATGAAAATAATTTTGCTGGGTTCTGTTATATTGAAGCATGGGAGCATGGAGAGTATGTTGCTCATTCTGGATTAATAGTATCACCAAAATACAGAAATATGGGTATTGGAAAAAAGATTAAGAAGAAAGTACTAGAACTCTCGTTGAAAAAGTATCCAAAATCAAAGATTTTTGGAATAACAACTGGAATGCCAGTTATGAAAATAAATTATGAACTTGGATATAGGCCTGCTCATTTTAGCGAATTAACTGATGATCCAGAATTTTGGAAAGGCTGTAAGACATGTCAAAACTATGATATTCTCAAAAGAACTGAGTTTTCAATGTGTCTATGTACAGGTATGTTATATGATAAAAAATAATTATGAAAAATAAAACTATAGTTTTAGCTTACAGTGGAGGTCTCGATACTTCATTTTGTTTAAAGAGACTATCTATTGATGGCTTTGATGTTCACGCTATATTAGTGAATACTGGTGGCTTTAATAAATCAGAACTAATCAATATAAAAAAACAAGCGATTGAATTAGGTGCTTCAAAATTTATTTCAATTGATGCAAAGAAACCATTCTACGATAAAATAATTAAGTTTTTAATTTTTGGTAATGTTCTCAAGAATAATTCTTATCCTCTTTCAGTTAGTTCTGAAAGAATAATACAAGCAATTGAAATAATGAATTATTCAAAAAAAAATAATATAAATACTATTGCTCATGGATCAACTGGTGCAGGAAATGATCAAGTAAGATTTGATTCAATTTTTCAAATATTAAATCCAAATATTAATATAATTACTCCAATAAGAGACAATAATATTTCAAGGAAACAGGAAATATCGTACTTAAAAAAAATGGGTGTAAAGTTTAGATGGAATAACTCTAAGTACTCAATAAACAAAGGAATATGGGGTACTACAATCGGTGGTGATGAGACTTTAACCTCTTTTAAAACTCTTCCAAATAAGGCATTTACAAAAAAATTAATAGAAAAGAGAACAAAAGTATTAAATATAAAATTTATAAAAGGTGAAATAGTATCAATTAATAATAAAAGATCTAATCCCATTGATTTGATAGATTACCTTGAGGAAATATCCAGTAAATATGCTATTGGAAGGGATGTTCACGTTGGTGATACTATAATTGGAATTAAAGGTAGAGTAGGTTTTGAAGCATCTTCAGCAAGAATTATAATTAAGGCTCATGAACTTTTGGAAAAGCATACTATGTCGAAATGGCAAATTTTTCAAAAAGAATCTATTTCAAAATTATATGGTATGTTAATTCATGAAGGGCAATACTTTGATCCAGTAATTGAAGATATTGAAGCATATTTTGAAAAAAGTCAAAGATATGTTACTGGAAATGTTTTTGTGGAATTAAGTCCATATAATTTTAAATTAAATGGGATTAAATCTAAACATGATTTAATGAATGATAATTCAGGAGTTTATGGAGAAGAAAATTTAAACTGGTCTTCTGATGACATTAAAGGATTTATTAAAATTTCTTCAAATTCTTCAAGAATATTTAAAAAAATAAATAAATAGTAATGAAAAAAATAGGAATAGTAGGAGGTTCAGGGTTTACAGGGGGTGAGTTAATTAGAATATTACTGAATCACCCAAAGTTTAAAATAAAATTTATTTATTCGTCATCTCAAAATGGAAAAAATATTCATGAAATACATCCAGATTTGTTAGGGAAAACAGATATTATTTTTTCTGATCAAATTACTACGGACATTGATGTACTATTTCTATGTCTGGGTCATGGAAAGTCCAGATTTTTTTTAGATAATTATAATTTTAAAAGTGATACGATTATAATTGATCTTAGTTCAGATTTTAGGTTAATCAATAATAACAAATATAAATCAAGAAATTTTCTATATAGTTTGCCGGAGTTCAATAGAGAAAAGATTAAACAAAGTAAATCAATTGCAAATCCTGGATGTTTTGCAACTGCTATTCAAATTGGTTTACTTCCATTAATGGTTAATAAATTAATAAAAAATGATATTCATGTTAATGCGATAACAGGAAGTACTGGTGCTGGTAAGATGAGTTCAGATACAAATAACTTCAACTGGAGAAATAATAACTTATCCATTTATAAACCTTTTAATCACCAACATTTAAATGAGATATATCAAACATTAAATATCTTGGGTAACGATTCTAAAATTTATTTTGTTCCATACAGAGGAAACTTTACTAGAGGAATTTTCACTTCGATTTATATGAAATTTGATCATGAGATTGAGGATATCAAGATTATTTATGAAGACTTCTATGAAAATCATCCTTTTACTTTTTTATCTAAAAATGATATAAACCTAAAAGAGGTAATTAATACTAATAATTGCCATTTGAAAATAGAATTCCATGAAAATATAATTCATATAACTACTGTTTTAGATAATCTTCTTAAAGGGGCATCAGGTCAAGCAGTACAAAACTTGAATATTATTTATGGTTATGAGGAAAGCTTAGGTCTAAATTTTAAAGGTTCAATTTATTAATATGAAAACATTTGACGTTTACAACCAATTTGATGTAGTTCCTGTAAAGGGAAAGGATGTATATATTTATGATGATTTTAATAATAAATATTTAGATTTATATGGAGGACATGCAGTAATCTCAATAGGTCATTCTGAAAAAAAATATGTTAAGAATATAACTAATCAACTTAAGAATATAGGATTTTATTCAAATGCTGTAAGAAATCCATTACAGGATGAATTATCGAAAGAGATTAACTCACAAGCAGATTTAGATAATTATAAGCTGTTCATGTGTAACTCTGGTGCTGAGGCTGTAGAAAATGCTCTAAAGCTTTCTTCTTTTAATACAGGAAAAAAGAGAATAATTGCTTTTAAAAATTCTTTTCATGGAAGAACATCAGCTGCCGTTGCAGTTACTGATAATAAATACATTAACTCTGAGCTGAACAAACAACATAATGTTAGTTTTATTGAATTTAATGACAATAAAAAGTTAGAAATAGAGTTAGATAAGGGAGACGTAAGTGCAATAATATTTGAATCAATTCAAGGGGTTGGAGGACTTGACCAACCTGACGAGGACTTTATTAATGGACTAGACTATTATCAAAAAAAATATCAGGTATCTATAATTGCAGATGAGGTTCAATCAGGATTTTGTCGTTCCGGTCAATTTTTTGCTTTTCAAAAATTTAATATTCAGCCTGATATAATTACAATCGCAAAAGGAATGGGAAATGGTTTTCCAGTAGGAGGAATTCTTGTAAATCCTAATATCCATCCTCAAAAAGGTATACTCGGGACTACATACGGTGGTAATCATCTAGCATGTGTTGCTTCTTTAAGTGTTCTTGAATTTTTGAAAAAAAATAACATTTGTAAAAAAGCTATAGAGTTAGAGAGCTATTTTAAAAATATTGCTTCAAAATTCAACTCCATAAAAAAGGTAAAGGGAAGAGGTTTGATGTTGGGAATAGAATTTGATTTTGATGTCTCAGAATTAAGATCAAAGTTAGTCTACGAACATAAAATTTTTACTGGTAGCAGCAGTAATAAAAATTTAATTAGAATTTTACCTCCATTGTCAATTAAAAAAAATCATTTTGATATTTTTTTCAATGCACTTAATAAATCACTATGAAAAATTTCTACAACCTCAATGATATAAAGGATATTAATCAATCAATTGATGAGATACTTGATATAAAAAATAATGTCGGAAAATATCAAAAGATCTTTGAGGATAAAATTATTGGCTTAATTTTCTTTAATCCTAGTCTAAGAACAAGAATGAGTACATACAAAGCATCCAGAAATCTTGGATTAGAGACCTTTTTTATAAATATCTCAAATAATATATGGTCTTTAGAATTTGAAGATGGTAAAATAATGGATTCCTCAAAGGTAGAACACATAAAAGATGCTGCTAGGGTGATTTCTAATTATTGTGATATTATTGGTGTAAGATCTTTCCCGTTATTAAAAAGTAAAGAAAAGGATGCGGAAGATCGTATTATAAAAAGTTTTATTAGATACTCAAATATTCCAGTATTTAATATGGAGAGTTCAATTGCCCACCCTCTTCAAGCACTCACTGATTTAGTTACAATTAAAGAAAATTCTAGGGTTAATAAACCAAAAGTATTGTTGACATGGGCTCCTCACATTAAACCTTTACCTCATGCTGTTCCTAATTCATTTGTTAGGGCAATGAAGAAAATGAACTTTGATATATCAATTACTAATCCTGAAGGTTTTAATCTTGATCCAACTATTTTGAAAGGAATAAAAACTAATAATAACCAGTTAGATGCATTTAAAGGTGTTGACTTTGTTTATGCGAAGAACTGGAGTTCTTTTGAGAATTATGGTGAGATAAATAATAACAACAATGATTGGATAATTGATGAAAAAAAGATGTCTATTACTAATAATGCAAAATTTATGCATTGCCTTCCCATTAGAAGAAATCTAGTTGCAACTGATAATGTTATTGATAGTGAACAATCACTTATTATTGACCAATCTGAAAATAGAATATATACTGCTCAGCACATCATAAAAAAATTATTAAAAAATGGATAAAATTTTAATTGTTAAAATTGGTGGAAAATTAATTAATGATAGTCATGTTTTACATAGATTTTTAAAATCTTTTGCTAAAATAAAAACGAAAAAAATATTAATTCACGGAGGAGGTAATCAAGTTACAAAAATGTGTAAAAAATTAAATTTAGATATCAAAATTAGAAATGGCAGAAGGATAACAAGTATTCAAGATCTTGAAGTTGCCACAATGATTTATGCTGGAAGTTTAAATAAAACTTTGGTGACGAAATTGCAATCATTTAATTGTAATTCAATCGGATTATCTGGAGCAGACGCTAATTTAATTGAGAGTGTTAAAAGACCTGTGAAGGAAATCGATTATGGTTTAGTCGGAGATATAAAAAAAATAAATTCTATTTTTTTAAAAAATTTGATAGATGAAAATCTTACTCCTGTTATATGTTCAATTACTCATGATAAAAATGGCCAATTACTCAATACTAATGCTGATACAATTTCCTCTGAAATAGCAATTTCACTATCAAAGTATTATATAGTTAATTTAATTTATTGTCATGAAAAAAATGGAGTTCTATCAAACCCTAATGATGATAATTCTACATTTGGTCAACTCAATGAAAAGGAGTTTAGTAATTACTTAAAGCTTAATATTATATCCAATGGAATGATTCCCAAATTAACAAATTCATTTTATGCATTAAATAATGGTGTGAAATCAGTAAAGATTGCAGGACAATCTCTAGATGAAATAAATATTAAATCAACAACAATAACCAATTAATATGATTGATAATCAATCGAAAGATGCCATTAAACTTCTAAAGAAAATTATTAAGACTCCTTCTTTCTCAAAAAAGGAGGAAGATGTTGTTAAAATTTTAGAGTCTTGGTTTAAAGAAAATGGAATAGATTATAAAAGACATTTAAATAATTTATGGGCGGGGAACAAGTATTTTAATAAAAAGAAACCTACAATTCTTCTAAATTCTCATCATGATACAGTCCAGCCAAATAAATCATTCACTATTGATCCATTCTATCCGACTGAAAAGAATGGAAAGATATTTGGATTAGGAAGTAACGATGCGGGAGGTGCTCTTGTGTCACTTCTATACCTTTTTAAAAGCATATATTTAAGTCAAAATATGAACTATAATTTTATTATTGCTTGTACAGCTGAGGAAGAAATTGCAGGAACAAATGGAATTAAAAGTATTCTAAAAAAAATACCTAAAATTGATTTTGGAATTATTGGAGAGCCAACACAAATGAAGCTATCTATTGCTGAAAGAGGTCTAATTGTATTTGATGCAAAAATAAAAGGTAAACCAAGTCATGCAGCTCACGAAAATATCGATAATGCCATTGAAAAACTGCCAAAAATACTTAACTGGTTTAATCAAATAAAATTTGATAGGGTTTCAAAATTATTGGGACCAGTTAAAACAACAATAACTCAAATAAATGCTGGATTTCAACATAACGTAATACCTTCTGAAGTTGATATTGTTGTTGATGTAAGAATTAATGAACTTTATGATATCAATGAAATCAATGATTTCTTTGTTAGTAAATGTCCATGTGAAATAAAGGCTAGATCTTTGAATCTTAGGCCATCATCAATCAGTTCTAATCATAAAATTGTAAAGTCTGCAGACTCAATAGGAATAGAATCTTATGGATCTCCAACATTATCAGACCAGGCCTTACTTGATTTTCCATCAGTAAAAATTGGGCCCGGTAATTCAAAAAGATCCCATAGTGCAGATGAATATATATATGTTGATGAGGTTAAAGAGGGGATAGAAGTCTATAAAAATCTTTTAAATAAAATAATATAATATGAAACTATGGGATAAAAATAACTCAGGTAATGAAAAAATAATTGAATTTACAATTGGTCATGATAGATTAAATGATATGCATTTAATTAAATATGATTTAAAAGCTTCTATTTCACATGCAAAAATGTTGTACAAATCCAATCTTTTATCAGAAATTGAATGTGATAGAATAATAAACATTCTTAATGAGATGCTAATTGAGGCCGAATCTGGAGAATTAAAAATTGAGAAGGAATTTGAAGATATGCACTCAAAAATTGAATATACACTTATAAGTAGACTAGGTGATATTGGAAAAAAAATTCACACTGCAAGATCAAGAAATGATCAAGTACTTGTCTCAATCCAGCTCTACCTTATTGATGAGTTAAATAATATAAAAACAGAAGTAAAATCTTTATTTGACTTATTGATTAAACTTGCCAATAAAAATAAGGATATTATTATGCCTGGATATACTCATATGAAAGCCGCAATGCCTTCCTCTTTTGGATTATGGTTTTCAGCATATGCTGAAACATTAATTGACGATATTATTAGCCTTAATAGCTCAATTGAAATAGTAAATCAAAACACATTAGGTAGTGCTGCTGGTTATGGAACATCATTTAATATTGATAGAGATTTTACAACAAAAGATTTAAATTTTAAAACATTAAAGTATAACTCCCTCGCATGTCAAATTAGTAGAAATAAAATTGAAAAAAACACCTTCGATGCTATAGGGAATATTGCCTTTACATTATCAAAAATTTCAATGGATATATGTTTATATTCTGGAGATGAGTTTCAATTTATTTCATTTCCTGAAAATATTACAACAGGATCTAGCATAATGCCACATAAAAAGAATCCTGATGTTTTTGAGATAATAAGAGGAAAATGTAATAGTATTCAAAATCTATCAAA
>CBFHHV010000014.1:0-28208 GCA_965655775.1 Candidatus Marisimplicoccus sp.
AACCAACAATAATTACATCATATTTTTCTTTAGACTTTTTAATTTCCATAGACAATTCAATTTATTAAAAACAATTATATTTAAATAGAGTTAGCAATAAAAAAATCTTATGTTAAATATCAATATAATTATTTACTAATAAAAATTAAAGACACTGCATTTATACTGCTCAAATTATGATAATAGAAATATGTACAACAAGCTTAAGTTCAATAATTAATGCTCAGGATGCTGGTGCAAATAGAATAGAGTTATGCGAAAATTACCTTGTTGGAGGGGTTACTCCAAATATTGAATTTTTTGAAAAATCTTTAGAAGTATCAAAAATTCCAATTAATATTTTAATTAGGCCAAGAGGTGGAGATTTTATTTTCAGCAATGTAGAGTTTGATAGAATGTTTGAATCAATTCAAAAATTCAAAAATTATAATATTAGTGGCTTTGTTATTGGATTTTTAGATAATAAAAATCAATTAAACAACACCTTGTTAAGTGAATTTAGAAGTGCGACCGATGGTTATGAATTAACCTTTCATAGGGCTTTTGATTATTTATTTGATCAAAGAGAATCTTTAGAATTATTAATAGAAAATAAATTTGACAGGATACTTTGCTCAGGGAGTAAGACTGATGCAGAAAAGGGTCTAAAAAATCTTAATTACTTAAATTCTTTAGCCTTAGATAAAATAACAATTATGCCAGGTGGAGGCATCAATACAATGAATTTTAATTTATTCAAAGAATCAGGTTTTCAACAAATCCATCTTTCAGGGATTAATAAAAAGATATCATTAGACTCTGATTACAATATTATTAAGGAAATAATAGAGATGAGTAAGTAATAAAATATTATTTTTGAAAAAAAATTTTATGGCTTTTGATATTGATGTTATAAAGAATGTTTATTCAAAAATGTCCTCAAAGATTGATAATGCAAGGAAAATTGTTGGTAGACCTTTAACTTACGCTGAAAAAATCCTATACTCTCATCTATGGGATGAATCATCAAAAACAGTTTTTAAAAGAGGTGAAGACTATGTTGACTTTGGTCCAGACCGTGTTACATGCCAGGACGCTACAGCTCAGATGGCTCTCCTTCAGTTTATGCAAGCTGGAAAAGATAAAGTAGCTGTTCCAACAACAGTTCATTGTGATCACTTAATTTTAGCTCAGTCTGGTGCGCAGAAAGATTTAAAGAATGCTAATAAGGTAAGTTCTGAAGTATTCAACTTTTTAGAATCTGTATCAAGAAAATATGGAATAGGGTTTTGGAAACCAGGTGCAGGAATAATTCATCAAGTCATTCTAGAAAATTATGCTTTCCCTGGTGGTATGATGATTGGAACAGATTCACACACAGTAAATGCTGGAGGACTTGGAATGGTTGCTATAGGTGTTGGTGGAGCAGATGCAGTTGATGTAATGGCAGGAATGCCATGGGAGTTAAAATTTCCAAAATTAATCGGTATCAAATTAACAGGTGAGCTTAATGGTTGGGCATCTGCCAAGGATGTAATTCTAAAAGTTGCAGGAATATTAACTGTAAAAGGTGGTACAGGGTACATTTTAGAATATTTTGGAGATGGAGCTGAATCACTTTCATGTACAGGAAAAGGTACAATTTGTAATATGGGTGCTGAGGTTGGAGCGACAACATCAATCTTTGCATATGATAAATCAATGGAAAGGTATTTGAAGTCTACTGAGAGAGAAGATGTAGTGAAAGCCGCATCAAATATTAAAGATGACTTAAGAGCTGATCAAGAAGTTTATGACAATCCTGAAAAATATTTTGATGAAATTATTGAAATTGATTTGAATACTTTAACACCTCATATTAATGGACCATTTACTCCAGATCTTGCAACACCGGTAAATGAAATGAAAAACAAAGCAAAATCTGAGGGTTGGCCTACTGATATTAAGTGGGGGCTTATAGGATCATGTACAAATTCATCCTATGAGGATCTTTCTAGAGCAGCATCAATAGCTAAGCAAGCTTTAGATAAGAACATTAAAATAAAATCTAAACTTGGAATAAATCCTGGTTCCGAACAAGTAAGATATACAGCAGAGAGAGATGGTTTAATTGATTTGTTCGAAAGACTTGAATCAAAAATTTTTACTAATGCTTGTGGACCGTGTATAGGGCAATGGAATAGAGAAGGAGAGGATAATACTGAGAAGAATTCAATTATACACTCATTTAATAGAAATTTTGCTAAAAGAGCAGATGGTAATCCTAATACTCATGCTTTTGTAACTTCACCTGAAATGGTAATGGCTGTTGCCTTATCAGGCAATCTTGATTTTAACCCTATTACGGATAACCTAATTTCTGAGAATGGGCACGAAGTAGTATTAGATCCACCAATTGGTGATGAGCTTCCTTCAAATGGTTTTGATTGCGAAGATAATGGGTATGTTGAACCTCCATTAGATGGTTCAAATATTGAAATAAATATTAATCCAGATTCTAAAAGACTTCAAATACTTGAAGCTTTTAGTCCATGGGATGGAGAAAATATAACAGAAGCAAAACTCTTAATTAAGGCTCATGGTAAATGTACTACTGATCATATTTCAATGGCTGGTCCTTGGCTAAGATATAGAGGGCATCTTGATAATATATCAGATAATTGCTTAATTGGTGCAGTTAATCATTTTAATATGAAAACTAATTCTGTTAAAAATCAAGTTACAGGAGAATATGGTCCTGTTCCTGAGACTCAAAGATTTTATAAAAAAAATAAAATTGATACTGTAGTTGTTGGAGATCACAATTATGGAGAGGGTTCATCAAGGGAGCATGCTGCTATGGAGCCTAGACATCTTGGTATAAAAGCAGTTATTGTAAAATCTTTTGCAAGAATTCATGAGACAAATCTAAAGAAACAGGGGATGTTAGCCCTAACTTTTGATAATGAAAATGACTATGATAAGATACAAGAAGATGATGTTTTTAATTTTACTGATTTAAAATCATTCTCACCCAATAAAAGCATTTCACTCGAGATTATTCATTCGAATAATTCTAAAGAAATTATTAAATTGAACCATACTTTTAATTCTCAGCAAATTGAATGGTACAAAAATGGCTCTGCGTTAAACTTAATTAAAGCAAATAATCTTTGATGAAAGATCTTAAATACTTAATGTCATATTCGATTGCCTTAATGGCTTTCATTGGTATTTCATTAGGAGGCTTTTATAATTATTTAGCAGTTGTATACACATTTATTTTTATACCCATTCTTGAAATAATTGTAAACAAAAGTGATGAAGAGTATACAGAAGAAGAAAAGAAAAGTAGATTGCTTGATCCTTTTTTTGACTTACTATTATACTTAAATATTCCAATTGTATTTGGAATTTTCTTTTTTTCTATTGATAAGTTAGCCTTCACTTCTTCAGTATCAGATATTATCGGAATAATTCTATCAGCTAGTATAGTAATGGCAACTAATGGAATTAATGTTGGTCACGAGCTAGGACATAGAAAGTCAATTATTGCAAGAACATGTTCAAAACTCTTATATCTTCCTTGTCAGTATATGCATTTCTATATTGAACATAATTTTGGTCACCATATAAATGTTGCAACTCCTGAGGATCCTGCTACTGCTAGATATAAACAAACCTTATATAGCTTTTGGATAACATCTGTTGTCAGAACTTATGTTAGTGCTTGGGAAATTCAGCTCAAACTTCTTAAGGTTTCCAAGAGGAACTTCTTCTCTATTAAAAATGATATGGTTTTTTATACACTGTTTCAAACTATATTTTTAGCTTTTGTTTACTTTAATTTTGGACTATACCTAACGCTGTTATCTATATTGATGTCTGTTATTTCATTCTTATTCTTAGAAACCATTAATTATGTAGAACATTATGGTTTACTAAGAAAAAAAGAACCAAGTGGAAGATACGAGAGAGTTAAGCCACATCATTCTTGGAATTCAAATCATACAATTGGTAGAATTGTACTATATGAATTAACTAGGCACAGTGATCATCACTTCAAATCTTCAAAGAAATATCAAGTTTTAGAGTCATTGGACGACTGTCCTCATCTACCGTATGGATATCCAACTTCGATATTACTATCTTTTATTCCTCCATTATGGTTTAGTATTATGAATCCTCTAGTAAGAAATCACATGGATTACTCTGACTAATTAATTGTGATCTACACTACAATCATGTAATAAATGTGGAAGATCAGGTTCACTAACTCCATTAATATAATCCTCATACCAACTACAATCAAGATATCTTAGCCCATCAAATTTTTTTTCAAAAAATCTGTTTTTTGATTCAATAAAACCATTATAAGTACTAGCAAAGGGAGATGATGGGTGCATTATGTCATCTGGGTTTGAACTGTGCCCATATCTTAGGACATCATGACCGAATTCATGATACATTAAACCTAATTTCTGCCAAATGTTAATATCACTCCAATACCTGAAGGCAATACCAACTCGAACCCTTGAATCATCGCATGAAGTTGCAGCATATGCCCCATAATCAAGAACTTCACCTGACGCAAATAATGCATCCGATTCATATTCATAAAAAATATCTACATCTGTATTGAGTTTATCATAATCTGGCCTTGAGCTCATAGAGCATTTTGCATCAGCAACAAATATGTCCCAAAAGGCATACAAATCATCTGAATCAAAGTTTGGATCAGTTACCTTACTATAATCTACACAACTAAATAATACTTCTTTTGGTAATTCTTCATAGACTAGTGAATTTTTATCACATCCTAGAAAGAATAAAGAAATTGAAAAAATTAACTGTCTGTAGGACATGATATGTATTTGATTCCAGGAAAAGATCTTTTAAACATTCTGTCCTTAGCTCCAATAAAATCATTAATATTTATATCACCTCTTGTGCTGGCAGGATACATGATATCTGCAGGATCAATACTGTGTTCATATTTATAAACATCATGCCCAAATTCATGATACATAATCCATAATCTTTGAAGTAAGTTTTTCTCTGTCCATTCGTTGTATAGAACTCCAACGTTAACAACTTTATCATTACAGTATCCAGCAAAAGTAGAATAAGCAATATGATCTGGAGTTACACCTGCAGCAATTTGTGCAGCACTTCTATATTCAAAAAATATATTTAATTGAGAATGACTCTCTTCATAATCTGGTCCTCCTCTTGTACACTTTACATCTGCAGCAAACTTAGTCCAATATTGCATTAAATCATCTTGGTTAGTAGTTTGTGGATCTAGTAGGTCAGCATAGCTAACACAACTGAAAATCTGTTCAATTTCTTCCTCAATAATTTCAATTTCAGTGTCAGAACTGTCAGACTTGGAACAAGCCATAATAAGGAGTCCAAAAAGAAGGTTTAATATAAACTTTTTCATAATATATTTTGTAGCGAGAGGGAGATTTGAACTCCCGACCTCCGGGTTATGAATCCGACGCTCTCACCAACTGAGCTACCTCGCCAAATTGAGAAATGCAAATATATAAAACAAATCTCAAGAAATTATTGCTAAAAAATTCTTTATTACCATAAATACTAACTTTTTTTAATATATTGGAAAATATATGAGTAAGAAGAAAGAATTTGTAATTGAGTATGATTTTCAGTCATCTCCACAACTTTTGTTTCAGTATTTATCTACTGCTTCTGGGCTTTCTGAATGGTTTTCAGATGATGTTAATTATAGAGGTGAGAAGTACACATTTTTTTGGGGAGATTCTGAAGAATATGCTAGAGTTCTATCAAAAAAAATAAATGAAAAAATTAGATTCCAATGGATCAATGGAGAAGATGATGAAGAAGATTATTTTTTTGAATTTAAGATTCAAATGGATGAGATTACAAAAGATGTTTCACTTATAATAACTGATTTTACTGATGAAGATGAGCTTGATGAGGCCAAACTTCTTTGGGACAGTTTAATATCAGATTTAAAACAAGTTTTAGGATCCACTTAATTTAAGGTTATATCATCAGGAGAATTTGACCATAATTTGTATTTATGTCCAAATTGTTTAATTATATTGTTCCAACTATTTTTTTCTATATAACTAAATATTTCCTCTACTTTTTTTTCAGTTATAATCCAACTATCATTAGCAATTTCATCATCTAATTGTCCTAAGTCCCAGCCTGAATACCCTTGGAATAAAATAAAATCATCCATTTTTATTATTCCTTTCTCAACCTGATTAATAAGAAAATCTAGATTATTTCCCCAGAATAGATTATCATAGATATTAATAATTTCTGTGTAATTTTTTTTACTTCTTAGCAAGTAAAAGTGTTCAGATGATACGGGTCCACCATAATATAAATCTATTTTAATTTTTTCAGAAGATTCAACTTCTTTAATCATAAAAAGATCCGAGGGTCTGTTTAATATAAAGCCAGTAATACCCTCATCAGTCTGATCAACAATTAGTATGATTGATTTATAGAAAATCATATCTGTCAAGAGGCTAGGTGAGGAAATAAGTATTTTACCTTTCATAATAAAAAAAAGAGCTTCACTAGGAAGCTCCTTTTTAGACATTTTTTAAATGAAATTTAAAACTTAGTTTACTGTACTTGAAAGTTCAGCTCCAGCTTTAAATTTAACAACTTTTTTTGCAGGGATTTTGATAGTTGCTCCAGTTTGAGGATTTCTACCATCTCTTGCAGCTCTTTGAGAAACTGACCAAGATCCAAATCCAACTAGTGAAACTCTTCCACCACCTTTTAAAGTTGAACTAACACTCCCTAGAAATGATTCTAGAGCCATTTTCGCTGATGCTTTAGAAATGCCAGCAGATCCTGCCATTGCATCAATTAATTCTGATTTGTTCATATCACTTAATTTTAATGTTTAAACAAAAATATGTGATATTATGTAAGTCCAATGAAATTAGGGGGTAAATGTAGAATTTTGTTAATAAATAGGGGTGTTTTGTTGATAATCCTCTTAATTTAATCAATAAACAAGTGAATTTTCATCAAGTTTTAGCCCATTTATCAAGTCTTTAGCACTCATTACTCTCTTATTCTCTAATTGAATAAGAGTGCAATTCATGATGCTATCTCTAGAATATACATGTAATTCCTTGTCATGAATTAAAATTTTTCCAACTTTTTTGTTTAATACTTTTTTAAGTATAACAGCTTTAAGAATTTTCATTCTAATTTCACTATCTCCATTTTTTAGAATTGTCCATGCACCTGGTATTGGAGATAGTCCTCTAATTTTTCCTAATATTTCTTCAGTAGGTTTATTCCAGTCTATCCTAGTATTTTCTTTGGATAATTTAGGGGCAATTTTTATATTTTCATCTATTATCTGTTTTGACGCTTCTAGAGTATTTGTAATAATCCCATTAATTGTTTTTACTAGTAGCTTTGATCCAATAGATGATAGTTTTATATATAGAGAACCAAAGTCATCTTCATCACTAATAATAATTTCCTCTTTAAGTAAAATGTCTCCCTGGTCAATCCTTTCATTTATATAGAATGTAGTAACTCCTGTTTTCTTCTCATTATTAATTAAACACCAGTTAATTGGTGCAGCACCTCTATAATTTGGCAATAATGAAGCATGAAGGTTAATTGTCCCGTACTTTGGAATAGAAAATATTTCAAAAGGTAACTTTCTAAAGGCTACGACAATAATTAAATCTGGTTGAATACCTTCAATTTGATTAATAAACTCTTTGTCATTAAGATTTTCAGGTTGAAGAATTTTAATATTATTCTTCTTAGCATATTGTTTTACCTCACTCTCATTTATTTTTTGACCTCTTCCAGATTTTTTGTCAGGTGTTGTAACAACAAAGCCTATATTATAATTTAATTGGATCTCGTGAAGAGAGTCTACAGCAAAACTTGGTGTGCCAAAAAAAATTATTTTTAATTTGCTCATTATATGTTATCTAAAATAAACCTAACTCTTTCTTCGATGCTAATATTTGGGACTTTAATCGTTTTAATCCCTGACTGTTTATAGATACTTGTTATAAAAGGACTAATCTTTTCAGCATGACTGAAATCTTCGATTCTATTGTCATCCTTCTTATATATTTCTTTCCAAGGCTCGAATAAAAAAATTAAGTCATATTTATATTCTAATGGTAGCTTATCCCAGTAGTTAGATGAACTAGCAATAGATCTAAGATAAGCAGTCACCTCATGAATACCTCTATCATAGAAAATTAAATTATCCTTACATTCTAGTCTTTCAGCAGCTTCAAAGTCAAGTTTTCTTTTTTTAAAAATATTTTTACTTATTTCAATTGGATCTGTCTTAAATTCTAAACCCTTTAATTTAAATTCATCAAAAATCTCTCTAGCAGCTTCTTCAAAGCAATAAAAGTTTTTTTTCTGTAATTCATGTATAACACTTGTCTTTCCAGTACCTGGCCCTCCTGCTAATACAATTCTTTTATTTATTTTTATTTCTGACATTACTCCAGATCAGATTGGTTATATTTGTCTATTATTTACAAAATTAGTTTCATTGTCAAATAAAAGCACTAAATCTGAAGATTTTTATTTAAGATTTGAAGAACAATTAAAAGAATCTCAATCATGGCCAGGATCTTATCTATATAAATTTATTCTCAAAAACGATGGAGGTGAACTAGATAAATTAAAATCAATCCTTGATAATTTTAAAGGAAATATATCTCAAAAATCTTCAACAAATAATAAATTTATAAGTGTAACATTTGATTTTTATGCTTTAAGTCCTGCAGATGTTATTAAGATTTACAAAGAAGTAAGTGTCATAGAAGACATTATTAGCCTATAGATTGGTAATTAATTTATTAAATTGCATGTATATGAACTCATTAGAATACAATACTGAGAGAACTAAGCTTATAATTCCAGAATACGGAAGACATATTCACCAAATGATTGATCAGGCAGTAGCCTTAAAAGATAAGGATGAAAGGAATAAAATGGCTAAAGCTATAATTGGGGTCATGGGTAATCTTAATCCACATTTAAGAGATGTACCAGACTTCCAGCATAAATTATGGGCTCAACTCTTTATAATGTCAAACTTTGAACTTGATGTTGACAGTCCTTTTGAAAAGCCATCAAAAGAACTCTATATTAATGGAAAGCCAAATAAACTTGAGTATCCTCAGAGTTATCCAAAGTATAGATTCTATGGAAATAATATTAAGAAAATGATTGATATCGCTTTAGAATGGGAAGACGGAGAATTAAAGGATAAGCTAATTGCAAACATTGCAAATCACATGAAAAAGTGTTTCTTGAATTGGAATAAAGATTCTGTTGATGATAAAGTGATTTTCGATCATCTAGCAGATCTATCAAATGGAGCTTTAAAGGTTCCAGAATCAAAACTTCCATTAACTGATTCAAGTGAATTCCTTAAAAATAAAGTCAAGACAAATAATAATTACAAGACAAATAATAAAAATCGCAAAAAGTCCAAAAGAAGGTATTAATGTCTAGTTTAAGAGTAAGAGGTGGAATAAAGTTGTCCGGTGAAATAACACCGCAAGGTGCAAAAAATGAAGCATTACAAGTTATTTGTGCTACTCTGCTATCAGATGATGATATAATTATCTCAAACGTTCCTAATATCATTGACGTAGTAAAACTAATCGATATATTGAAGAGTTTAGGTGTCCAGGTTGATAAACTAGATAATGGAAAATACTCTTTTAATTCAAAAAAAATTGATTTAAAATACCTTGAAAATCAAGATTTTATTAATAATGCAAAAAAATTAAGAGGATCAATTATGTTAGTAGGCCCACTTCTTGCAAGGTTTGGATCAGCCTCAATACCAAGGCCTGGTGGAGATAAAATAGGTAGGAGAAGACTAGACACACACTTCATAAATCTTGAAAAACTTGGAGCAAAACTTGATTATAATTCAAAAAATAGAATGTACACAGTTACCTCTAATAATTCTCTTAAAGGAACAAATATACTTCTAGATGAAGCTTCAGTTACTGGTACTGCAAATATTTTAATGGCATCTGTCCTAGCTGAAGGACTAACTACTATATACAATGCTGCATGTGAACCATACATTCAACAACTCTGTATACTTCTTAATAACATGGGAGCTGATATTAAAGGTATTGGATCTAATTTGTTGAAAATAAATGGGGTTCCTTCATTGCATGGAGCAAATCATGATATTCTTCCAGATATGATTGAAATTGGAAGTTGGATTGGTCTAGCTGCTATGACTAGAAGTAAATTAAAAATTAAGAATGTATCATGGAATAATCTAGGTCAAATTCCAGAAGTTTTTAGAAAATTAGGTATTACTATTAATAGAGAGGGAGATGATATTTTAATACCTGAACATCCAAATGGATATTCTGTCTCCAACTATATTGATGGTTCTATTTTAACTATCTCTGATGCTCCTTGGCCTGGTTTTAGTCCTGATCTGATATCAATTATTTTAGTTGTTGCTACTCAAGCTAAGGGAAGTGCTCTAATTCATCAAAAGATGTTCGAGAGTAGATTATTCTTTGTAGATAAATTAATTGATATGGGTGCAAAAATAATTTTATGTGATCCGCATAGAGCCTCAGTTATTGGACTAAATTTTAAATCCTCTTTAAAACCTACTATAATGACATCACCTGATATCCGAGCTGGTATTGCATTATTAATAGCTGCACTTTCTGCCTCAGGAGAAAGCATTATTCAAAATGTTGAGCAAATTGATAGAGGCTATGAAAATATTGTAGAAAGATTAAAATCTATTGGAGCTGATATAGATAGGGTATAGCGTTATCTTTTAGAGATCTTATTATTTGAAATATTTCTTTGAAGCTTACACTTAAATCTATTTACACTGTTTTCACTTAGTTTTGAATGTTTAGTTTTTCTTCCACTAACTCGTTCTCTCCAAAGTTTAAAACTACTTTTCTTTAAATTATTTCTCATTATTGTTTTCAATTCCTTCTCATTTATATTAAACTGAAGAAATATTGCTTCAAAAGGAGTCCTGTCTTCCCAAGCCATTTCAATAATCCTGTCTATGTCAACTAAACTTTTACTTTTCATTATCAATTTTTTCTAAAAAATTTTCGGCATTTATAATATGTAGTTCCTTTTTCTCTGAACTCATTTTATCAAATGTATTCACAAGCATTCTAAGTCTTGGATTTTTAATAAAAAAATCTCTTTGTTTATCCATAAATTTCCAAAATAATCCATCCCATGTTTTATCCCATTCACCCTTTTTAAAATCACTCATTTTATATACATAGTTACTACTGCTTATATATGGTTTTGTTGACATCAATCCCCCATCAGCAAATTGACTCATTCCATAAATGTTGGGGACCATAACCCAATCATAAGAATCAATAAATAATTCCATAAACCATCTGTAAACTTCATCTGGATCAAATTCGCATAATAACATAAAGTTTCCAAGTATCATTAACCTTTCAATATGGTGGAGATATCCTGTTTTAAGAACTTTTTTAATTGAAGTATCAACTGGTTCTATACCTGTTTCCCCAGTGTAGAAGGATCTTGGAATCTTTCTTTTAAATCCCCAATAATTTAGTGTCCTTTCATAACTTCCTTTAACTGTGTAAATACCTCTAATGAACTCTCTCCAACCTATTATTTGTCTGATAAAGCCCTCAGTTGAGTTAATAGGAATATTATTTTTTTTTGCAAAATCTATTGATCTAGATATAACATATTTGGGACTAAGAAGTCCAATATTCATCAAGGGACTTAATAGACTATGATTTAATGTGACTTCATCTTTAAGTATAGCATCTTCATAATCACCAAACATTAGGAATCTATTTTCTAAAAAATCATCAAACCATTTTTCTGATTCATTAAATGTTATTGGGTACTTAAACATACCAATTTCACCATAGTTGTCTTTGTAATTCATCTCTGTGTATAATTTAGAATCAATAGTATAATTATTATCTTCTAGAGTGACAATTTTAGGAGGAATCTCTCCTTTAGGATATTTCTTTCTGTTTAATATATCATATGTCCACTCACCACCTTCAGGTCTTCCATCTGAATCTATAAGTATATTTCTTTTTTTTCTCTCGCTTTTATAAAAAGAGGTTTGAAAAAACTTTTTTTTAGATTCCTTGAAAAAGTCTTTAAGGTCTTCATTTGTATTTAAAAAATGTGGGGATTCATGAATTATTAGTTCTATTCCATGCTCATTACACTTTTTCTTAATCCTTTTGCTTAAAAGATAGTCAATAGGGTCGTACATTTCAATCATATTAAATCCTTTAGATTTAACGGTGTCTAATAAGCTTAAAATATTTGATTGATCATCATATGAATTAATGTAGGAAACTCTCAGATTTTTATTCTTCAAATAATCCTCATAGACTTTCATGGTCGCACGATGAAATGAGATTTTTTGTTTATGAAATTTATATTGTTTAAAAAATAAATATTCTTCTACTAAAAAAATATGGCTTTCAGTTTTTAGAAGTTTACTTTCCTTAAAAAGCTGATTTGGGAAAACCATGCAGCACTTATTAACCATTTAACCAAATTTTTTCGTATGACTTATCAGGATCATACCTTTCAGATTGTAGTTTTGGATTAAACTTTCTGAATGGCATTGAGTCGTTACCTATGCCCGCATTATAAAGCCAATTTCCATAGTTGCTATGAACATCATAATCTATTAACATAGATTCAAAATACTCAGCACCAATTCTCCAGTCAATTTTTAATTCTTTAGTTAAGTAATTTGAAACATTTTGTCTTCCTCTATTTGACATAAAACCTGTCTGTGATAGCTCTATCATATTTGCATTTACAAAGGGCTCATTTGTCTTACCATTTATCCAGTTTAATAATACATCTTTATCATCTAACCATTCTTTATCTTCACCATAAATACCATCTTTATTAAAAAATTTGTCCTTGTGCTGCATAGAGACATATTTAAAAAAATCTCTCCAGATTAGCTCAAAATATAACCAATAAGTAGAGTCATTCTTTTCAACCTTTTCCTCATATTCTTTTAATGATTTGAATATATACTTAACTGATACAGACCCATTCGCTAGCCAGGGTGAAAATTTTGAGCTATAATCTTTACCAATTAGTCCATTACGTGTTAATTTATACGTTGACACATTCCTTGTTTCATAGAAATAATTTCTGATTCTATTCTTTGCATTTATTTCGCCACCCTTAAATCTAAAAACAGAATCTTTGTGTACTTCGAAATCTTTAAATCCAAGATCAGATAATGATGGTATAGGATATTCAATTGAAATTTTATTATCTGAATTAAGAGATTTGGGTATTGATAAAGTATCATTTACAGATAGATACTTTTCACATTTTTTTCTAAAATTGGAGAATCCCCTTGGTATATTGTCATACAAGCTTCTAACATCATTAGGTGAGAACAGAAATTGATCAAAATCTTTTATCAAATTAATTTCATTTGGTATAGATAACTCTTCTATTAACTCATCTCTTGTCCACTCTGTTTGTGTGTAAATGTTTGTTATTGCATACTGATCAATTATTTCGTTAATTGATTGGCCAAAATCTCTGTGAGTTACAATTAAAGAGATATTTAATGTTTCAAGTTGACTTTTTAAGTCAGATATAGTTTCTAGTAGAAATTTTGCTCTATATTTTTCTGTTTTTTTAAATCCATACTTTGTAGAAATAAAAATTTTGGGATCTATATTAATGAAACCAATAACATTATCTGATTCGTTGATTGCTTTGGTTAATGAGCTATTATCCTCAACCCTCATATTATTTCGGAACCACACTAGACTATTTATCTTTTGCTTCTGCATAATTTGCTACAATATTTTATTTCATCCCAATTTCTTTTCCATTTTTTTCTCCATGAAAATTCTAGTCCACATATGACACATATTTTTGTAGGTAGGTTTTGCTTTTTGACTCCTCTCATTAATTAGTTTTAAGTGAACTCATGCCCCCGTCAAATGGAATTATTTGACCAGTCATCCATTTACTTTTTTCACTTAATAAAAACTTAACCATCTCAGATATGTCCTGAGCAGATCCAATTTGCTTCATCGGATGTCTATTCTTAGCATTATCAATTTTTGACTCAGAATTAAGAAACTTTTCTGCCATTGGTGTATCAAGTATAGATGGAGCAACAGCATTTACTCTTATTTTTGGAGCAAATTCAGCTGCAAGCGATCTAGTTAAACCTTCAATTGCTCCCTTAGATGTAGAAACTGAGCTATGAAAAGGCATCCCTAATTTTACAGCTACTGTACTAAACATAACAATACTAGGATTGTCTGAGGATTGTAGTCTAGGTAAAACTTTTTGAAGTATTTTAACACAGCCCATTACATTAATATTAAAATCATCCATAAAAGAAGATGGCTTAATGCCCTTAAATGGTCTAAGATTTATTGTGCCAGGCAGGTAAACAAAACCATCTATTTGATCTGGCAACCAATCTAAATCAAAATTATCATCTAAATTTAATTTCTGAGTTTTAATTTCAGTGCCTTCAAAAATTTCTGTATTTCTAGTAGATACAAATACATTATTATTTTCAACGAGTTTTTTTGAAAGTTCATAACCAATTCCAGTTGAACCTCCTATTAAAAGTATATTTTTCATTTATTTATAATCTCCAAAAGTTTTTATTAATTCTTGTTTTCTGTATTTAAAAATATTTTTCAGTTTAGAATTAATAAAAAGGAAATTAAGTAGAACCCCAATTGGTCCTAGGGGAATTTTGTAGTGAATTACATCTTCCATTAAAACACCATTTTCGATTTCTTTAATAAAATGTTTGTGATGCCAGAAACTGTAAGGACCAAATCTTTGTTCATCAACGAAGAACTCTTTGTCTTGAACTTGAGTAATTTCAGTAACCCAATTAATCTTTATACCAAGCAATGGTTTAACAGTATACTGTATTATTTGACCTGGGTAGGCTTTCTTTTTATCATAATCAGTTATATTGAAATCCATAGACTTGGGTGTTATTAATTCCAAATTGTTGGGCGATGATAAAAAATCCCATGCTTCATTCAAACTAATAGGTAGCTTTTGTGAATATTTTAACTTAAAGATTTTCATTGATAATTTTAATTATTTCATTTGTAACTTGAGGGACAGGTAGGCCAAGAACACTTGTATAGCTTCCATTTACATACTCAACTCCAATCATACCTATCCAGTCTTGAATACCATAACTTCCTGCTTTATCAATTGGATTGATATTCTCAACATAATAATCGATTTCTTTTTCAGTAAGATGTTTGTAAGTAACAGTTGTGCTCTCTGTTAAAATTTTAAACATATTAGTAGTCAAGAATCCGACTGAAGTAATTACATCATGAGATTTACCAGCAAATAATTGAAGCATATATTTTGCTTCCTTTTTATCCTTGGGCTTGCCTAAGCATTGATTTTTAAACCAAACAAGGGTATCGGCAGTAATTATAATTTCGTTCTTTTTAATTAAGTCATTAAAAGCATCAGATTTATTTTTGACTATATGCTTTGAAATTTCTGCTCCTTGAAGAAAATCGGGAAAACTTTCATCAACTGGAATTGAGTTCACTGTAAAATTTATACCAGTCATACCCAATAGCTCACTCCTTCTCGATGATCCTGAGCCCAAAATAATTTTATAATTTGATTTATTGACTAAATCCATTTATCATGAATTCTCATTACTTGTTCAATCACATCTCGAACACAACCAAAACCTCCGTCTTTATGTGATACATAATCACATATTGACTTTACATCAACTGATGCATCTTTAGGGCATGAAGAGATACCAACGACTTTTAATGGTCCAATATCTGGGTTATCATCACCCATATAAAGAATATTCTTTTTTTCCAGACCCTTTTCCTTCATAAAATTTTCTAATATTTCAATTTTATTAAAAGCCTTAAGAAAAACATCTTCAACACCCAATGAGTTTAGCCTAGTTCTAACATTTTCTTGCATGCCCCCAGATATAATAGCAATTCTATATCCTTTTGAAACGGCATGTTTTATAGCATATCCATCTTTTGCATTGAATTGTCTGTCTATCTTTCCATCATGAGTATATATAATTTTTCCATTTGTCATTACTCCGTCTACATCAAAAATGAAGGTTGTTATATCTTTTAATCTTGTCTTGTATGTATCCATAATATTTTGATGCAAATTTAAATAAACTTTAACATGATATTGTTAGCTAAATGATTAAATATTAAAAATTTCATATTTATCTTTGAGGGCTTTAAAATGGGATCTAAAATACTAAATTTTCTTTTTTCAACTCAACTAATGCTTGTGTTGCTTATTCTCTTTCCAATTGCGATGGGTATAGGAACATTTTTAGAAAGTTGGTATTCAACTGATGCAGCAAGAATTTGGGTTTACAATGCATGGTGGTTTGAAGCTTTAATGCTTTTGTTGATGTTGAACTTTATGGGTAATATAAAGAAGTATAATCTTCTTAGCAGAGAAAAATTATCTGTTCTTATCCTCCATCTATCTTTTATATTTATTCTACTTGGTGCTTTTGTTACAAGATATATCGGTGATGAAGGAGTCATGCCAATTAGAGAAAATAATATCTCGAATTCATATTTATCGGAAAAAACATACTTAACCGTTTTAATTGATGGGGAAAATGAAGGTCTCACTGAAAGGAAAACTCTAAAATCTCAACTTCTCCTATCTGAACATGTAAACAATAACTTTATAATTAATGAAAATTTTTATGACAAAAACTTTTCAATTTCATTCGATGATTTTAGGGAGAATGTTACGGAAGGTTTAGTACTTGATCCATCAGGTGAAAGATATATAAAATTAGTTGAAGCTGTTGATGGAAACAGACGTGAACATTACATTAAAGAAGGACAAGTTTCAAGTATACAAAATATCTTATTCTCTTTCAATTCTTATCAGAAAGGAGCAATCAATATAACCTCAGAGGCTGGAGAATATTTCATTGAGTCGCCATTTGATGCTCAGTTTACTGTAATGTCCACACAACAGAATGGAAATTTACTTAAAGATAAAAAACAGCTTTTAGAATTAAGATCACTTTACCAAATACCCGGTTTTCAATTTGTATTCCCAGAACCTGCTTTAAGAGGTGTCTTTGAGATTGTCGATGCTGAAGTAACAGATAGGGAAATAGAAGATGCTCTGTATCTTAACCTTAATTATAATGGTAAGAATGAGAAAGTCGCTTTATTAGGAGGTAGGGGTTATGTTAACAGCCCTAAATCAATAACTATTGATGACCTTGATTTTCATTTATCTTATGGATCGAATGAGGTTCAACTTCCATTTACCATAAAATTAAATGATTTTATTGCTGAGAAATATCCAGGTACTGAAAATAGTTACTCATCATTTATGAGTAGGGTAACAGTCGAAGACGATAAAATATTTGATTATGATATTTTCATGAATAATATACTAAATTATAAAGGCTACAGATTCTTTCAAGCCTCTTTTGACCCTGATGAAAAAGGAACTGTGTTATCAGTCAATAATGACTTCTGGGGAACATTTATAACATATGCAGGTTATTTTTTACTTTATTTAAGTATGATGGGTATTTTCTTTTTAGGAAATTCTAGATTTAAATTTTTAGCAAAACAATTGAATAAAAAGACAGCTGTTGTGATTTTTCTTTTTTTTAGTTCTGGTCTTTTTAGTCAGAATATTAATTTAGCTCCTAAAACTGAATACATTGATTCAATAATTATTAATACATCATATACAAAAGAGCATGCCAGTAAATTTGGAAAAATAGTTATTCAGGATAGTGGTGGAAGAATGAAGCCAGCAAACACTTTCTCTTCGGAGTTATTAAGGAAAGTAAGTAGATCTAACTCATACAATGGACTAAATTCAGATCAAGTATTATTGTCTATAATGGATAACCCTGGTGTATGGTTTAATGCCCCACTTGTATATATAAAATCTCGCCAAAAAGGTGATACTATTAAAAAAATTATTGGAATTGATAAAGATGTTAAAAAGGCTCCACTAGTCTCATTTTTTGATTCTCTTGGAAACTATAAACTAGCTACAAATCTTGAAAAAGCATATTTAGCTACAGTTCCAACCCAAATTGAAAAAGATATAATCGAATTAGATAGGAGGGTCAATCTTCTCTATTCTGCATTAGAGGGAAAAATAATGAGAATATTCCCTGTTCCAAATGATGCTAACAATAAGTGGGTCTCTTTTCCAGAAGTAAATGAAGTTGAGTTTAACGGCGCAGATTCCCTATACGTCAATAATGTTTTACAACTATATTTTCAAACTCTTAGAGTATCGAGAGAAAGTAGTAATTATTCGCAATCTGAAGAGTTGTTAGAAAGTATTAAAGGCTACCAAGTTAAATATGGTAGTGATGTAATGCCTAGTGATTTAAAGATATCATCTGAAATAATTTATAATCAAGCAGACATTTTTAATAGACTATACAAGTGGTATCTACTCTTAGGATTCTCTTTACTTTTAATTTTAATTCTTCAGATTTTTAATGACAAAAAATTTTACAATATTTTAATAAAGATTGTTGAATACACAATATATTTCTTGTTTATCTTAAATACACTAGGCCTTGCCGCTAGATGGTATATCGCGGGACATGCCCCATGGAGTGATGCTTATGAGTCTATAATTTTTGTTGCTTGGGCAACAGTAATTTTTGGGATTATATTTGGAAGAAAATCATATTTTACTTTAGCATCTGCAACTCTAGTGTCTTCTATTATTTTATCTGTAGCCCATATGAATTGGCTAGACCCTTCAATAGCAAATCTTCAACCTGTTCTAGATAGCTATTGGCTTATGATTCATGTTGCAGTTATAGTAGGGAGCTATGGTCCTTTTGCTATTGGTATGATATTAGGTATAGTAGTATTGTTATTGACAATTATAGCTAATAAGAAGAATAGAAAGTCTTTTGTAAAGAAGTTAGAAGAGTTAACTATAGTTAATGAATTATCACTTACAATAGGATTAGTAATGTTAACCATTGGGAACTTTTTAGGTGGAATGTGGGCTAATGAAAGTTGGGGTAGATATTGGGGTTGGGATCCCAAAGAAACTTGGGCATTAATTAGTATTATCATTTACACAGCTGTACTTCATTTAAGAATAGTTCCCAAGCTTAATAATAAATGGCTTTTTAATTTACTTAGTATTATTTCTTTTGGTGCAATTTTGATGACATATTTTGGTGTCAACTTTTATCTTGTCGGACTTCATTCATATGCATCTGGTGATAAAGTTATTACACCTGATTTTGTATATTATTCCATTGCTTTTATAACTATTTTAGGCTTAATTTCTTACTTTGCAAATAAGAAAAACAAAGTGCTTTAATGATTAAAATAAATATTCAGAACGAATATTCACCTTTAAAAACCATCATTCTTGGAATTGCTAAAGATATCGGCCCTCCTCCACTAGAGAAGGATGTGTATGACCCAGGATCTTTGTATCATATTCATAACAACTCTTATCCAACCGAAAAAGATTTATTGATTGAACTTGACAGCTTTCATGGAAAACTTGTAAAGCATAATGTAGAAGTTATTAGGCCAGAAAATATATCAAATTGTAACCAAATCTTTGCAAGGGATCTAGGGTTTGTAATCTCAAATATGTTTTTCATGTCAAATATTGTCCCAAACAGAGAAGAAGAAATTAAGGGGATTGAGGATATTATTAAAAAATTTGATGTAGGTGTAATTAAACTTCCTGATTTCATGCATATTGAGGGAGGTGACGTCATAATCCACAATGATAAAATATTTATCGGTACATATTCTGATGAAGATTATTCTTCATTAATAACAGCTAGAACTAATAATGAATCAATTGAATATCTTAAAAGTCTGATTACTGAATTGGAAATAATACCTGTTGAAATAAAAAAGTCTAATACTAATATCTATGAAAACACTTTACATCTAGATTGCTGTTTTCAAACTATTTCTAAACATAATGCAATCATATGTCCAGATGGATTTAGAAATGTAAACGATATTAATTTTATAACTAAAATCTTTGGAAAAGAAAACATCTTTGAAGCCTCACTTGAGGAATATTCTCAACTTACCTCAAATGTTTTGGTAATTTCTCCGGACGTTATAATCTCACATTCAAAGTTTAAAAGATTAAACAAATGGCTTAGAGATAAGGGTGTCTTAGTGGAAGAAGTTGATTACTCAAATGTTTCTAAAATGTCAGGTTTATTTAGATGTTCAACTCTACCCTTATGCAGAGAGTAATGAGTCATTTCACTTCAAAAATATTAATGATTTCTCCTAATAAATTTAGAAATAATGAATATACTCATTCCGATAATGTTTTTCAATCAAAAAAAACTAATGAAAATGATGTTCAGTTTCAAGCTTTAAAAGAATTTGATAGATTGAGAGAACTTATATCAAAATCAGGAATAGAGGTTTTCAGTTTTAATGACGATAGTGAATTTGACACTCCTGATGCTGTATTTCCTAATAATTGGATCTCCTTTCACCACCAAAATAAAGCCATATTATACCCTATGTTTTCCCCAAACAGGAGGTTTGAAAGAAAGTCTAAAATATTAGATAAGCTTTCTAGGTCTGGTATTGAAATTGAACTAATTAAGAATTACTCTATACATGAGGATGAAAACAGATTTCTAGAAGGAACTGGAAGTATTGTTTTAGACAGAAAATCGAAAAAAGCTTATTGCTCTTTATCTGGTAGGTCTGATTTAAGTCTGTTTAAAAAATTTTGTACTGATATGAATTATTTACCCATTATTTTTAAATCTACACATCTCTCAAAACCAATTTATCACACAAATGTTATGATGTCAATATGTAATAAATTTGCAATCATATGTCTTGATTCAATAACTAATAAAAATGAAAGAAACATTGTCACTGAAAATTTGAACAACTCAGGATTAGAGATTATTGATATCAGTGTTAATCAAATGACTTGTTTTTTAGGTAATTGCATTCAACTAATTAATTCAGATCAATCTCCAATTCTAATAATGAGTTCCAGAGCTTTTAATTCAATTAGCAAATCTCAACTTAAAAGGATTGAATCACAAACAGAAATCATTCATTCTGAAATTAAAACTATTGAGAACAACGGTGGAGGAAGTGCTAGATGTATGATAGCTGAAGTTTTTTAGAAAACCTTATACACTATTTAATTTTACTATAACAAAATTGAAATGATAAATGAGTTTCTTAATTTTTTAATATATTTAAATAAAAAAAAATGAAAAAACTAATCACTAAAATATTAATATTATTTTCAGTTGTTTTTAATTCCAATACTACTTCAGCTCAAGACTATGGAAATTTGCAAAATGCACTATCAGGATATTCATACAGATCAGTTGGTCCTGCTTTCATGTCAGGAAGAATAGCTGATATAGCAATTGATAGTAATAATGAAAACTTATGGTATGTAGCTGTTGGTTCTGGTGGAGTATGGAAGACAAAAAATGCTGGAACAACTTGGATACCACTTACAGACAATATGCCTTTTTATTCAACTGGATCAATTACAATTGACCCTAACGACTCGTCAAGAATATGGGTTGGTACCGGAGAAAATGTTGCAGGAAGACATGTTGGTATTGGGCATGGTATATACCTTTCTAAAGATTCAGGATCAACATGGGATGACATGGGTTTAAATAAGTCTGAACATATCTCAAAAATTATTGTTCACCCTGATAACTCCAACATAATATGGGTTGCATCTCAGGGACCTCTTTGGAATTCTGGAGGTGACAGAGGCTTATTTATGTCAACTGATGGTGGTAATTCATGGTCAAATAAACTTTACGTTAATGAATGGACAGGTGTTACTGATATAATTATAGATCCAACTAATCCAGATATTCTTTATGCTGCAACTTGGCAGAGACACAGAAATGTTGCATCTCTCATCGATGGTGGTCCAGGAACATCTATATACAAGAGTATTGATGGTGGTAATACATGGAATAAGATTGACTCAGGACTTCCAAGCTCAAATATGGGAAAAATAGGATTAGCGATTTCACCTATGAAACCAGAAGTTATATATGCTGCAATTGAGTTAGATAGAAGATCTGGTGCAGTATATAGATCTGATAATAGTGGAGGTGTGTGGAAAAAAATGTCAAATACGGTAGCCGGAGCAACTGGTCCGCACTATTATCAAGAGCTATATGCATCACCACACGTTTTTGATAGAATTTACTTGATGAATGTAAGGGTTTTAGTTTCTGATGATGGTGGTGATAATTTTTATCAAATGAAAGAAATTAATAAACACTCTGATAATCATTCATTAGCATTCAAAAAAGATGATCCAGAATATCTCTTAATTGGAACAGATGGGGGTATCTATGAATCTTTTGATGATACTGAATCTTGGAAATTTGTTTCAAATTTACCAATAACACAATTTTATAAATTAGCTGTTGACGATTCTGAACCCTTTTATAATATATATGGGGGAACGCAGGATAATAACACCCAAGGTGGTCCTTCCAGAACATTTAAATCTGAAGGAATAACCAATTCCGATTGGTATGTTGTATTAGGGGGTGATGGGCATCAACCTGCTACTGAGCCAGGAAATCCAAATATTATTTATGCTCAATCTCAACAAGGCTATATTAATAGGATTGATATGACAACCGGAGAAATTGTTGATATAAGACCACAAGAGGGCATAGACGATGATTATGAAAGGTTTAACTGGGATTCTCCAATTTTAGTAAGTCAGCATGATCCCAAGAGAATTTATTTTGGTTCTCAACGTGTTTGGAGGTCAGAGGATAGAGGTGATAGCTGGAATGCTATATCAACTGATTTAACAAAAAATGAGGAAAGATTTGAATTACCAATTATGGGACGAGTTCAAAGCTGGGAAAACGCATGGGATGTGCTTGCAATGTCAACATATAATACTATTACTTCTCTCGCTGAATCTCCAATAAATGAAAACATCCTGTATGCTGGTACAGATGATGGTATAATTCAATTCACTGAAAACGGAGGAGAAACTTGGACTAAAATGCCTGTTAATAAACTTCCAAACACACCAGCTACAGCTTTTGTAAATGATATACGTGCAGATTTACATAATGAAAAAACAGCATATGTTGTTCTAGACAACCACAAGTTTGGTGATTATAAGCCTTATTTATTTAAAACAGTAGATGGAGGTAAAAAATGGGTAAACATCACTAATGGTTTACCTGATGGAACATTACTGTGGAGAGTTGTTCAAGATCATGTTGATCCAAATCTTTTATTCCTCGCAACAGAATATGGAGTCTATATAAGTTTGAATGGAGGAGACAAATGGTTGAATTTTTCAAACAACTTACCTACAATTTCCGTACGTGACTTAACAATTCAAAGAAGAGAAAATGATTTAGTTTTAGCAACTTTTGGTAGAAGTTTTTATATACTCGATGATATTAGCTCACTTCGAGATTTATCTCCAGCAAATCTTGAAAAAGAAGCTTTTTTATTTTCTCCCAGAAGAGGACTACAATATACTCCTGTAAGGAGTGGAACTTCTAGTGCTGGAACAAATAAATATGTTGCTAGCAATCCTAGGTATGGAATTAATTTTAAATATCACTTAAGTAATACCTATAAGACTATGTATGAAAATAGAAAAGATTCTGAACTTGATGGTATAATATCTGGATCAATTCAAGAAGAGCTTATTAGATCTGGATACGACACTCCTAAAAGTGTAATTAATGAAAGCACTGAAAGATTACTTCAAGAAACTCAGCTTGATTTATCAACAATAGAAAGTGTTAAAAGAAAATTAATTGAAAATCAAGGAAATTATGATGATATTGATTTCCCTGGATGGGATTATCTTGAAATGGAAATAAATGAAATTTCCCCTAAAATTTTTCTTGAAATAAGAGATAATCAGAATCAGTTAGTTGAAAAAATTTATGGATCAAGAAGAAAAGGATTAAATAATATAAATTGGGACCTTAAAAGATCTATACCAACAGTTTCATATACAGACTCTAAGAGGTATGGAGAAATTAGATTGAATGTAAAGCCAGGAACTTATTCTGCTACAATATTCAAAAATATTGATGGAGAAATATCTAAGCTAACAGATAATGTATCATTCCAAGTTGAAAGAGTCAGAGAAAACATTTTGAAAAATCCAATGTCTAATCTTCATGAAACACATTTTGATAATGCTGCTAATTTTATTCAAACTGTTGTAGAAATGGAGAAGAAATATTCAAAATCTTCAGATATCTTAGAAATGTTGGAGAAAAATGTTAAGTTCCTGAGTTCTGAAAATAATGACTTAATTAAGTCTATTTATGATTTATCGGACGAAAAAACACAAATTAGTATAAAAATTAATGGATATGAATCTAAAGGGGCAAGAAATGAAGGTGTAGGAGAGAAGGATTTCCAGACTATAATGGACAGAGTTTATAATTCAATTGAAGGAACTGGTTACAGCTCTAATACTTATGGACCTACTAAGCAACACATGAAAAGTTTAGATATTGCTAGGGAGATGTATCAAAGACTTGAGCCAAGGGTCAATAAGTTTAACAGTGATGTTGAAAAATTAGCTAATAAAATTGAGAGTTTAGGATCGCCAATTATTATTGAAGATTAATTATGAGTTTGATTTAGTTCAAAACACTCTAATTTAAAGTATTTAACAGAAGATAGAAGGTGGTCAAAAATATCAGAGGTAATTGCCTCATATTTTGTCCACTCTTTGTCTTTTGAAAAAGCATAAATCTGAATTGGGATACCTTGAGAAGTAGGTTCAAGTTGCCTACACATCATAGTAAGATCATCATTTGTCATAGGGTGAGCTTTTAAGTACTCTTCAATATATGTTCTGAATACACCTAAGTTAGTCATGTTTCTTCCATTTAAAAGCATAGACTTATCAGCATTTTCTTTTTGATTATATAATTCAATTTCACTGCTTTTCTTATTTAAATAATCTTTTATCAATTTTACTTTTTTTAGTTCATCAATTTCTTCATTTTCTAAAAATCGAACAGAACTTGGTTTAATTAGAAGTGACCTTTTAATTCTTCTTCCTTTTGACTCTTCCATACCTCTCCAATTAATAAATGAATCTGACACAAGCTTGTAAGTAGGGATCGTTGTAATAGTATTATCAAAGTTTTGAACTTTAACAGTGGATAGATTTACTTCTATAACTGTTCCATCAGCATCAGAGCCTTTCATAGTAATCCAATCACCAATTCTTACTGTATCATTTACTGTGATTTGAATACTGGAAACAAATCCAAGTATTGTATCTCTGAAGACCAAAATAATTATAGCTGAAAGAGCACCAAGAGAAGCAAGAAATGTTCCAATTTCCCTCCCTGTCAGAACAGATAAAATTAATATTATACCAATGAACCACAAGAATATCATTACAACCTGAATATAGCTGTCTATTGGAATGTGTTTAAGAGATGAACTTAACTTGAAATAATCTTTTACAGTTCCTAGTACAGATTTTACAGTTACTATAAATAAAATAATTGTTAATGCCTCAATGATAATAACAAGATTATCAGTATAAGTTGGAACAACTAAATAAAGAAAAAATAATGAAGGGATAAATGATAACAGTCTTGGAACCTTGTTTTTTATCAATAGATCATCAAATTGAGATGAAGTTGATTTGGCAATTCTTTTAAAAAAGGATAAGATTATTCTTCTTGTAATATAATTTATCATTATAACTATTATAGTTATAGATAATATTATAAGACCTGTTGTTATTAGGTTTGATAGGTAAGAACTTATACCATAATTAGATAAAAATTCAATTATTTCTTCTTTATACATGGTACAAAAATAAAAAACCCACCATTAAGGTGGGTCTTTTAATGATAAAATTTAGATAATTAGTTATGAATAGAGACTAATTCAAGTGTTACAAAGTTTTGATGATCGCTTGCTGCCTGAAGTCCTTCCATGAGTTTTGCACCTTTAAAAGTACTTCCATATTCTTCAAAGTATTTTCCAAAACTTTCCCCGCCTTCTACTCCAATATTGAAGAACATATGAGTTATTCCTTCATATGCATTCTCAGTCCTTTCATATATTCTTGCAAGATTCCACCATCTATGGTTACCATCCATTATAGCCTTCTCTACTAAAGGTTTTGCAACTTCAATCTCCCAAGTCTCAAAATCTTCAGATTTAGCAATAGTAGAATTCATTGTCATCATATCTCCAGGATTAATGTCACCTCCAGCAAAAACTGTAGCTGAAACTCCTTGCAAATGGTAGTTTCTTCTCTCATTACTAGAGTCTTGAGAACTATCAAACATTCTTGAAATTGCTCTTTTAGACATTTTCCCTTTATATACTTTCTGTGCAATTTCTCCAAAGTTTGCTGAACCAGATAAGTAATTGTCTAGTTGTTCTTTTGAGGAAAATCCAGTGATAATAAAGTAGTCTGCAGGAGTTTCCCTTTGATCACTATTTTGAATAACTTTCCAAACTGACTGATTTAACTCGAGTCCATCTTTAATTGCTTGTTTATGAAGAGGCCCCCAGAACTCTTCAGTCCTAAGATATGCAGCATCTTCGCCATCTTTTATATCTACAGCACTTATAATTGCATATTGAGCAGAGGTAGTGATTGTAAATGTAAGTGTCAATAATAAAAATAATTTTTTCATAATTTTAAATTTTGGTTATTAGTTAATAGAATAAACACAGACTAATTCATCTGCTTCACTCATATCTCGAGATGATTCAATTCCTTCCCAGAGCTTTTCCCATTTGAAACCAGACATTCCAATATATTCTCCTGGATTTTCAGCTTGAACATTAAATGCTAGATGTGTCCAACCAGAATAAGCATTTTCTGATCTGCCAATTGCTTCGACTAAAATCCACTGTCTTAAATTACCAGCAAGAATATTTTTTTCAGCAACTGGTTTCCATACTTGAGTTTCAAAATTCTCAAAATCATCAGTTTTCTTATTCATGAAGTTAACTGACATCTTATCACCTTTTTTGATGTCACCACCTGCAAGTATTGTTGCAGCAACTCCTTTAAGTTGATAAATTCTTCTTTCTTTACTCTCGGAACCTGTCTGATCAAGCATTCTTTGAATACTTCTTCTGGACATTTTGCCCTTGTAAGCTTGAAAAGCTAATTCAGTCCCATTATAACCAGCATTCATCTTTTCTTCAGATTCAAATCCATCGAAGATTATGTATTCCGGTGCACTAGCTTCATCTGTTTCTTTAGGTGTTCTTTTCCAGACTGACCATCCATTTTGAGAACCTTGTTTAATTGCTTCTTTATGAATCTCAGACCAGAATGCCTCAAGTTTCAGATAATCTTGTTCAGCCCCTTCATTAAGATCAACTGCATACATAACTGCATATTGAGCATTAACAGAAAAGGTAAATAATAATGTAAGTGTTAATAATAAATTTTTCATTTTAATTAGTTTGATTAATCAACCCAATTTAATAAAGAATTTGATTGATTAAAAATAAAATAGGGAAAAAATAAAATTTGTGGAGTCGGCGGGATTCGAACCCGCGTCCATACAAGTAATTAAATTACCTTCTACAAGCTTATTTATCTTTAAATTTTCGAGAAAATACTTGGTAGATAACAACCAAAATATTTTCCTTATCACTTAATTTTTAAGTTTTATTCAGTGACAATAAAACTCTAGATTAACTTAATGGTATCTCATATATAAAAACTGTTAATCAAAGTCTTTATGAGACATCTAGCTTCTCAACCTAGTTGAGATTCGCAATGACTTACTATGATTCAGTCAATTATGCAGCTAGAGCGTAGTTATTTTCGCCATTTAAAAGCTGAAAATTAATTTCACGAGTTTATTTTCAAACCTCGACCTGCTAATAAAAAAATTAGTCTTGCTGTCAAAACCTGTCGACCCCAAAATTTCAAAGTACAATAGATTTGCAAAGATATGATAATTAAGATTATAGTTTAGAAGATGCCCTTCTTAATTCTAGAAGATTAGATAACAAGTTTTCGAGGTTTTTAATATCTAACATATTAGATCCATCACTTTTTGCTTCAGATGGGTTAGTATGTGTCTCGATAAAGACTCCATCTATATTATTAACTATTCCAGCTCTTGC
>CBFHHV010000014.1:28218-29231 GCA_965655775.1 Candidatus Marisimplicoccus sp.
ACATCTAATATAGTAGGAGCTAATTTCTTTAACTCAGAGATTCCTCTAAAGTCTACTATTAAATCGTTGTATCCAAATTGTGTCCCCCTTTCAGTTAACATAATATTATTATTCCCTGACTGCATAACTTTGTCAACTGCATACTTCATGCTTTCTGCACTCATAAATTGTCCTTTCTTAATATTAACTACTTTTCCAGTTTTTGCTGCACTTACAAGTAGATCAGTTTGTCTTGCTAAAAAAGCTGGTATTTGAAGTATATCTACAAATTCTGCAGCAAATTCAGCCTCATCCTTTCCGTGTATATCTGTAATAACCGGAATATTAAATTCAGAGTTAATTTTTTTTAAAATTTTTAATGCCTTCAAGTCTCCAATACCAGTGAAACTATCAAGCCTAGTTCTATTAGCTTTTTTGTAGCTTCCCTTAAACACAAGAGGTATAGATAACTTTGAAGTAATTGAAACAAGTTTAGTGGCTATTTTTAATGCTATATCTTCTCCCTCAATTGCACATGGACCAGCGATCAATAAAAATTTATCTTTAGATATTTTATTTGTAAACATATTTATTTTCTTTGTACTTCAAATATAGTTCCATCTTGACATTTATAGACCTTACCATCTAATTTAAGTATTAAATTATAATCATGTGTTGCAATTATCATCGACGTACCCATAGAATTTAGTTTTTTAAAAAGAGAAATTATTTCTGAGCTTGTTTCTGGATCTAAATTCCCAGTTGGCTCGTCTGCAATAATTAACTTAGGATCATTTAGCATAGACCTTGCAATAGCAACTCTTTGTTGTTCTCCTCCAGATAGCTCATTTGGAAATTTAGTTGAAGGTGAGTCAAATCCAACTAATTTTAGAACTTTATCTATTTGATTATTAATCTTGTCTTTTTCATCCCATCCAGTTGCTTTGAGAACGAAGCGTAGATTATCGTAAATACTTCTGTCTTTTAAAAGCTTAAAATCTTGAAACACAAATCCAATCTTTCTCCTCAAATAT
>CBFHHV010000015.1:0-26286 GCA_965655775.1 Candidatus Marisimplicoccus sp.
TAATAAGTAAAGTGTCTTTTTCATATCTCAAATTTAAAAAAAAAGCCCCATAATTTAATGAGGTATAAGTAACTATAATGAAACGTCCTTATTTCCCAATACATATTGTAACGAGAGTGTAAGATCGCTTTATTTATAGGGCTTAAGAGATATTCTAATTTCATTGTCTACAAATATTAAGCTATAATAAAGTTAATCAATGTTAATTTAATATGAGTAATATGTAGTTATAATGACCTAATTTATTAAACAAATATAAATCGAGAAGAACCCTCTTTTAATTAAGAGGGTTTTTTTATACATTAGAGTAAATAACCGTAAATCAATGAAAAAATGAAAAAATTTTTAATAAGAAGAGAAATGGAAGGAGCATCATCTGTTCCAAAACATGAAATGAATAAGGGTGGTAAAGCATCTGAAAAAATCCTTGAAGAGATGAGAAATGAGGGTAAAATGATTCAACAAGAGACAAGTTATGTAGCTGGCAATAATGTATTTTGTGTTTATAATGCTGACTCTGAAGATTTAATAAAAGAACATGCTGAAAGAAGTGGAGGAGTTGCTTCTGAAATAACTGAGGTTACAACCGTAATAAATCACAACACATCTGTGGTCAGTTAACCCTCTTTTTATTAAGGGGCTTTTTTTATACATTGTACTTATGAAAAAAATACTATTATTATCGATACTAATAATTAGTCAACTAACTTTTAGTCAAGATAATTCCAAAAGTGATTTAGAAAAACTTTTAGGAAAAGCTCAAGAAGTATTGGGTAATGTTGAACTTCCAGATTTAAAGAAAAATAAAGATTACTTTATTCTTCTAACTTCTGACCCTATGTCTAACCCCTCTGCTGCTATTATGTCGATTAATACAGCCTCAGAAGCTCTAAAACAGGGTCATAATGTCGTTTACTTTGCAGCAGGAGATGGAGTACAGATTGTAATGAAAGATATTATAAGGAATCTGCACACAGTAACATCTCATGGTGGTAATACAAATAGTATAAGTAAAAGGGCTGAAAAACTTTTAACTGAATTTTCTGAAAATGGAGGTATTATACATGTATCAGAGGGTTCGTTTCTTACTTTTGGGGTTAATCAACAAAACTCAAATAAGCTTTTAATAGGTTTAAATGAAATTAATTGGAGCTACCCTAAGCAATTAATTGAGGTAAGTTCTAATGCAGATATAGTGTTCTCTTATTAATTCTTACAAAAAGAATTTATATGAAAAAACTAATTTTGAATTATTTTGAAAATTAGAAATCCATTTAAGGATTATCACGGCAGATGGAAAGATGACGCTACAATGACCGAAAAAAATGTCTGGACTTTAGTTTTTATTTCGTTTGGTTTTGCTTTAGGAAAGGCAGGTATAGCTTTATTTGAGTATATTTTTTAGAGATATGAAAAATATTGATTGGGTCACCAGAGTATGTATCATTTGTTTAATAATAGTTTCAATTTGTCTTCTGTATATTCAATTAAAATAATGTACTTATTTTCCAATGCAGAACTTAGAAAATATAGATCCAAGAATGTCTTGATCTATATCAATTTTTCCTGTAATAATTGATATGTTAATAATCGCATCGTTAAGATCAATACTAAGTAAATCACCAGATAATCCATCTTTTAATCCACTTTTCACAGAATCAATAGCTTTTAATGAATTATTAAGTGCTTCTAAGTGTCTTGAATTTGAGATAATTATATTGCTTTGGGAAGATAGATTAAGATTTTTTGATATCATCTCCTTTAATTCTGATACAAGGTCACTGTTAATAGCAGAAATACGATGAAAAGTAATATTATTTTGATTAATTAATGACTTTATATTTTTTTTATAACTATCTGTATTTAAGTATTTTAATAGATCTATTTTATTTTCTACAAGATATATCTGAAGATCATCTCTTTCATAGGATTTTACCTCCTTAATTAGCTCATTTTCTGTAATATCTGACCTGTCAAATAGATAAATTAATATTCTAGATGTACCAATCTTGCTTCTCGCTTTTTCAACACCTATAGATTCAATCTTATCAGAAGTTTCTCTTATACCTGCCGTATCAATAAATCTAAATTTGATCCCATTAATAGTAGTAACATCTTCTATTGCATCCCTTGTTGTTCCTGGGATATTAGAGACTATAGCTTTATCTTCATTAACTATTGCATTTAAAAGTGAAGATTTACCAGCATTAGGCTTTCCTGCTATCGTTACTGTGACACCTTCTTTAATTACATTACCAAATGAGAAAGATTCAATGAGGCTTGATAATTTACTCTCTAATTCATTTAATAGTGATTTTAAGTCACTTCTATCAGCAAATTCAACATCTTCCTCAGAGAAATCTAGTTCTAATTCAATCAATGATTTAAAATGTATTAGTTTCTCTCTTAAAACCTCTATTTCATCAGAGTATCCACCTCTCATCTGCTCAATAGCAATTCTATGAGCCTCTTTTGATTCTGATGCAATTAAATCACTTACAGCCTCTGCTTGTGATAAATCCTTCTTATTGTTAAGATATGCTCTGAGTGTAAATTCACCCGGGTTTGCAAGTCTTACACCAGAATTTGTAAATAATGAAATAATCCTTTGTTGTATATAGTTAGATCCATGGCAAGATATCTCAATAATATTTTCACCAGTGTAGGAGTGAGGGGCCCTGTATACACTTATTACTACCTCATCTATTACCTCATCACCTTCAACTAAATCACCATAGCTTATTGAATATCCTTCACACTGTATTAATTTTTTCCCTGATTTAGATCTAAAGAATATGTCAGCTTTACTAATTGCCTCTTCACCTGACAACCTAATAATAGCAATAGCCCCTGAGCCAGGAGGAGATGACAGAGCTATAATAGTTCCCTCATTATACATTATTATATCTCTTTAGTGTAAGTAGCTCTGTTTTTGTGCTGATTGTTTTCATAATTTTTCCAGAGCTGTTGTATTGCAGTGTTTTCAATAAGTTCAGGATTTGTCTCAACCTCTGTTATTCCGAACTTATTATAAAACTTCTGAAGTTCGTTAAATAGTATAGCAATCACACCTTTATTTTGAAAGTCAGGTCTAACACCAATTAAGTATAATGATCCTTTGTGATTAAAGTTTTTTGCATGTAATAGTCGAAGTTTACCAATTAAGTCAACCTTTCCGTTAATTTTTTTTAGTGCGTTCGAGAAAGAAGGCATTGTTATAGCAAATGCAACCAGCTCATCATTTTCATCAGTAACACATTTAATAAAACCAGGATTAATATATTTTAAGAATCTATTTTTATAATAATCTATTTGATAATCTTGAATTGGAACAAATGTTTGAAGCTTATCATAAGTCTTTCCAAGCAAATAGAACATTTGGTCTACATAAGGGACTATTTGTTCAGTCTTAGTAAAGTTCAACTTCTTTAACTTATACCTTTTTAAGATAAGGTCAGAGAACTTCTTAACTTTTTCAGGAGAATCCTCATAATTAGCAATTTTAAGCTCATACTCAACCCATTCAGCAAGTTTCTTATATCCATGATCTTTCATATGATCTTTATAATAGGAATGATTATAAAGGGTAATCATAGTGTTCTTCTTTTCAAAACCTTTGATAAGCATACCAGCTTTATCCATGTTTGAAAATCCAACAGGTCCTTCAATAAATTCAAGATTATTTTCAACTCCAATTTTTATAACCTGATCAAGAAGAGTTTTAGATACATCTTTGTTGTCAATAAAATCAAACCAACCAAATCTAACTTTCTTCTTTTTTAGATCATTAACCTCAACCCAGTTAATAAGAGCAGCAATTCTTCCTACTATTTCTCCATTTATTAAGGCAAGAAAATAATGTGCATCCGCATTCTTAAATACAGGGTTTATCTGCTTATCTAGTATTTCTAATTCTTCTTTAGTTAAAGGAGCTACCCAATACTTTGAATCCTTATAAAGCTTATGTGGAAACATGACAAATTCTTTTAATTCATCACTGCTTTCGACTTTCTTTATTGTAATATTTGAATTGGTCTTCATTTAAAAATACAAGTTACCAATAAATAGTTATTTTTCAAGATTTCACTAAATTTGGTAAACCCACAAAGTATGAAGGTTTTAATAATATTTCTTGCTATTTATCTATCTATTAGGTATTTTATTCCTTCGATATTAAGAGTGCTATTTGCTGATTTTTTCAAAACCGCTGAAAAAAAATCAAATTTTGATAATAACTCAAAAAAAAATAAGGGGAAAACGAATGAAAAATATGGTGAATACATAGACTATGAAGATATCGATTAATAAAGTTCGACTTAGAAAATCTTTAATACACCTATATACTGCTATTGTTTTCATTGCTATTTCATTGATTTTTTATTCTCCATTGCTGGATGGTAAGAAGCTATTTCAATCTGATATAAATCAATATGAGGGAATGTCAAGGGAAATTCAGGAGAATAGAGATAATTTTTCAAAAGAAATTTATTGGATTGATAATGCTTTTGGAGGTATGCCTACTTTTCAGTTAGGTGCAAAATATGCCTATGACATTCTATCTCCTTTCCACCTTTTGTTTAGGTTTATACCAAGACCTGCTCATACTCTTTTTCTCTACCTATTAACAATGTATATTTTGTTAATGGTGCTAAAAATACCATGGAAAATTGCTGTCCTTGGCTCTGTAGCCTTTGCCTTTTCTACGTATCTACTTATAATACTTCAAGTTGGACATAATACAAAGGCTCTTGCCATTTCTTATATTCCCCTTGTAGTTGCTGGATTAGTTCTACTGAGGCAGAATAAAATAATTCCTGGGTTCTTAGTAAGTCTTATTGCTATATCATTACAAGTAAGAGCTAACCACTATCAAATGACCTATTATATGTTGATATTATTAGGTATTTATTTCATTGTATATCTAGTTGATTCATATCGAAAGAGAGACTTAAAACAATACTTAAGATATATTGGAGTTTTTGCTTTAGCAGGTATTTTGTCACTAGGTTTAAATGCACCAAATATTCTATCAACATATGATTACTCAAAATATTCTACCAGATCTCAAAGTGAGCTTACTTTAAATCCAGATGGAACTCAAAAAGAAAAGACTTCAGGTCTAGATTATGATTATATAACTCAATATAGCTATGGTGTTTTTGAAAGTCTAAATCTAGTTGCGCCTAGGATTCAAGGAGGAGCCTCATCAGAAGATCTTGGTGATAAATCCAAACTCTACAAATTTTTAATTGATAATAATATTCCTAAACCTCAAGCAGATTCATTTATTAAATCTGTTCCCACCTATTGGGGAAATCAACCAATACTTGAAGCGCCTGCATATATTGGAGCCTCTGTTGTGTTTCTATTTATTCTGGCTCTTTTTGTAGTTAAAGGACCTTTCAAGTGGTGGCTTTTAATTTCATTTATATTATCGTTATTGCTTTCATGGGGAAAAAACTTTCCACTGCTTACTAATCTATTTATAGATTATTTTCCTTTTTATAATAAATTCAGAGCAGTATCATCAATTCAGATAATACTTGAATTTGCAGTTCCTCTATTATCTGTAATAGGTCTTCATAAGTTTTTGGCAGATGCTAACTTAAAGAACATTAAAAGATCTTTTGCGGTTTATGCTACACCACTGTTGATCATTTTATTGACTAGTAGTTCTTTATCATTTTCGGGTTTATATGATGACTATTACTCTAATGGATATGGTCAAGAAATATTTAATAAAATATTAGAAGAAAGAAGAATTATTTTTAATCAAGATGTCTTAAGAGCACTAATAATTGGACTTGTAGTTTTTCTAACTTTAAGATTCTCAAAGTTAATTGGAAGAAATTTCACATATCTAACTGTATTTGTAATTGTCTTTATAGACCTATTTACTATAAATAACAGATACATAGACAAAGACCTTTTTATAGATAAATCAATAAATACATATCAATTATCAGAGATAGATAATGAGATACTTAATGATAGTTTAGACTTTAGAGTCTTTGACCTATCAGCTGGAATATCAAATGCTAGCACCTCTTATTTTCATAATTCTATAAATGGATATCATGCTGCAAAACTTAGAAGATTCCAAGAGTACTATGACTACTTATCAGTTCATGATAATCAAAAGTTATTTAACTCTTTAAATGTTAAATATTTAATTGGTAAAAATGAAGATAATCAGGATCAATTATATCAAAACCCTGATGCATATGGTAATGCTTGGGCAATTGATTCAATTGTATTGGCAGATAATCCTGATGAGCTTTTAGAGAAATTAAAAGATACAGATTTAAAAAGAGTAGGGTTGGTCTTAAATAAATCTATACCTGCAGACATTTCACTTAAATATAATTCAACAGATCTAATAAAAATTGAGAAAATAAAAAATTCTTCTTCACATTTAACCTATCAGTTTGAATCGCTTTCAGATCAACTTATAGTCTTTTCTGAGATATATTATCCTTCAGGCTGGGAAGTGTATATTGATGGAGTTGAATCTAGCTATTTTAACATCGATTATCTGCTTAGAGGAATGTTAGTGCCAAAAGGTGAACATACAATTGAATTCTATTTCTCTCCAAAAATTGTAAAAACAGGAATTAATATTAGAATAATTACAATTATAATTACCTTTAGCTTAATCGCTTTCTTGATTTACAAAGAAAATAAATGGGCATAGTAGTTAGGCAATCTTTTTTAAACTTAATAAGTATTGGTATTGCATTTCTTATTGGGGCCGTTAACACCCTATATCTATACCCAACATTTCTAGGAAGTAAATTTCAAGGACTTGTAATAGCTTTACTAGCAATATCTAATCTAGTACAGCCTTTTATTTCATTTGGAACCCAGCATGCTGTCATAAGGTACTATTCAAAATATACTAAGAAAAGTGATAGAGATGGACTATTGACTATCTCAATATTAATACCACTTATAATAGTATTGTTGTTTATTCCTGTATTCATGGCTTATTATGAAGAGATAAGGCAATACCTTTTTCAAAGTGACCAAAGTCTTTCTAGATATGCCTACGTAATTATTTTTATAGCAGTTTCTACCTCATTTTTTGAAGTCTTTTACTCATGGCTAAGGGTAAAGCTTAAATCTGTATTTGGAAACTTTTTAAAAGAGCTTTATCCCAGGCTCTTAATCGCTTTATTATTAATCTCATATTCTATTGGACTTTTAAATTTTGAAAGCTTTATTCTCTATTTAATCTATGGATATTATCTAAGACTCTTAATAGTAATTATCTATTCATTTTATATAAACAAGCCGAAGTTAAATCTAAACTTTAAAAAAGACTTCTATGAGATTTTTAAATACTGTTTACTAATTTTTCTATCTGGTGCTGCATCAAGTATTATACTAGATATTGATAAGTCAATGCTATCATCAATTCTAACTGTTGAAAATGTTGCTTATTATTCTGTTGCAGTCTTTATTGCTGCAGTCATTGAAATTCCTGGCAGAGCAATGTTTCAAATATTGAGTCCAGTTGTAGCTAATGCAATAAATAAAAATCAAAAGAAAAAACTAGAGGATCTCCTAAAGAAAAGTTCTACCAATCTTATGCTGGTAGCTAGCTTGTTTTTTTTATTAATCAACTTAAATATTGATGATTTCTATGAAATGCTAAATCAAGATGGATATTCTATTGGTATCCCTATTGTAATCATTGTTTCATTTGGAAAATTATATTCTATGTCAATTGGATGTATTAACAACATTATCTCTAATTCTAAATATTATTATTATACTTTTTGGTTTTCTTTATTTTCATCTGTTTTAGCAGTTGTATTGAATATATATCTAATAACAGAATTTGGAATAATAGGTGCAGCATACGCAACTCTAATTGTTCTTGCTATTATGAATACATTAAAAATATATTTAATAAAAGCTAAATTTAAAATTCATCCATACAGCAAAGACACAATAAAAATTATAATCCTGAGTCTTCTTACATTCTTTGTTTTCTCAAATCTTCAATTAGGATTTCAACCGCTAATAAATATAATTGTTAAGTCTAGTTTGATTCTTGTCCTTTACACTTTATCAGCTTATATATTTAAGTTAAGTAATGACGTAAATATATTTATCGATAAGTTTAATAAGAATTGGTAATCAAATAATCTTTTTCTTAAGATACTGACCGGTATATGATTCCTTATTTTTAATTATCTCTTCTGGAGTACCTTCAGCAATAATATTTCCACCTTTATGACCACCCTCTGGACCAAGATCAATTATATGGTCAGAACATGAAATCATATCTAAATTATGTTCAATCACTAATATTGAATGTCCCATTCTAATAAGCTTATCAAATGTATTTAATAATTTCTTCACATCGTGAAAGTGTAGACCTGTAGTTGGTTCATCAAATATGAAAAATGTTTTTTCAATTTGATCACCCTTACCAATAAATGATGCCAATTTTATCCTTTGTGCTTCACCACCAGAAAGAGTATTGGAAGATTGACCTAATGATACATATCCCAACCCAACAGATTGAAGAGGCAAAAGCTTGTTAACAATCTTTGTTTGGTTATACTTTCTGAAAAACTGAATACATTCATCAACGGTCATTTTTAAAAGCATATCTATGCTTACGCCATTATATTTAATTTCACTAACTTCATCCTTAAACCTTTTTCCTTTACAGATTTCACACTCTAATTCAACATCAGCCATAAACTGCATCTCAATTCTTACTACTCCTTCACCTTTACACTCATCACATCTTCCACCATCGGTGTTGAAAGAGAAGAACTTTGATTTAAAACCTTTAGATACCGATTGAGGTATTTTAGCATATAGATTTCTTATGTCATCATATACCTTAAGATAAGTAGCAGGATTTGATCTAGAGGATCTTCCAATTGGATTTTGATCAATAAACTGAACAGATTTAATCTTACTTAAATTACCTGAAATATCATTAAATTTACCTGGTTTTTGAGAATAATCTCTAAAATAATTAAGAAGGGCAGGGTATATAATTTTTTTGACAAGAGTTGATTTTCCACTACCTGAAACACCAGTTATCATTGTAAGGCATCCAAGAGGAATCTTTACCGTAATGTTTTTTAAATTATTTTCTTTTGCTCCATTAATATTAATATGATATCCTGATTTCCTCCTTGAGCTAGGAATATCAATTTTTTCAACTTTTCTTAAATATTTAGATGTGAGAGTATCAATTTTAAGTAATTCATCAATATTTCCTTGACCAACTATCTCACCTCCTAAAGCTCCAGCCATTGGCCCTATATCAATTACATGATCTGCTGATAATATTATTTCTTCATCATGCTCAACGATTATTACTGTATTCCCTATATCTTTTAAATTCTTTAAAATTTTAATAAGGTTTTCATTATCTCTTGAATGAAGTCCTATTGATGGCTCATCTAATATATATGTTGAACCGACTAGGCTACTTCCTAGTGATGAAGCAAGGTTTATCCTTTGAGTTTCTCCACCAGATAATGTATTAGCTTTTCTATTTAATGTCAGATAGCTTAGTCCAACATTCATTAAATAATCAACCCTATTATTTATCTCTTTCAAAATTCTTTCAGAAACTTTTTTCTCAGTATCATTCAGATTGATATTTCTAAAAAAGTAACTTAATTTATCAATTGGCATCGATAAAATATCAGGGAGGTTCTTATCATTTATTTTTACAAAATAAGCTTCTTCTCTTAGTCTGCTTCCTTTACATTGATTACATACTGTCTTACCACGATACCTTGAAAGGAGAACTCTATTCTGAATTTTGTAATTCTTCTTCTCTAAATATTTAAAAAACTTATTAATTCCACTATAATAATCGTTGCCTTCCCAGAGTATTTTGATTTCTTCTTTTGATAATTCATTGTATGGTTTATAAATTGGAAAGTCAAATTTATCAGCATTCTCTATTAATTTAAGATAATATTTCCTTAGCCCAGTTCCTCTCCATGGTGCTATAGCGTCATCATATACTGATAAACCTTTATTAGGTATTACAAGCTCTTCATCAATCCCTATTGTTTCTCCAAATCCATCACAATTTTTACAAGCTCCAAAGGGATTATTGAAACTAAATAAATGAATAGATGGTTCAATAAATTTAATTCCATCTGCTTCAAACTTATTTGAAAAACTAGTCTCTTTATTGTTTTCAAGATTGTAGATTGAGCAAATTCCTTTTCCTTCATAAAATGATAATTCTACAGAGTCAGAAACTCTTGAGATAAAATCCTTATCATTTCCAACAACTAGTCTGTCTATAACTAATTTAAAATTTAGAATTGCATTTTTATCTATATCATTAATATTATATATCTCACCCTCTTTAAAAATTCTGACAAACCCCTGTTTTTTTAGAATTTCTAGCTTCTCTAATGATTGTTTTTTAGATGAAGATTCAATTGGAGACAATAACAATAGTTTTGATTTTGGTTTTTCATTTAATACAAAATCTACAACATCAGAAGTAGAATCTTTCTTTACAACACTATTTGATTCAGGAGAATATGTAACTCCAATTCTTGCAAATAATAATTTTAGATAATCATAAATTTCAGTTTTTGTTCCAACAGTTGATCTGGGATTTGATGTATTTATTTTTTGCTCTACTGCAATTGCTGGAGAAATCCCTTTAATGTAGTCCACCTTTGGCTTATTAAGCTTTCCCATAAACTGTCTAGCATAAGATGATAAACTCTCTACATATCTTCTTTGTCCTTCAGCATAAAGAGTGTCATAAGCTAATGATGATTTACCAGAACCAGAAAGACCAGTAATAACAGTTAAATTATTTCTAGGAATGACAACATCAATATTTTTAAGGTTATGGAGTTTAGCACCTTTTATTATGATGTTATGTTTGGGGTCAATTCTAGAAATATCTTTCATTAAAGCTGTAAAAATGCAAAATTACTTAATAAGTTTATTAATTACAGACTTCCTACCAATAGTTTTTGTTATAATGTCATTGTTAATATCCCAACCTCTTGCAGGGCAGTATTCTCTCCCATAGAAAATAATTCTAAGATGTAATTCATTCCATTTTGATTTAGGGAATAATCTTTTTGCATCTAATTCAGTTTTAATAACATTTTTTCCAGTTGACAATCCCCATCTGTACATAAGTCTATGTATGTGTGTATCAACAGGAAATGCAGGTTGACCAAAACCTTGAGAAACAACAACACTAGCAGTCTTGTGTCCAACTGAGGGAAGCTTTTCTAAGTTTTCAATATCTTCTGGAACTTTACCATTATATTTTTCAATTAGGATTTTAGATAAATTCCATATGCCTTTAGCTTTAGTTGGAGATAGTCCTACAGGCTTTATTATATTTCTAATCTCTTCAATAGTAAGTTTTATCATATCAAAAGGATTATCAGCTTTCTTAAATAGTAAAGGGGTTATCTCGTTAACTTTTTTATCAGTGCTTTGAGCTGACATTAAAACTGCAATAAGTAATGTATATGTGTCTTTATGGTCAAGTGGAATATCTAGAGTAGGATAAATTTCCTCTAATTTATTAATTATGAAATCAACTTTTTCTTTTAGTTTCATTTACTTACTTTTGAAAAAAAAATTATGTTAAAAGCAGGAGATAAGATACCAAATTTAAATGTAACAACTCATAAAGGAGAAATTATAAATCTTACAGATTTAAAAGGAAAAAAAATTGTATTATTCTTTTATCCAAGGGCAAATACTCCAGGTTGTACTGCACAAAGCTGTAACCTAAATGATAATTATTCAAAACTAACTAGTCAGGGTTATGAAGTTATAGGAGTAAGTCCAGATACGATAGATAAACAGAATAAATTTGCAGAGAAGTTCGGGTTTCAATATAAACTTATCGCTGACGACTCAAAAGATTTAATTAACGCTTTTGGAGTCTGGGGTTTAAAGAAATTTAGAGGAAATGAGTATAAAGGTGTTCTTAGGACAACTTTTTTAATAAATGAAGAGGGTATTATAGATAAAGTAATTGACAAGGTAAAGACAAAAGAACATACGGATCAAATAATAGATTAATTATTTATATCCAAACATTTTATTTTTAATAATCATCTCTGAAACTGACTTTGGAACTTTATCTTCCCATCCAGCCTCATTTTTCTTTATTTGTTTTAGAATATCTTTAGAAAGTATTTTTAAATAATCTTGATTATAATCTAAATCACGAATTTTGTTATTAACCTTAAAATACTTATAAAACTCTTTCATTTTATCCTCAAGCTTTAAATTATCAGAGTTTATAATACCTCCCTTTTCTTTATCTAAAAGTGGGTAAAGGTATATTTTCATATTATTCTTAAATATATTTCCAAAAGCTTCTAAGATTCCACCTTTTAAATTATCATAATATTGTTCATCAAATATTTCTATGAAGTTTCTAACTCCCATTGTAAGCCCTAGTTGTTTCTTAGTATAGCTAGTCAGATATTGAACTAACTTGAAGTATTCAGAAAAGTTTGAAATCATTACCATATGTCCCATTGAACATAATAATTTTGCTCTGTCTAAATAATCGCTGTCATCAATATCACCTGTAGATCTTAAATTGGATAAGGTAATTTCAAAAACTACTAAAGTATCTTCTCTTTTTACCTTTTTCTCTTTTAGAAATGCCTCTAATGATTTTTTGAACATTTCTTCATTAACTTTAGTCATTGGTCTATAACTTCCTCTTAGTGTTAAAATATTTTTTTTATACAGAACTTGAGCAGGAAGAACGTTTGTTCCACTTTCATCAAACATTACAGCATCTGTCATTCCAAGCCTAACTAATTCAAGACTGATTAATCTATTATCAATATCCTTAAATAATGGTCCACTAAAATTAATAGTATCAATCTCAATTGATTGATTATCAATATGATCAGTTAAATACTTCATCAGTTTTAATGGTTCGTTATGCTTGTAGAAAGCACCATAAATTAAATTTACTCCCATAATTCCTAGGCTCTCTTGTTGAAGTTTTGCCTCATTTTGAAGAAACCTAAGGTGAAGTTTAATTTCAGAATATTCATCGTTAGGATTAGTTTGGAATCTAATACCCATCCATCCATGACCTTTAAATTTTTTAACAAAATCAATAGTAGCAACTGTATTGGCGTATACAAAGAAAAACTTATCAGGGTTCTTGTCTCTTGAAATTCTTTCTTCAAGAAGATTCATTTCATGATCAAGCATCTTATCAAGACGATTTTGTGTTACATATCTTCCATTTTCTTCTTTACCATAAATACTATCACTAAAACTTTTATCATATGCACTCATTGACTTAGCAATTGTTCCAGAAGCAGCACCAACTCTATAAAAGTTTCTAGCGACTTCTTGACCAGCTCCAATTTCAACAAAAGTTCCGTAAATATTCTCGTTGAGGTTAATCCTTAGAGATTTTCTTTGTACTGAAGGTCTTGATTCATAATCTTTATCTCCAGGAAGAATTATATTCATCGATTTTTTTATAAAATTACAAAGATTGTTTAACAAAAAGAATAATTTATCATAGATTTATGCGTGATTAAAATTACTTTTTTAGGTACTGGGACCTCTCAAGGTATACCTGTAATTGGAAGTGACCATCCAGTCTCATTTAGTAAAGACTTAAAAGACAAAAGACTCCGCTCTTCTATTCTAATTGAATATAAAAATCTTCATTTTACTATTGATTGTGGTCCTGATTTTAGACAACAAATGTTAAGAGCTAATTGCAAAAAATTAGATGGTATAATTTTTACTCATGAACATGCTGATCATACTACTGGTATAGATGATGTTAGACCTTTTTTCTTTAGACAAGGAAAAATTCCAATCTTCTTAAATAAAAGAGTATTAGAATCCCTAAATAATAGATTCGCTTACATATTTGATCCAACTCAAAAATATCCTGGAGCTCCAGATTTTGAAGTAAATATTATAAATAAAAATGAAAATTTTAATATATCAGATCTAACAATAACTCCAATTGAATGCCTTCATTTGAGATTACCTGTTCTTGGGTATAGAATTAAAGACTTTGCCTATTTGACTGATGTTAAAACAATTTCAGATCAAGAACTTCAAAAATTAAACGGATTGGACACTTTAGTTATCAATGCACTTAGATTTGAACCTCACCCTTCTCATTTGAATATTGATGAAGCTTTAGAAATAATCAATAAGATAAATCCAAAAAAAACTTTATTTACTCATATAAGCCATAACATGGGGTTTCATGAAGAGGTATGTCAAAGCCTTCCAGGTTCAGTCTCTTTAGCATATGATGGTTTAGTATTAGAAGTCAATTAAATTTTTGTCTCTTCTATCCAACTAATAAGATTAAGAAGGTTTCTTTGAGATATAGTATGTCCAGACTCAAATTTTTCAAAGATTAGATCATTTTTTTTACTTAAAGACATGATGTAATCCTCGACAAGATTTATTGGAATTACTTCATCTTGAGTTCCATGTGAACTATAGATAAGTAATTCTTTGTAGTAATCTAGGTTCTCATTAAGATATGATGGGTGAATAAATGAACTTAAAGGAATTACCCTCCTAAACTTATTACTGTAATCGAGACCTAACTTCCAGCATATACTTCCACCTTGACTAAAACCCAGAATAGTAATATCATCTTTGTTCAAATTCTCGTTTTCAATATGTCTATCGATGTTATTAAGAAGATTCTCGATACTTTCATTAATTTCTTTATACCTTTTGTCTAAATTATTTTCAATTACATCTGAATAATCAATATCAAACCATGAAAAACCTCCGAAAGGTAATCTAAGTGGTGCTTCTAAAGAAATTATAGTTTGTGATTGAGGTAGATATTGTTCCAATGAAAACAAGTCCTCCTTATTGCTTCCATATCCATGAAACATAAAAATACAACCTGTTTCATTTGGACTATTAGCTCGTCTGATTAAAAAGTCTAAGTCCATAGTTTATTAAGTGTGAATTTATCTCCATTAACAGATCCGTATACTACTCCTTTTAATTTATTACCCAAAAATGCACAGTTGTTGGAAGATGAAAGAATGTGCTTTTCTGAAAACTCATAATTCTTATCCGGATTAAATAATGCTAAATTAGCCTTTGATCCTATATCTATTGAATGATCATCTATTTCAAATATTATTTTTCCTCTAGTCAAAATATCAATTGTCTTTTCAAGCGTAAATTGATTACACATTAATCCAAACATTGGCTCCAGTCCAATTGTACCAGGGGATGCATCGTCAAAAACAACTTTTTTGTGATCTATATCATATGGCTCATGCATACTTGTTAAATAATCAATAGTACCATCAATTAGGCCCTCTTTTAGTGAATTACAATCAGATTTAGATCTAATCGGTGGTATTATTTTAAAGTTAGTATTAAAGTCCGGAATATCTTTTTCAGAAAAAGTAATATGAGCAATACTAACACTGGCAGTTATATCCAGATTCCTCTTCTTGGCTTCTCTAATTAACTCTACTCCTTTAGATGTGGTCACATAAGGTATATGAATCTTACCACCTGTATAGTTAAGTATCTCAATATCTCTAAATAAATTAATTGTTTCTGATATATTTGGTATTCCTTTCAGTCCTAACTCAGTACTAACAATACTCTCGTTCAAAACACCTTTTTTAGATAAAAAATCATCTTGACAAAAAGAGATTACTCTTCCGCCAAAAGATTTAGTGTATTCAAGTGCAATTTTTAAAATTGAAGAATCAGTAATTGACTTTTTATAATCTCCAAATCCTATTGCTCCAGCAAGTTTCATATCATAAAGAGAAGCTAGATCAGAACCATTTGACTTAATAGTTAGATTAGCAACTGGATATATATCTGTTGTTGTATCTAATGATTTCTTCTTCAAGAATTCAACTGATGAATGATTGTCAATAAGAGGGTTACAGTCAGGATTCAATAGTATTGATGTAAATCCAGATGATGAAGCAGTTAACAAACCATTTGAAAGATTCTCTCTCTCTTCATATCCTGGTTCTCCAAAACTAACTGAAGTATCCATCCAGCCTCTAGAAACATGCAGATTATCTAGTATAATCTTATTTTCTGATTTAGCATTAATATTATCTGCTATATCAGTAATTATACCATTTTTAATTAGAATATCTTTTTTTTTGAAATTTAAATTACTCTTACTATCTACTAATGTTGCGGATTTTATGAGTACACTCATCTAGAAAAGAATTTAACAAAATTAACCAAACTTATTTAATTCTAATATTATAATTTGATTAAAATTTTTCATAAACACCTAAACCAAATAATGCATAGTCATATTTAACTGGATCAACATGATCCATTTCACGTAGCTTTATATCAATTTCTTCTACTGATCTTGAATCATTTTGATTCCTAGATAATAATCCTAAGTCTCTTGCTATCCTACCAGTATGCACATCTAGGGGAATTGAAAGCTCAGATGTTCTTATTTTTTTCCATATACCAAAGTCAACACCTTTTTCTTTGCTCCTAACCATCCATCTTAAAAACATATTAAAACGTTTTGCGCTAGATCCATCAATAGGTGAGGGCAGATGTTTCTTTGATCTCTGAGGATGATCAAGGCTAAAAAATATTTTTTTAAATGATGATATGCGCTCTTGGATATTTAAACCGTTCTTTTTATCAGAGATTATATCCTCAATGCCTCCGTAGTTTTCATATATATTTCTTATAGAGATTATGAAGTAATTTAAATCTATCATGTTAAAAGTTCTATGAATTGATTTATTTGTAATTGAAAGATCTTTTTTGGTGTGGTTCATTATAAAGTCATATGGTGAGTGATCCATATAGCTCATAATATTTGTACCACTATTAATTATAGATTTTCTATTTCCCCAAGAAATAATTGAAGTTATAAAAGCAGAGATTTCAATGTCTCTTTTATCTGTAAATTGGTGTGGAATTAATATGGGATCATCCTTAATAAATGAAGGAGACTCGTACTTAGAAGCTTTTTCATCTAAAAATTCTTTTAAATCAGGAATTTTAATTTTTAATTTTCCCATCAACAATTAATAGCTTTCTATCACAGATGTTTGCACTTTTTTCATCATGTGTAACAATAACGACGGAACAATTATAATCATCTCTTAATTTAAAAAATAAGTCAAAAAGGATTTTTGAATTTTTTGAATCTAAATTACCAGTTGGTTCATCAGCAAAAATAATTTTAGGATTATTAATAAGAGATCTAGCTATTGCAACTCTTTGTCTTTCACCACCTGAAAGAGTTAATGGTTTTTTATTAGTAAAGGCCTCTAAGCCAAAGTATTTCAATAGTTCTTCAGCCTTTTTTTTAACATCATTATCCTTTTTAATCCAACCAGGTAGACATACATTTTCTAAAACACTTAACTCAGGAATCAACTCATGAAATTGAAAGACAAAACCAATTTTTTGATTTCTAAGATTAGCCAAACCATTTTTACCCAAACTAAATATTTCCTCGTTATCAATAATTAATGAGGACTTGTTGTTTTTATCTGGTTTATCAAGAGTACTTAGGATATTAAGTAAAGTAGTTTTACCAGCACCGGAAGGTCCAGATATAGCAACAATCTCAGCATTATTAATTTCAATATCAATATTATTTAGTACTCTTCTACCTTGAAAAGTTTTTGAAATATTTTTAGCTGATAACAAGATTTCCATACATTTACAATATTAATCTTTTAGTTTAAATTCTAAAAATGAATAGTGTCATATATTTAGGTGGTGGTTGTTTCTGGTGCACTGAATCAGTCTTTAAGAAAGTTAATGGGATTATTTCAATATCCCCTGGTTATATGGGAGGTGATAATCCTAATCCTACATACGAAGAGGTATGTGAAGGGTATACAAATCACGTTGAGGTTATTAAAGTTGAATATGATTACAATATAAATTTATCTCAAATCCTCTCAATATTTTTTTCTACTCATGACCCAACATCTATAAACAGGCAAGGTGCAGATGTTGGAACTCAATATAGATCTGCAATATTCTGTAAACATCGAGAAAGAAATAAGATTGTGAATTTTATAAAAGATCTCGAAGCTAAAAATATCTTTACTGATAAGATTGTTACTGAAGTTAACAATATTGTTTCATTCTTTGTAGCCGAGGAGTATCACCATGATTATTTTACTAAGAATCCACAAAATGCTTATTGTCAGGCAGTTATAAATCCTAAATTAGCTAAATTAAGATCAAGTTTTAGTAATTTAATTTCTGAATAAAAACCCAAAGCCAAAAAAACTCATAAATTTTTTAACAAAGTTGAAGAAGAACTTGTACTGAAAAAAAATATATCCAAAAAACAAAAGTAATACTTGATAAATTGGAGTTAAAACTAAAATCCTAATTAGAAGATTAATTGACCAGTGTAATTCACTATTACTTCCAATTATTATTTTGGTTAATGGTCCAGAAAAATATGCACTAACTGAACCAGTTATACCAAATACAATAAATATTATAACTATTTGAAAGTTGGATTTAATTCCCCATCTTTTTTTTAGTTTTTTAATCATCCTAGTATATCTTTAATTTTATCTGCTAACTCAACACCAATCCTGTCTTGAGCTTCACTTGTTGCAGCACCTATATGAGGAGTAAGTGAAACATTTGAATTCATTAAAATTTTCATGCTAGGATTAGGCTCTCCTTCAAATGTGTCAATCCCTGCAAAAGAAATTTTTCCAGACTCAATATTTTTAATTAATTCTTCTTCGTTTATTATACCTCCTCTTGAAAGATTTAAAATGCCTACACCATTTTTCATTTTAGCAAATTGGTCAGAGTCAATAATATATTCTTTAGATGCAGGAATATGGACTGTTATGTAGTCTGAATTATTTAATAGTTCATCAAAAGTTGAAGATTTTAATTTGAATGAAAGGTTTTGCCCATCAAAGAAATCTAGTCTAATGTCTGCCTTTTCGTTGAATTTATCATAAAAAATCACTTTCATTCCAACTCCAATAGCAATTTTAGCAACTTCCTGCCCAATTCTTCCAAATCCAATAATCCCTAGTGTTTTTTCAGATAACTCAGTTCCACGAGCGTATAATTTTTTTAGTTCTTTAAATTTAGTATCTCCTTCTAAAGGCATTGACCTATTTGATTCATGAAGAAACCTAACACATCCAAATAGATGAGAAAATACTAATTCAGCAACTGATTTTGAAGAAGCAGCAGGTGTATTGATAACATTGACACCCTTAGACTTAGCATATTCAACATCAATATTATCCATACCTACACCACCTCTTGCTATTATTTTAATAGATGGGCAATTATCAATAATATCTGCTCTCACTTGTGTTGCACTTCTTACAAGTATGGTTGAAATCTCATTCTCATTTATATAACTAACAAGTTGTTCCTGAGAAACTGTTGTAAGGTCTACTTCAAAGCCGTATTCTTCTAGTTTATTTTTACCTGATTCTGATATACCATCATTTGCTAATATTTTCATAATTAATTATTTGATTCGAATTCTTGCATACATTCAGTTAATAATTTTACACTGTTATAATCAAGAGCGTTGTATATAGACGCTCTATATCCTCCAACTGATCTGTGTCCATTAATTCCAGATATATTGTTTTTCAAACATATACTATTGAACATTTCACCATCAAAACCTTCATTCAAATTAAATGTTGCATTCATTTGACTCCTATCATCTACTCTAGAGAATCCTGAAAAGCAAATATTCCTGTCAATTTCGTTATAGATTAGTTCAGCTTTAATTTTATTTCTCTTACTTATATTATCAAGTCCTTCATATTTAATTAACCTTAGGTTTAATAGAATACAATAAATTGGAAATACTGGTGGGGTATTAAAAGAACTGTCTTTATCAATATGAATTTTATAGCTTAACATTGATGGCACATCTCTTTTGACTTTTTCTAACAAACTATTTTTAATCAAAACCATAGTTGCTCCGGCTGGACCTAGATTCTTTTGAGCACCAGCATAAATTAAGTCAAACTGAGAGTAGTCAATTTTTCTAGAGAAAATATCAGAGCTCATGTCAACTATAAGAGGGGATTCCGTTTTTGGAAATGAATGAAATTGTGTACCAAAGATTGTATTGTTTGATGTTATATGAACATAATCATATGAATCATTTATATTAATCTCCTTGGGAATATAGTTAAAATTTTTATCAGATGACGATGCTATCTCAGTAACATTTCCAAATAGTTTTGCCTCCTTTATAGCTTTTGTTGACCAACTTCCTGTGTTTATATATCCAGCATTTTCATTGAGAAAATTATATGCAGTCATCAAAAATTGCATACTAGCCCCACCCTGAAGAAATAAACAAGAATATTCGTTCTTATCTAGACCTGCAATTTCAATAGCTAATGATCTAGCTTCTTCGAGAACATCGATAAAATCCTTACTTCTATGAGAAATCTCAAGTATCGATAATCCCTTACCATTAAAATTATTAATTGAAGAAGATGCTTGTTCGAAGACTTTATCTGGAAGAATAGAAGGGCCAGCACTGAAATTATGTACTTTGTTATTCATAAATATTTGCAAATATCTAAACTTACAATTAATAATTAGTAACGGTAATTTTAAAATTTGTAAAAATTGTTAACAAAGATTAAACAATACATACTATTTTTGCACAAAATACTATGGCAATAATCATAACAGACGAATGTATTAATTGTGGTGCTTGTGAACCAGAGTGTCCAAATAATGCTATATACGAAGGTCTAGAGAAATGGAATTACAGCAAGGGAACAAATCTAAAGGGAGATGTTGTCTTACCAAATGGGAATAAAGTAAATTCTGACATAGACAACAATCCTATTTCTGATGAATTCTTTTTTATTGTGCCTGATAAGTGTACTGAATGTATGGGGTTTCATGAAGAGCCTCAATGTGCAGCAGTATGCCCAGTTGATTGTTGTGTTCCTGATGATGATAATGTTGAGACAGAAAATGAGCTTTTGTCAAAGCAAAAATTTATGCATGATTAATAAATGAAAGTAGGTATCGTAGGATTGCCAAATGTAGGTAAATCAACACTTTTTAATTGTCTTTCTCAGAGCAAAGCTCAGAGTGAAAACTATCCATTCTGTACAATTGATCCCAATGTTAGTATAGTTAGTGTTCCTGACTTAAGGTTAGATAAATTAAACTCAATTATTAACCCGGAAAAATTAATTCCTACTACTGTAAAAATTGTTGATATAGCTGGCCTTGTTAAAGGAGCTAGTAAGGGAGAGGGTTTAGGCAACAAATTCCTTTCAAATATTAGAGAAACTGATGCTATTATCCATGTTTTAAGATGTTTTGATGATCCAAATATTGTTCATGTAGATGGTAAGATTAATCCATTATCTGATAAGGAAGTGGTTGAGTATGAGCTGGTACTTAAGGATATTGAAATTATTGAAAAAAGACTAGACAAGATTAAAAAAACTATAAGATCAGGAAGCAATGAATCTAAAAAAGAAATTGAGATTCTTGAAAAAGTTTTACATCAGCTTGAAAACATGAATGTAAATAGAGTTGATTTCTCTGATGATCAATTTGAAGATTATATTAAACCTTTAGAATTAATATCATTTAAGCCTATACTTTATGTTTGTAATGTTGGTGAAAGTGATGTTATAAGTGGGAATAGCTACGTTGAAGATGTAAAAAAAGAAGTTGAAAGTAAACACTCTGAAATTATAATTATATCTGCTAAAATTGAATCTGAGATAAATGAACTAGATTCTTTAGAAGAAAAGAAAATATTCCTTGATGATTTAGGTCTTGAAGAATCAGGCTCAAATAAGTTAATTAGGGCCTCTTATAAGCTTTTAAACTTACATAGCTATTTCACTGCAGGAGTAAAGGAAGTTAGGGGGTGGACTATAAAAATTGGTGATTCAGCTTATGATGCAGCTGGACAAATTCACACTGATTTTCAAAAAGGTTTTATCTGTGCAGAAGTAATTAGTTATAAAGATTATATTAAGTACGGATCTGAAATGAAAGTTAAGGAAGCAGGTAAGATGAGGCTTGAAGGTAAAGATTATACTGTGTCTGATGGAGACATAATGCACTTTAGGTTTAACATTTAGTATATTTATACAAATGGCAAATACTTCTAATTATACTGAAGAAAATATTAAATCTCTAGACTGGAGAGAACATATTAGGTTAAGGCCTGGTATGTATATTGGTAAATCAGGAGATGGGTCATCTCCTGATGACGGTATTTATGTTCTGCTTAAAGAAGTAATCGACAATTGTGTAGATGAGTTTGTAATGGGGGAGGGTAAAATTATTGATATTGTTATTAATGATGATTTTGTATCTGTAAGAGACTTTGGTAGAGGAATACCAATTGGAAAAGTTGTAGATGTAGTGTCTAAAATGAATACTGGTGGTAAATATGATACAAGAGCTTTTAAAAAGTCTGTTGGATTAAATGGTGTTGGAACCAAAGCTGTTAACGCATTGTCTTCTAATTTTATTGTAGCATCTACTAGAGATGGAAAAACAAAATCAGCTGAATTTAAGCTTGGAGTCCTTTCTGATGAAAAGCTTGATGATACTGAAGATAAAAATGGAACATATGTAGAATTCACTCCTGATCAATCTATTTTTAAAAATTACAGGTATAGAATTGAGTATGTTGAAAAAATGATTAAGTTCTACGTTTATCTTAATCCGGGGTTAACAATTAAATTAAATGGTAATAAGTTTAAGTCTGAGTCTGGTCTTAAAGATTTAATTGAAGATCAATCCAATGTTCAGGACTTCCTCTATCCAATTATTCATCTTAAAGGAGATGACATTGAATTGGCAATAACACACTCTAGAACTCAATATAGTGAAGAGTACTATTCTTTTGTTAATGGTCAATATACTGTACAAGGAGGAACACATCAATCAGCATTTAGAGAGGCCTTTGTTAAAACTATCAGAGAATTTTTTGGCAAAAATTATGAAACATCTGATATAAGAAAGTCAATTATTTCAGCAATAAGTATTAAAGTTATGGAGCCTGTTTTTGAATCTCAAACAAAAACTAAATTAGGTTCTACAGAGATGGGTAAAGGCTTAAAATCCGTTAGAGTATTTATTAATGACTTTATAAAAAAAGAACTTGATAATTATTTGCATAAGAATTCAGAGGTTGCTAAATCAATTCAAAACAAAATTATTCAGGCTGAAAAAGAAAGAAAGGAATTATCAGGAATTAGAAAACTTGCTAGAGAAAGAGCAAAGAAAGCAAGCCTACACAATAAAAAGCTTAGAGACTGTAGAGTACACTTAAATGAATTAAAAAAAGATAAAAGATTAGACTCTACAATTTTCATTACTGAGGGAGACTCTGCAAGTGGTTCTATAACAAAGTCAAGAGATGTTAATACACAAGCAGTCTTTAGTTTAAGAGGAAAACCCTTGAATTCATTTGGGATGACTAAGAAAATAGTCTACGAAAATGAGGAATTTAATTTACTTCAAGCTGCACTCAATATAGAGAATAGCATGGAAGACTTGAGATATAATAATATTGTAATTGCAACCGATGCTGATGTAGATGGCATGCATATTAGACTTCTTATCATAACCTTTTTTCTTCAATTCTATCCTGAGTTAATTAAAAATGGACACTTATACATTTTACAGACTCCAATTTTTAGAGTCAGGAATAAGGAAAAAACACATTATTGTTATAGCGAGGCAGAAAAAAATGATATAATTAATAGCTCCAAGGGTAAATTTGAAATTACCAGATTTAAGGGTCTAGGAGAGATCTCTCCCAATGAGTTTAAAAATTTTATAGGTGACGATATTAAATTAGACCCAGTAATTATTGATAAATCTACAACAGTAGAGGAACTACTAACCTTCTATATGGGTAAGAATACACCTGATAGACAACAATTTATAATAGATAATCTTAAAGTTGAACTAGACCTTATAAACGAAAATCTAAATGATTGAAAATGAAGAAAATATAGACTCTGAGCACCCTAATACTCTTACTAGAGTTGGAGGAATGTATAAAGAGTGGTTTCTAGACTATGCTTCATATGTAATTCTTGAAAGAGCAGTTCCTGATTTAATGGATGGTCTAAAACCAGTGCAGCGAAGAATATTACACTCGATGTTTGACCTTGAGGATGGAAGGTATAATAAAGTTGCTAATGTAGTAGGTCATACAATGCAATATCACCCACATGGAGATGCAAGTATATCTGATGCAATGGTTCAAATAGGTCAAAAAGAACTATTAATTGATATGCAGGGTAACTGGGGTAACATATACACTGGGGATAAAGCTGCTGCATCAAGATATATTGAGGCAAGATTATCAAAATTTGCACTAGAGGTGGTATTTAACCCAAAAACTACCAATTGGCAACTTTCTTACGACGGACGTAAGAAGGAACCTATTCATCTTCCTGTAAAATTCCCACTTTTATTAGCTCAAGGAGCAGAAGGTATAGCGGTTGGTTTATCTACTAAAATATTACCCCATAATTTTAATGAGTTAATTGATGGAAGCATAAAATATCTTAAAGGAAGAAGTTTTAAGCTTTATCCAGATTTTCAAACCGGAGGAAGTATAGATATTAAGAATTATAATGATGGAAATAGAGGCGGCAGAGTCAAGGTAAGAGCTAAAGTTGAGAAATATGAAAAGAATGTAATTATAATTAAAGAGATACCATATGGAACAACAACAGCCTCTTTAATTGAATCAATTATTAAAGCCTCTGAGAAAGGAAAATTAAAGATTAAAAAAATTGAAGATAATACTTCCTCTGAAGTAGAAGTTCTTGTCTATCTTCCTTCTGGATCTTCAATACAGAAAAGCATAGACTCATTATATGCATTTACACAATGTGAAGTTTCTATATCACCATTATGTTGTATTATTTCAGAAAATAAACCACAATTTCTTGGAGTAAGAGAAATACTCAAAATCTCTACTGATAATACGAAAGATCTTTTAAAAAAAGAACTAGATATCCAACTTTCTGAACTTGAAAATCAATGGCACTCTATTTCACTTGAAAGGATATTTATTGAAAATAGGATATATAGAGATATTGAGGAGAAGACTACATGGGATGATGTTATCTCAACAATTGAAAATGGACTTAAACCATTTAAAAATAGATTAAAGAGAGAGGTAACGGTTGATGATATAAAGAAACTTACTGAAATTCCTATTAGGAAGATATCAAAGTTTGACCTTGACAAGGTTAAAGAAAAATTGTCTAGTATAGAAGCTAAAATAGAAGAAGTTAAAAATAATCTCAACTACTTAGTTGAGTTCACAATTCAATATTTTACTCATTTAAAAAAGCATTATGGCAAAGAGAAGAAAAGAAAGACTATTATTGAGGAATTTGATGATCTAGACAAAAAGAAAATATCAATAAAGAATCAAAAGCTATATGTAAATAGAGAAGAAGGTTTCGTTGGTACCTCAATGAAAAAAGATGAATTGGTTTGCGAATGTTCTGATCTAGACGATATAATTATTTTTACTGAGGAAGGGATAATGAAAGTAATTAAGGTCGATTCAAAGGTATTCGTTGGAAAGAATATTAAACATATTTCTTTGTTTAATGCAGATAGTAAAAATAAAATTTATAATCTAATATATAGAGATGGAAAAAATGGAACATCTTTTATGAAAAGGTTTAAAGTTTCAGGTGTTATAAGAGATAAAGAATATGTTCTAACTCAAGGAAAGGACTTATCCAAGATTCTTTACTTTAGTGTAAATACACTAAATGAAGCAGATCTAGTCACCGTTTATTTAAGAAAAAAACCATCCCTAAGAAAAGATAGATTTGAGCAGGACTTTGGAGATTTAATTATAAAGGGTAGGGACTCAAAAGGAAATATTGTGACTAAGGACTCTATAAGAAAGGTTTCTTATAAGTCAAAGGGATCTGTATCAAAAAAAGATAATGAAGTTGACGATATTGAGGTTAAAGATGAACAACAGGTACCCAATGAAAATGATGAAACCCAAACTAAGCTAAATTTTTAGCTTGAATAGTCTAAAGATTTGAAATCCTTCTAACAGTACCTCTACTTACCTTTTGTGGATTATTTACTTGAGAAAATTCAAAATCATATTTATCCCCGTAAGTTCTTAATATCTTTATTCTAACAGGACGCATTTCTTGATTGGTCCTAGGGTTTAATTTAGTTAACAGAAACTCACAATTATTAACCCACTTAATGGTTGATGAA
>CBFHHV010000016.1:0-22517 GCA_965655775.1 Candidatus Marisimplicoccus sp.
AAAAACTCTCAAATGTGCTTGTCTATAATATGGAACGTATAAGTTTCCAGACTCAATCCATGCAGATGCTTGATACTTTACTGGTCTATTTAAAACATCATTTCTTATATGTCGATCCCATATATCCGAATTCCAGGCCTTCAAATTTTTTCCATCAATCAAAGTAGGATATATATAAAAAACATCTGCATCTTTCATTTCGTTATTTTTATCGTAGAAGTCTGAAATTAATTTTGGAATTTTTCCTGGAATAACTGCCCAGCTTTCACTCTTACTATAATCTGGCTTTAATATTTCAGGAGCTTTTTCAAATTCATATGTTTTATAAGAAATTTTACAACCTGTTATGAACCACAGAAGTACATATATTTTAAAAAAGTTTCTTTTACACATATAATATTTTAAATTTGTTTTATGAAAACACTCGCCTCTAAATTAATTATATTTTTAGTATTAGTTGTCTTTGTTGGATGTAATAACAACAATGAAAATATTATCACTATAAAAAAGTCAATAATTCCCCTTAATAACTCAAACATTTCAGGTACTATATCTTTTACACAAAAAAACGATTCAGTCCTCTTAGAGGCTCATGTATATGGTTTAGAACCAGGATTTAAAGCTATACATATTCATGAATTTGGTGATTGTTCATCAAGCGATGGATTGAGCACAGGTGGTCACTGGAACCCTACAAATACTAAGCATAGCAAATGGGGTGATCCAACTGGATTTCATCTTGGTGCTGTGGGTAATTTTGAAATTGATAGTATAGGTCATGGTATGGTAAATTTTTCTACTGATTTATGGTGTCTAGGTTGTGGAGAAGAAAATGATCTTCTAGATCAAGCTGTAATAATACATAATGGTCAAGATGATTATGTTTCTCAACCCTCTGGTGCATCTGGTATGAGAATTGGTTGTATGGAGATCAATATTCCTGAAGAATTATCAATGGAATTATCTAATTAATTATCTGCTCTAGCTTTAAAGTTATTTCTTCAATCGAGCAGTGGTTAATGTCATTTCTTAGTGGCTTCATTATTTCAATAGAAAACTCTTTTTTTCTGTTTATCACCTTTAATCCGTTTATCTGAAAAACACTACTAAATCCAGATATCTTTATTGGAACTACTAGAGGAGCATTACTCTTTATAATGTGTGCAGTACCTTTTCTAATTGGTTTTGTGTTATCTGTTGTTCCTCTTGGGAAAGTTATTACCCATCCATCCTCAAGAGCTAATTTAATGTTATTAGGATCCTCTGATCTAATATCTCTTGATACAGATTCACCAGAGTCTCTCCAGCTTCTTTGAACCAAAACTGCTCCAGCATATGTCAACAATTTTGTAATTAAAGACTTCTTCATCGTTTCTAAAGATGCTATGTAATAGAGGTTTGTCTTGGGATTTATAAGATATTTGGGTCTTTTAACTGAATCAATCCTGCCTTTAACAGATGAATTAAAAACATGTAACATCGCTATTACATCATAAAAATATGTTTGATGATTACACACAAATAGCACATTAGTGTCCGGAAGATTAAATAAGTTTTTCGAGCCTTTAATTTCAAATTTCTTACTTCTAAAAGTTCTGTGGGTAATTAGACCAACAATGCCTATTATCAATCTTTTAAGAAAGATTGTTTGACCAAAAATATTTTTTTTCAAAACATTTTTATTATTGACCAAATATATAAACATATGTTATAATACTATTTAACATTTCTTTAATTTTAAATAATAAAATTTTATTTACTTTTGAAAAAACATAAATTTAACTTATAATGACAATTACACAACTTAAGTATACGTTAGCAGTTGCTGAACATGGTAATTTTACTACAGCATCTGAAAAGTGCTTTGTTACTCAACCTACATTAAGTATGCAGGTTCAAAAACTTGAGGAGGAACTTGGTATTACAATTTTTAATAGATCAACAAAGCCACTCCAGGTTACTGAAGTTGGTGAGAAGGTTCTAAATCAAGCAAGAAAGATTATTGAAGAATCTACAAGAATGAATGATGTTATTTCTGAAGAAAAAGGCATAATTGGCGGAACTTTAAAAGTTGGAATCATACCAACCGTTACCTCAACTCTATTGCCACTTTTTCTTAATATTTTTACAAAAAAATATAAGAATGTAGATCTTAAAATAGAAGAATTTAATACTGAAACATTAGTTCAAAAATTAGAAGACAATTCTATAGACTGTGCAATAGCCGCTACACCATTGAGTAATGACAAGGTTTTAGAAAGACCATTATACTATGAACCATTTGTTGCTTATGTTCCAAAGCATCACTCACTCTCCGGTAATAAATACTTAGAATTAGATGACCTAACCAATGGTGATTTATTAATTCTACAAGATGGGCATTGTTTCAGAAATCAAGTTTTAAATCTTTGCTCCCTGGAAGATTTAAACAAACAATATGAATTAAAAAGCGGGAGCTTTGAAACATTGATTAATTTATCAAACAATGGGCCATGGATGACAATTATCCCTTACTTACACTCAAATAATCTATCACCAAAAAATATTGAAAATATAATTCCTTTTCAGGATCCTGCCCCTGCAAGGGAGATAAGTATGATATATTCAAAGAGTCAACTAAAACTTCCTGTAATTAATGCATTAATGTCAAATATTTCCTCTGTAATTAGAGGACAAATAAAATACAACGATATTAAGATTATGTCACCGGTTTCTGTTTAAGTGATTATAGTCAAATAATTTGGCAAGAATTTAATAAAGCTTATATTTACAACTCTTTTTTCGGGGTGTAGCGTAGCCCGGTTATCGCGCCGCGTTTGGGACGCGGAGGTCGCAGGTTCGAATCCTGCCACCCCGACTTAATAAAGTAGTTATTTAGCTGCTTTTTTATTCTTTTTTTTAGAAATCAACTAACTAAAGCTTATTTTAAAATTATATTTGCATTAACGGGATGTGGCGCAGCTCGGTAGCGCACACGTATGGGGTGCGTGGGGTCGCAGGTTCAAATCCTGTCATCCCGACTTTTAAGGTTTATTGTATATTTAATTTATGGCAGATAATAAAAAACTAATATCAAAGAAGAAGCCATTCTTCCATATCTCAAAAAAATTAAAAGATTTTTTAAAAACTCATGACAGATGGATTGATGATGTTATATCCTATGATGATTTATTAAGATTTTCTGAGTCTGTAAATCTTTATGATAAAAAAAATAGAGATACTCTATGGGTAAGACTTATTTTTAACGAGAGTGAGAGACAAGAGATTGATAACAACCTAAAAATAATTTATACATTATTACATTCAGATGGTAACCCCTCATCGATTCCATATCTATCGATAGACTCTGTTGACTATTGTACTTTCGGAAACTCTAAGCCATTTAGAATAAAAATTAGAAATATTGTAAATGATAATTTTACATATTTCTATGTCAAAAAAACAGATGCCTCTAGAGTTTATGGAATTGAATTTGAACATATGCTTTCTCCAAGAAATCTTAATTTTCTGGTTAATGATTCTTCATTAATAGAAGAACATATAGCTGGAATTCCTGGGGATATATTTATTCAAGAATATCTACCAAAATGTTCAGAAATACAAAAAGCTCAAATTGCTAAAGAGTATGTAAAGTTTAATGAGAGATGCATGATTAGATTACTTGGAGATATGAGATCATATAATTATGTAGTTATTCCCATTCATGATTTCGATCAAGTTATCTATAAAATTCGTGCAATTGATTTTGACCAACAATGTTTTGAAGGAAAATTCTCAGTATATAGACCACAATTTTTCAAAGAGAATAAACCAATGATGGATCTAGTTAGATCTAAGCTAAAGGCAGATTCTATTACTCAATATAAAATTGAAGAAAGATCAACTATTTCAAGAAGACTTATTATCTCCGACGAAAGAATGAAATTATTGATTGATATCATGAAGGAAGATACTGTAAGTATTAGAGAAAACGTAGTAAACTTAAGAAAAGAGATTTTTAAATTTACCAATGAAAAATCATTTTTAAAATGTGAATCAATGGGAGATTTAATGGAAAAGACATTAATTTATTTAAAAAGAAACTATCAGAATGTTAGTTTAATTGACTTGATATAAAAAAAACTTTATTGAGTGATTAAATTATTTTAAATTCGAATTAATTATGAAGAACATACATATTTATCTAATCCTAATTTCTCTCTGCACTAGTTTTTCATGTGCACAATCTGAAAACCCCCCGTTTATCGAACTTGGTGACGAATCTAAAATATATTTAGAAAAGGTGGTAGATGGAATTGATATTCCATGGGGTATATCATTTATTAATGAAAATGAAATACTTGTAACTGACAAGAAAGGTATACTGTACCATGTAAAAGATAATATTAAGACTCCTGTTAAGGGTATACCAAAAGTTGTTGAGAACAGACAAGGTGGTCTTCTTGATATAGAGGTTGACAAAGATTTTGAGAATAATCGAAGAATTTTTTTAACTACCAGTAACAGTTCATCAAATTCAAAAGAATCTAACACTGCATTATATAGTGCAGATTATAACGATTTTAAGATTTCTAATCTAAAACTTTTATATAAAGCAACTCCTGACTCAGATCAATATAGACACTATGGAGGTAAAATTTTATTGGATGATAAATATGTCTATTTTACTGTTGGCGATAGAGCTGGAAGAGATATCTATCCTCAGGATTTGACAAAAGATGGAGGAAAGTTATACAGGTTGTATTTAGATGGGAGTATACCAAAAGACAATCCTTTTTACAATATGAAAAATGCAAAGAAAGCTATTTGGAGTTATGGTCATAGAAATCCTCAAGGAATTATTTTTGGAAATGAGCCTGGTGATATAATAGTGCATGAACATGGCCCAAGAGGTGGAGATGAAATAAATATAATTCGTGAAAGAGACAGTATTAGAGAGGAGCCATTATTAACAAGAAACTATGGCTGGCCCATAGTCTCGAATGGAATAAATTACAATGGGACCTCATTTACAGACCTTACTTCTCTTGAAGGAACAGAAACTCCTGCATATTTTTGGACACCCTCGATTGCTCCTTCAGGAATGACAATGCTTACTTCAGATATATATGATGAATGGGAAGGAAATCTATTTATTGGATCTCTTAGGTTTAGATATTTAGAAAGAATGGAATTAATTGGAAACTACGTATATAAAAGAGAGAAACTTTTAGATAGAGTTGGAAGAGTAAGAGAAGTTGTCCAAGGACCTGATGGTTTCCTATATGTTGGAATTGAGAAAAAAGGTATTTTTAAAATAATTCCTTCTAAAGTTTTAATTGAAAATGATAAAGTAGAATAATGAATAAAATTTTTTTAAAACTTAAAGTTTTAATTAAAAAATCTTTTTTCAAATATTTAATTATTTCTATAGCTTTTTTAATATGGATGACTTTCTTAGATACAAACTCGTTATTAATCCATGCAGAGTTAAATCGGGAAATTAAGAAACTTAAAAACAAGAGAAATGCTCTTAATGAAGAAATACTCAAAGATAAATCACTTATTGAAAAACTTGATAATATTGATAGTCTTGAACATTATGCTAGAGAAATGTATAACTTAAAAAAAGAGAATGAGGATATTTTTATTATTGAATTTCAATCTGAAGACAAATAATTGATGGGGAAAATAATTTCAATTGCAAATCAAAAAGGAGGTGTAGGAAAAACTACAACCTCAGTTAATCTAGCTGCATCACTTGGAGTTTTGGAGAAAAAAGTATTGCTCATAGATGGAGATCCTCAGGCAAATGCATCATCAGGATTAGGTTTTGACCCAAATAATAAAGATCTATCTCTTTATCAGGTTTTATCTGGAACAAAGAGTTTCTCTGAAGTTATAAAAAAAAGTAAATCTCCTAATCTTGATTTAATACAGTCAAGTATAGATCTTGTTGGTATTGAGATTGAACTAGTTGATCAAGAAGCGAGAGAATACAGGCTAAAGGAAAAAATTAATGAGATTAGAAGTCTCTATGATTTTATAATAATTGACTGTGCTCCATCTCTTGGATTAATTACTCTAAATGCTCTTACAAGTTCTGATTCTGTTCTTATTCCAATTCAGTGTGAGTATTTTGCCTTGGAGGGGCTTGGAAAACTATTGAATACTATTAAGAGTGTCCAAAAGGTTCATAATGAGGAACTAAATATTGAGGGAATATTACTTACCATGTTTGATTCAAGATTAAGACTTTCAAATCAGGTAGTAGAGGAAGTTAAAAAGCATTTTGGAGATATCGTGTTTAAAACTATTATCCAAAGAAATATTAAATTAGGTGAAGCCCCAGGTTTTGGAAAAGATATAATAACTTATGATGTCTCGTCCAAAGGAACTAAAAATTATCTATCCTTAGCAGATGAAATTATAAATAAAAATTAAATGTCTGAGAAAAAACAAAAAAAAGCACTTGGAAGAGGTCTCGATGCACTATTAGGTGATTCCAGTAATACTGATTTTCCTAATGGTGGAAAGAAGAATACTAATAGTCTTCAATTATCATTAGACAAAATTCATGTAAATCCAAATCAGCCAAGAACAAATTTTGATAGTGATCAGATTGATAATCTTGTTGTTTCAATTAAAGAACTTGGAATTATTCAGCCTATTACTGTAAGAAAAATTAAGGATGATAAGTATGAAATCATTTCTGGCGAAAGAAGGTATCGAGCATCAAAAATAGCTAATCTGGAATCAATACCATGCTATATAAAAGCAGTTGAAGATGAAACTGATTTATTAAAGATGTCGTTAGTTGAAAATGTCCAAAGAGTTGACCTTGACCCAATAGAAATTGCATTAACATATGAGAGATTTATAAATGAGTATAGCTTAAATATTGATGCTATATCAAGGCTGGTAGGTAAGGATAGGTCAACTATATCAAATTATATTCGTCTTTTAAAACTTGACCCAATTATTCAATCAGGTATAAGAGATGGTTTCTTGAGTATGGGTCATGGAAGAGCTTTAATAAATGTTGATGATAAAAAATTACAAATTGAAATTTATGAACAAATAATATCATCAAATTTGTCAGTAAGGCAAACAGAGAAGATTGTTAGAGGAAATAAAACTACAAATACTAATAAATCTAGTTCAGATGTTTCGAAAATATATTTAGATGCAACTAATAAATTTGAGAAGCTATTTAATTCAAAAGTTACCTTGAAAGAAAATAGTAAAGGCAGGGTATCCCTTTTAACTACTTTCAAGAGTATTAATGAGTTATATTCCTTTTTAAAAAAGATATCAAATTGAGAAATATAATTTTATTAGTAATAATTTCTCTTTCATTCAACTTGAATGCTCAAGCTGATATTGATTCAACTTACATTAGTCCAAAAAAATTAAAGTTAATTAATGACCCTCTAACTCCATCAAAAGCTGCATTCTACTCTTCTGTTATTCCTGGTTTAGGTCAAGTCTATACAAGAAGATATTGGATGATTCCAATAATTTATGGAGGTCTAGGAGCATCTGCATACTACTACAATTACAATAATAAGGAGATGAACAAATATAGAACAGCATATAAAAGGAGACTTGCTGGATACTTTGATGATGAGTATACTGAGATAATTCCTGAAAATGAAAAATTACTGGAGGGAATGAAGTTTCACAGAAGATATAAAGACTTTTCCTTCATGTTCCTTGTAGCTACTTATGTCTTAAATATTATTGATGCAAATGTCGGTGCACACCTACTCCAATTTAATGTTAGTGAAGATTTATCATTTGAGCCATACATAGAAAATAATTATTTTGATTTTTCTCAAAGTGCTGGAATTAAATTTAAAATAAATTTAGACTGATATGAGTATAAACGAATGGTTACTTTTTTTTCTGTCCTATAATTTATTAATATTCGTTGGATCTCAAAGACTTTTTAAACTTGCAGGTGTTGATAGCTGGAAATCATTAATTCCTATATACAACATAGTAAAGCATTTAGAAATAATTAACAGACCTAAATGGTGGGTCATCCTAGTTTTTATTCCAGTTATAAATCTTCTAATGATTCCGGTAATTTGGATAGAATTTATTAAAAGATTTAATCATAACTCAAAGTTAGATAGGATATTGGTTATTATAACTCTAGGTCTTTATCTATTTTATGTAAGTTATGTTAGCAAAAGAACAAAATATGTAGATAATATTTCATTTTCAAATTTTGAAAGGTCTCTTGGGTCTCTAGTTTTTGCAGTTGTAATTGCAACTATAGTACACAATTATATTCTACAACCATTTGTAATTCCTACTGGCTCACTTGAGAAAACATTAAGAGTTGGAGATTTTTTATTAGTAAGTAAATTTCATTATGGTGCGAGAATACCATCTACCGTTATATCTTTTCCAATGGTTCATGACACTATACCCATACTCAATACTAGGTCTTACCTAAAGAAACCTCAGCTTCCTTATATTAGAATCCCAGGCTTTCAAGAAATTAAAAATAATGATATCGTAGTTTTTAATTGGCCTGCTGATACAGTCAGAAAGTTTTTTGTTAAGGAAAAAGGTGTAATAAAACCAAGAGATAAAAAATCAAACTATGTCAAAAGAGCAGTTGGAGTTCCTGGTGACTCATTAGAAATCAAAGATGGAATAGTTTATTTAAATGGCCAGGAGAATAAATTACCAGAAAGGGCTAAACCATTATATACTTACAAAATTTTTTCTAAAGATGGAGTGTCATCAAGCAAGTTAAAAAATCTTGAAATTGATGGGTTTATTAGAAAATTTATCATTAGAAATTTATCTCAAGAATCATATAATAGTTTGAAAACCAATATTTTAAGTATCTCCAATACTAATGAAAATGAATATCTTATTTACACTGATGATCAGGGTATACCAATTAAAAAAGTAAGAGAACTCAACATAGATATTAGAGAGATAATAGATAACGAGAGAGAGTTGAGTCTTACTTTTAATGATGCAAATAAAATTAGAAATTCAAATGAGTTTGACACAATATTCAGACCTATTGAAAAGACTAACTATATAAACTCCGTTTTCTTTCCAGGCAACAAAAGGTTTAATTGGAATAACGATCAACTAGGCCCAATATATATTCCAAAGGCGGGTGAAAAGATTAAACTGACAATTAATGATCTTCCATTATATAAAAAAATAATTAGAGATTATGAGAATAATGAAGTTGAGGTAGTGGATAATAACATATACATAAATGGTGAAATATCGAGTAATTATACTTTTAAACAAGATTATTATTGGATGATGGGTGATAATAGATATAATTCTGAAGATTCAAGAGTTTGGGGCTTTGTTCCATTTGATCATGTACTTGGGAAGCCTGTTTTTATTTGGATGAGTATAGATGGATTATTCAATGGTATTAGTAATTGGAAATTTAGATGGGACAGAGTTTTCACAACTATCGGTTTTGATGGAAAGCCAAAATCCTATTTACCTCACTTTATAATTTTGATATTAGTCTGGCAATTATTTAGTTATTTAAAAAAGAAGAAAAATAAAGTTTAATCTTTATTTGAATTTTTGAAAAGAAACTCTTTTTCTTTTTTTGTTAAGCTCTCATATCCTGACTTACTTATCTTGTCAAGAATAATGTCAATATTTTTTTGATTATCTCTATTTTCATTTGATTTAATCTTTATATTATTTATCAAGTTAATTATGAAGTCAAATGGTGAATTTGATAAATTAAAGTTCCTTGCATAATAGAATCCATATAGGGCTCCTCCAAGGTGAGCAATATTTCCACCTGCATTGCTAAATGGGATTTGGATTAAACTCATAAGGACATAGAATAAGCCTAAATTCTTGAGTTTTACATTAAAGAAGATCAAATTAATGCTTGTATTAGGATAATATGTACACACAAAGATGAGAAGTGAATATACAGCTGCAGATGATCCAATTAACGGAGAAAAAGAATTTTCAAAAGCTGGGAAAATATTATAAGAGATAATAAATAAAAGACCACCTGAGATAGCTCCATAAAAGTAGATTTCAATGAATTTTTTATTATCTAAAAATGAAAGGAAATAATCCGAAACTATGTAGAGTATAAACATGTTCCAAAAAATATGAAAGAAATCTAAATGAAAAAATGAATAAGTTATTATGCTCCAAGGACTCATTATAATTTGTTCAAAATTTGGATGAAGATCAAAAAATTTAATAATGTTGATTTGAGGAATATTAAAAAGGAATAGGAAAGTATTGGAGACTAGTGGCAGTAAGAAAATTATAACATTTATAATTATAATTTTCTTGAATATAGGCTGATTAGTAAAATATCTATATCCTAATTCCATCTTTTATTATTAAACTGATTTTTTTTCCAGTACCACATCATAACAAATCCTGTAATAGCACCTCCTATATGAGCAAAGTGAGCAATAGGTCCTACTGAATAAGATGTAAAACCAAAAAATAGGTCAAATAAAATTAAAAGAGGAACGAGAAATTTTGCTTTTATTGGAATCGGTGGAAATAATAACATTAACTGCACATTAGGAAAAATCATAGCAAAGCCTACTAAAATTCCATATAAAGCACCAGACGCACCAACCATTACTGCTTTAAATGATTGAATACCTGAGTATAATCTATCCTCACCTACAGATTGAATTAAAGATGTATTGAGTCTACCTGTCTCATAAAAAGAATTAACATCTAGTCTTGTTAAGCCATTATCTAACAGAATTTGAGTCACTGAAATTACATCATAGTGATAAACTAAAGTTTGAATTAGAACAGCTCCTAATCCCGCAGACAAATAATAAAATATAAATTTCTGTTTACCCCACATTTGTTCTAAAGGAGTACCAAACATCCATAGACCAAACATGTTAAAAAGTATATGAGAAGTATTTCCATGCATGAACATATGTGTTAGTGGTTGCCATATTATAAAGTCTGGATTTTTTGGATAGTGCATGGCAAATAAGTCATACATAAAATCACCAAGAACTATAGAAGCAATAAAAAAAATTATATTGATTATAATTAAATGTTTTACTATTTCACTAACTCTTCCCATTAGAATATATTTTCAATATCGTTTTTACTCAAAGCAATAAATATTTGTTTATTGTAGGGACTCAGATTAGGCTCCTTACATGAAAAAAGTTGATTTACTAAAAACTCTTGTTCATTTGAGTTTAATTTTTCACCTGATTTAATAGAGAAACTTTTTGAAAGTGCTTTTGCAAAAAAATCTGAGTGACTAAGACTATTGGATTTATCGAAATCATTATCATCATCAAGAATATCATCAATTATTTCTTCGATAGAATTATTTTTTAGTTGGTTTGGTACTGACGTAATCTTTAATAAATTATCCTCTAATCCAAATTCAAATCCTAAAGATTTAAATTGTGAATCAATCTTGTTAAACATTGATAGCTGTTGCTTGGATAAATTTATTTCAATAGGAAAAACTAATTTTTGTGAATCTGTAGAATTTTCAAATATAGATTTTAAAAAGCCCTCATACAATATTCTCTGATGGGCTAAATTTTGATTTATTATAATTAAAGATGAAGTGCTAGCGCTGACAATAAATTTATTAAATATTTGAAAAATCTTAGTAAATTCTTTACCGGTGTTCTCAAAGTCTGATACAATATTCTCAGTTGATTTTTCAGAAAAGAGATCTCCTAGTTTCTCATCATTAAAGATTTGAAAAGGGTTAAAGTCTGAATCTATATCAACTCCTGGAATTTTAGGTTCAGATTTAAATTGTGAATAAGATATATCCATCGATGGATCTTTTTCAAAATCTAAGACCGGACTAACTTGGTATATTCCAAGACAATGTTTTACCGCTGAATTAATAATAGAGTAAAGGTTTTGATCATCATCAAATTTTATTTCTGTTTTATTAGGATGTACATTTACATCTATCTTACTAGGATCAATTTTAATAAACAAAAAATAACCTGGATAATACCCATCTCTAATCAGACCATCGAAAGAAGAAAAAATAGAATGATTTATAAACTGACTTTTTACTGATCTATTGTTTACGAATATATATTGATTTGATCTAGATTTCTTTGCAAATTCAGGTTTAAGAATAAATCCATGAAGATTTGCTATTTGAGTGTCCTCATCGATTGGAATTAGGTTTTCTCGAATCCTTTCGCCAAAAATTGATATTATTCTTTTCTTCAGTGATTCCTTTTTTAAATAAAATATTTCTTCACCATTATTAATAAATGAAAACTCGATTTCATTATGTGAAATGGCAATGTTATTAAATACATTGATTATATGTTTTAGCTCAACAAAGTCAGACTTTAAGAAGTTCCTTCGGGCTGGTACATTGAAAAATAAATTTTGAACTTTTATAGAAGTTCCCACATTAGCATTTAATTCTTTTTCAGAAATAATATTACCTCCATTAATTTCAATGTAATAACCATCATTTTCAATTATTTTTGAAGAAGACATTTCTACCATCGAGACAGATGATATTGCAGCTAGAGCCTCACCTCTAAATCCCATTGAGTTTATAGAAAATATATCCTCGATATTATTAATTTTTGATGTTGCATGTTTTATAAATGATGAATGCATATCGTTTTTTGACATACCTTGGCCATCATCAATTACTTGAATCAGATTTTTACCTGCATTCTTAATAATTATTGTAATCTTTGATGATTTTGCATCAATAGAATTTTCTAGAAGTTCTTTTAGAACAGATGAAGGTCTTTGAACTACTTCCCCTGCGGCAATTTTATTTGAAACGTCAGCTGGTAAAATTTTAACTATATCTGGCATTAATTAAGGTAAAAAATTGTTAGATCAAAATCAATGATATATAAAAATACCAAAATTAAAAAAACAATAACTAGGATTAGGGTCATATTAACCCCTCTATTCTTTCTATTTCGCATTTTATGTCTTTCATCCTTCCATTTTTGTCCAATATCAATAGAATTATAAGTGTCTCGATATTTGGAAAATTTAGATTCAAAACTAGTAGGAATACCCTCTTTTCCTTTAAAAAAACGTGGAGTATAGTTAAATCTTCTATGTTTATTTAATTTAAACATAAAACTATTTTGAATTAACTAAAATCATTTTTAAGGCAGCTTCAGCAGCATCCTCACCTTTGTTTCCAAACTTACCCCCACTCCTATCAATCGATTGCTGAATATTATCGTCTGTAGTTACGCAAAGAATTATTGGAATAGAAGATTGAATATTTAAGTCTTTAATACCATTAACAACAGCATCAGAAATAAAATCAAAATGTTTAGTCTCACCCTTTATAATACATCCAATAGATATGATTGCATCATAATCTTTATTAATTAAGGTTTTTGTCCCAAAAATTAGTTCAAAGCTTCCTGGAACATTTATCTCATAAATATTTTTTTCTAATAATCCATAACTTAAAAGTTTCTTCTTAACACCTGTAAGTAAATTATCAGTTATTTCATGATGCCATTCAGATACAACACATGCGATCTTAATGTCCTCAGGATTATTAATTTCAAAAGGTCTGGTTAAATTTTGACCAGTCATTTTACTTGACATGTTAGTTATTTAAGTTTTCTATTCTCCCTAATTGAACTTCTACTAAACTAGATTCATAAGAGTCTGGATAGTCTTCCTTAATTCTATTTAAAAAATTTATTGAAGATTTATATTTACCAATTTCCGATCCTATAAGAGCTGCTTTAAATAAATATTTTGGTGTCGTGTAGATGTTCTCGTTATGCTTAAATGCTTTTTGATAATATTCAAAAGCTTCATTTGGTTGATTAAGTTCAGAGAAACAGTCCCCAATTGTACCTAGTGATATTGATTGAAGAAGAATATCATCTGATTTGAACTTTTCTAAATAAATAATAGCATTATCATACTCCTTTAGATTAAGATAAGACATACCAATAGAGTAGTTTGCAAGATTTGCAGCCTTAGTTCCCGAATATTCATCAATTATATCTAGAAAACCATATTTACCCTCACCACCATTAAGTGCAAGTTTAAATAAAGAATCTGATTCATTTGAAACAAGAGCCATCTCAAAAAAGTATTGAGCTTTATTAAGTTCGCTTATAGCCTCTTTCTCTTTTGGATCAGAAATAAATCGTTCATAGCCTAAATATGATAATACTGATATTGATACAGCAGCTATAAGAATAAATATTTTATTTTGGTTTTTGAGTATCCATTGTTCTGACTTATTTGCTGTTGAGTCTAATGAATCAAAAACCTCAGCTGTTTGACTTTTATTTGCACTAACATCTTTATTTGATCTACTCTTTTTATATCCTCTTCTGTTAAATGTTGCCATAATAATTTTTTGAATCCCAAAATTAATGTTTTATTTTGAATACTTATTATGTTTTTAAACTCTCTAAAAATTGATAACTATAAAAATCTTGAAAAATTCAAGCTAACTTTTGATAAAAAAATCAATTGTTTTATTGGAAAAAATGGAATTGGAAAGACTAATATTGTTGATTCAATTTATCATCTAGCTTTTACAAAAAGTTATTTCAATCCATCAACTTCACAAAATGTTATGTCTGGATCAGAATATTTCTCTATTATCGGAGAATTTGATATTGATAAAAGGAGTGAGAGTATTCATTGTCACTATAAAATTGGTGAGAAGAAGGTTATAAAAAGAAATAGTAAAGTTTACAAAAGAATCTCAGATCACATTGGATTAATTAATCTGATAATAATTTCACCACATGATAGAAATTTAATTACTGAGGGAAGTGAGATGAGAAGAAAATTTATTGATTCAGTCATTGGTCAAGTTGATAAAGTTTACCTTCAGCGAGTTATTGACTACAATAAAGTTATAACTCAAAGAAATTCACTATTAAAATATTTTTTTATCAATAGAAAGTTTGATAAGGATACTATCGAATCATATGATCAACAACTTATTACAATTGGAACTCCTATATATAAAGAAAGATCGAAGTTTATGACTTCATTTATTCCAATTTTTAAAAAGTATTATTCTGATATAAGTTCTGGGAATGAATTAGTTGACATAAACTTTAAAAGTGATCTGAACTCAGGTAGTTTCTCTGAAGTTCTTAATGAGAGTCTTTCTAAAGATCGGTTTCTTCAATACACTTCAAAGGGAGTTCATAAAGATGATTTAATCTTTACAATTGATGGAAATAAAATTAAAAACTTTGGTAGTCAAGGACAACAAAAATCTTTTCTTATAGCATTAAAACTTGCACAGTTTGATTATTACAGAACTAAATTTGGCAATTCACCAATAGTACTTCTAGATGATATTTTTGACAAATTAGATCAAGAAAGAGTTAGGCAGATTGTTCAAATTCTTGAAAAAAAGGATTTTAGTCAAATATTTATTACTGATACTCATGTTGACAGAGTGAAAGATGCATTATCTGATTCAAAAAATAAAGAGGAAATATTTGATCTTGAAAAATTAAAAAGTTATGACTAAAAGAGGTGAACTAAAGAATGTTTCAAAGGTTATTGAGGAAGTTTTTTCTCAAAAACACTTCAGGATTGGAATTGATAATATAAAAGTTCAAGAAGCATGGATAAAGACCATGGGAAAGAACATCCAGAAATACACATATAAGGTTGTGTATAAAAAGGGAGTATTATACGTTAGGCTAAAATCTTCTGTTCTCAAAGAAGAGTTAACATTTGAAAAAACAAAAGTAATTAAGCTTCTAAATCAAGAGCTTGGCAAGGAGTATGTAAAAGATCTAATAATTAGCTAAAAATCTCTTCATTGTCAAAATGGAAGCTTATTTCAATTTCTGCATTCTCATCACTATCTGAACCATGGACTGCATTTTCTCCTTTAGATTTAGCATATTTTTTTCTTATGGTACCTTCTTCAGCCTCATTTGGATCTGTAGATCCAATAAGGGTTCTAAAAGCATATACAGCATTATCTTTTTCTAATGCAGCAGCAACTATTGGACCTCGAGTCATAAAGCTTACTAAATCATTGAAAAAGGTCTTGTCAGAGTGAATGGAATAAAATTTTTCAGCTTCATCCCTTGTCATCCTTTTATATTTCAATGCAATAATTTTAAAACCTGCAGCTTCTATCATATTAAGTATTGGAAGCATATTACCTTGCTCAATTGAGTCAGGTTTTAACATAGTAAATGTTCTGTTAGTATTCATGCGGCAAATTTAACAATATCTCTAATTAATCAAAGTTTTAGGAATTACTTTATTTTAATTTTCAATATAATATTATATTAGCCCACTTATGGATGACCATATACTTAATAGTGTTATTAAATTATTTTCTAAGAAAAGAAATATAATTTTAATTCCTCACAGTAGTCCTGATGCTGACGCACTTGGTAGCTGTCTAGCACTATATCATTTCTTTAAATCAAAAAATGAAGTGAATATAGTTTCACCAAATGAGTATACCGAAATACTTAATTTTTTGCCCGGATCTGAAGATATTTTAATCTATGAAAATGATAAAGTGAAATGTGAAAATGCATTTAAAAAAGCTGATGTTGTTTTTACTCTAGATTTCAATAGTCTTAGCAGAGCAAGAAATTTATCAAGTTTAATATCCAGTTCAACGGCTATGACTATCATGATAGACCACCATGAAAATCCTGATAATTATGCCGATTTAACTATTTCAAATTCCAAAATGAGTTCAACGTGTGAAATGGTTTATGATTTTATAAGCTCAATTGACAAAAGTAAAATTGACAATAAAATAGCAACATGTATTTATACTGGAATTGTTGCAGATACTGGATCATTTAGATTTCCATCTACAACTTCAAAAACACTTAAGGTAGGTTCTGAGTTAATCAATTACGGAGTTAATGTTACTGAAATTTTTGATAAACTTCATAATAACTTTCAATTTAAAAGGTTAAAACTCCTAGGTTCTGCGATAAACAATTTCAAAAAAATAGAGGGGTTGCCTGTAGCATACACTTCAATAACAGATAAGGATCAAAAAGTCAATGATTTTAAAAAAGGAGATAGTGAAGGCTTTGTCAACTTTGGACTAAGTGTAGCTGATATTTTATGTTCGGTTCTTTTTATTGAAAAAAAAGATGAAGGCTTGATAAAAATTTCATTTAGATCTAAAGGTGATTTTAAAGTTAATATATTTGCTTCTAAATACTTTAATGGTGGTGGACACGAACATGCATCTGGAGGAATTTCAAAATTAAGTTTAAAAGAAACTGAAAAAAAATTTGTAACTGATATTACTCAATTTATAAACCAAAACTATGAATAAGAATTTTATAATCTTAATCTCAATACTAACTTTAAACTCATGTAATATGAATAATTATTCTGATCTATCTGAAGGACTATATGCAGATATTGAAACATCAAAAGGAAATATTATCCTTCAATTGTATTATGAACAAGCACCAACCACTGTATCAAATTTTGTTGCTCTTGCAGAGGGGAATCACCCAGTTGTAGACGATCAACATTCTGAAAAACCTTATTATGACGGATTAAAGTTTCATAGAGTTATTGAAAATTTCATGATTCAGGGTGGAGATCCAACAGGAACAGGATCAGGTGGGCCAGGATATCAGTTTGATGATGAGTTTAATGATGAGCTTAAACATGATGGACCTGGAATATTATCTATGGCTAATGCTGGACCTGGAACTAATGGTAGTCAATTTTTTATTACGCACGTTGAAACACCATGGTTAGATGGAAAACATTCAATTTTTGGTAAGGTGAATACTGGTCAAGAGGTAGTTGATAATGTTGAACAGGACGACATTATTAAAAAAATTAAAATTATTAGAGTTGGAGAAGCTGCTAAAAGTTTTGATGCTCCTAAAAATTTTGAAGATTACATTTCAGAGAAAAGTGAAGCTGATATTATAAAGGCAGAAGCTGAAAAGAAAATCATAGAGCAATTAACAGAGGGCATGGAGGAGACTGAAAGTGGTTTAAAATATAAAATTTCAAAAAAAGGTTCTGGACCTAATGCAAAAACAAATGATTTATTATCTGTGCATTATTCACTTCAATTAATTGATGGTTCGGAAATTGACTCTTCATTTACTCGTGGTGCACCAATCGAATTTACATGTGGTGTTGGACAGGTTATAAAAGGATGGGATGAGGCAATGGAACTTTTGAATAAAGGTTCAAAAGCAAGATTAGTAATACCAAGTGAACTTGGATATGGAGCAGTTGGAGCTGGTAATGGTGTAATACCTCCAAATGCAACTCTTATTTTTGATGTAGAACTAGTTGATATTAAATAATGAAGCTAAAGAGTTTTTTTGCTCTTACCCTAATACCTCAAATACTATTAGTAAATTTCATTAAAAATAATCCATCAATCATTGATGATTATTATCCAGATTATTTATACAGTAATATTCTCAAGATAAATTCATTTATATATTCTAATATAAATATTCCCGTAGGTGAGATTTTATATCTAATTCTCATTATTATTCTTATTTATCTGGTTTACAGAGTTTTTTCATTCAAACTAAATGATTCTGTAAACCTTCTGGCATTTATTTCAATATTTTACTTTATTTTTTATTCTTTTTGGGGATTAAATTATTTCAAAACCTCCATTTCTTATGAATTAAATATTAAAAATGATTACGAATTTGAAGAGTTAGATAATACCTTGAATTTCATTATAACTAAGATAAACGAAGAAGCTCCATTACTTCAGGATTTTAATGAATTAAATTTTCTTGAAATAACTAACATGAATGACCTAAATGTAAAACAGTCTTTAGCACCTAGTTATCTTCTTCTTCAAACAGTATCCGGACATTTTATTCCATTTACATCAGAATCTGTAGTAAATTTTGATATTCCCAAGATTGATTTGCCAGTTGTTATTTTTCATGAGTATGCTCATCAGATGGGATATGCAGATGAAGCTGAAGCAAGCTTTATTGGATTTATGAAAGCAGTTGAAAGTAATAATGCAAATGTTAGATACTCAGGCTATTTCAATGCACTTTTAAATCTTCTAAACGAGATTAATAAGAATCATAAAGAAGAATTACAAAATTACATCTCAAAGCTGGATAAGAGGGTTAAATCTGACATAAACTATTACACGGAATTCTGGAGTAGATATTCTAATAATTATTTTGATAAAGTACAGAAATATATTTATGATTTATATTTAAAATCAAATAATCAAGAAGCTGGAATTATGACCTATAATAAAGTTTCCAATTTTATTATTGACTATTATCTAAGAGATGAATTATCAGATTTTTTTAATTGATTTACTATATTAGCAAACTATCCCTATTTTTTAGGGTCAAATTAAAAAACTCAACAAATGAAAAGATTCTTATTTTTTTTCTTTTTTTTATCATTTGGATTATATGGGCAGGATTACTTTATTGTCAATGATGGAGTAAAAACAAAGGATTACCAGTACAACGTTTTCACAAATGCTAATATTTATACTGATAAAGGGATTATTAATAAGGGTACTCTAGTCGAGAAGGATGGAAAGATAGTGGATTTAGGCTTAGATATTTCTATTCCAAAAAATAGTATAGTTTTTGATTTAGATGGAAAGTTCATTTATCCATCTTTTATTGAAACTCATTCATCATTTGGAGTCAAAAAACCTCAGAGAAGAAGCTCTGGAAGAAGTTCTCAATATGAGCCATCTAGGAGCGGTTATTATTGGAATGATCATATTATGAGTGATTATAATAGTTTTGGAGATTATAATTATAGTCAGAAAGAAGCGAAAGGTCTAAGGGATATTGGGTTTGGAGTTGTTAACTCTCATAGGAATGATGGTGTACATCGGGGTACAAGTTTTACTGTTGGTTTAATTGATAATCAAAATGAATCCTATAGAATTATTTCAAAAAAAACAGCAGAACATTACTCTTTTTCTAAAAGTTTAACGTCTAATCAATCCTACCCTTCGTCAACTATGGGTGCAATTGCATTAATAAGACAGTTACACTATGATTCAGATTGGTATTCTCAAGGCTCCTCAGAGACCAAAGATTTATCTCTTGAAGCATTAATTGAAAATAAAAAATTACCCAAGCTCTTTGATGCTAATGATAAACTTAATGTGTATAGAGCAGCTAAACTTTCAAATGAGTTTAATCTTAACTTTGTTATTAAAGGATCTGGTAAGGAATATGAAAATGTAAGAGAATTAAAAAAATTTAATAATATTTTGATCATACCAGTCAATTTTCCAAAAGCATTTGATGTATCAAATACAAACCTAAATGAGAAGTTAACAATCAATCAACTTAGATACTGGAATCAAGCACCAACAAATTTAGGTGTATTAGAAAAAAATGGAATCAATTTTTCTATAACATCATCAGATCTTAAGAATAAAAAAGACTTTTTAAAAAACATAAGAAGAGCCATAAAGAATGGGCTATCTGAAAAGACTGCTCTTGATGCATTAACAATAGTCCCAGCAAAGTCTTTAAACTTAAATGACAAAATTGGAAAATTAGATAAAGGTTTCTTAGCAAATTTTTTAATTACCTCAGATGCAATTTTTGAAGATAAAACTGAGATATATGAAAATTGGGTAAAAGGTCAGAGACATATAGTTAAGAGTAATGACAATTTAAATATTGATGGTGATTATACCTTTAATATTAATGATAGAAACTATGAGGTAAAAATCTCTAATAGCTTGTTGACGCCCAAAGCTAATGTTAAGAGAGATTCTATTGATATTAAATCAAAAACTTCATTAGTTGATGATTGGATTAGTGTTACTTTTTTTGACAGTATAGATGGCAGATTATCTTTCGCTCAAATTTCTTCCAAGATTAGTTCGACAGATAATTTAAGTGGTAGGGGTATAGATTTTAATAACGAAGCATTCTTATTTAATATTCCAAAAAATAAGGCTAAAAAGGAAAGTGAATCTAAAAGAAAGAGGAAAGATAGTCCTGGTGAAACTTTTGTTTCAGATGTTACTTTCCCCAATGTTGGATTTGGAATTAGTTCAATTCCTGGAAGCAGATCAATTCATTTTAAAAATGCTACTCTTTGGACTAATGAAGATGAGGGTATAATTGAGAATACAGATATTATAATTGATAATGGAAAGATTATTGAAATTGGCGAAACTCTTAAAACACCTCCAAATTTCTCAGTTATTGATGCGTCAAATAAACACATAACATCAGGAATAATTGATGAACATTCGCACATGGCTGCAACAAGCATAAATGAAGGTGGTCATAATTCTTCAGCAGAAGTATCAATAATGGATGTTATTGATCCAGATGATATAAGTATTTATAGAAATTTAGCCGGTGGAGTTACAACTGTTCAAATTCTTCATGGATCTGCTAATCCAATAGGAGGACAGTCTGCGATAATTAAATTAAAATGGGGATCTGAAATAGACAATATGTTTTTTGAAGGGGCTGATCCTTTCATAAAATTTGCTTTAGGTGAAAATGTTAAACGATCTAGGGGTGGTTCAAGATTTCCTGAAACAAGAATGGGTGTTGAACAGGTATTTATAGATCATTTTGACAGAGCAAAACATTATGGAGAAACTTGGAAGCAGTATAATTCGCTTAGCAATAGAGAAAAAAGGTCAGTTAATAAACCCCGATATGATGAAGAGCTTGAAACACTATTTGAGGTTATTGATGGCAAAAGATTTATCTCTAGCCATTCATATGTTCAAAGTGAAATAAATATGTTAATGAAAGTTGCAGAAAAATTCGATTTTAGAATAAAAATTTTCACGCATATTTTAGAAGGTTATAAAGTTGCTGATAAAATGGCTAAGCACAGAGTTGGTGGATCAACTTTTTCTGACTGGTGGGGTTACAAGTTTGAGGTTAATGATGCAATACCTTACAATGCATCAATTATGCATAACGCTGGGGTTACAGTTGCACTAAACTCTGATAATTCTGAACTTTCTAGAAGGTTAAACTTGGAAGCAGCCAAAGCATTTAAATATGGTAATATTTCAGAGGAGGAAGCCTGGAAGTTTGTTACGCTCAACCCAGCTAAACTTCTTAATCTTGATGATAGGGTTGGAAGTCTTAAAGTTGGTAAAGATGCTGATATTGTAATGTGGAGTGGACATCCAATGTCACTTTATACCAAGGCACAGCAAACATATATTGAAGGCGCATTATACTTTGATATAGATGAGCACAAAACAAAGCTGAAAAAGATTAAAAACGAAAAATCTGATCTTATTAAACAAATGTTTGCAGAAAATACTCCTGGAGCAAATCTTAAATTTCCAAATCCATTACCTCAAATAGAGGTTGATTGTGACTACATTGAATTTTAAATTATGAAAAAGATTATACTACTTAACATTTTATTTTTTAATCTAATTTATTCACAGCAAACACCTGCTCCAGATCAGGATAAATCAGTATTAATTTTTGGGGCAGTTGCTCACATCGGAAATGGTGAGACTATTAAAAATAGTATTATTGGTTTTAATGATGGTGTTATTGATT
>CBFHHV010000017.1:0-22433 GCA_965655775.1 Candidatus Marisimplicoccus sp.
CGAAATTCATATTAGGATTTTTCTTTTTTTAACCAGTCATATCCAATATCCTCAATTTTTTTGGCAAGATTTTTATCACCTGATTTTACGACTTTACCATCCATTACTACGTGAACTTTATCAGGGACTATGTAGTCTAATAATCTTTGATAATGAGTTATAACAAGAACTGAATTATCATCATTGCTACATTTCACAACACCATTTGCTACAATTTTCAAAGCATCTATGTCAAGACCCGAATCAGTTTCATCAAGAACAGCAAGTTTTGGCTCTATCATAGCCATCTGAAAAATCTCATTTCGTTTTTTTTCTCCACCAGAAAAACCTTCGTTTAATGACCTAGAAAGGAAGTTAGAGTCCATGTCTAGTAAATTTGCTTTTTCTCTTATCTTTTTCAACATTTCAGATGAAGGCATTTCTTCCAAACCTTTTGATTTTCTTGTTTCATTTATCGCAGTCTTGATAAAGTTTGTAACTGTTACACCAGGAATTTCAACTGGATATTGGAAAGACATAAAAACACCCTCGTGAGCTCTTTCTTCTGTACTTAATTCATTTATTTCCTGATCGTTAAAGTAGATTTTACCTTTAGTGATTTCGTAATCTTCATGACCGGATATTACATTAGCTAATGTACTTTTACCAGAACCGTTTGGCCCCATTATTGCATGAATTTCTCCCTTATTAATCTTTAAGTTAACTCCTTTTAATATTGACTTACCGTCTATTTTACAATGTAAATTATTTATTTCTAACATATTTAGATTTTTAACCAACAGAACCCTCGAGGGATATCTCCAACAATTTTTGTGCTTCTACTGCAAATTCCATAGGAAGTTTATTAAGTACTTCCTTACTAAAACCGTTTACAATTAACGCGATTGCTTTTTCAGTATCAATTCCTCTTTGATTGCAATAGAAAATCTGATCTTCACCTATCTTACTTGTAGTTGCTTCATGCTCAATTTGAGCAGATTTATTCTGAGCCTCTATGTAAGGGAATGTATGAGCGCCACAATCATTACCCATTAAAAGTGAATCACACTGTGAAAAGTTTCTTGCATTTTTTGCAAGTGGTGAAATCTGGACTAAACCTCTATAACTATTTTGAGACTTACCAGCTGAAACTCCTTTTGATATAATTGTACTCTTTGTATCCTTACCTATGTGAATCATTTTAGTTCCTGTATCTGCTTGTTGAAAATTATTTGTAACAGCAATAGAATAAAATTCACCAATAGATTTATTTCCTTTTAAAATACATGAGGGGTATTTCCATGTAACTGCAGAACCAGTTTCAACTTGAGTCCATGATATCTTTGATCTATTATGACAGATTCCTCTTTTAGTTACAAAATTATAGACACCTCCATTACCATCTTTATCTCCAGGAAACCAATTCTGTACAGTTGAATATTTAATTTCTGCATCGTCTAATGCTATAAGTTCAACTACAGCAGCATGTAATTGATTTTCATCTCTAGAAGGAGCTGTACAGCCCTCGAGATAACTTACATAACTCGATTCATCAGCAATAACTAATGTTCTTTCAAACTGACCTGTACCAGCTTGATTAATTCTAAAATAAGTTGAAAGCTCCATTGGACACTTTACTCCCTTAGGAATATAACAGAATGACCCATCTGAAAAAACTGCAGAATTTAGTGCTGCAAAATAATTATCTCTTTTCGGAATAACAGATCCTATGTATTTTCTTACTAACTCAGGATGATTTTTAATTGCATCAGATATGGAACAGAAAATGATTCCCTTTTCTTCAAGTGTGTCCTTAAAAGTAGTTGCAACTGAAACTGAATCAACAACTACATCCATAGCAACACCGCTAAGTCTTTTTTGCTCATCCATTGAAATCCCGAGTTTGTTAAATGTCTTTAGAAGCTCTGGGTCTACCTCATCTAAGGAGTCTAAACTTGGTTTATTTTTAGGTGCGGAATAATATGATATTTTTTGATAATCAGGTTTTTTATATTTAAGGTTAGACCATGAAGGTTCTTCCATTTTCTTCCATGTATCAAAAGCATCAAGTCTCCATTCTGTCATCCATTTTGGCTCATTCTTCTTTTTTGAAATTGCTCTAATAATTTCTTCATTGAGTCCAACAGGAAATGTTTCAGAATCTATGTCTGTATAGAAACCATATTCGTATTCTTTGGTCTCAAGTTGTTTCTTTAATTCTTCTTCTGTATAGGCCATTTATATCATTTAAACTTTTGCAAATATACAATTAAATCAAGCTTTTTTAAATAATTTTAAGTGTTAATAAATCTATAATTATCTCAGAAATTATACCCCTATAAAACAGATCATTTAGCTTAAATTTGAAAAATGAATCATACAGGTAATCAAGCAGAGAATGAACTTTCTAAAATTAGTGAGGTTGAGCTTATAAAAAGAATTACAAAATCTTTTAAGAATAGAAATAAGTCAACAATTATTGATATTGGCGATGATGCTGCATTGTTAAAGTTTGATAAAACCAATGTAACAATCTCACAAGATATCTTGGTAGAAGGCGTCCACTTTGACTTATCTTATGTACCTCTCAAACATTTAGGTTATAAAAGTGTAGTAGTTAACATTTCGGATATTATTTCGATGAATGTAAAGCCTTCACACATTTTAGTCTCAATTGCAGTTTCAAACAGATTTAAAATAAATGCCCTTGAAGAATTATACGAAGGAATCAAATTAGCTTGTTCAAATTATAATATTGATCTAATTGGAGGCGATACTACATCTTCAAATAAAGGTTTAATGATATCCGTTACATGCATTGGTAATACTAAAACTAGAAAAATTATAGACAGAAATGGTGCTAGGGTTGATGACTTACTTGTAGTATCTGGAGATTTAGGGGCAGCCTACATGGGCCTTCAAGTTTTAGAAAGAGAAAAGAATGTATTTGAAGTTAACCCAAATTCTCAACCTGACTTAAGTCAATATACTTACTGCATTCAAAGACAATTAAAACCTGAAGCAAGGATAGATGTTATTGATTATCTAGATGAGTTGAAAATTATTCCAAGTTCTATGATTGATATAAGTGATGGTTTATCCACTGAGATTAACCATTTATCTAGGTCATCGGGTTTTTCATTTCATATAAATGAGAATCAAATTCCAATATCTGATAATACAAAAACTATATGTGATGAATTTAAAATTGATCACTCCATAGCTTCACTTAATGGTGGTGAGGATTATGAGCTTTTATTTACTACTTCAAAAAGAAATTTAAAAAAAATTGAACAGTCTCAGCACCTATCAGTAATAGGAAGTTGCATAGATAAGAAGAATGACAACTGTATGATCACAAGTTTAGGTCAGAAGATTAATATTAATAGTTCTGGTTGGGATTCCTTTAGCAGCAGTACTTAACCCAGAGCTACATCAAGTGTCATCATCACTATAAAACCACCTATAAAACCAAGAGTTGCGATATCGGTATATTTATCTAATTGAGTCTCTGGAATTACTTCTTCTACAACAACAAAAATCATCGCTCCTGCAGCAAAGGCTAAAGCATATGGAAGTATGGGTGTGAAAAAGGTAACGGCAAGTGCACCAATAACTGCTGCTATGGGCTCAACAATTGCTGATAATTGCCCATACCAAAAACTTTTTCGTTTACTTAATCCTGATCTTCTTAGAGGCATTGCTACAGCGATACCCTCCGGGAAATTTTGAAGTCCAATCCCAAATGCTAATACAACAGCTCCTGCAATTGAAGCTTCTGGAATACCAGCTGCTACTCCACCAAATAATACTCCTACTGCAAGACCTTCTGGGATATTGTGAAGAGTTACTGCAAGTGTAAGTAGAGTTGTTCTTCTCCATGGAGTTTTTATTCCCTCTGGCTCTTTAAAATTTATGTGAATGTGTGGCAGAACTTTATCAATTCCAAATATAAATAATGCACCTAAACCAAAACCAATAGTAGCGGGCATAACTTTTATAAATCCTTCTCCAGCACTCATTTCAATAGCAGGAGATAGTAAACTCCAAAAACTAGCTGCAACCATAACGCCTCCTGTAAATCCTAACATTCCATCTAGGGCCATTCTACTCATAGTCTTAAATAAAAAAACTGTTGAAGCTCCCAAAGCGGTTACTCCCCATGTAAATAGAGTAGCATATAGAGCACCAAGTACAGGGTTTAATCCTGAAAAATATTCAATTATTTGGTCCATCTTTGTATATTAGAAATCAATTCTGCTAAACTATAAAATTTAAAGACGCTTGAAAAGATTTGACTACATAATTTGTGGTGGTGGGGCATCTGGATTATTACTTTCTAATGCATTATTGTCAGATAAGCATTTTATAGATAAAAAAATTCTGTTAATAGAAAAAGAAAGTAAAACAGATAATGATAAAACATTTGGCTTCTGGAATGATAAAGAATCCGTTCTTGATAATATAGTTTTTAAAGAGTGGGAATATGCTGAATTTAGAGATTCTAATTCACATAACTCTTTCTTGCTATCTCCATATAAGTATAAAATGATAAAGTCAAATGAATTTTATTTATACATTGGAGATAAAATTTCTAAGGCTTCAAATTTTACATATTTAAATTCCACTGTTAATGAAATTGATCAGGTAAATAACACAGTAAAAACAAATGATGGAGAATTTAGTTCTTCAATAATTTTTTCAAGTATATACAATGAGGTTAGTTTCAAAAAATATCCGTTATTAAAACAACATTTTATTGGTTGGACAATTGAAATTAAAGATGAAAGTTTTGATGATAACAAAATCACATTTATGGATTTTAGTGTTGATCAGAAAGATGAGATTAGATTTATGTATATACTGCCATTTTCAAAAAATAAGGCATTAATAGAGTATACATTATTCTCCAGTGACATAATTAGTGATGATGAATATGAGAAGGAAATTAAAGCCTATTTAAAGAAGAGAAATATCTTGAATTATTCAATATTTGAAAAAGAGAAAGGTATGATTCCTATGACATGTTATCCTTTCTTTGAAAATAATACTGATACCTATTTCCAAATTGGAACTGCAGGCGGGTGGTCTAAGCCAAGTACAGGATACACTATTAAAAATTCAATTGAAAAAATCGATATTATTATCAACTCATTAAAACAAAATAAACCATTGTCAAAAATTAGATTTAAAAATAGGTTTTGGTATTATGACCTCTTATTTTTAGATGTTTTAATTGCCTCTAAAGGAAAAGGATCTCAGGTATTTTCAGACTTATTTAAAAATAATGATCCAATAAAAATATTTAAATTTTTAGATGAGAAAACATCAGTAATGGAGGAGCTTTCCATATTTCTCTCAGTTGACATAAAGACATTTGTCAGGTCTTTAATAAAGAGAATATCAAATCTCTCTATTTAATAAAGTCTTACAAAATAGATTTAATTTTTTCTTAGTATCGTTATCTAGTTCTAACTTATCAATTAGTGCCTCCGCTTCTTTGGAGTAAACTCTAACTTTATTTTTTAGATATTCTAAAGCTCCTGAAGTTTCATAAAATGATTTAATAGAATTGATTTTTTGTGACTCTTCAATTTCATTAGAATTAAAAATATTTTCAAATTCTAATTTCTTTTCTGATTCTAATTTTGAATATGTGAAAAGGTATAATAAGGTCTTCTTCTTCTCTAATATATCCCCTCCTATTCTTTTTCCAAACTTTTCATGATCTCCAAAGGAATCTAGTAAATCATCTTCTAGTTGAAAAGCTATACCTAAATTTAATCCAATTTTATATAATAAATCAGTATTTGAAGTATTTGTTTCTGCGGCAATACCGCCAAACATAAATGAACAGGCTATGAGAACTGCTGTTTTATTTTTAATCATCTCAAAATATTCATTTTCTGTAATATCATTTTTAGATGAAAAATCCATGTCAGCTTGTTGACCTTCACAAACGAGTCTTGATATTTCAGTTAGTTTTTTTGAAAATAGAATATATTTTGAATCTTCGTATTGGTTAAGAATCTCATACGAGATAATAAGCATTACATCTCCAGACAAGATTCCAGTATTATCATCCCATTTTGCATTAATAGTTTTTTTTCCTCTTCTAATGGAAGAATTATCCATTATATCATCATGTGCTAAAGTAAAGTTGTGAAAAATTTCTAGAGCTGCTGCTGCTGGAAGTGCAGCTGTTCTCCTTCCATTAAATAGCTCTGATACATATAGAGTAATCAGGGGTCTTAATCTTTTTCCTCCAGCCTCTAAAATATATTTTACAGGATCGTATAGACTTTCTGGTTTATTATATTTTAATTCTTTTTTTAGATAATCCTCAAAAAATTTAATGTATTCCTTCATTATCATTTGCTGATTTTAAAATAAATATACTATTTAATTTATTGTTAATTTTTTATTAAACATTTGTTTAATTCAATTGTTTAAATTTAATTTGCACTCATTTTAATTGAGATGAAAAAAGATTATTCTGTAACTGAAATAAAAATTAAGACTGCAGCAAAATCTCTTTTTTTGGAAAAAGGGTATAGCGCAACGACTACTAGAGATATTTCTAAAGAGTCTGAGATTAATCTGGCTCTGTTAAACTATTACTTCACTAGTAAAAAGAAACTCTTTGAAATTATTATGCTTGAGACTTTCTATGATTTCATTAGTAAAATGGTTGAAGTATACAATGACGAAAAAAGTTCTCTTGAGGAGAAGCTTGAATTAACAAGCTCAAAATATATTGATATGATAATTGCAGAGCCTCACCTGCCTACATTCGTTGTAAATGAATTAAAAAATAATCCCTCTTCAATATTAAAGATTTTGAAAGGGCAGATAATGGAGTCTAAACTAGTTGATCAATACAATTATGGTGTTAAAAAAGGAATTTATAAAAAGATAGATCCTATTCATTTTGTGACAAATATTTTAAGTCTAATTGTATTTCCATTTATAAGCAGTCCAATAATAATCAAGATGAAAAAATTTAATAAAGCAGAATTTAATGAAATGATGTACGAGCGAAAAAAATTAATTCCAGAATGGATATTAAAAATGATTAAAAAATGAAGAAACTTTTACTATCACTATTTATATCAAATTTATGTTATTCTCAATCAGACGTAGTTAGTCTTAATATAGAGGATGCTGTAAAATACGGGATTGAAAACAATAGAAATTTAAAAAATGCTGAGAGAGAAATTCAAATGGCATATCAAGAAAGATGGAAAACAATTGCGATTGGATTACCAAACGTTTCATTAGATTTAAACTATCTAAATAATATAGAGCTTCCTACATCGCTAATTCCTGCTGAATTTTTTGGGGGCAAAAAAGGAGATTTTTCTGAGATTCAGTTTGGCACAAAACAATCTGCAATTGGGTCTGTAAGAATGGAACAATTATTATTTGATGGTTCCTGGTTAGTGGGTTTAGAGTATAGTAGAATATATCTTGCAACATCCGAAAATTTTTATGAAAAAACTTTACTTGAGGTTAGGGAGGCTATTGTTAAACTATATAGTCTTGTGGCTACACTCAATGAGGGAATTTCTATTTTAGAGGACACTCTTGATAATTTTAAAAAAGATCTTAATGAAGTAACCGAATTATATAAAAATGGATTTCAGGAAGAAGAAGATGTTGAGCAAATAAAAATAACATTGGCTCAAGCAGAACTCTCACTACTTCAGGCACGAAAAACTCGTGACAATCAATTAAATCTTCTAAAGTTAGTTTTAGGGATCAACATGAAAGATAAACTTATACTTGTCACTTCTGCAGAAGATTTTATAGGGGAGAATGTAGTATTTGCTAATTCTTTTGAAGATTTTAATACTGACAGAAATGTTGACATAAAAATTTCACAGAATATGTTTGACACAAAAAGAATTGAATATAAACTAGAAAAATCTAAGCAGTTGCCGAAAGTGTCTGGCTTTATAAGCGGAACATATACTGGGTATAATAATGAGTTTAATTTCACTGATAAGTCACAAAATTGGTTTGGCTCCTCCGTTGTAGGTGTTAACCTTGAAATACCATTATTTAATGCAAATAGGATGAATGTATCATCCCAAAAAGCAAAAATTGCAATGGAAAAAGCTAGAACAAGTCTTGAAGAACAACAAGAGAGAACACAGGCTGAAGTTTTACAAAAATTAAATGACTACCAGTTAGCTCTCAGATCTCTAGATGTTAACGAGCAGACTATGAACCTATCTATTTCCATTGAAGAAAAAAACTCAATGAAGTTTTTTGAAGGCCTTGTGACATCTTTTGAACTTAGACAGGCACAAATTCAATTACTTGATTCTCAGCAAAAATATTTGAACTCCGTTTTAGAATTAATTTCAATAAAAACAGAATTAGAAACACTTTATAACAATTAATCATGAATAAATTTTATACAATTTTATTAATCACAGTAATTATTGGCTGTAACTCCTCTGGAAGTAAATCTATTGAATCTCTGATAGAGAATAAAGACTTAGATGAACTAAAAAAAAGAAAGGATGAATATGTAAATGCTATGAATGCTATGAAAGTTGAGCTAAATGAAATTAATTCTGGAATTGCTTTTTTAGATGAGAATGAAAGGCTTACTCTAGTATCAAAATATGAAATAAAAGAACAAGTATTTACAAGTTATATAGAGGCACAAGCAAATCTAAAAACAAGAAAAAATATTTTAATTCTTCCAGAATTTCAAGGAACCTTAGAAAAAATATATGTGGATGAGGGACAGAATGTCTCAAAAGGTAAGCTTCTGGCTGAAATAAACGACTCAGGGCTCAAAGATCAGTTAGATCAACTCATAATTCAAAGAGATTTTGCGAAAGAAAATTATGAAAGAATCCAAAGATTATGGGAAAACAATATTGGTTCAGAAATTCAATTTCTAAAAAGTAAGTCAGATTTTGAATCAATTCAAAAAGGAGTTGATCAGATGAGAGATATGCTCTCAAAGACAAAAATTTATGCTCCTTTTACAGGAGTTGTTGATGAAATAATAGCTAACCAAGGATCAAATCTAATTCCAGGTGTGACTAATATTCTTAGGCTAGTGAACTTAGATGATGTGTATGCAGAAGCATTTGTTTCTGAAAAGTACATTTCAAGCATTAGTAACGGCACAGAGGCATTAGTAAAAATTCCTCTTTTAAATAAAGAGATACAATCTGAAGTTACACAGACAGGAAACTTTATTGACCCAAATAATAGGACGTTCAGAATAGAAATCCCAGTTGATAATACTGATAGAAGAATTAAACAAAATTTAGATGCTAAGATTTTGATAAATACATATAAAAAGGATAATGCTGTAGTTGTTCCACTTAGAATAATCAGAGAAGATGCTGAAGGAAAGAATTATATATACGTAATGGATGAAGATAAAAAAGATGGTGTATATATAACTAGAAAAGCTGTAATAAAGATTGGTAACAAAAGTAATACTGATGCCGAAGTAATTGAGGGCTTAAATTTTGGGGAAATAATTGTATTAGAAGGTGCAAATTTAGTGGAGGATCTTCAAAGGGTTAAACTAATAAATTAAAATGAATAAAAAGAATAGAGAGTTTTTCTTATCGTCTTGGGCAATTGAGAATAAGACCATCATATACATACTCATGGTAATATTTTTAGTGTCTGGAATTAATGCTTATAATACTATGCCTAGAGAGCCATTCCCAGAGATAAATACTACAAATGTATTTGTATCAACAGTTTTCCCTGGTAACAGTGCAGAAGAAATAGAAAAATTAGTTACTAATCCATTAGAGGAAGAGATTAAGGGTGTAAAAGGTCTTGAAGAGGTTGAATCAAGCTCTTATGAGGGTGTGTCCGTAATTAATGTTGAATTTGACGATGAAGTACCAATTGAAGTTGCCAGACAAAGAGTAAAAGATTTAGTAGACAATGTTACAGTAAGAGATGACTGGCCAACATTTAATAATTCAAAAATTGACCCCAGTGTAACAGAATTTGACTTCGCTGAAAGGTATCCTGTACTTAATATAACATTAATTGGAGACTATACTGTAGAAGAGTTAAAAAGGTATGCCGAGTACCTTGAGCTCCGAATAGAGAGACTACCAGAGATTAAATCTGTAGAGATCAGGGGGTTACAGGACTTTGAAGTTGAAGTAGCAGTAGATCCATACAGGATGAATTCTACGAACACAAGTTTTGTTAATATAATATCAGCAATATCTCAAGAAAATGTTACAATTTCTGCTGGAAATATAGTTTCAGATGGTCAAAGGCGAAATGTAAAAATTGTTGGTGAGATTTCTAGACCCTCAGAATTAGAAAACATAATAGTTAATAGTTTCAATGGGCCTGTTTATCTAAAAGATATTGCTTCTGTTTCTTTTAAAGAGAAAGAAGCTACATCTTTTGTTAGATATTACAATAGCAAGACGATAGGACTTGAGGTAATTAAAAGAGGTGGGGAAAATGCAATTTTTGCATCAAACTCAATAAGAGATATTATAGATAAAGCAAAGATTGATTTTCTTCCAAATAATCTTGATGTAAATGTAATAAATGATTCATCAGATTATACAATAAACTCAGTCAACGACTTAATGAACAATCTAATTTTTGGGATAATACTAGTAGTAACTGTTATTACATTTTTTCTGGGAATTAAAAATGCTCTTTTTGTTGGATTTGCTATTCCAATGTCAATGTTTTTATCTCTGTTCTTTTTATCATTATTTGGTTTTACGTTAAATAGAATGGTTTTATTTGGATTAGTTATGGGGCTTGGGCTCCTTGTAGATAATGGAATCGTAGTTGTTGATAATATTTACAGGCTGATGAAAGAGGAGGGGCTATCAAGGATTAAGGCTGCAAAACTAGGTATTGGTGAGGTTGCGCTACCAATTATTGTTTCAACTGCTACAACAATTGCTGCATTTATTCCACTTGGAACTTGGCCAGGTATTATTGGTGAGTTTATGATTTATTTTCCAATAACACTATCTGCAATATTGGGTTCATCATTAATAGTGGCAATTTTTTTCAACTCAATGTTAGTATCAAGCTTTATGAGTAACGATGATGACAATTTTTCAAATAAATTTTTATTTAGGGCAACATATTTTTTAGGTACACTGGGTATAATTTTTATAATTTTTAGTAGTACTAGAATCTTTGGATCAATTTTTTTACTGATATGTTTATTTTTATGGCTTTATAAATATTTTTTAAAAAATCAACTATTTATATTCAGAGAAAAAGTTCTCCCTGTTTTAGAAAATAATTATTCTAAATTCTTAACATATGCTTTATCTGGTATAAGGCCATATATATTTTTGTCTGGGACTTTTTTACTCTTTATTTTTTCTATTGTATTAATGGGTGTATTCCCACCTAAAATTGAGTTTTTTCCAGATAATGAGCCTCAACAAATATTAGTATCAATTGAGTACCCTGAAGGAACAGATATTTTAAAGACTAATGAAACTTCAAAACTTGTTGAAAAGGAGATATATAAGGTTATAAATAGACCTGAATATAATGACAATGGTTATAATTTCATTGTTGAATCGTCAATAACAAATGTTGGAGAAGGTGCATCAGTTTCTTCTTCAGGATCAGGTACTCCTCATAAATCTTTAATTACTATGACCATGAGAGAGTTCAAGTATAGAAGGGGAATGTCAAGTGAAGATTTAAGAAAAGAAATTCAACTTAATTTAATTGATAAATTTCCTGGTATAGCTATACTTGTAGAAAAAGATTCGCAAGGGCCACCCTCTAGTTACCCGGTTAATATAGAGATTTATGGAGATGATTATGAAGAACTAATTGAAACTGCAATCTCTATGAAAAATTTCTTAGATCAAGAAAATATAGAGGGGATAGAACAGCTAAAAATTGATGTAACCAAAAGTAAACCTGGGCTTGAATTTAATGTTGATAAAATGAAAGCTGGAGAACTAGGGATTCCAGCTGGTCTAGTTGGTCAAACAATCAGAAACTCGATAATTGGAACAAAAGCTGGAGTTTATAAACAAGATGGAGAAGACTATGAGATTAATGTCCGTTTTGATAATGAATTTAAAAATGACTTTAACTCAATTCTAAATCAGAATATAACTTTTAGAGACCAATCATCAGGTAGGATGAAGGATATACCAGTTGCATCAATAGTTGAAGAAAAGAATATAGCATCATTTAATGCCATAAAGCATATTGACTTACAAAGAGTTGTTACACTGTATTCATCAATATTAGCAGGTTCAAATGCAAATCAGATAGTTAATACAGCGGAAATTGCCCTAAGCGGGTTTGAGACTAAAGAAGGTGTTTCTTTTAAATTTACTGGAGAGATAAAAGAACAAGACGAAAACCAAGAGTTCCTTACATCTGCTTTATTAACTGCTATATCTTTAATTGTTTTGTTACTAGTCTTCCAGTTCAACTCAATTTCCAAACCTTTAATTGTATTACTATCTATAGTATTAAGTTTTACAGGTGTTTTCCTAGGAATAGTAATCTTTAATCTAACCTTTAGCATTTTAATGACGATGTTAGGTATAATCTCATTAGCTGGTATTGTTGTTAACAATGCCGTTGTACTAATTGACTACACAGATCTATTATTTAAAAGAAAAAAAATTGATTTAAATCTTTCTAAAGGTGAATTAATTGACAAAGTTTCAGCTCTTGAACTGGTTAAAATTGCAGGAAAAGCAAGACTCAAGCCAGTTCTCTTAACTGCTATTACAACAATTTTTGGTTTAGTTCCTCTTGCTGTTGGTCTGAATATTGATTTCTTCACATTATTATCTGATTTTAACCCTAATATCTACCTCGGTGGTGATAATGTAATTTTTTGGGGCCCATTAGCATGGACAGTTATATTTGGAATCACATTTGCAACATTTTTGACTTTAGTAATAGTCCCATCAATGTATTACCTGATTCATTTAGGCAGAATCAAACTAAAAAATATCTAGTTATATTTACATATAATTAATATGAATCGAACAAACAATTGCGGGGAATTATCAAAAACTAATTTAAATCAAAATGTCAAACTTTCTGGCTGGGTAAATAAGGTTAGAGAGAAAGGATTTATTATTTGGGTTGACTTGAGAGATAGATACGGCATTACCCAATTAGTGTTTGATAAAGAAAGATCTAGTGAGGAATTATTCTCTGCTGCTGCTCAGCTTGGAAGAGAATTTGTAATTGAGATTGAAGGAACTGTAATTGAAAGAAAAAATATTAATGAAAAAATAAGTACAGGTGAAATAGAAATTCTTGTATCAAGTATTAAAACTCTAAATAAGTCTCTTTTACCACCTTTTACTCTCGAAGATGAATCTGATGGTGGTGAGGAATTAAGAATGAAGTACAGATATCTTGATATTAGAAGACAACCGGTAAAAGAAAATTTAATATTTAGACACGAGTTATCATTGGAGGTAAGGAATTTTCTTTCTGAAAATGGATTCATTGATATAGAGACACCCTGCTTAATAAAATCTACTCCCGAAGGCGCAAGAGACTTTATTGTTCCTAGTAGACTTAACCCTGAACATTATTATGCTTTACCTCAATCACCTCAAATATTCAAGCAATTATTGATGATAGGTGGAATTGATAAATACTATCAAATTGTAAAATGTTTTAGAGATGAAGATTTAAGAGCTGATAGACAGCCTGAATTTACGCAAATTGACTGTGAAATGTCTTTTGTTGATCAAGAAGACATATTTAAACAATTTGAAGGATTAATGTCAAGGTTATTCTCTAAATTTTTAAATCAAGAAAATGTTCAGTTCGAAAGAATGACTTATAATGATGCAATTGAAAACTATGGAATTGACAAACCCGATCTTAGATATGACTTAAGAATTAATGATATAACAAATGAAGCTAAGGGTAAAGGTTTTCAGGTTTTTGATAATAATAATTTTTCATGTTGTGTTAAGGCTGAAAATAAGTCTGAACTTACAAGAAAGGAAATTGACAATTTAACCGATTGGATTAAAAGACCTCAAATTGGAGCAAATGGACTTTTGTGGATTAAACATAATATAGATTCTACAATTAAATCTTCATTTGACAAGTTTTTTTCTGAAGAAGATTTAAAATCAATTTTGAACAGAGCATCATCAAAACCTGGTGATATATTATTTATTATATCAGGTAATAAAAAAGAATCTTTGATGAGGATGGGCTCCTTAAGAATAGAACTTGCAAAAAGATTTGAGTTAATAAATTATGAAAAAATATGTCCAATATGGGTAACTGATTTTCCTCTTTTTGAATGGGATGAAAGTGAAAAAAGATTTTTTTCAATGCATCATCCATTCACATCAGCAAAACCTGAGCATCTAGATTTACTGGATACGGAACCAGATAAAGTCATTGCTAATGCATATGATTTAGTTCTTAATGGAAATGAAATAGGCGGTGGTTCAATAAGAATTCATGATTTTGATACTCAAATGAAGATATTTGAGCTTCTAGGTATGAGTAAGGAAGAATACACTAGTCAATTTGGATTTTTAATTGATGCTTTAAAGTATGGTGCTCCACCTCATGGGGGGATTGCTTTTGGACTCGATAGACTTTCTGCAGTTCTTAAAGGAAAAGATGTAATCAGAGATTTTATAGCATTCCCAAAAAACAACTCTGGTAAAGATCTAATGATTGACGCACCATCCAGATTAACTCAAGAACAATTAAAGGATCTATCAAGTTAATATATTTGAGAATTTTAGTTAAAATATTGTCTTACCTAGTTTTTGTTGGAGTATTTGCTGGAATCTTTATTAAAGAGATTATTGGCGACCAAATTGGTGATATTATTATAGGTGTCTTTGTACTTCTAGGAACTTGTGTGTTTATGCCCTTATTCCTTGCGCATAGGTGGAAAGGGAAAAAATTAAAAGATTATACTCTAAGTGAAGAAAATTTAAAAAAGATGAGAGAAAAAGCTGATGAATTTTAATCTCTAATTTTTTTAAAGAATTTATTTAATAAATCTTTTGACTCACTCTCCATAATGCCAGAAATTGTTTTAATATTTCTATCCATTTGAAAATTATAACTTGTAAAGCCTCTTTTATTATCTGACGCTCCATAAACAATAGTATCAATTTTAGACCAGTATATTGCACCATAACACATTAAGCATGGCTCTAGAGTACAGTAGAGAATACATTTGTTTAGATTCTTTGTATTTAAAAAGTTTTGTGCAGATGTAATTGCAATAAGCTCAGCATGTGCAGTTGAGTCATTAAGTAACTCAACCATGTTCGATGATTTAGAAATTATTTCATTTTCATAAACTATAACACATCCTACTGGAACTTCATCTTTGTAAAATGCATAGTTCGCTTCTTCAAATGCTTTTTTCATAAAATAGTTATGATCTTTTTTCATCTAGCTAATTTACAAAATAGGTGTATTGATTTTCGAATAGATATCTTCGTATATTGACAAAGAAATATTTTCAAAATTTTAATGGAAAGTTCAAAGAAGCTTTTTTTACTTGATGCTTATGCACTAATATACAGAGGTTATTATGCTTTCATAAAAAACCCTAGGATCAATTCAAAAGGGACTGATACTTCTGCAATACTAGGATTCATGAACTCTCTTTTGGAAATAATTAGGACTCAAAATCCTGATTACATTGCAGTTGCTTTTGATAAAGGAGGTTCAGTGACTAGATCTGAAATGTTTACAGAGTACAAAAGCAATAGAGATAAAACTCCAGAGCCAATCCTTATTGCAATACCATACATCAAAGAAATTCTAAAATCAATGAATATTTCGGTTCTTGAGAAAGAAGGCTTCGAAGCTGATGATGTAATTGGAACTGTTGCTAAAGACGCTGAGAACAATAATTTTAAGGTATATATGGTAACTCCTGATAAGGATTTTGCTCAGCTTGTATCTGATAATATTTTTCTATGTAAGCCAGCTAGAATGGGGAATAGCATGGAAATATGGGGAGTTGATGAGGTTAAGGATAAGTTTGAAGTAGATTCACCTGAACAAGTAATTGATTATCTCGGCATGATGGGAGATTCTGTTGATAATATTCCTGGGCTGCCTGGTGTCGGAGATAAAACCGCAAAAAAATTTATTAAGCAATATGGAAGTTTAGAGACACTTCTTGAAAAATCATACGAAATAACAGGTAAACTGGGAGAAAAAATTACTAATAGTAAAGAACTAGGAATTTTATCAAAAAAATTAGCGCGAATAATTCTTGATGTCCCCATTGAATATAAATTGAATGACTTTAAACTATCGGATCCTGATAATAAAAGTCTTATGAAAATTTTTGATGAATTAGAATTTAAAAGAGTAAAAGAAACTTTTTTTAAAATTTTTGGATTTAATGATAACAAGGGTAAAGATCAAGAGCTTATTCAGGGTGACTTATTTAGTGGTAATGATTTAGTGCAAGATAAATCAAACCTTATTAGAAGTAATTCATACTATCAAAGAATTGATTCAAATAAAGAGTTAGAATATTTAATGAAAAAGCTTTTAATCCAGAAAGTAGTAGCATTTGATACAGAAACAGAAAGTTTAAACTCATTAGATACTGAAATAGTAGGTATTTCATTCTCATGGACAGAAAATAAAGGTTTTTATGTACCTATTGCTAATAATAAATCTCTTCAAAAAGAATACTTTGATATTTTAAGGCCTTTTTTTGAAAACGATCAGATAATTAAAGTTGGACATAATCTAAAGTTTGATATTAAGGTGTTATTTAAATATGATATTTTAGTCTCTGGGCCTTTATATGATACTATGGTAGCTCATTACCTTATCAATCCTGACATGAGGCATAACCTTGATACATTATCAGAATCTTATTTAAATTATTCCCCAATATCTATTGAGACATTAATAGGTAAAAAAGGAAAGAATCAAGGGTCAATGAGAGATGTGCCAGTTGAAGAAGTCACAGATTATGCTTCAGAAGATGCAGATCTTGCTCTTCAATTAAAAAAAATTTTTGATAAAGAGTTAAACGACAATGGAGTGAAAGATATTTTTAATGATATAGAAATTCCTATTATAAATGTACTTGCTGATATGGAGAAAGAGGGGATTAGTATAGATAGCTCATACCTCAGTAAATTGGACAAAGAGTTTGAAGTTGAACTTAGTAAATTAAAAAAAGGCATTTTTGAAAAGTCTGGTGAAGAGTTTAACCTTAATTCTCCTAAACAACTTGGGGACATACTCTTTGAAAAGCTAAAATTAGTTTCAAAACCAAAAAAAACTAAAACTGGTCAGTACTCAACCTCTGAGGAGGTGTTGTCTAGTTTAGCAGGTGAACACGAGATTATTAGAAATATATTAGAATGGCGATCGTTAGACAAGCTTCAGAACACATATGTAAGGTCTCTTCCAAATGAAGTTAATAACAGGACAGGAAGAATCCATACAAAATTTAATCAGACTGTTACAACAACAGGGCGTTTAAGTAGTAACAATCCTAATTTACAGAATATTCCCATTAGGACACAGAATGGTCAAAAAATAAGAGAAGCATTTATTCCTAGAAGTCAAGAATTTGAACTCTTAGCTGCTGATTACTCTCAGATTGAGTTAAGAGTTATAGCTTCAATTAGTAAAGACAAGAATATGGTTGATGCATTTACAAAAAACCAGGACATACATACCATAACTGCTTCTAAAATTTATAATATAGACCCTGATGATGTTTCAAGAGAGCAGAGAGGAAATGCTAAGACTGTCAATTTTGGAATAATATATGGTGTTTCAGCCTTTGGTCTTAGTCAACAAACAAAATTATCTAGATCTGAATCTAAGATTATGATAGACAGCTACTTTGAAAATTATCCTGGACTTAGGGACTATATGTCAAGTCAAATTGATTTTGCAAGAAATAATGGATATGTTCAAACTATAATGGGAAGAAGAAGATATTTACAAAATATAAACTCACAGAATAACATGCTAAGAAGTGGTGCCGAAAGAAATGCAGTCAACGCCCCTATTCAAGGAAGTGCAGCGGATATTATCAAAATTGCTATGATTAGAGTCCATGAAAAGTTTAAAGAACAGTCTCTAAAATCAAAAATGTTACTTCAGGTTCATGATGAACTTGTTTTTGATGTCCATAAATCAGAAAAAGATTTAGTTAAGACTATCGTCAAAGATACAATGGAATCAGCTGTTAAGCTGCTTGTTCCTCTTAAAATTGATTTAGAATTTGGGAAAAACTGGTTAGAGGCACATTAATTAAAAAAAAGTTTTTTTAAAATTTTTTATAATTGTACATTTGCACGCCTAGATTTAATCTATTATGACTAAAACGAGTTATAAAACTATATCAGCTAATAGCAAAACAGTTAATAAGGAATGGGTTCTTGTTGATGCTGCTGAGCTTCCATTGGGAAGAACTGCATCTATAGTTGCAACCCTTCTAAGAGGAAAGCATAAGACTAATTTTACACCTCATGTTGATTGTGGTGATAATGTTATTGTTATTAATGCTAATAAGGTTGAACTCTCAGGTGATAAGTGGAGCCAGAAGCAATATATTAGTCATACAGGATATCCTGGAGGACAAAGAATTATATCTGCTGAAAAGCTTCATCAAAAAAATAATATTAAGCTTGTTGAGAAAGCTGTTAAAGGAATGCTTCCAAAGAATAAGCTTGGTGCTGAATTGTACAGAAACTTAAAAGTTTTTCCAGGATCTGATCATAATCACGAAGCACAAAAACCAAAAGTAATTGACGTTAATAGTAAAATATAATGGAAGTAATTCATAAAATAGGAAGAAGGAAGACATCAGTTGCTAGAGTCTACATGTCCGAAGGTAAAGGTAACATCACGGTTAATAAGAAAGCTTACTCAGATTTTTTTAGTACAGCAACATTACAATATAAGATTCTTCAGCCTTTCAATCTTACAGAAACAAAGGATAAATTTGACTTATCAGTAAGTGTTAAAGGTGGTGGTGTAAATGGACAAGCTGAAGCTATTAGACTTGCTATTTCAAGGGCTTTAGTTGAATTCAATGAGGAGTTTAAGTCTGTATTAAAATCAGAGGGGTTAATGACCAGAGATCCTAGAATGGTTGAAAGAAAGAAGTTTGGTCAAAAGAAAGCAAGAAAAAAATTCCAATTCTCAAAAAGATAAATTATGGCTAAGACTGACGTTAAAGAATTATTGGATGCAGGTGTTCACTTTGGACATTTAACTAGAAAATGGAATCCTAATATGGCACCATACATTTATATGGAGCGTAATGGTATCCATATTATTAACTTATATAAAACTGCTGCAAAACTTGAGGAGTCTGTCAATGCAATTAAAAAAATAGTTCTTTCAGGGAGAAAAATACTTTTTGTTGCTACAAAAAAACAGGCAAAGGATATCGTGGCTCAAAAAGCAGATTCAGTTAATATGCCATACATCACTGAAAGATGGCCTGGTGGAATGCTAACAAACTTTGTCACAATTAGAAAAGCTGTAAAAAAGATGAATGCTATTGATAGAATGAAAGCTGATGGTACATTTGAAACACTTTCTAAGAAAGAAAAACTTCAAGTTGACAGGCAAAGAGCTAAATTGGAAAAAAATCTTGGTTCAATATCTGATATGACAAGATTACCAGGAGCTATCTTTGTTGTAGATACATTAAATGAGAAGATTTCAGTTCAAGAAGCTCAGAAATTAAATATTCCAATTTTTGCTATGGTTGATACTAATTCTGACCCTAATGAAGTTGATTTTATTATTCCTTCAAATGATGATGCATCAAAATCTATTGAAAAGATCTTAGATATCGTATGTAATGCAATTCAAGAGTCTTTAGAAGAAAGAAAAAAGGAAAAGGAGATTGCTGAACAAAAAAAATTAGAAGAAGCTGAAGCAGCAATAGAAGCTGCAAATACTGATGCTTCTGAAAAAGAATAATAACCTCTAAATTTTACTAAATTGAAAATTACTGCATCTGATGTAAATAAGCTAAGACAATCTACTGGCGCTGGAATGATGGATTGTAAAAAAGCTCTTGAAGAATCCAATGGAGATTTTGATAAAGCAATAGAAATTCTTAGAAAAAAAGGTCAAAAAGTTGCTGCAAATAGAGCTGATAGAGAATCATCAGAAGGTGTTGTACTTGCAAAGGTCAATTTAGATAACACCTCCGGAGTTATAATTTCACTCAACTGTGAAACAGATTTTGTAGCTAAAAATGATGATTATATTCAATTAGCCCAGAAATTAGCTGATCACGCTCTTAACTTCACTGATAAGGATTCCTTTTTAGAATCTGATTTTGATGGAATGAAAGTTTCTGAAAAATTGTTAGAACAGACTGGTGTTATTGGTGAAAAAATTGAAATAGGTTCTTTTGAGCACATATCCGCTAGCTTTGTAGGATCTTATATTCATGCAGGAAACAAAATAGCGTCAATTGTTGGATTATCAGAAAAATTTGATAATGCAGGTGACGTTGGTAAAGATTTATCAATGCAAATTGCAGCCATGAATCCTGTAGCGATAGATGAAAATGGAGTAAGTCAAGATGTGATTGCAAAAGAAATTGAAATTGCTAAAGATCAATTAAGACAAGAAGGTAAACCGGAGGAAATGTTAGAGAATATTGCTAAAGGGAAGCTAAAAAAGTTTTTCAAAGAAAACACCCTAATAAACCAGCAGTTTATAAAAGATAGTAAATTAAGTATATCACAATACCTTAAAAGTCACTCTGAATCAGTTGAAGTAACTGATTTCGCTAGAGTAGGTCTTGTCTAACTTAAAGGGGCATATGTTAAGTTTTCAATAAGTGGTCTCCTAATCTGAGAGATAATTGAACTATAGTCAATGTTGGATTAGCATGACCTCCCGTTGGGAAAACGGAAGACCCCATAACATAAAGATTACTAACTGTAAAAATCTTTGCATTTTTATCAACAACACCATGATTAGAAGAATCCGACATTCTTGTACCTCCAATATGGTGAGGCCCTCCTAATTGATCATTTATTGGATATTTTGATTTACCTAATACAAAGTCTTTTAACTTAATTCTTCCTATTGATTTATTAATACCATATTTTGCTATTTGCTCAATGGTCTTTCTAACTGTGTTTAGATCATTTTTTGATTTTTTATAATATAAAACTGTCCTTGGCATTCCAAAAACATCCTTTGATGATCTAGACAGTTCAATTCTATTAGATTCTAATGGTTCCTGTTCCCATGCTGCTCTAACTGTAATATTGCATAATAATTTTTTATTGGCTAATTCAAAAAGTTTTTTTCCTAGTTCTGGAGAATAACAAGCTATTTCTTTAATTTTTCCTTTAATATTTTCCTCAAACACACCCTCCATCCTTATTCCACAGTTTAAAATTTTAAGCCTCCTCTGTGAATTTGAGTCTATACATAAATATTTATCCTTCCAATCATCTTTAGAGAGGGCTTCACCAATGGTAAAGTGTGGATGATCCATCCAATATTTACCAATAGGTAAATTACGGTCAAATAAACTAAAATTATTTTTTTCATTGATTGCCAAAAGTAATCTAGAATTTTCAATACCCCCAGTTGCTAAAACAAATTTATTAGCTTTTACATCAAGTAGTTTCTTATTAAATGATGTGAAAGATGCGTGTGACACATAATCTTTTTCTTTTTTAAAATTAACGAGGTTACAATTCCTAATTAAATCTATATTGTCTTTTTTAAATATATATTCAAACTTTTCGCCAAACTTAACTCTAGGAGAAAAGTTAAAATTAAATGACTTAATCCCAAGCTCGTTGTCGATATATGAATCATTAAATTTTGAGGAAATCTCAACAATTTTACATGCATCTTTTAAATATGGGTCTAAATCACTCTTGCTAATTGGCCAGTAAGCTATCGGATAGTCATCTTTATATTCAAAGTCATGCTCATCAAGAGTTCTGCAATAACCTGTCCAGTGATTACTTGTTCCCCCAAAGTATCTTAACCTTGATGCTATTAAATCATAATATGGATCTCCTTTTACTTCACCCTTGTATATGTTCGACGATTCTATAGTAAATTGCTTATCTCCTCCCTCTGCAACTAAAATTTTAAGATTAGAATTAACCAGTCTTTGAGCAATTGATATACCTGCTGGACCAGAGCCTATAATAACAATATCATATTCTTTTATATTATAATTTTTATTCTGATTATTTAAATCAAATATCATAATCTGTTATTGATAAAATCCAGCCCTCCTTACTAATAATAATTTCATTTTTTTCTTCAAAAGGGTTAATAATTTTAAAGAGTAATAAAGAAGTAATAGTTGATAGAGATAAAAAATGAAAAAATTTTCTTCTGGAAATGTAATTTTTATTGGAATCTTTCATTATGATTCAATTTATTAATAAATTTTGACATTGTAATTATAAATAACC
>CBFHHV010000018.1:0-22368 GCA_965655775.1 Candidatus Marisimplicoccus sp.
ATCCCTTCACTTACCTCTGTCTTCCCATCATTTTTTAATATACTTTTCATTCTAAATATCTTCTGAATTATGAGGTCTGTCAGGCTTATCACTTCCATTTCTCTCCATGCCTCTCCATAATCATGATTTTTATCTAGCATTAATTCAAATGTCTTTTTAACATTCCTATCATAAAGATCCATTATCTTTTCTGCTTCAAGATCTGGTTCATCTACAATTCCTTTATCAAACTGAATAAGTCCCATGATTGAATAATTTATGATTCCATAGAATTCAGCAGATTGATCCTCGTCAATTTTATTAGAGATATTATTCTGAAGGTTTCTTATTCTCTGTGCCTTGATATTGATCTGATCTACTAAGGAAATTATTCTAAGAACTCTCCAAGAAGAACCATAATCAGAATTTTTATCAATAAAAATCTTTCTAGATTTACTTATTATATTCTGATATTGTGACTTTGTATCTTCCATATTAGATTTTAGTATAAATTTGGAAAAGAAGTTAAAAGTATGACTTTAAATTGTAATGAAAAAATCCTTGATTTATCCATAAAAAAAATTATGGGAATTGTAAATGTTTCTAATGATTCTTTCTACGACGGAGGCCAATATAATTCAATTGATAAAGTAAATTCTCGAATTAATGACTTAGTTTTAGATGGAGCTGAAATAATTGATATTGGTGCAGCTAGTTCAAAACCTGGCTCTAAGTTGATAAATGCTGAAGAGGAACTAAAAATTATATCAGATTATATTATTGAGATTTCTAATAACTTTAGAGACATTCATTTATCAATTGACACATATAATTCAGATGTTGCTGAATTTGCTTTAGCAAAAGGTTTTTCAATAATAAATGACATAAGCTCCGGTAAATATGATCCTAAAATGTATGATGTTATAAAAGAGTACAATTCAGGTTATGTGATGATGCATATGCAAGGAGATCCTGATAACATGCAAGATAATCCAGAATATGATAATGTGGTTGAGTCAATTCTATCTTTTTTTAAAGGCAAAATAAATGAACTAGAGAACTCTGGTATTCAAAATATTATTTTAGATCCTGGTTTTGGTTTTGGTAAAACTATTCAGGATAATTTTAAAATATTAAAAGACTTAAGTATGTTTCAGGCTTTCAATAAACCTTTATTGGTTGGACTATCGAGAAAGTCGATGATTTATAAGTTTCTTAATATTTCACCAGCAGAGGCGCTTAATGGAACAACTGCTCTGAATACTCTTGCGATAGACAAAGGAGCTGATATATTAAGAGTCCATGATGCAAAAGAAGCTTCAGAATGTATTAAGCTAATAGAAAATTTAAACTAATTCATCAATAAATTGCTCCTCATAAAGTTTTTTAAACTTTCCATTAGTAATACCTAAAAGCTCTTTATGGTTACCGGATTCTAGTATCTTTCCATTTTCCATATAAATTATTTTATTTGCTGATTCAATTGTTGAAAGTCTATGAGCAATTATAATTGAAGTTTTATCCTTTGTTATCTTTTTTGTTGCATTTTTTATTAAGTCCTCTGAATACGAGTCAATAGAAGAAGTTGCCTCATCAAGAATTAAGATATCAGGATTATTAACTAAGACTCGTAGAAAAGCTATTAACTGTTTTTGTCCAGCAGACAGTGTTGTACCTCTCTCACTTACATTAAAATTATATCCTCCAGGCAGTGATCTAATAAAATCATGGATCTCAAGTTCTTTTGAAGCGTTTTCAACATCCTCTAGTGTAATATTCTTGTTAAACAGAGTAATATTATTGAAAATAGTATCGGCAAACAGAAATACATCTTGAAGGATTACACCAATTTTATTTCTAACTGTTTCAAGAGTGTAATCATCAATATCTTTCCCGTCAATTAAAATATTACCTGTATTTATTTCATAGAACTTAGTTATAAGATTAGTTATAGTTGTTTTTCCACTTCCAGTTGGGCCCACAATTGCAAATGACTCTCCAGGATTTATTTTAAATGAGATATTATTTAAAACTTGCTGATTATCTAAATAAGAAAAGTTAACATTCTTAAATTCAATCAAACCTTTAAATGAAGAATCTTCTAGCTCACCTTTGTCTTTTATTTGCTGATCATCATCAAGAATATTAAAGATTCTCTCTGTTGAAACCATACCCATTTGGAGAGTGTTAAATCTATCTGCTATTTGTCTTAATGGCCTAAATAATAATCCAGACATAGAGATAAAGAGGAACAAAGTACCTAGAGAAATATTTTCACCATTTAAGTTGTTAAAACCTCCATACCAAACAAGAAGACCAATACAAATTGATGTTGAGATTTCAGCAATTGGAAAGAAAATTGAATTAATCCATACAGTTCTTAGCCAGGCGTCTCTATGCTTAATATTTATTTGATTGAATTTATCAATTTCAACTTTTTCACGATTAAAGATCTGTACAATTTTAACTCCACTAATTCTTTCTTGAACAAATGAGTTTAGATTTGCAACCTCTCTTCTTACTTTTTCAAATGCTGTTTTCATAGTCTTTTGAAACACTCTGGTAGCAAAAATTAAAACAGGAAATATTGAAATTACAACAAGAGTAAGTTCTGGACTTATTATTGTCATAACTATTAAGACAGTAATCATTTTCAATATATCAGCTATAATAGTGAATAAACCTTGAGAGAAGATGCTTGCAATTGTTTCTATATCATTTACAGTTCTGGTTACCAATCTTCCAACAGCATTTTTATCAAAAAAAGACATTTTAAATTTCACAATTTTCTCAAAAACATTCACCCTTAAATCTTTAATAACCTTCTGCCCTAACCAGTTTGCGTAGAATGTAAACAAATACATAAATATCACTTCTAAGAAAAGCACTAACATCATAAGTAATATAATTGACTGCATCCCTTCGTAGTTTTTAATAAGGATGTAATCATCAACAACTACTTTTAATAAATATGGAGTTAACGTTGATAATAGGGAAATTAAAATTGCCGTGAACATTACACCATAAAAAGTATAATTATATGGCTTAACAAAAACTAAAAGTTTTGAAAATAATTTAACATCAAATATTTTACCTTTTACTTTTTCCAACTTGTCTCAAAAATGTTTTTATACGTAATATTACTTAGAAACAGACCAGAGGCAGGAACTGAGTAACCTGCTTCCCTCCTATCCTCAGAGTCTAAAATCTTTTGTAAGTCTTTGTCAGTTATTTTACAAGTACCAATTTCAATCATCGTTCCAACTATAGACCTAACCATATTTCTTAAAAATCTGTTAGCTGTTATTGAGAATTTATAACCATTTTCAGTATTAATCCATTCGGCATGTTCTATATCACAATCATAGGTTTTAACATCTGTATTAGATTTTGAGAAACATTTAAAATTTTTATGGTTAAGAAGTCTCAAACAACTCTCGTTCATTTTATTTATATCAAGTTTATCCTTTATGTAATATAAGAACTTATAGTTGAATGGATCTTTTTCAAAGCCAATAAAGTATTCATAAGTTCTGTTTACAGCGTCAAACCTAGCATGAGAATCTTTGTTTACTGAAGATAAACATGCAATACAAATATCCTTTGGAATCATCATATTTAAAGATCTACAGAAATTATTTTTGCCAAAATCAGAATCTATATCAAAATGTGCAAACATTTGTTTTGCATGGACACCTGCATCAGTTCTTCCTGCAAGTGTCAGGTTTATATCTGATCCAGTATATTTTGAAATATTGGTTTCTAAAACTTCCTGAATCGTTAAAGAATTAGGTTGCTTTTGAATTCCATGATAGCTTGAGCCATCGTACGAAAACTCAATAAAATACCTTGGCATAATCAGTTAATTTAGATATTTGCTGAATTTAAAAATAAATTTGTAAATTTGGACAACTATTTTTTCCAAGAAGTACATTTCTATTAACATTTCAAATTAAACAACCACTATATATGTACGATATTAAAATGCTTAAAGCTAAAAAGATAGCTGAGCTTATTGAAATTGCCGAACAAATCGGATTAAAAGATACTAAAGGCATGAAAAAGCAAGAACTGGTTGATGCTATTACTAAAAAGCCTGAGGATGAAAAAGCTTCAGTTGAAACAAAACCTGAAGTTGAGGAAAAGAAACATCAAAGAGTTGATAAAAGACCAAGAAATGGATCAAATAAAAATCATCACAATAAAAACTTTTCAAATAAAAAAGATGATAATTTCAATAAAGACAATAGGAGAAAATATAAAGAACCTGATTTTGAGTTTGATGGTATTATAGAATCCGAGGGAGTTTTAGAAATTATGCAAGATGGATATGGTTTTTTAAGATCTTCAGACTATAACTACTTATCATCTCCAGATGATATATATGTATCTCAATCTCAAATAAAATTATTTGGACTTAAAACAGGTGATACAGTTCATGGGACTGTAAGACCTCCAAAAGATGGTGAAAAATATTTCCCTTTAATTAAGGTTAATAAAATCAACGGACTTGACCCAGAAGTTGTTCGGGATAGAGTCTCATTTGAGCATTTAACACCATTATTCCCTGAAGAAAAATTTAATATTTCATCAAAGGAGAGTACAATCTCTACAAGAATTATTGACCTTTTTTCACCTATAGGAAAAGGACAAAGAGGAATGATAGTTTCTCAACCAAAAACTGGAAAGACAATGCTTTTAAAAGATGTTGCAAATGCAATTGCAGCAAATCACCCGGAGGTATTTCAAATTATCTTATTAATTGATGAAAGGCCAGAGGAAGTTACTGACATGCAGAGGAATGTAAAAGGTGAAGTTGTAGCTTCAACATTTGACGAACCTGCTGACAGACATGTAAGAGTTGCCAATATTGTTCTTGAGAAAGCGAAAAGATTAGTTGAATGTGGTCATGATGTTGTAATACTTCTTGATTCTATAACAAGACTTGCAAGAGCTTATAACACGGTTCAACCTGCATCAGGAAAAATATTAAGTGGTGGTGTTGACGCAAATGCATTACATAAACCAAAACGATTCTTTGGAGCTGCAAGAAATATAGAAAATGGTGGTTCACTTTCAATTATATCTACTGCTTTAACTGAAACTGGATCAAAAATGGATGAGGTGATTTTTGAGGAATTTAAAGGAACCGGTAATATGGAGCTTCAACTTGACAGAAGAATCTCTAACAGGCGTATCTTCCCTGCGATAGATCTAGTTTCTTCAAGCACTAGAAGAGATGATCTACTCCTAGATGAGAACACTATTCAAAGGATGTGGATTATGAGAAAATACTTAGCGGATATGAACCCAGTAGAGGCAATGGAATTTATAAACGACAGGTTTAGAAAAACAAATAATAATGAAGAGTTTCTTATTTCAATGAACTCTTAATTACTTAAGCTTACTTAATTTAGATTTAAGATTTGATGCTTTGTTCTTATGAATAACATTCTTATTAGCTAACTTATCAATTAAAGAAACAACACCGGGATAAAGCTTACCAGCCTCTTTTTTAGTTTTAGCATCTTTTAATTTTTTGATAGCATTTCTTGTAGTCTTATGTTGAAGTTTATTCAAAGACTTTTTAGTTTCATTAGAACGAATTCTTTTTAAAGCAGATTTATGATTTGCCATAATTTTTATTTTGTAGCCCGTAGGGGAATCGAACCCCTCTTTCCAGGATGAAAACCTGAGGTCCTAACCGATAGACGAACGGGCCAATCAGGGTGCAAATTTAATTTAAATTTTAATATTTCAATAAGATTTTGAAAATATTACTTTGTATTGTGCTGGCTTACCAGAATAAATACATGTAACACCTTTATTATCAAGATCTTCAGGGATACATCTAATTGTAGCTTTTGTTTCCGCTTTAATAGCTTCTTCAGTTTCGTTTGTTCCATCCCAACCTGCAATTACAAAACCACTTTGTGAAGAGATCAATTCTTTAAACTCATCATATGAATTTACCTCATGTGTATGTTTTTTTAGTCTCTCTTTAGATTTTAAAATCATTTCTTCTTGAACTTGATTAATTGATGATTCAACTAAGGAAGTTAGATCTGAGAATTTAGCAGAAACTTTTTCTAGGTTATGTCTATAAAAAACATCAAACTCATCGTTATCAACTTCTTTTTCGCCTAAAACAATTCTCATTGGAATACCTTTTACTTCTGAATCATTAAGTTTAAAACCAAGACTAATGTTATCTCTATCATCAATTTTTACTCTTATTCCATTATCTTTTATTGAATTAAATAAATCGTTAGTCTTATCTAATATTTTTTTTGAGCTCTCTTCAGATTTAATAATAGGTATTATGATTACTTGAGTTGGAGCAAGAAGTGGAGGTAGAATTAGACCATTGTCATCACTATGAGACATAATTAAAGCTCCCATAAGTCTAGTTGAAACTCCCCAAGATGTTGCCCAGACATATTCTAGTTTACCTGATTTATCAGCATACTTAACGTCAAATGCCTTTGCAAAATTTTGTCCAAGAAAATGAGAGGTGCCTGCCTGTAATGCTTTACCATCCTGCATCAATGCTTCGATACAAAGAGTCTCTTCAGCTCCAGCAAATCTCTCAGATTCAGATTTCGATCCTTGAACAACAGGCATAGCCATAAATTTCTCAGCAAATTCAGAATATATGTTATTAATTAATTTTGTTTCTTTTAAAGCTTCCTCTTTTGTTGCATGCGCAGTATGCCCTTCTTGCCATAAAAACTCAGCAGTTCTAAGAAAAAGTCTAGTTCTCATCTCCCATCTTACAACATTTGCCCATTGGTTAATTAAGATTGGTAAATCTCTATATGATTGAATCCACCTTTTATAAGTTTTCCAAATAATTGCCTCACTTGTAGGTCTAACTATAAGTTCCTCTTCAAGCTTTGAATCAGAATCGACCATCAGTTTGCCTTTTTTATCAGGATCATTTTTTAGTCTGTAATGAGTAACAACGGCACACTCTTTAGCAAATCCTTCTGCATTTTTCTCTTCAGCCTCAAATAATGATTTTGGAACAAATAATGGGAAATAAGCATTTTCGTGCCCTGTCTCTTTGAACATATCATCAAGCTGAGATTTCATTAATTCCCAAATGGCAAATCCATAAGGTTTTATAACCATACATCCCCTTACATCAGAAGACTCAGCTAAACCAGCCTCAGAGATAATGTCATTATACCATTTTGAATAGTCATTACTTCTAGGAGTTATTTTCTTTCCCATTGATCAAATCTTATTAACAATCGTTATAAAAAGTGGCACAATTGTTGTAATTACTTAAGTAAATGTAAAAGTAGTAATTTACATTTAATTAATTATTTTTAAATTTAGATACATGAAAAAAATTGTAGGTATTTTAAAACTAGTATTGTTATCGTCCTTCTTTATAGGGTGTAACTCATATCAACTAGCTTCATATTATGGCGTCAATGACGGTATTTATGTATCTGGTGAAAGAGGGATTGATTATGAAGTTGTCTTCAACGAATATGCAGATGAATCTTTAAATACCTTTTCATCAAATGATAATGATTCAGGTTATCTACCATGGGGAGCTAACCCTCAAACAACTGAAGTTGTAAATAATTTTTTTCCAAGCTTCGGGAGATTTTATTACAATCCATTCTTTCACGGCATGGCATTTAATCCATTCTTTACAAACAATGGAATGTTCATAAATTATGGATTTAGACCTCCATTTTTCTATAACAGTTTTGCCTATGAAATGGGATATCCATTTTATGGACCTTTAAATTTTTACTTTTCACCTTATGCTACTTCTCTAGGAAACTACTACTGGTTCATGATGAGAAATAAAAGATATGCACCATGGTATTATGGCGGAATTTACGATTCAACTGTTTACAGAGATGAATATGGTAATGAAATTTCAAATACATCTAGAGTGAGTTTTAGTAACTCTGCATCTAGAAGAGGTGAGAGAAGTTCGTCTAATGGAGTTTCTAGAAAAAGTGATTCTCAAGGAGTAAAAGTATCAGGAGTTTATTCAAGACTTGGTTCATATGGTGGAGTTTATATTGATAGATCAAGAGGTGTTTCGGATTATGATGATATAGATAGAAGTATTAATCTTAGAGAGATTAAAAATAAAAACCTAATAGGTGTCTATTCAAGAGGTAGCTCTAATACAAGAAATATTAATAGAAATAGCTCAATTCCAAATTTAAGTGCAATTAAGAGCGACTATGTAAGGGAAGCTTATCAACAAATCAGGTCTGTTAATCCTAGCCAAAGAGGTAATTCTTCTTATAGATACTCGGGTTATGATTATTCAAATTCCAATGGGCCAAGCTATTATAATTCTAGATCTTCTAGAAACAACTCTTCATATTCCAATAGAGGAGGATATTCAGGGTCTCGTTCATCAGGTGCTGTACAAGGCAGAAGTTTTAGCTCACCCAGTTCAGGCGCATCTAGCGGTGGATCTAGAGGAAGCTCAGGCGGTGGATCTAGAGGCGGAGGCAAGATAAACTAAATGTTAAAAAAGTATCTTTTTCTACACTTATTCCTAAGTATATCTTACACTAGTTTTTCTCAAACATTTGAAGACGTATTGAGATATAGCTCTTTCTTTCATGAGGGGTCAGCCAGATTCAATTCAATGGGTGGAGCCTTTGGTGCATTAGGAGGTGATCTAAGTGCTATATCAATTAATCCTGCAAGTTCTTCTGTTTTTATTGATTCTGAAGTTGGAGTTACTCTAAACTATAAAAATCTTAAAATCTCAAATAGATTGAACAACTATAATTCTTCATCTAAGAACGATTTTTATTCTTATGGAGGTGCTGGTGTTGTTCTTGTTTATGAGAATAGAAAATCTAAATTTTCAGTAGCCTACAACAATCATATCTTAGGAGATTTTAATAGCTCCTTTAATCTATATGGAAACAATAATAGTGGAATAGATAATTATTTCCTTTATTTTGCAGATGGTATTCCTCCTGGAGACTTAATAATATATGATAATGAGACCTCTCAGAGTGTTTATACATATTTAGGTGACAATTATGGATTTGGAGATCAGCAAGCTTTTCTTGGTTATCAAAGCTTTATAATTAACGAAACTGGAGATGAATACAATAATTATGTTTCTAATGCATTATATAACAATTTAGATCAGAATTTAGATATATTTAGAACAGGGAATCATTTTAAACATAGTATTAATCTTGGGTTCTCTTTTAATAATCATTTATTCACAGGGATAAATATTAATGTTCATGAAACTTTATTTGAAGAAACTAAAATATTTGAAGAGATTGGCTATGCTAATAATTCTAATGTTCAAAGAATATTTTTTAAAGAAGATTTACTTGCATTTGGAACTGGATTCTCTTTCCAATTAGGAAGTATAATTAAGATTAAACAATTAAGATTTGGATTATCATACTCTACCCCTACTATCTTAAATATTGAGGAAGAGAACAGTCAGTTTATTGAAACAGATATTATAGAGGAAGATGGCTTATCAACATTCAGAATTGATCCAAACACTATAAATATATATGATAAGTATAAACTAAGATTGCCATCAAAATCACTTTTTAGTCTTGCATATATTTTTGGTTCAAGAGGTTTAGTGAGTTTTGATTATGAAATAACTAAATTTAATAATTCAAAATTTGATGATAATGATGGCAGAGACTCATATTTAAACTCTCTTAATTACTCTATAAAAAATAAGATGGCTGGAATTTCTGAATCAATTCGATTTGGTGGAGAATACAGATTAAAAAATTTAAATCTAAGAGCGGGTTATTTTTCTTATAAAGGACCCGACTTAGATTTAAAAAATAATATTCGTGGATTATCAGCAGGAGTTGGAATAAATTATGGTTACTTTGATATGGATTTTGGTATTACTAAATCAAATGGCTTTTTAAAAAACAGGCTATACACTAGAGGTCTAACTGATAAGTATGATATTGAAAAGGATACATATTCTATTTACGCATCATTTTCAATTAAACTTTAACTTCCTTTTAACTTCATAATTTCTATTTAACTTCATAATTTCTATCTTTGTATAACTCAAATTTTAAAAAATGAAACTACAAGGATTACTAGACAAAGAAATCGATTCCATTGGAGATGATCACATTGGTTCAAACTCAGGAGAGACACCTTTAAAAGAAGGGGCGTTTGATATACCAGATACTGATAAGATAAGTCTTATTCAGGAGAAGGTTTATGAAATTTTAGATATACTAGGGATGGACTTAACTGATGATAGTTTAAGAGGAACACCTAGAAGAGTTGCAAAGATGTTTGTAAATGAGATCTTTTCTGGAATTAACCCAAAGAATAGACCAGAAATGTCAACTTTTGAAAATAAATATAACTATGGCGAAATGCTAGTTGAAAAAAATATTACTTTATATTCAACTTGTGAGCATCATCTTCTACCTATTGTTGGTCTAGCTCATGTAGCTTACATTTCAAATGGCAATGTTGTTGGACTTTCAAAAATAAATAGAATAGTAAAATATTATGCAGAAAGACCACAAGTTCAAGAAAGACTAACTATTCAGATAGTTAGAGATCTTCAAAAAGTTCTTAATACTGAAGATGTTGCATGTGTTATAGATGCCAAGCACCTTTGTGTAAATTCAAGAGGAATCAAGGATATAAATTCTAGCACTGTCACATCTGAGTTTGGAGGTAAGTTCAAGAAAGAAAAATTTAAAAGAGAGTTTTTAGACTATATAAAATTTGAGTCTGAGCTTTAATGGATTCTCATAATTTATATATATATAATTCACTTACAAGCTCTAAAGAGAAATTCAAACCTTTAAGAAAAAATTCAGTCGGAATGTATGTCTGTGGTCCCACAGTCTACAGCAATCTTCATCTGGGTAATTGTAGAACATTTATTTCCTTCGATATTATATTCAGATATCTTAGATATCTTGGTTACAACGTTAGGTACGTTAGGAATATTACTGACGTTGGACATCTTGAAGATACTGGAGAAGACAAAATTTCCAAAAAGGCTAAGGTTGAAAAACTTGAACCGATGGAAATCGCTCAGAAATACACTAATAGCTTTAGAGAGGTTCTAAAGAGTTTCAATGTACTAGATCCAAGTATCGAACCTGTTGCATCTGGCCATTTAACAGAACAAATTTCAATAATAGAAGACCTAATTGAAAAAAATCTTGCTTATACTTCAAACGGATCTGTATATTTTGATATTTCAAAATATAATGAGATTGATTCCTATGGAAAACTCTCAGGAAGGGACCTTGAAAAAATCAAATCTAATTCTAGAGACTTAAGCAGCCAAGATGATAAAAAAAATGAATATGATTTTGCTCTATGGAAAAAAGCTGAAAAAAAACATCTAATGAAATGGAAATCACCATGGAGTGAAGGATTCCCAGGGTGGCATCTTGAATGTACAGCAATGAGTAATAAGTATCTTGGTGATGAATTTGATATTCATGGAGGTGGAATAGATCTGAAATTTCCTCATCATGATTGTGAAATTGCACAGGCTGTTGGTTATAATGGTAAGCAACCTGCAAAGTTTTGGATACATGCTAATATGTTGACTTTAAATAGTAAGAAAATGTCTAAATCTCTTGATAATAATATTTTACCAGATGAACTTTTTTCTGGTCAAAATGACTTCTTTTCAAAACCGTATGATCCCAATGTCATCAGGTTTTTCTTTCTTCAAGCTCATTACAGAAGCGAATTAGACATTGGTGAAGTTGCAATTAATGCATCTGAAAAAGGCTTTGAAAGACTAGTGGAAATGATAGATAGACTGAAGAATATTAAAGTATCCAGTATTAATGATGATAACCTTCTTTCCCAAATTAAGGATTGGGAAAAAAATTGTTTTGATTGTCTAGACGATGACTTTAATTCACCTAAGTTAATTGCTGAAATTTTTAATTCCTCAAAATTAATTACCCAAATTGAAAAAGATGGAAATGCTGGAGAGAGAGATAGAGATTACTTTTTAGGTTTATTCGATACTTTGCTTAATAATATACTTGGTATTGACTATTCAAAATCAACTTCAGACAATGACTCTATTCTTAAAATATTATTAAATATTAGAGATGAAGCAAGGATAAAAAAAGACTTTACTTTATCTGATTCAATTAGAGATCAATTAAATAAGTTAGGAGTAAAAGTTAATGACAAAGATTAGCAGAATACTTGCACTTCCTTTTATAGGGCTTATTAGGTTATATAGAATTTTTATATCTCCATTATTAGGGAGTAATTGTCGTCATACACCAACTTGCTCTGAATATGGTATTATTGCACTTAAGAAATATGGAGTTTTTAAAGGCACATTTTTAACTGTAAAAAGAATTATAAAGTGTAATCCACTATTTAAGGGTGGTTATGACCCTGTGCCATAAATTATAGTTATATTTAAAAATGATAATTTCACAAATTAAATGGTCTCCTACCGAGTCTTTTGATATACTTGGTTTTCCAGTCTATATATATAGCCTAATGTTCATCCTTGCATTTCTTCTAGGGTATAATCTAGTCAAATCTTTTTTTGCTAAAGAGAATGTAGATGAAAAATATCTTGATCCATTACTAATATATCTTGTACTTTCTGTTTTTCTTGGAGCAAGGCTAGGTGAAGTTTTTTTCTATCAGTGGGGATATTATCAGAATCATTTAATTGAAATATTATTACCTATTCAAGAATCACCGAATTCTTCAATACTTGGATTAATTGATGGTTATAAATTTACAGGGTTTAGAGGTTTGGCTAGTCATGGAGCTGCAATTGGGATGACTGTCGGCTTATTAATCTTTAAAAGAAAATACAATTTTAAGAGTCTTTTATGGATATTTGATAGACTAACAATTCCAACTGCAATTGGTGGTGCTTTTGTCAGAATTGGAAATTTTTTTAATTCTGAAATTTTAGGAAAATATACTAATAATGATTGGGGAGTTATATTTGAAAATCGAGGTGAAGTTTTACCAAGACATCCTGCTCAATTATATGAGTCATTTGGATATATTATTCTTTTTATTATTCTATATATTTTATATCAAAGAGTTTCAGTTAGAGAGAAAGAGGGGAAACTATTTGGATATTTTTTAATTGGTCTATTTTCAATTAGGTTTATTGTTGAATTTGTAAAGGAGAGTCAGGGTGGTATTGAAACATTTCTTCCTGGTCTTTCAACAGGTCAATGGTTAAGTATACCTTTTATTTTAATTGGAATTGTATTCTTATCTATAAATAAGAAAAAAAGTTAATTATTAACTTACTTTTTTATATGAATCAAACATAATTGGAGTAGCTATAAATACTGAAGAGTAAGTCCCTACCATTACTCCAATAATTAAAGCAAACATAAATCCTCTAATTGATTCTCCACCAAAAATAAAAATAGCTATAAGAACAATCAGTGTTGTTAAAGAAGTATTAAGAGTTCTACTCAATGTACTATTTAATGCTGTATTTACAGTTGTTTCATTATCCCAAGACTTATGAATCCTGAAGAACTCTCTTATTCTATCAAATACAACTACAGTATCATTTAGAGAGTAACCTATAACTGTTAGAAGAGCAGCAATAAATGCTTGGTTTATTTCCATATTAAATGGCATTATTTTATATGTTAGAGAAAAGATACCAAGTACGATTAAAACATCGTGAAATACAGCAGAAACTGCACCTAAAGAAAATTGCCATTTTTGAAACCTAAGTAGTATATAGAAGAAAACTATAACAAGTGAACCAAAAATAGCCCAAACTGAATTCTGTTTAATATCATCTGCAATAGTTGGACCAACTTTAATACTTGACATAATACCAAAATCCTCACCCGCTGTAAATTCACTATAAGAAATAGGATTATCAAACTGTTCACCTAGATTATCAAAAAGAATATTTTTAATTTCGTCATCAACAGTAAGGCCTTCCTGATCTACCTTATATTTAGTTGTAATTTTCAGTTGATTGGATGCACCAAAAGTTTTAACTTCTGCACTACCAAATGCATTATTTAGGGTAGACTCAATATCAGAGGACTTTACTTCTTTATCGAATCTAACAATATATGATCTTCCTCCCAAGAAATCAACACCTTGATTTAAACCTTGAAATAAAAGAGAACTAATGCTTATTAATAAAAGGGTCGCAGATATTGCATATGTAGCTTTTCTTTTTCCTAAAAACTTAATTTTTAAATTACTAAATAAGTCTTTTGTTGATTTTGTTGAAAAAGATAATTTCCCTGTTTTAAAAACCTTATTATCAATTAATAATCTAGTTATAAAGATTGCAGTAAATAGAGATGTTGCAATACCAATTAGAAGTGTTGTGGCAAAACCCTTAATAGGACCTGTACCAAAGATATATAGAACAAGTGCTGTAAGCCCTGTAGTTATGTTTGCATCTAAAATTGAGGATAGAGCATTATTAAATCCGTCATTTATTGATTGCTTTAAGCCTTTTTCTTTTCTTAATTCTTCTCTAACCCTTTCAAAAATAAGCACGTTAGCATCAACCGATATACCTATAGTCAATACAATACCTGCAATTCCAGGAAGAGTTAAGACAGCTCCTAAACCAGCAAGAATACCAAATATTAAAACAATATTAAGTATAAGTGCAATATCAGCAAATATACCAGAAGGGCCATAATAAAATATCATCCACATTAAAACAAATGTTAATGCTATTAAGAAGGAGTATATACCACTATCAATTGCCTCTTGTCCAAGAGAGGGACCAACAACCTCAGACTGAATGATAGTGGCTGAAGCTGGCAACTTACCTGCTCTTAAAACATTTGCTAAGTCAATTGCCTCATTTAGGTCAAAGTCTCCAGTAATCTCAGATCTTCCTCCACTAATTGCACCCCTAGTAACACCGGGAGCAGAATAAATAATATCATCTAGTACAATTGCAATATTTGAATTTTGAGCATATGCAACCCCAGTTAAATCTTCCCATATTCTTGCACCTTGCGCATTCATTTGCATTGATACAGCTGCATTTCCTAATGCATCATAACTTTGAGAGGCATCAACAACAACACCACCACTTAACGGAGGTGTATCATCTCTGTTTGATTTTATTGCATATAAACTTGTAAGTCCATCTGTGTCTTGTTTACCCCAAAGGAACTTAGCATATCTATATTCTCTAGGAAGTAGTTTTCTAACATCAGGAAGTGATAAATATGAATTAACTATGTCTTGATCTCTAGGTAAAAATCTAGCAATGATAGGGCCTCCTTGGAAGCTGTAAGCTCGAACAAGGCTTAAGATAGGATTTGATGTATTTTGTATAGAGTCTGAAGTTTGTTCTACTTCAGAAAGAAGATCGTCAATGTCAGATTCGTTAGATTTTGTAATCGTTTCTGTTTCAATAGAAGCTAAATATTGATCTGCAGACAGTAAGAAGTCTAATAAATCTTCATTTTTAAAGGTTTCCCAAAACTCTAATTGCGCAGTACTCTGTAATAAGTTTTGTATCCTGTCTACATCTTTAGCACCAGGTAATTCAATTAATATTCTACCCGAAGTACCGAGCCTTTGAATATTAGGTTGTGTTACCCCAAATTTATCAATACGTTTTCTTAAAACTTCAAATGCTGAGACTATTGACTCATCAACCTTTGTTCTAAGGATTGATTTCAGATCATCATCAGATGTATCAAATGATACGTCTGAACTTAGTGTCCTATTACCAAAAATCTCTGGAGAAGTTAATCTAGTTGGGTCTGGATTTGAATCAAAAGCATCAAAGAAGGACTCTAAATAGGTTTGGTCAGATTGCTTTTGAAGCTCATCTGCATCATCGAGGGAAGCAATAAATTTTTCATTAATAGAGTTTTCAGAGAGTCCCTTTAGTAAATCTTTGATTGATATCTGTAATATAACATTAATACCACCCTTTAAATCTAGTCCTTGGTTAAGTTCTTTTTGTTTAGCATCATTATAGGATGAATACATTAGAACAGGGAGATCACCAATAGAATCGAGAAATCTTAATTCTTCACTCGCTCTTTTTTCTACAAAAGAGATTTCATCTTCAGATATTTTTTCAATAGCAGCATTTCTTGCTTTATTCTCTATAGTGGAGGATATAAAGGTAAAAGACAGTTGATAGATACTAACAATACCAAATAAAATCGCGAAAGTCTTAATTAATGAATTTCCTTGCATGATAAATTTTTAACGCCTGCAAATATAACATTTGAATATTGAACAAACAACTTTATCTAGATTAAACCATCTAAGGCTTGATTCGTTTGTTTAACAGCTTTAACACTATTCTCAAACATTTCTATTTCGTCTTTGTTAATATCTAAATTGACTACTTCCTCAAAGCCATTTTTACCAATTATTACTGGGACACCTATACATAAGTCATCAGCATTATACTCACCCTCCAAATATACAGAACATGGAAGTATTTCTTTTGTGTCATTAACAATTGCATTTACTAAATATGAAACTGAAGCACCAGGAGCATACCAGGCAGAAGTGCCAATTAATTTAGTTAAAGTAGCTCCACCTAACATAGTATCTGAAGAAATTTTTTGAAGAATATCACTAGATACAATTTCGGACAAAAGTTTATTATTACATTTTGAAATTGAGGTAAGAGGGATCATAGTTGTATCACCATGTCCACCTATGACCATAGCATCAATCTCATGTTGAGAAAGGTTTGTTGCTAAGGAAATATAAGTTTTAAATCTGGAGCTATCAAGGATACCACCCATTCCTATAACTCGATTTTTAGGGATATCAAATGATTTTTTAACCAGGTATGTCATAGTATCCATAGGATTAGATACCACAATTATTATTGCTTCAGGAGAGTAATTTAATAGGTTCTCTGATACAGATTTTACGATACCAGCATTAATTCCAATCAATTCCTCTCGAGTCATTCCAGGCTTTCTTGGAATACCAGATGTAATTATCACAACATCACTATTTGATGTAGTTTTATAATCATTAGTAACTCCTGTAACTTTTGATTTAAAACCTAGCGATGAAGTTGTTTGTGTTAGATCAAGTGCTTTACCTTCTGCAAAGCCATCTTTGATATCAAGAAGGACAATTTCGTCTACAATTTCCTTTAATAAAATATATTCTGCACAGGTTGCACCAACATTACCTGCACCAACAATAGTAACTTTCATATTTATACATCTATTTTAGCATATATAGCGTTATCCTCAATAAATTTTCTTCTTGGAGGGACTTCATCACCCATTAGTGTTGCAAACCATTCTTGAGCTTCTTTTGCATTATCATTATTAAGTGTTATTTGCCTCAAGGTTCTTGATTCTGGATTCATTGTAGTGTCCCATAATTGGTCTGCATTCATTTCACCAAGCCCCTTATATCTTTGTATTGAAACTCCTGAACCTAAATCTTTTGCAATATTATCTCTTTGCTCGTCATTCCAGGCGTATACTTTTTTACTTCCTTTTTTGACAAGATATAACGGAGGAGTTGCTATGTAAATATTTCCTCTCTCAACTAATTCCCTCATGTAGTTAAAGAAGAATGTCAATATCAAAGTTGAAATATGACTTCCATCAACATCAGCATCACACATCACAATTATTTTATGATATCTTAATTTTTCTAAATTAAGAGCCTTACTATCCTCTTCTGTTCCAACAGAGACTCCAAGCGCTGTATAAATATTTCTAATTTCCTCGTTTTCAAAAACCCTATGCTGTTGAGCTTTTTCAACATTTAATATTTTACCCCTTAATGGAAGTATTGCCTGAAAAACTCTATCTCTTCCTTGTTTAGCTGTACCCCCTGCTGAGTCACCCTCAACTAGAAACACTTCACACTTTGAAGGATCAGTCTCGGAACAATCTGATAATTTACCTGGAAGCCCACCACCTGACATTACAGTCTTTCGCTGAATCATTTCTCTTGCTTTACTAGCAGCAGTCCTAGCTTGAGCAGCCAATATTATTTTCTGAACAATAATTTTAGAGTCCTCTGGGTTCTCTTCAAGATAATCTTCAAGCATTTGAGAAACGGACTGTGAGACTGCTGAACTTACCTCTCTATTCCCAAGCTTTGTCTTTGTTTGACCCTCAAATTGTGGTTCCGCAACCTTGACTGAAATTACAGCAGTTAGCCCTTCTCTAAAGTCATCACTTGATATATCAAATTTAAGTTTATCAGTTAAACCTGATGAATCAGCATATTTTTTTAATGTATTAGTTAAACCTCTTCTAAATCCTGTCAAGTGAGTACCTCCTTCATGAGTATCAATATTATTAACATATGAGTGAAGATTTTCTGAAAAAGAGGAGTTATATACCATAGCAACCTCAACAGGAATTCCGTTCTTTTCACCTTCCATTTTAATTATGTTACTTATAATGGGAACTCTCCCCTTGTCTAGATATTGAATAAATTCACTCAATCCCTCTTTTGAGTGAAAAGTTTCAGAAACAGGATTGCCATCTTTGTCTTTGCTTCTATTATCAGTAATAGAGATAGTTAACCCTTTATTTAAAAATGATAACTCTCTCATTCTATTAGATAGAATTTCATAGTCAAAATTTGTTACTTCTTTAAAGATCTCTTTGTCAGGAGTAAAAGTCACAAGTGTACCTGTTTTATCTGACTTTCCTACTTCTTTAACAGGTGCACTCGGCTTTCCCTTACTATAAGACTGCTCGTATTCCTTTCCATCTCTAAAAACTTTAGCTACAAGTAATTGGGATAATGCATTTACACAAGATACACCAACACCATGGAGTCCACCTGATACTTTGTATGAGTCTTTATCAAATTTACCTCCAGCACCAATTTTAGTCATAACAACCTCAAGTGCAGATACACCTTCCTTTTTGTGAATACCAACAGGAATTCCACGACCATTGTCTTCAACAGTTAGACTTGAGTCCATATTGATTTCAATTGATATAGCTGAACAGTATCCAGCCATTGCTTCATCGATTGAGTTGTCAACTACTTCATAAACTAAATGATGAAGACCTCGAGACCCAACATCACCTATATACATCGAGGGTCTTTTTCTTACATGTTCCATACCCTCAAGGGCTTGAATACTATCTGCAGAATACTGATTTCTATTGTTGTTTGTAGACATTTTTTAGGTTGTAAATATACCTTTAAATATACTAAAAATTGAGGGGGTAAAAAAGCTGAAAAAGCCAGTATTTATAGTAAACTTATCAACATTCTATTCATACGATTCATTATGAATATTTGATATTGAACGCCCACTAGGATCATTCATGTTTTTAAAGGCTTCATCCCATTCAAGTGCCTGAGGAGTACTACATGCTACAGAAGGAACTGAAGGGACAGATTTTGCAGCAGCAGCACTTGGAAAATGATCTTTAAAAATTGATCTGTAATAAAACTCTTCCTTGTTTTGAGGAGGATTTATAGGGAATATTTTAGACGCATTTTCAAAATTAGAATCAGATACTACATTTGAGACAAGTTCTTTTAAGCTATCAATCCAAGAATATCCAACTCCATCAGAAAATTGTTCTTTTTGTCTCCAAAGAACACTTTCAGGAAGATAGTCTTTAAAAGCTTCTCTTAAAACCCATTTTTCAATCCTGCCATTTTTTATCATTTTATCTTCAGGATTTATCCCCATAGCAACATCAATAAATTTTTTATCTAGGAAGGGCACTCTACCCTCAATTCCCCATGCGGCAAGAGACTTATTAGCCCTTAAACAGTCATATTGATGAAGCTTATCTAACTTTCTAACAGTTTCATCGTGAAATTCTTTTGCATTTGGGGCTTTATGAAAATAAAGATAGCCGCCAAATAACTCATCAGCTCCTTCACCTGAAAGTACCATTTTTATACCAAGTGATTTGATAGCTCTAGCCATTAAATACATTGGAGTGGATGCTCTAATAGTAGTAACATCATAAGTTTCAAGGTGGTATATTACATCTCTAATAGCATCTAAACCTTCTTGAACGGTAAAGTTAATTTCATGGTGAACAGTACCTATATGGTCAGCAACAATTTTTGCAGCTTTCAGATCAGGTGCTCCTTCTAGTCCTACAGAAAAAGAATGAAGTTGCGGCCACCAAGCATCTTGTTGATCATTTGACTCAATTCTTTTAGATGCAAATTTTTTAGCAAGTGCTGAGGTTATAGAAGAGTCTAATCCACCAGATAATAAAACTCCATATGGAACATCACTCATCAGTTGTCTCTTAACAGCAGATGATAGAGAATCATGTATCAACTTAATTTTTGTTTCCGAGTCCTTTACACTATCAAATTTAGTCCAGTTAGGAACATACCATTTAGTTAATTTACCATCACTACTGTCAAGATAATGCCCAGGTGGAAATAATTCTATCTTATTACATATACCTTCTAATGATTTAAGCTCAGACGAAACATAAAAGATGTTTTGTTTATCCCAACCAATATAGAGAGGTATGATCCCCATATGGTCTCTAGCAATTAAATACTTATCATTAGATGAGTCATATAATGCAAAAGCAAAAATTCCATTTAAATCATTTAAGAAATTAACTCCTTTTTCTTGGTACAATGCTAAAATTACTTCACAATCAGATTCTGTTTTAAAATTATAGTCAGGAGTATGTCTCTCTTTAAGATCTATATGATTGTATATTTCTCCATTTACTGCTATTACTTTAAGTCCATCATCAGAAATTATCGGTTGTTTCCCAGAAGTTGGATCAACTATAGCAAGTCTTTCATGTGCAAGAACAGCGTTATTATTTGAATATATACCACTCCAATCAGGTCCTCTATGCCTAACCTTTTTGGCCATTTTCAGGACATTTGACCTTACTTCATCGCTATTACTTTTGATATCAAAAGCACATACAATTCCACACATATACTAGTTATATCTTCTATTAAACACTAGTTCACCTTCGACAAATGTTGCAACAACATTAGTAAGGGGAATTCTTGATTCAGCAGATCTCATGATATCATTATCAAGAATTATAAAATCAGCAGATTTACCAACTTCAATACTTCCTTTTTCATCTTCTTCAAAATTGGCGAAGGCACCATGAATTGTCATTGCATAAAGTGCATCACCTCTTCCAATAATATTTTCTACTTGAAAGCCATCGTCGGGGTACCCTTCTTTATCTTTTCTTACTGTTGCAGAGTAAAAAGTCATAAATGGACTAACTTCTTCAACAGGAAAGTCAGTCCCAAATGCAATTACAGAAGATTTTTCAAGTAACTCCTTGTAAGCATAAGCATGTTTTGCCCTTTTTTTCCCAATTCTATCATACATCCAGTACATATCACTTGTAGCATGAGTTGGTTGAACTGATGGGATAATTTTTTGATTAAATAGTTGTATATCATCCTCGTTTACAACTTGAGCATGTTCAATTCTCCACCTTGGATCACGATAGTTAAAAAGAGCATCTCTATAAGCATTAAGCACAAATCTATTTGCATTATCACCAATTGCATGAGTATTCATCTGAAATTTAGTTCCAGCTATTTTAAAAGCTAAACTTTTAATTGAGTCAATTGGAGTTCTTATAATACCAAAGTAACCTTTTCTATCAGAATATTCATTTATCATACTTGCACCTCTTGATCCTAGTGCTCCATCAGCATACACTTTGACTGATCTTACATTTAATCTATCAGTCTTATATGGACCTTGTTTTAAATAGTAGTCAACGTCTGGACCATTATCAATCATAGCATAAATTTTTATTTTTAATGCTCCAGACTTATGAAGGCTATCTATAAGTTCAATTTGTTTTCTTGAGATTCCTGCTTCAGTGACAGACGTTAATCCATTTTCAAATGCAATTTCTTGGGCAGCTATTAATGCTTTAATGGATTCTTCCTCTGTAGGATCTGGGATAATATTATTAATAGGTTGCATAGCGTTATCAATAAGTACTCCTGTCAATTTTCCATTTAATTTTACAAACTCTCCACCATCAATCTTTGAACTTTTATCAATACCTGCAAGCGTTAAAGCATAATCATTAACAATGTATGCATGACCATCAATTCTTCCAAGAATAACAGCTTTATCAGGAAAAGCTTCATTTAGTAGTTTATTTGTAGGAAAGGTTTTGATATTCCAGTCATTTTGATCCCAACCTCTACCAATTATAAATTTTTTTGGGTTTGTTTTATCATTATCAACTAACTTTTTAACTATTTCTTCAAAGCTTTTTGTGGCTTTAAGATCAATTTGATTGACAAAAAACCCCAGATTATAAAAATGAGCATGTGAATCATTAAATCCTGGATATAAAGGAAGGCCTTCAGCATTTATAATATTTGATGAGGAGTAATTAGACATAACTGAATCATCTCCAACATAAATAAATTTTC
>CBFHHV010000019.1:0-19232 GCA_965655775.1 Candidatus Marisimplicoccus sp.
ATTTGATTTAACTTTTGTAGATAAATCATTACTATATATTCCAAACTCATATGGAGTTATAATATTTCTATCATTAAAGCCTTGATTTAATAAAGCTTGAATTTCTCTTGAGGTTGTTCTCTTATGAATTGGTAGAGATGAAGCATATTCTTGAAAAGCAGACTTATACTTTTCAAATTTAAATATATCCATATCTTCTACACTTTTAAGTTTAGATATAGATGCATTTAGTCTATTTTCTCTTCTATCAAATATATTTTTATTTACAATAGTTGTCTTAACTGCCTTATAATCTTTAAGTTCTTCGTCTCCATATCTATTTGATAAATTATTTGGCAGATTTATATTGTAATCCTCCTCTAGAATTCCATATGCAAAAAATGTTGAAAGATTTGATGACTGATCTTCATCCAAGAAAAGAAAAACATCTGTAAAATTAGACTCATCGGGTGTACCGATTGAGTCAATTAGCATTTGATATGTGTATACGTAATCGTTAAGTTCTCTACTTTGAATTTCATCAACAACCTCTCGAAGGGTTCTATTTACTGCTAGTGAGAATTCTTCTTCTTTATTTTGCCAAGATGAATATATCCAATAACCCTGCATTAGAATAATCCCAATCAAAGAGAAGGACATTAATAAAACCAACGAAGTGTAAAATCTTCTATTCATTTATATAAAATTCTCAATTTTAAAATTAAACTTTCTTAACGAAATGTTAATGTATTGTACTTAGCTAATCAAATCTGCATGAATTTGAATGACATTATCTTTTAAGTCTGATAGGTTATGATTGTCAATTATATAATCACATTTACTAATTATAGAAGACTCATCTACCTGTTTATTAATCCTTCTTATTACGTCATCTCTTGAGGTATCATCTCTTAGTAATACCCTTTTAATTCTTTCTTCTAAAGGTGCCCTGACTAGAATAATTTTATCATAAGCATTTTCGGATTTTGTCTCAAAGATTATTGCTACTTCTTTGACTATATAGACTTCATCATTTGCTTTAACAAAAGAATTAAAGTCATTTGAAACTGCTGGATGAATAATTGAGTTCAGCACTTTTAATTTATCTGAATCCTGAAAAACAATTTTAGATAGCTGCTTAGTATCTAATTTATTTTTTTTGTAAATATTATTGCCAAAAACCTTTTTTATTGAGTCAATTAATGCTGTATCTGTGTTAATGAGTGTCTTTGCAGCTTTATCTGCACTATATGTCTTTATTCCAAGATCTTTAAATTCATTGAGAACAGTAGATTTACCAGAACCAATACCTCCAGTTAATCCAATAATTTTCATTTTGAATTTAATTTATCGATAATCTCCTGGCTTACTCCAACACTTGAGAAACCTCCATCATTAAAAATATTTTGAAGAGTTACTCTTTTGGTATAATCAGAAAATAAAGAAACAGTTAGGTCAGCACAATCTTCAGCAGTTGCATTACCTAATGGTGATGTTAAATCAGCATATCTAATAAAGTCGTCAAGGCCTTTGACACCCTTACCAGCAGTAGTTAGAGTTGGTGATTGAGATATGGTATTAACACGAACATTCTTTTCCTTACCAAAGAAATATCCAAAACTTCTTGCAATAGATTCTAAATATGCCTTATTATCAGCCATATCATTATAATTTGGAAATGTTCTCTGTGCAGCAATGTATGTTAATGCAACAATACTTCCCCACTGATTCATTGCATCCAATTTAAAAAGAGATTGCATTAATTTATGAAAAGATACAGCAGAAACATCCCATCCCTTTTTTAACCAATCATAATTTAAATCTGTATAATGCTTTCCTTTTCTTACATTGACAGACATACCTATTGAGTGTAAAACAAAGTCTAATTTACCACCAAATTTGCTGGTAGCTGCGTTAATTAAGTTTTCAAGATCCTCTAAATTAGAAGCATCTGCTGGTATAACCTCAGAATTTGTTTTTTTTGCTAAATCACTTATGCTTCCCATTCTTATAGAAACTGGCGCATTTGTTAAAATGAATTCGCCTCCTTCATCATAAACACGTTCTGCAGTTTTCCAGGCGATAGAGCTGTTATCTAGAGCTCCGAAGATTATTCCTTTTTTACCCTTTAAAATATTGTTTCCCATGATGTAAATATAGTTTAATTCAATAATTCATTTGCAAGTTCATTTGCTGACTTGTTAGATTTATCACCAGATAACATTTCGGCAATTTCATTAACTCTTTCTTTATCAGACAGCAGTTTAATATCAGTGATAATTTTATCATTATGCTCTCTTTTAAATACTTTAAAGTGGAAGTCACCCTTAGATGCCACTTGAGCAGTATGTGTTATAACGATTACTTGCATATTTTGTGCCATAAATTTCATCAGTTCACCAACTTTAGAGGAGGCTGAACCCGATATCCCAGTATCTATTTCATCAAAAATTATTGAGGCCAACTTTGTGTATTTAGAAAGAATAGACTTTATGGATAGCATTATTCTTGAAATCTCTCCACCTGATGCAATATCCTTCAACTCACTGTAAAAACTTCCATTATTAGATTTAAAAAGTAGCTTACCAATACTTATACCGTTTTTTTGAATTATTTCTGTTTCTGATAGATCAATTTTTATGTCAGATTTTTCCATACCTAATTCAATTAAATTCTTGTTCATTAATTTTTCAAAATCAGAAATAACAGATTTTCTTTTATTATGAATTTTAACTGCATCTGCTCTAAGATTTAACATTAGGCTTCTAATTGATTCTTCAATTTTAATTATATCATTGTCTATATCATTTTGTGTCAAAATCTTTGACTCAATATCATTTTTAATTTTTAATAAATCTTCAATTGTATTAACCCTGTGCTTATTTTGCAGAGAGTAAATCTTATCTTGTATATTCCTTAAATCATCAATATTTTCTTGATTATTATCAATGTCAGATAATATGGATTCTGAATCACTAAAAATTATGTTTAATTCCTCAACGATTGATTGGATCCTTGTACAGAGTAAGCTGATTCTCTCTGAAGAGTTTGATAATCTATTAAGGTTTCTTGAAATATCTTGAAGTTTATCCAAGACTCCAACTTCTTCAGAGTTTAAGTGACCTATTGTAATTGATAGTACATCTTTAATTTGATCTAAGTCATCAGCCTCTTTGATTTTATCCTGAAGTTCCTCAAGATTTATATTGTTTATTTCAAGATCATTAAATTCGTCAAGTAAGAATTTATTATAATCTAAATCAGAATTTAGCTTATCCCTCAGTAATATCTTATCATTAAATTCTTTCTCAAGTAATTTTAGTGATTTAAAGTTACTTGAGTATTCTTTAACTATATCTTGGTTCTCTGATAATGAGTCTAAAATCAAAAAAATAAAATTTGAGTCAAGGATACTTAGATTATTAAATTGAGAGTGAACATCAATGAGTCTGTTAGTAAGGTCAGATAATTGATCAAGTTTTACTGGGGAGTCGTTAATAAAAGCTCTTGATTTTCCACTTTGATTAACTTCTCTTCTAATTATAGTTATTTCATCATAGTCTAAATCATTTTTTTTAAAATAATCCTTTATGTATATATCAGTTAAATCAAATGTTGCTTCAACAAAGCATTTTTTTTCTTTATTTATAATTTTGGAATTATCAACTCTAGAGCCTAAAACCATTGAAAGTCCACCTAATATAATTGATTTACCCGCACCTGTCTCTCCAGTAATTGAAGTCATTCCCTTATTAAAAGAAATTTCTAGAGAATCAATTAATGCGTAATTATTAATTTTTAGTTTTGTTAACATTCTCAATAATTTGATTTATAATATCATTTGAAACATCAATCTTTAACTTTTTCTCAAAGGATGTTATCTCTAAATTCGAATTTATAAAATCAATTTGATTATAGTCACTTGAAATCGGGTTAAAATCTCCAATTTTATTAACTACTATTGCATCAAGGTTCTTAGACTTTAATTTACTTTTTGCATTTTCAATTACATTATCTGTCTCCAAAGCAAAACCAACTAAAAATTGTGATGTTTTAATTTTCCCTAGTTCTTTAAGAATATCATGTGTTGGCTGAAGCTCTATAGAGTCTAACCCAGACTCTTTCTTTATTTTACTACTATTAATTTTTTTAGGCTTGAAATCTGATATAGCAGCAGAAAAAATTACAATATCGGATTCTTTAAAATATTTTATTGTCTGAGCATACATTTCATCAGAGTCTTGAACTCTTATACATTCAATGTTGGAAAGATCCATTGAGAGATTAGTTGGACCTAATAAAAGTTTCACATTTGCTCCAAGTTCACTTGCAATTTTTGCCAATGAATACCCCATTTTACCTGACGAGCTATTTCCAATATACCTAACTGGGTCAATTTTTTCATGAGTAGGTCCTGCTGTTATTAAAAGGTTTAAAGAATTTAATGGTAGAGACTTTTTAAACTTATTTTCAACATAATCAATTATCTCATTTGGTTCTAGCATCCTACCTTCCCCTTCCAGTCCACTAGCTAAAGAGCCCGACCCTACAGGTAAAACGTCAGTATTGTTTGATACTAATTTTTTAATATTTGTTTGATTCAGAGTGTTTTTATACATTTCCAGATCCATTGCAGGAGCAACAAATACAGGGCATTTAGAAGACAAATAACATGCTAATAGCAAGTTATTACATTGAGCACTAGCCATTGAAGAAATTGTATTAGATGTTCCTGGAGCAATAATAAAAATATCAGCCCACTCAGCAAGTTCTACATGGTTGTTCCAAGTTGGGTTATTATTTTTTTCAATTGTAAATTCGGAGAAAACTTCATTATTTGAAACTGTGGAAAGAGTCAGAGGTGTAACAAACTCTTTAGATGAGGGAGTCATTACAACTTTTACATTAGATTTAAGCTTAACAAGCTGTCTAATCAATAAGGGTACTTTATAAGCAGCTATTCCACCTGAAACTCCTATTAGAATATTTTTCTGAGCTAAAACACTCATATTTTAAATATTTATTGCTCAGCTTCGGTTTCAGTATCTCTAAAGTAAATTTTATTATCTAACCACTCTTTGACAGCAATTGCATATGGTTTAGGAAGCTTCTCATAAAATCTTGAGACTTCTATTTGCTCTTTATTTTCAAATATTTCCTCTAGACTATCATTATGTGTTGCAAATTCATCAAGTTTATCATGAAGTTCTTTCTTTATTTCAGAATTTATTTGGCTTGATCTCTTGGCAATTATAGAAATAGCCTCATAAATATTATTTGTAGGGTCTTCAATTTCATGCTTGTTGTATGTCTTTGTTGTATTTGCTGCGTTAGTGTTTCTATATTTATTCATAGGTTTATTTATAAAAGTTGTTTTGCATTATTAATTTTTTCAGATAAATCATCAATAAAGATAGTATCTGGATAATATCTTAAAAAGTTTTCAAGTGATCTTTCAAGTTCTGTTACTCTTTCATTAATTCTTGATTCAATTGAATTTATGGCTATTTCATATTGTGATAACCACCTGAAGTAAAGCGCTTCCTCTCTAAAAATTGTTCCTGGGTTATCTGCAATAAAATTATCTAAGGACTTTATAGCAGAGCTGTAATCTCTAATAGTATAATATTGCTTTGATACTTCAAACGCTTTTTTTTCAATCTTATTTTGTAATTGTCCCATTAACTCTAATGCTTCAACAACATATTCACTATTAGGGAATCGGTTTATAAAAACCTGGAGCTTATCAATACCAGTAAATGTATCTTCTTGGTCTAAAGTATATAAAGGTGAAAGCATAGAATATGATTTTGCCTCCATGAAATAAGCCTCTTGAATCCTTTGACTATTAGGATATGATTTTATAAAATTTTCAAATTGAATTGCTGCTGAGTAGTAAGATCTTGTTTCAAAAAATGAGTTAGCAAAGAAGAAGACGAGTCTCTCACCTTGTGGTTTCCCTCTGTAGCTAGGAATAATTTGTTCAATAAGAGCATTTGCTCTTCTAAATTCTCCATTTTCATAGTATTCCTCTGCTGCAGTATATTTATCCACTTCATTTTCTGGACTATTCAATAATTTTTGATAATCATTACATGAAATGACCAAAAGTGAAATAAATATCAATAGACAAGATCTAAACATTTAGAATAAAGTATTTTGGCAAATTTAATATAAGTTTATGAAATTAGATCAATTAATGACACTTCATTAATAATAGGAACTCCAAGATTATTTGCTTTGGCATATTTAGCAGGACCTAAATTATTACCTGCTACTAGATAATTTGTCTTTGAACTTATAGATGAGCTTATTTTTCCACCATTAATTTCTATCAGGTTTTTAATTTCCTCTCTACTGTGCATTTCAAAAACACCAGATATTACGAAAGTTAAATTTGACAGAGAAGAACTTATGTCAGTTTCACTATTGTCGATAAAAATAAGACCAGCTGATTTAAGTCTAGTTATAAGATCCCTATTGTCCTCATCTTGAAAAAACTCTGTAATGCTTACTGCAGTTTTTTCTCCTATTTCATCAATTTCATATAATGATTCAATACTCATATTCATTAGCTCATCAATTGATTTAATTTTTTTTAATATTTTTTTTGAAGCAGATTCACCTACATACCGAATTCCAAGGCCATATAAAACCTTTTGAAATGGTTTTGATTTAGAATTTTCAATACCCATTTTCAGGTTTTCGACTGATTTATGAGCATGACCTTCAATTAAGGAAATTGAATCAAAATCAAGATTATAAATGTCTGATATATCTTTTAGATAACCTTTGTGATAAAGAAGCTTGATAGTTTCATCGCCTAAACCATCAATATTCATTGCTTTTCTTGAAACAAAGTGTTGAATTCTTCCTATAGCTTGTGGTGTGCACTCTTTAACATTTGGACAGAAGAAGTTGGCTTCAGAATCAAGTTTTACTAGTTCAGAATTACACTCAGGACAATTTGTTGGGAATTTAATCTCATCATATTCTGAACCTCTATTTTCAATATCTATTCCTGTAATTTTAGGAATAATTTCACCTCCTTTTTCAACATAAACACTATCATTAGATCTAAGGCGAAGCTTCATCATTTGTTCAAAACTATGTAAAGAAGCTCTTTTTACAGTTGATCCAGAAATTAAAACCGGCTCTAAATTTGCAACTGGAGTTATTGCACCTGTTCTTCCAACATTAAATGAAATTGAACTTAATTTTGTTGCCAAATTTTCAGCCTTATACTTATAAGCAATAGCCCACCTAGGGAACTTAGATGTAAAACCTAATTTTTTTTGAAAATCTATATTATTTATTTTAATAACTATTCCGTCAATTTCAAATGGTAGGCTTGATCTGTTTTTATCCCAAAAATCTATGTACTTTTTAACACCATCCAATCCTTCAACAATCTTTTCATATTTAGGTACATCAAATCCCATATCTCTTGCGATATTTAAAAGCTCTGAGTGTCTTTTTATCTCAACTTCATCTGATACTATAGAATAAAGAAAACATTGTAAAGGTCTTCTAGCGACCTCATTTGAGTCAAGAAGTTTTATACTTCCTGATGCAGTATTCCTAGGGTTTTTGAATATTGGTTCTCCAAATTCTTCCCTTTTTCTGTTAAGTTGTTTGAAGGAGTCATTGAGTATTATTATCTCACCTCTGATCTCAAACTTTTTTAAAAATGAATTATCAACATTTAGTGGTACCGATATAATAGTTTTTATATTATTTGTAATATTATCACCTTGAGTTCCATCACCCCTTGTTAGAGCTCGTAAAAGTTTTCCGTTTTCATATAATAAATTGACAGATGCACCATCATATTTTAATTCACAACAAAATTCAAAATCATTAGTACCAAGTATTTTAGAAGCTCTTGCATACCAAGACTCTAGTTCCTCATTTGAATAGGTGTTATCAAGAGAATACATTTGATAAACATGAGATTCAGAGTTGAAGTTATCTGACAATCCACCACCAACTCTATTTGAGGGAGAGTTTTCATCAAAATATTCTGGATATTTAGACTCAAGAATAATTAACTCATTTAGTAATTTATCATAGTCAAAATCACTAATTAAGTTTTTGTCAAGATTATAATAATTATTATTATGCTCATTAATTATTTCTCTTAACTCTAATATTCTAGATTCTATTTCATTCATCTTAAAATGTGAGTTTTACTAATCTTTTTTTACCTCTAAAGTCATCCTTAAAGTTAATATGATTTATACTATAATCAGTTAATAATTGATTAAATTCTAATATAAATTTTGGATTAATCTCAAGATAAATTACACCATTTTTTGAAAGATTTGTTGATGCAAATTCCAAAATTTTCTCATAAAAATGTAAAGGTTTGTCTTTGGGAGTAAATAGAGCAATTTCTGGTTCATATTTAACATTTTTGCCTATCTGATTTGATTCATCTAAAGATATATAAGGGGGGTTTGAAATAATTATATCATATTCTTTATCTGATTCAGTAATTAAATTGAGGTCAAGTTGAATTATTTTAACATTTGAGTTCAGTTTTTCTTTATTAATCTCACAGACTTTTAGAGCATTAGTTGATACATCCGACAGAGTAACATTCAAATATTTATTATTAATATCTAATGATATACCTATACAACCTGATCCTGAACATAAATCGATTACATTTTTTTGATCATTTATACCTATATTATCATTAATTACCCAATCAACAAGCTCCTCTGTTTCAGGTCTGGGGATAAGAACATTTTCATCTACATAAAAGTCTTTACCATAAAAGTTTTTTTTATTAATTAGATAGTCAATAGGATAGTCATCAATGATCATATTCATGCTCTGAAGTAAAGTTTTTTCTGATTCTGAGGATAAATTAAAAGTAGGATCTAAAGCAATTTCAATTGGATCTATATAACATAGCTCTTTTAAAATAATTTTATAAATGAAATCACATTCATCAATTGAAAGGTCTAATTTGTCTCGATAAACACATCTCATTTCAATAATATTCATACTAAAGTTTTTATCATCCATACAGGACATGCAGTGTGACCTGTATTGCCAAGCGGGCTATCAATATATTCGAATCCTTTCTTTAAATATAATTTTTGTGCATTAATCATATTTGGCATAGTCTCTATATAGCATTTTTTAAATTTCGATTTTATTGCAAAATCTAAACAAAGCTCAATCATCTTATCACCTATTCCCCTACCTCTTAAAGATTTATGAAAATACATTTTTTGAAGCTCACAAATATCAGGGACACCGTGCTTTAAAGGATTAATACCTGCACCTCCTAATACTTCATTATTCTCCTCAACTACAAAATATCTTGATCTAGTTGAATTATAGTAATTATACATGTTGTCAATCTCAGGGTCTTCATATGCAGAACCAATTTTAGGTATATTCATCTCAATTAGAACTTCCCTCAATATAATTGCTAATTGTTTGTTATCAGATTCATTTATTGGTCTAATAAGCATAGTTGAGCTTTTTGACTTAAATTTACAATTCTAATTTTATTACATACTTAAGTGGATGATATTATATTCATGAAGAGATGCATAGAACTTGCATCAAAAGGTATAGGATATACCTATCCTAACCCATTAGTTGGCTCTGTAATAGTCCATAATAATAAAATAATCGGAGAAGGTTATCATGCGAAATATGGAGAAAGTCATGCAGAAGTAAATGCCATAAACAGTGTTGGCAATAAAGAATTATTAAAAGAATCAACTTTATATGTTAATCTTGAACCATGTAATCATCATGGTAAGACTCCACCATGTACAGAAGCAATAATAAATAACAATATTAAAAGAATAGTTATTGGCTCTAAAGACCCCAATAGATTAGTTAATGGGAGTGGAATAGATAAACTTAAGTCAAATGGATGTGATGTAGTTGTAGGAGTAATGGAAGTAGAATGTTCTGATCTTAATAAAAGATTTTTTATATATCATAAACATAAAAGACCATACATAATTTTAAAGTGGGCTGAGTCAAAAGATGGTTTTATTAGTCCATTAAAATCTAATCAGTCCCCAAGAAAAGTCAATTGGATTTCAGGAGAAGATTCAAAAAAATTAACTCATAAATGGCGAAGTGAAGAACATTCAATTTTGGTGGGAGTACAGACTATAGTTGATGACAATCCATTACTAACTACTAGATTTGTTCATGGAAAGAATCCAATTAGGTTCGTGTTAGATCCAAATTCTAGAATTCCTATTGATTCTAAAGTTTTATCAGAGACTTCTAAAACAATAATATTATCTAAGAAAGAAAATAATCTTATCCCTGATTATACAAAATCCTCAAATTTTGAGAATATTCAAAAAATTATGGAGTCTCTTTATGATATGAAAATTCAATCAGTATTGATTGAAGGTGGGACAAAAACAATAAATCATTTTCTTAATAATGATTCATGGGATTCAATTAGAGTATTTAAATCAAATAAAAATATTATAAATGGAATTAAAAGTCCTAATGTACACTTATCAAAATTTTCAAAAAGTGATATAGGAGATGATATACTTTACGAGATTAATAGGTAGATAGATTAAAATAAGTCACTTATATTTTTTGGACATCTTACAGGTTTCATAGTGTCAGAATTTAAAAAAGCAAGTAATGTACTTCCCTCTGTTGTTTTTTCTCCTCTACTATTAAAAATTTCATATGAAAATTCGATTGATGATGTAGGTTTCTTGGAACAATGCACTTCAACTATAAAAGAATCTCCGAAGACAAGTGGTTTTAGGAACTTTAATTCACAATTAACTACTGGAAGTATTATATTATTTCTCTCAATCTCCTGATATGGCATTTTTAGTTTTTCAAGCCACTCAATTCGTGCAAATTCAAAAAATTTTAAATAATTACTATGATGAACAATACCCATTTGATCAGTTTCATTATATCTCACTTTAATTTTATTCGTTGTATAATTCATTTTGTTTCATTTATGAAGGAATTTATAATTTTTCCTACAAATTTATTAAGAGAGATTTTAAATAAAAAAAAATTAATAATCAATAGCAATCTTTATTTTTTTTTGATTTTTTTTAACTAATATTTGTAATGAACCTAAAACATTATTTCATAAATATATTCAATTAATATCTAGCCAAGAAAAAATGAGTCAAACACCTTCTGTAGTATGGAACAATTGTTTATCCTTTATTAAGGATAATATCCAGCCACAGGCATACAAAACATGGTTTGAACCTATTATTCCTGTCAAGCTTACAGATGATGTCTTAAGCATTCAGGTTCCAAGTAAATTTTTCTACGAGTGGCTAGAAGAACATTATGTAAAAATCTTACGTTTAGCTCTTACAAAAGAGTTAGGGTCTGAAGCTAGACTTGTCTACATTATCAAAATGGAAAATACTTTTGGTAATAAGATGCCGTTTACAGAAAAAATACCTAGTTCATCAAGCAGTACTATAAAGTCTCAGTCAATTGAATCACCATTTAGTTCATTCGCTTCAGAACTTAAGAATCCTTTTGTAATACCAGGAATTAGAAATTTACAAATTGAGTCACAGCTTAACCCAAATTATACTTTTGAAAACTTTTTGGAAGGTGATTCAAACAGACTCGCTAGATCAGCAGGTATTGCGGTATCTAATAAACCTGGTGGAACATCATTTAATCCATTATTAATTTATGGAGGTGTAGGTTTAGGCAAGACTCACCTTGCGCACGCAATCGGAGTAGATGTTAAACAAAAATATCCAGATAAAACCGTACTATATATTTCTGCAGAAAAATTTACCCAACAATATGTTGATTCAGTGAAGAAGAACACTAGGAATGATTTTATTCATTTTTATCAAGTTATTGATGTTTTAATTGTTGACGATGTTCAATTTTTATCAGGAAAATCAGGAACACAAGATGTCTTCTTCCATATATTTAATCATCTTCATCAAAATGGAAAGCAGGTTATTTTAACTTCTGACAAAGCTCCTATTGATATGCAAGATATTGAGCAAAGACTTCTATCAAGATTTAAGTGGGGACTTTCAGCAGAATTACAAAATCCAAACTATGAGACGAGAGTTTCTATATTAAAAAACAAACTTTACAGAGATGGAGTTGAAATTCACGACGATGTTATTGAATTTGTTGCAAAAAATATCAATTCTAATGTTAGAGAACTTGAGGGTGCCATTATTTCTTTGATTGCCCAGTCTTCATTTAATAAAGCTGAAATTACTGTTGAATTAGCAAAAGAGGTAATTAATAAATTTGTTAAAAATAGCAGAAGAGAAGTTTCAATTGATTATATTCAAAAAGTTGTTTCAGATTACTTCCAAATGGATATTCAGACTCTTCAATCTAAGACAAGAAAAAGGCATATTGTTCAAGCTAGGCAAATTGCAATGTATTTTGCAAAAAAATTCACAAAAGCATCTCTGGCTAGCATAGGTTCACAAATTGGCAGGAGAGATCATGCTACAGTACTTCATGCCTGTAAAACAGTTGATAACCTTAGCTTCACTGATAAACAGTTTAGAAAATATGTTGAAGATTTAAATCAGAAACTTTCTAATTAGCTTTTACCTATAAATCCCCTTGCTGTTTATCCAGCGAATATATGCCTTTTTGTTCCTGTTGTGTCCATCTATATCACTAGCAAAAAGATGATATCCTCTATTTGATGGATCAGCAACCATGAAGAGATAATTATGATCCTCGTGATTAAGAACAGCATCGATAGCTGAAATATCAGGCATTGTTATGGGTCCAGGAGGAATACCTCTAATCTTATACGTATTAAATTCAGAATTTATTTTAAGATCACGATAAAGGACCCTTCTTATAATTGTATCATAGTTATTATAGTATTTCTTTAAAGAATAGATAACTGTTGGATCAGCCTGAAGTCTCATCCTTTCGTTAATTCTATTAATGTATAAACCTGCAACTCTTGGACGCTCATCATTTTTTCTACTTTCAATTTGGACTATTGACGCAAGTGAAATAACTTCTAACTTAGTAAGACCTAGTTTTTTTGCCTTTTCAGATCTATCTTTATTCCAAAACTTATTATATTCAGCTAACATTTTATCTCTAAAATCTTCAGGAGTAGTATTCCAATAAATATTATAAGAGTTTGGGATAAAGATTGAAAGGACACTTTGCTCATTTAGATTATTGTCTTCTAAAAACTGTCTATCTCTAAATGCTGATAATAATGATGTACTATCCTCATATATTTGTTTTGAGACTCTTCCTGCTAGATTTTCAATTCTTTCCTGATTATTAAATGTGACATTAACTGGTGTATTGTTAAATTTCAATGAGTTGACAATGTCATTATTCCCTATATCCTTCGATATTTTATACCTTCCTGTCTTTTTATTTTCAAGATAATCTAACTTTTCTGCAGCTTTATAAAATGTTTTTTCTGATTTGATATATTTGGAAATTGAATCTCTAAAAGCTAAACTATCACCTTCCATTACGTATAGAAAAATACTTTCATCTTCGAAAGAAGTATTTGGCTTGTAAAACTTATTGAAATAGTCAATAATGAAGACTAATGAAAGTATTGATACCGGTATTATTACTTTTAAATACTTCATTTTTTTATAATTTTTTGATAAAGCAGTTCATCACAGAACATGTTATTATAATATATCCAATCTTTTTTTAAACCAACTTTCTTGTATGAATTTTTTTCAAAAAGAGATATACTCTCACTATTATTAGATGAAATATTTGCATAGAGTTGATGAATTGGAACGTGTTTAATTAAATAATCCTCAATTATCTCCAGAGATTTTGAAGCTATGCCTTTCATTCGGTATTTTTCAAATATAATAATCCCAACCCCTACCCTTCTATTTATAAAGTCATAGTCAAAAAGGTCTATAAAACCTAGAGCTTTATTGTCATAACTTATTACCAGTCTTAATTGTTTATGCTCAATAATATCTAAATGTGAATTTTGTATAAATTTTTTAAGAGTATGTTTTGAAAAAGGAGATGAATTATTAGAATAAATCCAGAGAGATTCGTCATTTTCTGTTTCATAAACTATATCCAAATCGCTAGGTTCAAGTGCTCTAAGCTTTAAATTCATGATACTCAAGTTAAACAATAGTTAAAATATAAATATTAAAAATTTAATATCTTATTTTTATAAAAAAAAATGAAGTTATATCTCAAAATTCTTGCTATTTCTATTGCATCTTCTGTTATTACTTTGTTATTATTTAGCAGAATTAATAATAAAGATAAAATTGATTATGAAACTAAATTGATAAGTGATTCTATCTCCGAATTCTCAATTAACAATACGGTACAAAGAAATCTTGGTGGATCAACACTACCAGATTTAACTTTTGCTGCAAGTAAAACAATTGATGCAGTAGTACACGTAAAAAACACAAGCATAGTTGAAGAGAGTGATAGCTGGGCTTTACAATTCTTTTATGGTGATGATTCTAAAAAAAAGGTAGGTACAGGGTCAGGGGTAATCATATCACCTGATGGTCATATAATTACTAATTATCACGTAATTGAAAATTCATCTGAAGTAATCGTGACAACAAACGACAACAAAGAGTATGAGGCAGAAATAATTGGATTTGATGAAATTACAGATATAGCAGTACTTAAAATTAAATCTGATATTAATCTTGATTATATCTTCTTTGGTGATTCAGACTCTACATTAATAGGAGAATGGGTTCTTGCAGTTGGAAATCCTTATAATTTAAATTCAACGGTTACAGCAGGTATAGTAAGTTCCAAATCTAGAGACCTTAATGAGTATGATCAAAAGAATCAGTCTTTTATTCAAACTGATGCAGCGGTCAACTTTGGAAATAGTGGCGGAGCTCTAGTTAATATTAGAGGAGAGTTAATTGGAATAAATACACTTATTCAATCAATGACTGGAGGATATGTTGGGTATTCTTTTGCTGTTCCCAGCAACACTGTGAGAAAAATATTTGAAGATATCATAGAATATGGAGATGTTCAAAAAGGACTTCTAGGAGTTAGAGGTGTAGCCTTAAAATCTTCATATTCCAGACAACTAAATATAGATGAAACTGAAGGCTTCTATATTGATGAAATCGAAGAAGGGTTTGGAGCTGACACTGCTGGTTTAACTAGAGGTGATATAATCAAATCGATTGATGGTTTTAAAATCAACAGATTCTCTGATCTATCAGGATATCTATCATCAAAGAGACCTGGTGATAAAGTTGAAGTTGATTTTGTAAGAGAAGGAAGATTGAAAACAGCTATTGTAACTTTGAAAAAAAGCTCAAATTAATGAGAATTGATGTTCTAACTCTATTTCCACATATCTTTGACAACCTTAATTCATTCTCAATTATAAAAAAAGCAATTGATTCGAAGAAGGTTAAAATTAAATCACATAATCTAAGAGAGTTTGCTAAAAATTCAAGAAAAGTAGATGATTATCCTTATGGGGGGTTTCCTGGAATGGTAATAAAAATTGAACCAATTGATAATTGCATTGAATATCTAAAAAAGAAGAATAATTATGATGAGATAATTTACCTAACTCCTGACGGAGAAATTCTAAATCAAAAAACATCTAACTACTTATCAACATTAAAAAATATTATAATAATCTGCGGTCATTACAAAGGAATTGATCATAGAGTTAGGGAACACCTTGTTACTAAAGAAATATCGATTGGTGATTTTGTTGTATCTGGAGGAGAACTCCCTGCAGCTGTTTTATGTGATTCTATAGTTAGACTTCTTCCTGGAATCATTGGTGATGAATCATCTGCTCTGTCTGACACTTTTCAAGATAATGTATTATCTCCACCAATATATACAAGGCCAGAAGTATATAAAGGTATGCAAGTGCCAAATGTTCTTCTATCAGGTAATGAAAAAGAGATTCAAAAATGGAATGATGAAAAATCAATCGAAAGAACAAAATTACTTAGGCCAAATCTTTTTGATAATGATTAAAAAAGGTTTATTTTTGCGCGAGTTTGAAATTAATCAAACTTTATAAAATAAACTTCAATGGAGTCTGTAGTAAATTTAGTTCAAGAGAAACTTATCAGTAAAAATGAATTTCCAACTTTTTCATCTGGTGATACAATAACAGTATATTATGAAATTAGAGAAGGTGATAAAGTTAGAACTCAATCCTTTAAAGGTGTAGTCATTCAAATTAAAGGAAGAGGAGAATCTAAAACATTTACAATCAGAAAAATGTCTGGTACGGTTGGAGTTGAGAGAATTTTCCCATTAAATATGCCTGCTTTAAATAAAATTGAAGTAAATAAGAAAGGTAAAGTTAAACAATCAAGAATTTACTACTTTAGAGAACTTAGAGGAAAGAAAGCGAGGATTAAAGAAGTATAAATCTTATGTCAAAAATTAAAGTAGCCAATCCCATAGTCGAAATAGATGGCGATGAAATGGCTAGAATTATCTGGAAATTTATTAAAGAGAAGTTAATCTTAGACTACATAGACCTTAATGTTGTATATTATGATCTTGGGATAGAGTCTAGAGACAAGACAGATGATCAAATCACTGTTGATGCTGCTAATGCTATAAAAAAATATAATGTAGGTATTAAGTGTGCAACAATTACTCCAGATGAACAAAGAGTAGAAGAATTTTCTCTTGGCAGAATGTATAAATCTCCTAATGGTACTATTAGAAACATAGTTGGAGGAACTGTTTTTAGAGAACCTATAATATGTAGATCAATACCAAGGTATGTTCAGGGATGGTCAAGACCAATATGTATTGGAAGACATGCATTTGGTGATCAATACCGAGCCACAGATGTAACTACTCATGGACCAGGAAAGCTTGAGATGAAGTTTACACCTTCCGATGGCTCAGAGTCAAAGACTTGGGAAGTATATAATTTCGAAGAAGATGGTATTGCAATGTCAATGTATAATATTGATTCTTCTATATATGGTTTTGCAAGATCTTGTATGAATATGGCTTTAACAAAAAGATGGCCTCTTTATCTTTCTACAAAGAATACAATATTAAAAGCATACGATGGAAGGTTTAAAGACATTTTTCAGGAAGTTTTTGAAAATGAGTTTAAAGATAAATTTGAAAAAGAAAATATAACATACGAACATAGGCTTATTGATGATATGGTTGCGGCTGCAATTAAGTGGAAAGGTGGATTTGTCTGGGCATGTAAGAACTATGATGGAGATGTTCAATCTGATGTTGTAGCACAAGGGTTTGGTTCTCTTGGACTTATGACATCTACTTTAGTTACACCAGACGGAAAAACCTTGGAAGCTGAAGCAGCTCATGGAACTGTAACTAGGCATTATAGAAGACATCAACAAGGTGAAGAGACTTCTACTAACCCAATTGCATCAATTTTTGCTTGGACTAGAGGACTAATGCATAGAGGAAAACTTGATGACAATAAAGAGTTAGTTAGGTTTTGCAAAACTTTAGAAGAAGTTTGCATAGAGACTGTAGAGGATGGAAAAATGACAAAGGACCTAGCCCTACTTGTATTTAGAGATGACCTAGTGGATTCAAATTTTCTTACTACACAAAAGTTTTTAGATGAACTTAAGAAGAATTTAGACTTAAAATTAAATTCGAAAGAATAATGAGTTTTTATAAGGTAACAGAACAAGAATCAAATCACAAGGATTTAGAAAAAAAATCTGTTAGTGAACTTGTTAATGCGATGCATGAAGAGGATAATAATGCTCTTAAAGCCATAAATAAAGTTCTTCCTAATATAACCAATTTAATAGAGAATTTAGCTCCTAAAATAAAAGAGGGTGGTAGATTATTCTATATAGGAGCTGGTACTAGTGGAAGATTGGGTGTTTTGGATGCATCAGAGTGTCCCCCTACCTTTGGAACACCTCCTGAAAAAGTTGTTGGGCTTGTAGCTGGGGGTATACCTGCGCTGTATAGTTCTATAGAGATTGCAGAAGATGATTTAAATCAAGCATGGAAAGATCTCTCCGAACATAATATGAATAAAAATGACTTTGTTATTGGAATTGCAGCATCAGGAACTACTCCTTATGTTGTTGGTGGTCTAAAAGCCTGTCAAGAAAAAAATATTTCAACTGGATGTATTGTGTGTAATGAAAATTCTCCATTATCAAAATATGCAGATTATAAAATTGAAGTAATAGTAGGACCTGAGTTTTTAACTGGAAGCTCAAGACTCAAAGCAGGAACTGCCCAGAAGCTTATCTTAAATATGATTTCTACAATTTCAATGATCCTTGATGGTCATGTAAGAGGTAATAAAATGATTGATATGCAGATGAGTAATGCTAAGCTTAATAAACGTGCTAGAAGAATACTTATGGAAGAGTTAGATGTTGATGAGCAAAAAGCTGATGAACTTATTGTAAAGTATAAAAGTATCCGATCTGCTATAGATAATTATTCAAATGAATAAATACTTAAGAAAGGGCTTTATTCAAGTTTTTGTGGGAATATCTTTATGCTTTATTGCACCGGTAATTGTCTCACAAGCGTTTAATAACATAGACCACCCATTTTTTTTAGTTGTATTAATTATAGGGGCAATACTTCTAGTGTTAGCTATTTTTTACGGATATAGAGGGATTAATAATATATTAAATGGTACTCTTGGACCTAAGAATAAATTAAATTGATTTATTTTTGAATTAGATTTTTAATATGATTAGTATAGTTTTTCCAGATAAGTCCGTTAAAGAGTTTGACAAAGGGGTTAAAGTTATTGATGTAGCAAAAAGTATCAGTGAAGGTTTAGCAAGAAAAGTTATTTCAGCATCCTTTAATGATGAGACTCTTGAACTTGACTCTAAATTAACTAAAGATGGGAGTATTAAGCTTTACACGTGGGATGACAATGAAGGTAAACAAGCATTTTGGCATTCTTCAGCTCATATATTAGCTCAAACTATTAAATTTTTCTATCCGAAATCTAAACTTACAATTGGACCATCAATTGAAAATGGGTTTTATTATGATGTTGATTTTGGTGATGAGAGTATCTCAGAAAAAGATTTTGAAAAAATTGAATCTAAATTTCTTGAGTTTTCAAGAAATGACTTCAAATTTAGTATGAAGAGTGTGTCTAAAGATGAAGCTCTAGAATTTTATAAAAAAGAAAAAAATGAATATAAGGTTGAGCTAATTGAAGCTCTTGAAGATGGTACTATCACTTTCTGCCATCATTCAGACTTTAGTGATTTATGTAAAGGAGGTCATAT
>CBFHHV010000019.1:19242-20363 GCA_965655775.1 Candidatus Marisimplicoccus sp.
CATATCCCATCAACCGGAATTGTTAAAGCTGTAAAACTTTTAAATATTGCAGGCGCTTATTGGAGAGGTGATGAAAAGAACAATCAATTAACAAGAATTTATGGTATTTCATTTCCAAAACAAAAATTATTAACTGAGTATCTTGAGCTAGTAGAAAAAGCTAAGGAAAGAGATCACAGAAAAATTGGTAAAGAGCTTGAATTATTTACATTTTCAAGTAGAGTTGGACATGGTCTCCCCCTTTGGCTTCCAAATGGAACAGAACTAAGAGATAGACTACAAGACTTTCTTGAAGACGCTCAAAAAAGAGCTGGATATAAAAAAGTAATGTCATCTCATATTGGGGCTAAAGAATTGTACGAAACATCTGGGCATTATGAAAAATATGGTGCAGATAGTTTCCAACCAATTTCTACTCCAAATGATTCTGAAACTTTTATTCTAAGACCAATGAATTGTCCCCACCATTGTGAAATATATAATGCAAAACCACAGAGTTACAAAGATTTACCATTAAGACTTGCGGAGTTTGGAACAGTTTACAGGTATGAACAAAGTGGAGAATTACATGGTCTAAGTAGAGTTAGAGGATTTACAGTTGATGATGCCCATATATTTTGTACTCCAGAACAAGTTGACTCTGAGTTTAATAACACCATTGACTTAGTTCTTTATGTATTTAATTCGCTCGGGTTCAACGACTTTTCTGCACAAGTCTCATTAAGAGACCCTAATACACCTGAAAAATATATTGGTTCCGATAAAAATTGGGAAATATCTGAACAGGCAATTCTTAATTCTACTAAAGAAAAAGGTCTTGACTATAATGTTGAATATGGAGAAGCTGCATTTTATGGTCCAAAACTTGACTTTATGGTCAAAGATGCACTTGGTAGAAGCTGGCAACTTGGAACAATTCAAGTTGACTACAACCTTCCAGAAAGATTTGATTTAACTTACAAAGGAAGTAATAATGAAGATTTAAGACCTGTAATGATTCATAGAGCTCCATTCGGAAGTATCGAAAGATTCGTTGCAATTTTAATCGAGCACACAGCTGGTAATTTCCCTTTATGGCTAACAACTATTCAGGTAGAAATTCTGATTGTTGGAGAGAACTT
>CBFHHV010000020.1:0-17885 GCA_965655775.1 Candidatus Marisimplicoccus sp.
TCCGGTGTCAGCTAAGCACATGGCATTACCAATTCCATTAAATGCTATTGATTCGTCTCAAGGAGCTCTTACTCAGAATCCTGGTCACTAATCAAATAAAATTCTAGCTAAAAATTAAACAGGATGAATTAATTTTCATCCTGTTTTTTTTAAATTTACTTCATGAAAAAATTGAACCTACTTTTATTGACTTTAATTTTATTATGTGCTTTAGTTTCATGTAATAATACTTCAGATGATAAACAATTCACTCTTCTTACTAGTTCCCAAACCGGTGTTGATTTCATAAATGAGTTAAGAGAGAATAATAGAATGAATTATTTTACTTATCCATATATATACATGGGAGGTGGAGTATCAGTTGGAGATATAAATAATGACAATCTTGATGATATTTTCTTCACAGGAAATATGGCTGAGAATAGACTTTATTTAAATAAAGGAAATCTTGAATTTGACGACATAACCTCTCTAGCAGGAGTTGGCGGTGATGATAAATGGTACACCGGCTCAACTATGGTTGACATAAACAATGATGGTTATTTAGATATATATGTGTCTGTAGCTGGTTTAGATGGAATAAAAAACAATGAGTTACTTATAAATAATGGAGACAATACTTTTACAGAAGAAGCTAGTGAATATGGAATAGATGATATTGGTAACAGTGTACAGGCAACATTTTTTGATTATGATAAAGATGGAGATTTAGATCTTTATGTAGCTAATTACCCAATGACCCCTTTTGATGCTCCTAGTAGCTATTACTATTATAAAATGCAGAATTCTGAGGATTATGAGACTGATAATTTATACAGGAATGATGGCTCATCATTTACACGGGTTACAGAGGATGCTGGACTTAGGACTTATGGGCTAACATTAAGTGCAACTGTTGGGGATTTAAATAATGATTCCTATCCAGATATATACATATCAAATGATTTTAGCTCACCAGACTTTATGTACATGAATAATGGCGATGGAACTTTCACAGATATTGTTAAAGAATCGACAAATCAAACTTCTTTCTATGGAATGGGAGTTGATATTGCAGATTTCAACAATGACCACTACCTGGATTATATTCAGGTAGATATGGATGCAAAAGATAACAGAAGATCTAAGGCTAATATGGCTAGTATGAATCCAGATCTATTCTGGAGCACTGTTAATTATGGATTCCATTATCAATATATGCACAATACACTTCAATTAAATAGACGAATTGAGGATGATAAGCCTTTCTTTAGTAATATTTCAAGACTATCAGGTATATCATCCACTGATTGGAGTTGGGGACCTCTCTTAGCTGATTTTGATAATGATGGTTGGAAAGATTTATTTATTTCTAACGGTACTAGAAGAGAAATAAACAATAAAGATTATTTCAATGAAATTAATTTAAGACCTATGTCTAATGACAGTCTTTTATATTATACGAAACAAATACCTTCAGAGGCCATATCGAATTTTGCCTTTAAGAATAATAAGGACCTAACTTTTTCTGATGTTTCTGTTGATTGGGGTCTAGATGATAAAAACTTTTCTAATGGAGCTACATATGCTGATCTTGATAATGATGGTGATTTAGAAATTATTGTAAATAATATAGACCAGGAGGCTCAAATTTATAAAAACAATTCCACTAAAAACTTTGTAAGAGTCAAGCTTAAGGGTGATGGGGATAATATATTTGGAATTGATAGCAGGGTGTATGTAGAGACTGAAAATTCAAGCCAGATGCAAGAACTTACAATGTCTAGAGGCTTTCAGTCTTCTGTTTCTCCTTATCTTAATTTTGGTATTGGTAATGATGAGATAATTAATTCAATTAAGGTTGTATGGCCAAATGGTAACTCTGAAGAATTGAAAGATCTTAAAATTAATTCAATAATTGAATTTGACATATTAAACTCCAAGCCTGAATCTAAACTTGAAACTCGTGAATCAAATCTGTATTTTGAAAATGTTAATATTGTAAAGCATAAACATAATGAGAATGAGTATAATGATTACATAAAAGAGGTTCTCTTACCTCATGAAAATTCAAGACTGGGTCCTGGTATTGCAATTGGTGACATTAATGGAGATAAAATTGATGATTTTGTTGTAGGAGGTGCGAAAGATCAGCCTACAGCATTTTATATACAAAAATCAGATGGATCATTCTACAGTAAGAGTTTTACATTCTCTAAAGAACATGCTAAATACGAGGATATGGACATGATCCTTGAAGATTTTGATAATGATGGAGATAATGATTTATATATAGTCTCAGGTGGTAATGAATTTGAGCCAAATTCTCCAATATTAAAAGATAGATTATATGTTAATAATGGTAAGGGCTCATTTAACTATAGCAATAGTTCACTGCCTGATAATTTTTCAAGCGGTATGAGAGTTACATCTTCAGATTATGATAAAGATGGTGATATGGACTTATTTGTTGGTGGAAGAGTGGTTCCTGGTAGCTATCCTCTTCCTGCTGAGAGCTTTTTATTAGAAAACATTTCAGATGGTAATGGAATAAAATTTACAAATGCGAGTGAATCTATCTTTTCTTTCAAAGAAATAGGATTAGTTACATCATCAGTTTGGACTGACTACAATAATGATGGGTGGACAGACCTAATTGTAGTTGGAGAATGGACACCAATTAAATTCTACAAGAATAATGAGGGTAGATTTTCTGAGGATAAATCTTTAATTGATGAGGATTCTACAAGAGGCTGGTGGTATGATATTGTTGCTGAGGACTTTGATAAAGATGGTGATATTGATCTAGTAATTGGTAATCTTGGGAATAACTACAAATATCAAACATCAGGTGAGGAAACATTTGATATTTTTTATAATGATTTTGATAAAAATAACAGTGGAGATATAGTCCTTAGTTATTTCAATGATGGTGAACAATATCCTTTAAGAGGTAGACAGTGTTCATCTGATCAAATCCCTGCAATTAAAACTAAATTTCAGGATTATGATGCCTTCTCGATTGCTACACTCGAAGATGTTTATGGTGAATCGGATTTGGATAATTCTCTTCATTATTTCACAAAAACATTTTCATCTGTTTATTTAGAAAATACTGGTAACTCATTTAAAATGAATAGTTTACCAACTTTAAGTCAGCTGTCTTCTATTAATAAAATTCTTAAAAAGGACATAGATAAAGATGGATATATGGATATAGTAGTGTCAGGGAATATGTTTAACTCTGAAGTTGAAACTCCAAGAAATGATGGAAGTGTTGGTGTTTATTTAAAATACACTCCTGATTCAGGCTTTGAGGCAGTATCTACTCAAAAAAGTGGACTATTTATTAATGGTGATGTTAAAGACATGGAGTTTATTGCCTTAAATAATACTGATTATATTATTTCAGCTAAGAATGATGATCTAATAGAATTTACTAAAATAAAGTAATCAAATGTTTCAAAGATTCTTTCTCTTTGTAGTTTTTCTATTCGTACTCTCATGTAGTACACAATCTAAAGAAATAGAAGTAGTATATGAGATAAAGAAAATAAATGATTGGAACTTTGATGTTAGTCTCTCTATTTTAAATTCAACTAATGTTGATTTTGACTCTGTTTGGTCATTGCACTGGAATCAACAGAGTTCAATAGTAAATAATAAATCTATCCCTGAAAATATTAAATATGAATATGTTGCAGGTCAATCATACAACATCTTATCATTTGGTAAAGATTATTATTTAAATTCAAATGACTCTATTAGTATAGACTTTAACCAATCAGGAGTAGTTAAAAGAATATCAGATCTACCAGTTGGTGGTTTTATAGTATCAGATAATGAAACAATTGATGTAAAATTTACTTATAACTGGAAAAATGCAGAGGGAATTGAAAAACTTGATGCGCCCTCTTCTGAAGATCGCTATGATTTATATGCTCCAGGTAATGTTCTTGACAAATCTGAACTTGAAATAATCATTCCAACCCCAAGTGAAATTACATTATTAGAAGGTGAATCTTCTCTTAAATCTGAATATAAAGTTTTCTTAGATGAATCTTTAGATCTTGACATTAATACAGTCAAGTCTCTTTTTGCTGAAAATTTTGATATAGATTTAAATAGTTCTTCAAACTATGACATTTCAGTTAAATACATAGAATATTTATTAGAGGAATCATATAAATTATCTATAGATGAAAATAAAATTTCGATTGAAGCATCAGATAGAGCAGGAGCACTCTATGGATTACAGTCCTTAAAACAACTTTTTCTTGCATCTAGTCTTGAGAACAATATGCTTAAACATATGGACATTAGTGATTCTCCTAGATTCTCTTATAGAGGTATGTTACTGGATATCTCAAGAAATTTTTATGGTCCAGATAAGATTAAACAAATTTTAGATTATTTATCTTTTTTTAAAATTAATCATTTGGACTTTAGGCTAACTGATGACGAAGGATGGAGGTTGGAAATTCCTGGTTTAGAGGAACTGACTGAGGTAGGTTCAAAAAGAGCATATACTAAGGATGAATTTGAGAGTTTAATACCTATGTATGGTTCAGGTCCAGATATAAATTCTACTGGGTCTGGTTACCTCTCTAGAGTTGACTTTATTGAAATACTTCAATACGCTGATCACAGAAATATCAAAATAATACCCCAGATAAGTTATCCATCTCATATGAGATCAGCAATTATTTCAATGAATGTTAGATATCAAAAATATATGGAGCTTGGAAATCAAGAAGAAGCCGAAAAATATTTATTATCTGATCCAGATGATGAAAGTCAATATTACTCAGCACAGGGATTTGATGATAATATAGCATGTATATGTAGAGAAAGTGCTTTTACATTTTATGAAAAAGTAATCGATGAAATATATCTTATGTATCAGGAAGCAGGAGTCGAATTAAACAAGTTTGGTGTTGCAGCTGATGAACTTCCATACGGTGCATGGCAAAAATCACCAATCTGTGATCAATTCATGGAAGAAAATTCAATAGCAGGTGACTATAATGCTCTTTATGAAATAATGCAGAGAAGAGTTTATGATAAACTTTCATCATATAATGCAACCATGACTGGCTGGGATGATATCTTATTAAAATTAACAGAGAAGAATCAGTCTGAAACTCAAATAAAAGACTTTTTTAAGGGAGATGACATATTGTTATTTGTATGGAAAAACGATTGGGGTCAGGGGAGACAAGATATGATCTACAAATATGCAAACCTTGGATATAAAACTGTGATGAGTAATTCCAGTGCCTTTTATTTTGATATGGTAGACGATAAAGATTTAGATAATGTTGGACTTTCATGGAGTGGATATGCAGATTACAAGGATATGTGGACAGTCGATGTTTTCGATATTTTTAATGATACATATGGAGTTGAAAAAAATAATATTTCAAAAGAATATATTGAATCCTCTGAAAAGCTAAATCCTAGTAATAGAGATAATATAATCGGTATTCAATCACAAATTTGGAGTGAGACTATCAGAAATGAAGATATTCTTGATTATATGTTCATGCCTAATATTATAGTTTTTTCTCAAAAAGCATGGTCTAAGGTTCCCAAGTGGATGAAAACTTCGGATAAAAGCAAGAGAGAACTAACTTTAGACTATGAGTGGAATAAATTTACAAATACAATAGGTCAGCGAGTTCTCCCAATTATTGACAATATTTATGGTGGACTAAGGTATGATCTACCAAAACCAGGTGGTATTATTAAAAATGACTCTCTCTATGCTAATTCTGCCTTTCCAGGATTAAATATTAAGTATACACTTGATGGTTCTTTACCTCATAATGAAAGTATGAATTATAATAGTCCTGTAAAACTAAATCAAGATGATATTGTAAATCTTAGATTATTTGATAATAGGGGTAGGGGTGGTTACCCAATTCAAGTTAATAAGTAAATTTAGATTCATCAATTATTTTTTTTAACTTTTAAATTATGAAAGGCAGACTTCTATCAATAGATGTTTTAAGAGGAATGACTTTAATCTTTATGATTATTGTCAATCAACCTGGGTCATGGGATAATGTCTTTGCGCCTTTACTTCATGCAGATTGGAATGGATTGACCCCTACAGACTATATATTCCCTAACTTTCTTTTTATTGTAGGTGTTTCAATTGTTCTTTCACTAAATAATAAAAAAGGGTTAGATAGAAACAAAACAATCAGAAAAATTATCTGGAGAGCTTTTAAAATCTATTTAGTTGGTTTGTTTTTATGGGTATTCCCATCCTTTGATCTTGATAATATTAGGTGGACTGGAGTTCTTCAAAGAATTTCATTTGTTTTTCTTTTCTGTGGATTGATATATATGTTTATAGAGAAAAAATATTTTATGTATTTGTCTGTTGTAACATTAATTGTTTATTGGTTTGTAATGTTATACATACCAATACCTGGAATAGGTCAGCCTGATTTAAGTGTACCTGAATTAAATATGGCACACTATATTGACAAAAATTATTTGCCAGGTGTAATGTGGCAAGGAACCTGGGATCCTGAAGGTATCCTTACTACTATTCCATCAATAATTACTGGAGTTTTTGGACTAATTGCAGGTACAATTCTAATTGGTAGTTCGGGTATTAAAGATAAATTGCTTAAACTATTTTATATCGGTTTGATTCTTGTCTTTGTTGGTGACTTATTTAGTTGGTCTTTTCCAGTTAATAAGAATCTATGGAGTACATCATACACATTTTTAATGGGTGGAATGTCTTTCATGTTAACAGCAGCTTTTACTTACTTAATTGATGTTAATGGTTATAAAAAGTTTAAAATGTCTCAAGTTTTTGGTACAAATTCAATTTTCACATATGTATTAGCTGGTGTCCTTGGGTCAATATTCTATAGTGATTATATAATTGGAGTTCAGTTGAACTCAATTTTTGTTAATACCCTTGTGGATTCGGGTATCTATCCAAAAGTTGCCTCATTACTTTATGCTATGCTGTATGTAATTATAATCTATATACCAGCTTACTATTTATTTAAGAAAAAGATTTTTATAAAACTCTAGTAATTGCATTCATCAAATTCTAGTAGCTCATCTAGATAAGATTTATCTGTTATGTAAAAATATGAAGTATTACCTCCAGTTGATTTTGACTTTTCAATAACACTGTCATTGACAATACTGTATATCCAATTTGAGCCACCAAAGTCTTCAGATAGATTTATTTTTGTTTGATACTTAAATTGGGCATTAACTATAAAGTTATTTTCGTAAGTATAACAGTTTTCCCCTGAAATATACACTTCAAGATATTCTCCATTCTCGTTATCATTAAATGTCCAAATTGATTGATTATCATTAGTAGTCCAGTATGTACCGTCAACACATTCCAAGAAAGTAGAACATTCATCAGACTTATCCTTATTTGAGCAACTAATTATAAGTAATGAAAGTAAAAGTAATATTGAAGAATTACAAAAAGTTTTTTTCATGTCAATTTATATATGGGACCTGTTCAAGAGCTAAATTTATATTTGTTTCTGGTCTTTGACAAGTTTTATTTTGACAAACATAAATATATGTTTCATCTTCAAAAAATCTATCAATAAATAATGGTAATATACTTTCAGTTTTTGATTGAACAACAATGGTGTTTGGAGTGAAGTAATTAGTTATCTCATCTGTAATTAGTTTTGATTCAGGTCCAATGATTGCAATTTCATAGAACGACTCAACTCTATTGAGAATATTATTAGCCCATACTGAATATGAATTAATATTATTGTCAATCACACTTTGTACAGAGCTTACCATATTGTCAGATAAACCTAGATATTCATCATCAAAAATTACATGCCCAATATTAAAAAGTTGTTCCGCTATTACTGAGTTGGGTGAAGGAATAACTCCATCATCAACAGAAATTAATTTTGTAAATAACTCTACATTATTGCTATATCTTAAAAGATCAGATTCATCATCCTTGAAAATACTAATAGCATCATCAGTTATTGTTTTTGAAAAATTAAAGTATGATTCATCACCTGTAGCTTGAAAAAGTCTCATTGAGGCCTTAGCCAAATATGCGTAGTCTTCAAGAACACCTTCTTGAAACTGATTTTCTTTGTATGTGTGAATAAGTTTATTACTTTTAAATGAGTTTGCTTTGAGTTCTTCAAACATATTTACTGCTTTGTTTAAATAATCCTGGTTATCTAAAGCTTCAAATGCGTCAACTAGTCCAGTTATTGCAAGTGAGTTCCATGAAATAATTATCTTATCATCAATTCTTGGTTTTGTTCTGTTCTTTTTTATTTCAATAATATTTGATTCCCATATTTTTTTTTGATTATTAAGATCATCTAAAGAAACATTATTTAATTTAAGCCAATCTTTTTCTTTATTGTTCTTATTTGGTAATAGTAAATACCTATCACTTTCCCATGGATTATTTAGATCAATATTATAGTAACTTGTAAAGGTTTTAAGATCAGTATTCTTAGAAATTGTATCAAGCTCTTCTTTATTGAATGAATAGTATTTCCCTTCTTCACCATCAGTGTCTGCATCCATTGCTGCGAAATACAACCCGTCTTTTGAGGACATCTTTGAATTAAGAAAATCAATTGTTTCAATTGCAATATCCTTGTAGTATTCATCTTTAAATACTTTGTATGCGAGAGAATATAAACTTATCATTTGGGCTTGATCATAAAGCATTTTCTCAAAGTGAGGTATCTTCCACTGATTGTCAACTGTGTATCTGTAGAAGCCTCCCTCAATAAAATCATTAAGACCACTAGAAGAAATGACATCAAGTGTTTTTTTAACGTGGTCTAAAACTTCATTGTCGTTGTAAATCCTTGCATAGTTAAGAAGGAAAATATACTTTGATGGAGACACAAACTTCTGTTGGGACAAATCTCCTCCAAAATTCAAATCCCAGTTGTTTTTCCAATTTTCAACATTGTTTTTAAGGAACTCCGGGTTAAAATCACTTATTTCCTCTCGTTTGTATATAGTGTTTATATCAGTTACTCCATTCTTTACATTTTTTGCTAACTCTTTTAGGCCATCATAATTATCCTTTTTTAATCTAATTATCCTTTTTAAAATGTCATCCCATTGAGATGTTGTGTGATATGTTCCTGCATATATTGGACTTCCATCAGGAAGAGTAATTACATTCAAAGGCCAGCCACCCATACCTGTCATTAATTGTGATGCTGTCATGTATGCTTGATCCACATCAGGGTTCTCTTCTCTGTCAACTTTTATATTAATAAAGTTTTCATTCATAACATTAGCAATTGAATCATTTGTAAATGTTTCTTCTTCCATTACATGACACCAGTGACAGCTAGAATACCCTATACTTACAATTATTAGTTTATCAAGTTCTTGAGATACATCAAAAATTGAATTTGACCATCTTTGCCAGTTAATTGGATTTTGAGCATGCTGTTTAAGATAAAGACTAGTCTCTTTATTTAACTGATTTTGATTTATACTATTAATATTCATCTCTGAATTACATGAATAAATGATAGATAAAATTAGTATATAAAAATTAACCTTAACCATGGTATAAATTTTAAAATCAATATTTTTTTAATCATAATTATTAATATTTTTTTAATCATAATTAGAGATTTCGTAATAAAAGAAGATTTTTTTTAATGATTTTGCAAAACTTCAAAAAATTTAATTGTAAACATCCATTTTAGATTATTCAAATTGTAATTTTATACTATAAACGTGCAATTAACTTAGTTTATGTTTACTACTTAATGTAGTATCTGATTTGCGAAACCTGCCTTTTTTTGGTTTTTTAGGCAGGTTTTTTTATGTACAATACTTATCACCAGCACTAACGGAATCGTAAGTTTCTTTATCAACTTTTCCAGTTCCATAAGGATCGGGAACACCTGCATATAAACCATTGTTACTAGAGTAGTTGCTTGATCTATCAAACTCTCGTGTGTTTTCTAGAAGCAAATAATATTCTCCGTTTATAATCTCTTTACCTTCAACAGTGTAACACCTTTCTTTTTCACATGAAAGGGTTAATACAAATATCAGAAAGTAGAAAAATTTCATAAATTACTCGTATTGTTTCCAAACAAAAGTAGAACCATCATTGTTTACCGCAAGAACATCAAATTTAGCTCTTTCGTTAATAGTCTCCATTCCCGGAACATTTGATCCCGCGGGCATTCCAGGTACTGTTATACCTTTAATGTCAGGTCTGTCGCTTAATAACTTAGAAATTGCATCATAAGGTACATGGCCTTCAATAAAATATCCTCCGATAAAACCTGTATGGCATGAGGAAAGACTCATATCAATACCTGCATTAACTTTTGTTGTATACATGTCATTTGTTTTGATAGCTTCAACATTCATACCGTTACTTTCCATGTTGGCAACCCATCCTGAGCAACAGCCACAAGTTGGAGATTGATACACTACAAGTTTTTCTTTTGTATCTTCGGTACAAGAAAGCAGAAGAAGAGTTAAGCTTAAAATTATTTTTTTCATACTGCAAATATCGTTTTTTTTTATCAATGGAACTAAATCAAGAAACGTTAAAAAAAGCATATAATTATTTATCTAAAGATCCTTGCCTAGATCATCTAATAAATAAATTTTCTAATAATATTGATATTTCAGAAAGATTTAACGAAAACTATCCTCTTGCCCTAGCTTATCTAATAATTGAGCAACAAGTTAGTTTCAAAGCTGCCATAACAATTAAGAAGAGGTTTATTAAGAAAGTTGAAGGCCTATCTAATGATGAAATAATTGAATTAAAAGATAAAGATCTTCAATCTATTGGAATATCTTACAGAAAAGCTACTTACATACGAAATGTGTTCATTTTTTTTAAAGACTGTAAATTTGACTTTGCAGGAGCGCCCAATCATGAAGTTATAAATGAATTGACTACGATAAAAGGAATTGGTGCTTGGTCATCTGAAATGTTTTTAATGTTTGTGCTAATGAGAATTAATATTTTTTCTAAAGGTGATTTAGCGTTAATGAACAGTATAAAAATCAATTATAAAATTGATATTAAAGACCAGTCTAAAGTAAATTCTTTAGTTGAGTCTTGGTCACCCTATAAAAGTGTTGCTTCTCTTCTTCTTTGGAAATCAATTGAAGAGAAATACTTCTATACATAATCACTAAATTAGCATATGGATAATTTTAGAAATAAAATTTTAAATTTTTACTATGAGCTAATGTCTCATCCATTAATTTCTATAATTATTAGAGTTGTCTTTGTGTGTTTAGCTCTTATACTACTTGCTTATTTTTTATTTTATGCCATAATTTTTGCAGTTATTTTAATTCCCATATACTATATTTGGAAATATTTAAATTCTAAATAATTGAAAAAGCTTTCAACAAAAGACATAGAGTCACACTTAATATCACTAGAAGGATGGAAAGAGAGTGACAACATTTTAAGCATAACCTACAAACTGTCTTCCTTTATGGAAGTAATGAGTTTTGCAAACCTTGTCTCAGATAGATCAGAAAAGATAGATCATCATCCTAAAATAATAATTGATTATGATACAATTTTTTTTGAATTAACTACTCATAGTGTAGAAGGTTTAACATCCTTAGACTTTAGACTTGCAAACTTCATTCATGAAACATACAATGAAATTTTCATTACCTAACTGTAAAATATATTTTATAGTAGCTTCACTGTTATTCTTTTCATGTCATGGACCAGATGATTCAGACCTTGTTAATCTTGAATCTGAAGTAATTACTTTTTATGAAAATGCACCAAATGAAAATAATCTTCCTTCTATGAGGATATCAACAGTTGGTCAAGTAATTGTTGATGAACCAAAAATAAATGCAGAGTTAATTGTTTCTGAGAACAATATTGAATCTAATTATAAAATTGGAATTGAAATAAGAGGTAGTTCATCTCAAATGTTTCCTAAAAAATCATATGGATTCGAGACTAAGAGTGATGATTGGTCAGAAGATTTAGATGTAAGTCTTGGTGGATTTCCGGAAGAAGAAGACTGGATACTATATGGTCCATACTCTGATAAATCTTTAATTAGAAATAAATTAACTTTTGATCTTTCAAATTCAATTGGATATAAAGCCAGCAATGTTAAATTTTATAATCTATATATAAATAATGACTATAAGGGTTTGTATGTTCTAATGGAAAAAATAAAAAGGGATAAAAATAGAGTTGATATTACTAAGATTGATGGAGATAATGTTAACGGAGGTTATATAATTAAAATTGATAAAACCACAGGTGATGGATGGAATTATTGCAAAACATGTTATGAAAACTCTTTTTCTTTTAGATCTAACTATGATGCCAATGGAAATATTTCAGAAGAATCACCAACACATTTTATATATCATTATCCAAAACCTAGTGATATTAACAACAATCAAAAGAGACATATCTTTTCAATAATTAACGAATTTGAGTCAGTATTGTCATCTGATAATTTTGATGATCCAGAAACAGGTTATCAGTCAATAATTGATATTGATTCTTTTATTGATTTTTTTATAATGAATGAAATAACAAAGAATATAGATGGATACAGGTTGAGTACATTTATAAACGTTGATATTGATGAGAAAATTAAGATGGGGCCTATATGGGATTTTAATTTAGCTTTTGGAAATGCTGATTATTGTGATGGTGCAAATACGCAAGGATGGATGTATAATTTCAATTCAATTTGTCCTGGAGATGTTTGGCAAGTTCCTTTTTGGTGGAGAAGGTTAATGGAGAGTGTATATTTTAAAGAAAAGCTGAAAGATAAGTGGCAATTATATAGATCAAATAATCTAAGTAACCTAAACATTGAATCTCAGATTGATTCTTATGTGGAATATCTTAATACAAATAATGTTGTAATTGAAAATTTTTATAAATGGCCTATTCTTGGTAGGTACGTATGGCCAAACTACTTTATTGGAGCTACATATGAATCAGAAATCAATTACCTGAAAGGTTGGATAAATCAAAGATTAAATTGGATGGATGGCCAAATAAATAATTTTTAAGGGACTCTTTTGCCAACACTTGCCTCTAGAATCTCAAACCAGTCAATTAAATCAATTTCAATTTTCAATGATTCTAAAGTACTTTTTATTCTATCAGATTTTGTTGTACCAATTACTGGATAAACTTTTGATGGATGTTTAAGTAACCAAGATATAAGTATCTGATAGTCTGTACAGCTATATTTATTTTTAAGCTTATCAACTACTTTTTTTATTTTACCATTCTCTTCATTAAAATATGATCCTAATGGGCTGTAAGCCATTGGTAATATATCTTTTGCCTGCATATATTCTAAAGTTCCATCGAACATGTGATCAAGATGGGTTAAGGAAAGATTTATCTGATTATATGATATATCAAGTTTTCCTTTAAACATATCCATTTGACTAGCTGTAAAATTCGAGACACCAAAACTTTTTATTTTACCACTTTTAACCAACCTCCTAACAGTATCAGCGATTATCGAAATATCCATTAAAGGGCTTGGTCTATGCAATAGGAGGCAATCTAGATAATCTGTTTTAAGGTTTCTTAGTGAATTATCAACAGATTTATTTATGTGATCTTCTGAATAGTCATAATGCTTAATTTTAACTGGTAATTTTTCACTTGGGTACATAATACCACATTTAGATATAAAAAAAACATCCTCTCTTTTAATTCCAGTTTCAGCAAAAGCATCTCCGAAAGATTCTTCAGTAGTATAACCGCCATATATATCAGCGTGATCAAATGAGTTGATTCCAGAATCAAAGGATTCTAAAATTAATTTACACATATCTTCCTTAGAATGGTTAACCCCCCAGGTTCCCCAATTCATGGTTCCTGATATTATTCTGGATAAATTCATCCTTGAAATGGAATTGATGAATGATGAAGATTAATTTTTACTAATCCATTAACTTTTATATATCCTAAAGAGAACTCTACCTTAATTTTTGAATTATTATTTTCAAATGTATAATTACCCATAGCTATAGCATGATCCTCTCCTAGAATAATATCTTTGTTTTCAAAGGTAATCTTAGACCAATTGGATAATGCAAACCCTCTATCTTCATTACACTCCCTGTCATTTCCTGCAATAAAATACGAGATAGCAGAATTTTTATCATTTCTAAATTGAATATCCTTTGCTTTAGTGGGCTTGAAGAGTACTTGATCATCAAAATTATATAGTCTATCTAAAAAGTCGCTTACGTAAAGTTCAAGTGATGGTCTGTCATCAGATATTTGTCCCATTTTGATTATTCCCTCTGACCATAAATTTTGGGCTTCAAAGATATCTTGTTCTGTCATATTAATAAATATATAAAATGTTAGACTACTGTTCAATCGAATTAGCAGAAAAACCAGTTACATCATTTCCATCTGAAGAGTAAGAGATCTCAATTGGATTACAGCAAACCTCACAATCCTCTATATATGAGTCTGTGTTAACTGATTTATCAAATATCATTGATATCTCTTCCCAACAATATGGGCATTGAAAGAAAAATTCCTCTGTCATGATAAAAAACTCATTAATACACTAAACAGAAACATTACTAACAATAAAATTAAAAAAGGTCTAAAGAATTTCATTTTATTAAAATTGAAATTACATGGATTAAAATTGAAATTATTATCAAAATGTTAATCAAATATTAATAAAATGATAATTATACTAAATAAGGTAAAGCTTATACCTAAATAACGAACACTTATTGTTAATTTGTTTTTAAATAGAATCAAAATATAATATTATGAAAAAATTACTTTTAATTGCATTTTTAGCCTTTTCTTTTTCGCTAAGTGCTCAAGATGATTATGGCTATATTTCAATACATTTTCTTAATGTTCCTCAGGAAAATGTTTCCGAAGTAGCTAGGTTAGAAACTACATATTGGTCTAAAGTTGCTCAGTCAAATATAGATGCTGGGAAGCAGATCGGATGGGGTCTAGTTGCCAGAGTAGGTGGTGGTTCAAGTCAATGGACACATGCCTTCCTAAATTGGTATGAAACTGCTGAGCAAATGGCTTCAGCTAATTCTAATTATGACTCTAAGGCTATCATTGGGGTTGACCCTCAGGATATTGCTACTTTTGATTATGTAAATGCTTCAGGGTTAACTCATTGGGTGATGAATGCATTTATTCCTGGTTATGCAGATTTTACAGTTTGGAACTTTGCAAAACCAACAGATGCTTTTGCTTTTGTTAATGAACAAAAAAATGTTTGGCAGCCTGCGTTTGAGAAAAATATGGGTGGAAGAGAATATTGGGGAGCAGCATTAAAAATTAATAATGTTTCTGAGGATTATTCTACAGCTTTAACTATGGACGGCTATGAAACTCTAGCTGAGGCATATAAAGCAATGGCAGGAAAGATTGGGAATCAACCAAGCCCTAAGTCAAATGTTGGAGAATTAATGCCTGACGGTTTCTCAAACAGAGTAATTGTTGAGACATTAATTTGGCTTCAAAAATAAATATTAACAACTATAAAACACAATTATGAAAAAAATTATCACAATAATTGCATTTTTACTGGTGAGCATTCCAGTTAGTGCGCAAAGTTATTTTTCTGTAACCTACATAAATGTCTCTCCTGAGAATGTTTCAGAAGTAGCTAGGTTAGAGTCTACATACTGGTCAAAGGTTGCACAGGCAAATATTGATTCAGGAAAACTTTCAGCTTGGGGATTATTTGCAAGACCAATACCAGCTGGTAATGATACTTGGACTCATGCTTACATAAATGTTTATGACTCATTAGAAAAAATGCTTGATTTTGGGCAATGGAATCCACAAGCTATTCTTGGAATTGATAATCAAGATATAGCAACTGGTGGGCTTGTTAATAATTATGTTGTCCATCATTACAAAATTCAAGCTAGTATTAATGGTGACTCACAGTTTAGTGTTTGGAATTTTGCTAGACCAGAAAATCTTCAAGGGTTTGTAAAGGACAATGTAAATTTATGGAAACCTTTTTTTGATAAAGATATGGGTGGTAGAACTTCATGGGGGATAGGTACTAAAATAACAAACGTAACATCTGATAATGCGACAGTTATGACATGGGATGGATACGGTTCTCTACTTGATGCAGTCAGTGCTCTTGATTATCCTCTTGATGCTTCTTCTTTTGAAGGTCCAAAAGGGGATAAGACATCTGAATACAATCCAAATGGTTGGGGCGCTCAGGTAATTGTTCAAAGAGTTTTGTGGATTAGTGCTACTCAATAATTTAATTTATTAACCATAAATTAATTAAAAACCCCTTGGAAACTCGGGGTTTTTTTATTAATTCAATAATACAAACGCCATTATAATCATTAAGGCATTCTCAATAAAAGTTGCCTCAGTCATTGGAAGCTTTAGAGTTGTGCCTAGACATGCACAGCTAATAGATTTTTTATTCAAAAGTGTTTGAGTTACACCAAGAGATGTAATACCAAGAACAATAATTGTTAATATTAAAGCAACCTCTACTTCAATCCTTGTTAAAAACATTATACCCAATAATATCTCAATAAAGGGGTATATAATTCCATATAATGGTAATATTTTTGCTAGTGGATCATACATTCTAAATGAGTTTGAAAATCCCTTGACATCAAGAATTTTAAAAAAGCTAAAAATAATATAGAATAGACCCATAAAATCAAGCATTGCATTGGTTGAATTCCAATTTTTAAAATTTAATAATAAACTTGTAACTGATATATATGCAAGGATTATAAATAAAGGCTTAAGTTGTTTAATCTTACTAACACTTTTTGCCTCATTGTATTGACTGCTAGCTGTTCTTATTACTTTGTATTTTGGTGGTAAGGAATCAGATATTAATGAAAAGCTAATTGGGTTCTTGGAATGAATAACTGCTTCGCCTTTAGTTAAGTCTACATGGGCTTCATCAACTCCATCTAATGAACTTAATTTATCTTCTATAGATAATTTACAGCCATTGCATGTCATTCCAGATATTGTAAGGATCCTTTTCATACTATAAAATTACCTAAATTTATAATTATATGCCTAGAACAAAATCAATTTTGCTAATTCTCTGTCTGTTTTTTCTGAATTCTTGTAGTGTTCATACTTTTATCTATGGAGATGGGCCAAAAGAGAATTTTAAAAAAACTGTAAAACAAAACAACTATGTTGGTGGTTTTATTTCTGAGGGTACTCCTAAATTAGAAGAACTTAATGATCTTAAAGACTATAAATTAATAGTGAAACATACAATTTTGGATGGTTTAATATCAGTTTTTTCATTTGGCCTATACACGCCTACTACTATAATTATAATTAGATGATAAAATGATGAATTACAATAAATTATAAATTATACCTCAACTATTGATTTATTTGAATTTTTATTCTCATTTGTGAAGTTAAAGTCTATTTTACCTACAAAAATACCACTAGATCCAACTTGATTAATTATAACTTCCTCACCCAAATAATTATTTAAAATTAATGGTTCTTTCAAAAGTGTATGAGTATGGCCACCAATAATTAGATCAATATTTGATGTCAATTTAGCAAGTTCTGTATCGCTAATCTTATTATTTTGATATTGATGACCTAAATGTGATATACAAATGACTAAATCACATCCTTTTTCAAATTTTAGTTTTGATGAAATGTCCTTTGCTATATCAACTGGATCATAATATCTGGTTTCACGATATAATAATGGGCTTACAAGCCCCTTAAGTTCAATACCTAACCCAAAAACTCCTACCTTTATTCCACCCTTATTATAAATTTTGTATTTATCTATAAGTCCTTCTAGTTCAGTATTAGTAAAATCATAATTTGAGGATATAAATTGAAAATCATTATT
>CBFHHV010000021.1:0-16413 GCA_965655775.1 Candidatus Marisimplicoccus sp.
TGAGCGTCAGCACGTGGACCGTTCTTAGCTCTTGCTCTAACTTGGTTAACATAACCTCTACCTGTTTCAAGTGCACCTGTTTCAACAGCAGCCTCAGCAGCCATTAATAAAACATCAGCATATCTTAAAATATGGTAGTTGATACCAGTTCTTTGCTCACCCCAACCACCTGTACCTTTGTTGGCATCATCACCAGCAGTATAAAGGTTTTTCTTGTTCACGTAAGGACCAGAAATATCAGTAAATGATGCTCTAATGTTATCCTTACCAGTCATAGGGCCAAAACCGTTTAAATCAATTCCACGTCTTCCGATAGTGTAATCAATTCTTGGGTCTAATGGACCTGTGTGCATAGAAAATGGTTCAGTTTCATATATACCATAGTCATTTGTTATATCAGAAGTTTTCCAGTTAGATAATGGAAGACCATTAGCATCTGTCTGGAATGCATTTCCAAGATCGATAGTTGGTTGGTAAAAACCACAACACATACCACCTGTCATTGCACCAATTGGAAAGTTTAATGTTCCACCTCTGTTACCTTGTGGAGATTGACCTCCATCAGAAGCAAATTGAATAGAGAAAATCGCCTCAGTACTGTTTTCTCCAGAAGATCTGAAGTTAGCAGAATAATCTGAGTTTAATGCATAGTCACCTGAGTTTATAACAGACTCAAGAGAACCTAATGCATCAGCCCATTTTCCTTGGTATAATTGAGCTCTTCCTAAATATGCTCTTGCAGCAGACGCAAGCGGCCTACCTGGCTCACTATATGCTCCACCTCTAGCAGTTGGAAGATTATTTGCAGCAGCAGAAAAATCAGCTTCAATTTGGTTCCAAATTGGACCAGAGTTAGGCTGATTAAATTCACTAGCAGAATAATTTTCATCAGAAATGTAAGGTACATTTACCCACATTCTTTGAAGTTCGAAGTTGTAGTGACCTCTTAAGAATCTTGCTTGTGCAAGCTCAACTGAAAAAGAAGATGGATCAGCAGAATTGTTGATCAAATCAATTACAGCATTCGCTCTGTTTACACCAGCAAAAAGTGCTTGCCATCTACCCTCGAAATAAGGATTCGTAGATCCCCAGTCGAAGAGTTCGATAAGAAGCAAGTCAGCTTGGTCACCATCAGTTGATCCCTTATGAGCATCATCTGATATAGCATCAAGCCACCAGTTATCACCACTTTTTGTCCAGTCTGCACCTGGTCCACCGTTTCTTATACCATCAAGTACTGAATAAGCACCTGTTAATAAAAGATCAACACCAGTTGCATTCTGTAGGGAAGCATCACTTAGCGACCCTATAGGATCAATCTCAGTAAAGTCATCAGAACATGAAACTAAGATTGATGCAGATAATAAAATTGTTAGAATTTTTTTCATAATTTATTATTATTGGGGTTAAAATTTAATGTTAATACCTAGAGATGAAATAGCATTCGAAGGATATTGCGCGTTATATACACCAATATCTAAAGCTCCACCCCTTGGTACTTCAGGATCAAGACCTGTAAAGTCAGTTAAAGTAAGTAAGTTAGTACCGTTATAGTACACTCTCGCACTAGATGCACCTAATTTAGATGCAATATTATCAGGTAATGTATAACCTATTTGAAGTGATCTAAGTCTAACATAAGAACCATCTCTAACAAAGAATGAGTTAGCAGTAGAGAACTCACTATTAAGAGTTGTTTCACTCAATGCTGGTAATTCAGCACCGGTATTTGATGGAGACCAAGAATCTAAAACACGAGTACTTCTATTTCCGTTAAAGAAATAAGGAGTTTCGTAGTAAAGAGCTGTATAGTCGAAAATATCATTACCTAGTGAACCATTCCAGAACATACTCATATCCCAGTTTTTGAATGCTAAATTAACATTAACACCAAAAATTAAGTCTGGATGAGGATCTCCTATCTTAGTTCTATCACTATCGTTTATTATACCATCATTGTTGATGTCTTCATACTTGAATCTTCCAACACCTGCACCATCTTGAGTTGCATGAGAAGCAACTTCAGCTTCAGTTTGGAAAATACCAAGAACATTTCTTCCATAGAAGTAAGAAATTGGCTCACCAACAGATGATCTAGTCATTGTACCAATTCTATCACTAAATCCAGAGTAACTCTCACTAATTAGCTCAGTTACTTCGTTCTTAGCTCTAGTTGCATTAGCAGCAATCGAATATGTAACTCCATTAGATGTAGTATCTCCATAGTTTAATGATAAATCAAAACCTGAAGACTTCATAGAACCTAAGTTTGTATATGGTGCAGAGGCATCAATTGCAGTAGTACTAATTTTTTGAGTATCCTGCGCCACTAAACCATCAGTTACGTTTTCAAATACGTCAAGTGTCATAGTTAATTTATTATCCATGAAACCTGCATCAATCGCAAAGTTTTTAGATGTCATTGTCTCCCATGTAAGTAATGGGTTACCTTTTGAAGCAATCACAGCACCAGCAGTAGCACCTCCGCTTCCACCATATGCGTATGCTCCAGTGAATTCGTTAATATTAGAAATGTTGATATCTGCATTAGAGATTCCAATTTCTTGGTTACCTAATTCACCATAAGAAGCTCTAATTTTTAGAGTATCAAATACTGAACTATCAAACCAATCTTCACTACTCAGTAGCCAGAACATACTCGCTGAAGGGAAAACCGCATCAGAAGTTGCTTTAGCAAATCTTGAAGTATCATCTTTTCTAATTGTTGCAGTAGCACCAATATTACGATATGACCAGTTAGCTGTAGCTAATAAAGAACTGATAGAGTTAGAGTTAGCACTAGCACCTGAAATGACAGGAACACCAGAACCATTACTCAATAAGTAAAAACTAGGATCTTCGAAAAGATAGTTAGTTCTTAAGGCTCCAAATCCTTTGAAGTTATTCTTTGTTTGCTCTGTACCAACTAATAGATCTAAATTATGATCTCCAAATGAGTTCTTATAGTTTAAGAAATTCGTAACAACCCAAGAATCTTGTCTAAAAGTTTGTTCAGATAAAGTGTTGTTAGAAATAGCTTCACCATGTTCAGGGTTTAAAGCAGTAAAGGATCTACCATTAAGGTCTCTCATTGTTATACCAGCAGATGTTTTAAATACTAATTCAGGAGTAATTTGCCATTTCACTGAAATATCACCAATAACTCTTAAATTTTTATTGTAATCATTTCTACCTCTGTAAAGATCTGCAACCGGGTTGTTAGCAATACCTACTCTCGCAGAGTTAGAATATGTACCAGCAAAATTTCCGTTTGTATCTCTAACAGGAACTAATGGAGAAGAAAATGCAGCATTTTGAATAGGGTTACCACTAGTGGTACCTTCTTTATCATATGTTATATTTAAGTTTTCAGCAACAGTTAATTTGTCTCCAATTTTAAACTCAGAGTTTAATCTTGTAGAGGCTCTTTCATAACCAGTGTGAATAATAACACCTTCTTGTTTCAAATAGTTTGCTGACATATGATATCTACCTTGTTCTGATCCACCAGAGGCAGAAACAGATACATTAGTAACTTCAGCTGGGTCAAATATTTCATCGAACCAGTCAGTTCCATTTGGTGCAACTTTAGCACCAGCACCTTCGTATTCAGGACCACTTGGAATAGGTACATTTAAAAAGATAGGAACAGAAGGAGTAGCACCAGTACCGTATTGTGGGTGAGATGGAGTGTTTCCATCGTTAAGAATACTCTGCCATGTCATATCAGCATGTTGCTGAACATTTAACATATCAGGCACTCTAGTCACAGTACTTATACCGTAGCTAGCATCTACCTCTAGAGTGTTTGCTTGGTTGTACGTACCTTTTTTGGTAGTAACAACAATAACACCGTTAGAAGCTCGAGCACCATAAATTGCTGCTGAACCATCTTTTAGTACACTTATGTTTTCAATATCTCTAGGGTTAATGTCTCTCATAACATTAGGGTCAGTAGTTTGAATACCATCGATAACATATAAAGGTGAGTTATCATTAGTAGTCGAGTAACCACGAATTCTAATTACGGGAGCAGCCCCAGGTCCTCCACCAGAAGTAACTTGCACACCAGCAACTCTACCTTGTAGTGCTTCTGCAGCATTTGTTACCTGTGTCTTGAAAGCCTCGTCTGTATCAACAGTACCGATAGCTCCAGAAAGTGACCTTCTTTGTTGAGTTTGATATCCTGAGACAACAACCTCATCAAGAATGTCAACACTTGACATTAGGGTAACATTAATCTGATTTTGGTTTCCAACTGTAATAGTTTGAGAACCGAATCCCAAACTTGAGAAAGTCAACTGATCTCCAGTTGACGCATTTACTTGATAATTGCCATCAAAGTCTGTAACAACTCCCGTGTTTGTTCCTTCAACTACAACTGTAGCTCCTGGAATTGGGTTATTATTCTCGTCAGAAACACTACCAGAGATAGAGTTCTGAGCAAAGATTAGACTAGAGGATAACATCAATACAACTAAAAAAGCTTTTTTCATGTTAATTAAGTTTAGTTTATAAGTGCAATTTAAGTTAAAAAATTGTTAAAAAGAAAGAAAAAAGTATTAAAAATTATCAACTGTTCACAATTAGTTAACAAAAATTATGAATGTAATAATCCCAGTATCAAAAGGGCTTTTCATCTAATTTGTTACATTTCAGTCAATTAAAATTTATCTTTTTAGTGAATGATTTAGATAAATTCATTCTAAATAAGCTCAAATTTTTGTCGATTTATGTAAAAATGACAGACTTTGAATTATTGTATCTTGTAATATATGATTAGAAGTAAAAAAAAGTGGACTTTAACAATTACATTAATATTAATATCTATAATTGTGTCTTTTTGGACCAAAATATGGTTATTCCTATTGTTTATCCCAATCAGCTCATTAATTTTAAAAAAATAGACTATGGAATGGTATGAAAAAAATAGAAAGGTAATTTTAATTATATTCGCTTGCTATATAGCTTTTAGGCTTATAACTATGATTCTATCCTAATGCGTTTATTAAAATTATTATTATTTATAACTACAATTAGTTATTCACAAATTAATCCAAACAGTATTGAAATTGTTAGAGATGAATATGGAGTACCTCATATATTCGCTCAAACTGATGCTGAAGTTGCTTATGGGCTTGCATGGGTTAATGCTGAAGATGATTTTAATACTATTCAAGAAGCTTATCTAGCGGGAAATGCTATGCTTTCAGATCATATTGGTCTGAAGGGTGCGCCAGCAGATTTTATATCTCAGTTTATAGGCTCTAATGATTTAATAGAAGAAAAAATTGATGATATCTCAAAAGATTACATAAAGGTTGTTGATGGGTATGCGCAGGGGTTAAATGCATATGCAAAGGCAAATCCTGATAAAGTACTTTATAAAAAACTATTTCCCATTACCCCCAAAAAAATGTTGATGTATAGCCAACTTCAACTTTTTATATCAAACGAGGGAGCATATTGGGCAGGAAGAATATTGAACAATGACACACAAGACGAGTATCTAGACCAAAATTTAACAGGTTCAAATGTTATTGCCATGAATAGTAGTAAGACAAAATCTGGCGAAACATTCCTAGCAATTAACACTCATCAACCATTAGAAGGTCCTACATCATGGTATGAGGTTCATTTAAATAGTGATGAAGGCACTAACATTATTGGAACCATGTATCCAGGAACTCCAAATGTATTAATTGGAGTAAATGAACATCTTGGATGGTCTCATACAGTTAATTATCCGGATAAAACTGATGTATTTAAACTTAGAATGAAAAATAAAAGAAAATACATTGTTGATGATTTGGAGTATGATCTTGAAAAACATAAAGCAAAAATTACTATAAAAATTTTAGGTATTCCAATTAAGATTAACCGCAAATATTATAAAAGTATTTATGGACCTACACTAAAAAATAAATCTGGATATTATTCTATTAGAACCCCAACACTTTTCAATATTAAAGCATTAGAACAATGGTGGAATATGGGAAAGGCAAAAAACTTCTCTGAATTTTATGATGCATACAAAATGAAACAAATTCCTGGTTTTAATGTTGGTTATGCTGATAGATACGATACTATATTTTATATGTCTAATGGTATAATTCCAAAAAGAGCTGAGGGGTATAATTGGAAAGGTATAGTTCCTGGAGATACTATGGAGACTCTTTGGACGGAGTATCATGAAATTGAAGATCTTCCACAAGTTATTCAGCCAAAATCAGGTTTTATTTACAATGCAAACCACTCACCTTTTAAATCAACATCAGCTGACGAAAACCCAAATGAAAAAGATTATAGTGAAAGGATGGGATACGAGACATACGATAATAATAGGTCAACTAGATTAATAGAATTAATTGAAAGTTATGATAAGGTTTCATATGATGATTTCAAGGATATCAAATATGATAATTCATTCCCATCAAAATTCAGTTATAACTTTATGGATATTAACCTTATAGATGAAATTCAACTAGATACTAATCAAGAGCTATTTGAAATTGTAAATGAAATTCAGAATTGGAATCGAAAGACTGACATCAACTCTATTGGGGCAGGATTATACGGGGTTCTATATTATCATTTAATTTATAACTATGCAGATCAAATTAGAAAACTTTCCTCTGAGGACAAGCCTGTATCCAAAGAAATTATTTTATCAGCAGTGTCAGATATAAAACCTTATTTAATTGAACATTTTGGAAAAGTAAAAATTACTCTTGGTGAGTTTCAAAAACTAGTAAGGGGTGATAAAGAATTGCCTATTTGGGGACTCCCAGATGTTATAACAGCTATGTCCTCTAGACCATACAAAGATGGAAAGCATAAAGTATTCGCAGGTGAATCGTACATAGGTCTAGTTAGATTTACAGAGGATGGCCCTGTGATCGAAAGCATTATTTCTTTTGGTAATTCAGATGATCCATCTTCTGATCATTACACTGATCAAATGGAAATGTATTCAAAGTTCCAGACTAAGAAAATGACTTTTGATAAGGAAGAGATATACAGTAATGCAAAGAGTATCTACAATCCTAATTAATAAATATTTATTGCCTCATCATAGATATTCTCATACAGAGGAATAATCTTGTTTATATCATACTTCTTAGCATTTTTAAATGCTTGAGATCTATACTTTTTCTTTAATGATTTGTCCGAGAGAATTTTAATTGCATTAGATGCCATTGAATCAATATCACCAATGTCACTTGTGAAACCTGAGTTACCATTAATGTTAAGTTCTTTTAATCCTCCCGTATTTGTAGATATAACTGGGACTTTTAAGGCCATTGCCTCAAGAGCTGCAAGACCAAAACTTTCTTTTTCTGATGGAAGAAGAAAAAGGTCTGATGAGCATAGAATCTCATCAACCTCATTTGTCTTTCCTAAAAAAATAACTCTATTTTTTAAATTATTTTTTCTCAAATAGTCTTTGGCTTTTTTCTTATCTGGGCCATCCCCTACCATAATAAGTTTTGAACTTATTTCTAAATTTACTTTTTCAAAGATCTTTAATACATCAACAATTCTTTTTAAAGGCCTGAAATTACTTACATGAACTATAATCTTTTCATTACCCTGTGATATGAAGTTCTCTTCACAGATATTATGTTTTCTCTCATACTTATCAATATCTATAAAGTTTGGAATTACTTTAATATCTCTTTTAATTCCAAAAAACTCCCTGGTATCTTCCATTAAACTTTTTGAGACACATGTTACTATATCAGACTTATTGATACTAAATGTAACAGCTGGTTTATAAAAGGGATGATTTCCCACAAGAGTTATATCTGTTCCATGAAGAGTTGTTATTATAGGAATTTTGTAACCGTTTTCATTAAGTATTTTTTTTGCCATATATGCTGCATATGCATGAGGTATAGCATAGTGAACATGAAGTACATCTATCTTATGTTTTGAGACAACATCATATAACTTACTTGATAATGCTAGCTCGTAGGGCTCATATTTAAATAAAGGATAATCAGGAATATTTACCTCATGATAATGCAAATTTGAGGACAGAGCATCGAGACGGACAGGTTGACTATACGTTATAAAGTGAATCTCATGACCCCTTTTTGATAATTCAATTCCAAGTTCAGTAGCAACAACTCCTGACCCCCCAAAAGTTGGATAACATACAATTCCTATTTTCATTTAGAGTCAATTATGGATTTATAAACAATCTCTTGTGATCTTGTTCTGGTATTACTTGTTTGTAACAAAGTGTTTTCTCTAGTAGGATAAGTTCTGTTAGAAAGAAAGATAAAGATTAAGTCTTCTTCAGGATCAGCCCATGCCATTGAGCCAGTATAACCATAATGACCAAAGCTTTCTTTAGATACCCCACCAAATGTTGAAGCATGCTTACCTTCAATTTGAGGCTTATCAAAACCTACTCCACTTCTATTATCATCTTCACAGAAATAACAAAAATTAAATTTTTCAAATGATTCGTTCGAAAATAATGTCAGATTATCATACATGCCTTTCTGGATCATGGCTTGTAGGACAATCGCAACTTCATATGAATTAGAGAACAAGCCTGCATGACCTGATATACCACCAAGCATAGCTGCGCCCTCATCATGAACATAGCCATGTAATTTAGAATATCTAAAAAAATCATCTCTTTCACTAGGTACTATCTCGTCAAGACTTATTTTTTTATGAGGGTTAAACATTGTTCTTTTTAGACCTAGTCTTTTAAATACCCTATCATTAGCAAGAACATTAAGTGGTATATTATACTTATCCTCGAACCAAAATTTTAAAAAATAAAAAGGTAGATCAGAATATTTATATTCAAGATCCTCTCTTAGCTCGCTATTAATAATTGATTTAAAAATCTTTTCTCTATAATTTGTCTTTAGAAACAAGTTTTCTGATACTGGTGTAGAAAATGAAGATTTCGAATTTGATTTATAAAATCTAGATTTAGGTTTTTCTTTACTGTCTAGTGTCTCTTCATAAAATGGAATCCATGGCCTTAGCCTAGCATAATGAGATAGCATTTCTTTTAAGGGAATTTGACCTTTGTCTTTGAGCCTTTTATTTGGAAATAGTTCAGATAATTTAGTATTTAATTTTAATTCACCTTTGTCATACTCTTGAAGAACCAAAGGCATGGTGGCAATAATTTTTGTTATTGATGAAAGATCAAAAACATGATCATTTTCCAGTTTGACTTTCTTTTCATAAGTGTGATATCCAAAACTTTTATTGTAAATAACTTTTCCATTTTTTGATACAAGCATTTGAATAGCGGGAGCTATCATTGAATCTATACTATTTAAAGCTATAGAGTCAAGAAATGATAACTTCTTTGAATCAAGTCCCTCATAAACGGGGCGAGAGAAACCCAGTATATCTTTTTTGTCAAAGGTTAACCCATGATTAACATTAAAAAAATTATTTGATACGGGGATCTTACCTTTAAATGATCTAACACCGAACATTAGGTCAGCAGAGATTTCCTGTGAGATCATATTATTCTGATATGATATAATTATTGACTCAAAATTGTTAATTGATTCAAAAGAATTAAGACTGTATGGGTTCAAGAATAAATTTAAGATGACATTATTAGACTTACTTATATTATCTATTTTAGCAACAATGTCGTCAGGTATAATATTTGAAGCATAAGGACTAGAACTAGAACCATGATATGATATTATAACTGCATCATAATCAGTTTTATTATAGATTGATGAGTAATTATCACTTTCAAATCTTTCAACGTCAACATACAAATCCATTTTATTAGTTAGATACTCACTATTATTATTTTTACCGAAGGATACATGCAAGTATTTTTTATTAGTTGATAATGGTAAAATCTCATCGTTATTCTTGACAAGAGTAATTGCTGATTCCATGGCTTTTGAATATAGCAGGGAGTCTTTAGGTGTATTTACTTTTTCAAGAATATTTTTGGGTGTTATCTCTTTGTAATTATTGAGACCTGATTTTGCTTTAAGAGATAATATCTTCTTGACAGATCTAGATAGTCTAGCATCAGATATTCTTCCTTTGTTATATGAGTCAGTAATTACTTTAACTCCTGAGGAGACACTAGTAGACATTAAAAGTATATCATTACCAACTTCAAAAGCTCTTAAATCAACATTTATATTAGGATCTTGAAGCACACCTTTCATATCTAGAGCATCAGTTACGGTTATTCCACTAAAATTATATTTCTCTCTTAATAATTTAGCAACAGTATTGGATGATAAAGAAGAAGGATAGTTTTTATCAATTGCAGGAACACTTAGGTGAGCTAACATTACAGATTCTGCAAGCCCATCATCAATAAGTTTCTTAAATGGAAATAATTCAACATTATTTAATCTATTCATATTACCATTTATTACTGGAAGTGTTTTATGAGAGTCTTTATCAGTATCTCCATGACCAGGAAAATGCTTAATTGAAGTGTAGACACCTGCATCTTTATGTCCCTGAATGTAGGCCTTAGCTTTATCATAAACATTATTAGGGTCCTCACCAAATGATCTGTTTCCAATAATTGGATTTTTTGAATTATTATTGACATCAACAGATGGGGAAAAATTAAAATGCACACCTATAGCTTTATTTTGCTCTGCCATTCTTTTTGAAATTTCCCTTACAAGAGAATTATCCTGAATTGCTCCTAGAGTCATATTCCATGGATGGGCAAATACATCTGATAGTCTTTGAGATGGCCCCCACTCAGCATCCATAGATATAAGTAAAGGGGTTTTTGCAAGTGACTGAAATTTATTAAGCCAATCTATATGAGACTTTGTTGTACCAATTGAAAATATTAAACCACCTATTTTATCTTCTACAACAAGTTTTTTTACTTCTTCAAAATTTGACTGTTCTGGTGAAACCCAATTAACAAAAAGTTGTGACACTTTTTCTTCGGTTGTTAATGATGAGTAAACACTATCAACCCACTTCTTCTCGGGAAGATCTAAATTTTCGTATAAATTTTGTGAAAAAACAAAAGTTACATTAAAAAGAATTATAAAAAAGTTTCTCAACATATTATATAAATTTAGAAAGCCATGAAGATTTAATATCTATTTCAAAATTATTTAAAAGCTCAGATTTAGAATTTATAGTTGTGTTGAATATAATAGTTTCAGGTGAAAAGTCCCCATCTTTAATTTTATTTTTTAAATCACTTAGATTTAATGATTCTACTCTATTATCTATTTTAAGGTTAACTACTAACCTATTCAATAAGTCAATTCCAATAGTGTTGGATATATCTCTAATTAGCTGTAGAGAAAAATCAATAGAGCATCCACCAATTGGATTGACACTTTCATTAACAGCAATTATAATAAATCTTTTATCAATTATTGAATATGAACATTCAAGGTCTTTGCCATGTGCCTGCCAATTATTAAGAAATGATATGGTTTTATCATTTATAACTCCTATTTCTAATTCATTAAAATCTCTGTTGGATTGGTATATCCAAATTCTAGAATCATCAGGCATCGTTTTAAAATCAACTATCATAAGTCCTCAGCTTTTTCAATCATTTGCGCTATGTCGACTACATCTACACCCTCCTGTTTAGATGTCATTCCGTCATTCATCATTGTATTGCAGAAGGGACAACTAACTGCTAAAATTTTAGCATCAGTTTTAATTGCCTCTTCAGACCTTTTAATATTTATATCTTGGTTTCCTTTTTCAGGTTCTTTAAACATTTGCGCACCACCTGCACCACAACATAAGGATTTTGATTTACAACTTTTCATCTCAACAAGCTCAGCATCTAATTTATCAATAACCTCTCTAGGAGCCTCATAAATACCATTTGCTCTGCCGAGATAACATGGATCATGATAAGTGATCTTTTTTCCTTTGTAATATCCTCCAGAGATTGAAATTTTTTTATCCTTAACAAGGTCATTTATAAAAGTAGTATGATGAATTACCTTATAGTTTCCTCCGAGTTCTGGATATTCATTTTTTATAGTATTAAAACAATGGGGGCATGTTGTAATTATTTTTTTTACATCGTATGAATTAAGAATCTCAATATTTGATATAGCTTTCATCTGGAATAAAAACTCATTACCTGATCTTTTAGCTGGATCGCCCGTGCACGATTCTTCTTTACCAAGAATAGCATATGATATATTTGCTTTATTAAGAATTTTCACAAAAGCTTTTGTTACCTTTTTTGATCTATCATCAAAACTACCAGCACAACCAATCCAGAATAGATATTCTGGATTTTCGCCTCTTGATTTTAATTCAGATAAAATAGGTACTTTCATTATTATTTATTTGGGTCCTCGTCGTCAAAGACTTCTATAGTAACTTTCTTTTCAATTAAATCTGTAAATCTTCCATTATATCTTGTTGCTTTTACAAGATGATTATCAATCCAGTGATAATTTCCTCCTCTAGGCTTGCCCATAAGTAAACTATGATATTTAAAACCATTGTCCTTTAACCACTTTTCTGTAACTTCTCTGTGAGACTCAATTCTAGCTGTAAAGAAACATATAATGTGACCTTTATCATACCAATTATTAATAGTTTCAAGTGCGTCAGGATAAAGCTTTGCTGTAACCATTCTTTCAGGCTCCTCATTTGGAACATCATCACAAATTGTTCCATCAATATCTATTAAATAGTTTTTAATCCCTTCAGGTAAAATTGGACTTACTGTCTCTCCTTTTTCAATTTTTTTATGTAAATAATTTTCTACTTCTTCTTTTTTCATATTTAATTTTTAGGATTCTTGGATCCATAGTTCCCTATCCTGTTGATTGTAAGGCCATGGGGCTCCATTATTTTCAATGTTATTCATCATATTATTTAAATCCGGATGAGCGGATGATTCTTCCATTATCAAGTATTGTCTCATATCCATAATTATTGACAACGGGTCAATGTTAATTGGGCAGGCCTCAACACATGCATTACAAGAAGTACAAGCCCACAGCTCTTCTTTAGTAATGTAGTTGTCTAATAATCTGTAACCATCATCAACAAATTTACCTTTATTAACTGATATATTTTTTGAAACCTTTTCAAGTCTGTCTCTTGTATCCATCATAATCTTTCTTGGAGATAATTTTTTTCCGGTAAGATTTGCAGGACACTCGCTTGTACATCTTCCACATTCAGTACAAGAATAAGCATTCATTAATTGAACCCAGTTTAAGTCAAGTACATCTGAGGCTCCAAATTTATCAACATTTCCATTTGATTGGGATGCTTTATCAGGGTAGAACATCAATAGAACTTCATTTTTAACTGACTCTAATATTCCAAACTTTCCTTTACTCTCAAGATTTGCATAGTATGTGTTTGGAAAGGCTAAAAGAATGTGTAAATGTTTAGAATAATACAGATAGTTTAGAAAAAAGAAAATTCCGATAATATGTAGCCACCAAAAAATTCTTTCAAATAGATAAACAGTAGAAGTTTCAAATGAATCAAATAATGGAACCATAAAAGAGGAAACAGGAAAGGATCCAGCTTTATAGTAGCCTTCAAAATTTCTCTCTTGAAGAATTAGATCAGTTGCATTCATAGAGAGGAACAGTAACATCAGGACTATCTCAAAATAGAGTATATTATCAGCATCAAACTTTGGCCATCCCTTCATCTCATTACTCAAAAATCTCTTTATTTTAACTATATTTCTTCTGGTCCAAAATAAAATAACTGAAATTAAGACTAGTAATGCTAAAATCTCAAAAGAAGCAATTAAAAAGTTGTAAAAATTAGAATTAAAGTATTTAGAAAAAAATCTATGTGAACCGGTTACCCCATCGATTAATATCTCAAGAAGTTCAATATTAATTATAATAAACCCAATATAAACTATTACATGTAAAAATCCTGAAATTGGTTTAGTGACCATTTTGGATTGACCAAGGGCAATTCTAATCATATTAGAAAGTCTTTTTTTTGGATTATCAGTCCTATCAATTGGTTTACCAAGTTTTATAACAGTAATTAATTTTTTGATATTATATATAAAAAAACCAACTGATGTTATCAGTAGAATCGTAAATATTATGTTGGGTAGAATATTAATCATTTACTTTCTACCAAAAACTGAGAAATGAACATATTTTTTTGGATTTGATTTTATATCAATAATTAAAGAGTTTAAACTCTCTATTGATGAATTAAGGTTATTGTAAACTTCATCTTCATTGATTAACTTACCAATTGTAGAATTATCTGATTCTAACTTATTTACAATTGAACTAATACCATCAACTGAAACTTCAAGGTTAGCAAGCAAGTTAGATAATCCAAAAGAATTTAATTCCTCTGACACCTCTGATAGATTTGAACTAATCTTTTCAAAATTATCTATAGTATTATTAATTTGAGCATTCTTATCTGTTAAAGTTTTTTCAATAATAATTGAAGAGTTATTTATAGCATTGATTGCAGATGTTAAAACATTAATAGACTCTTTAATTTGTTCTTGAGTCTGCCTATTTAAGACATTAGAGGCTCCAGTGAAGATTGAGTCAACACTTGTAATTGTACTCTGCAGCTGTCTTGAAAGAGGCTCAATCTGCCTATTTATTAATTCTGTTAATCCAGGTCTTACACTAGAATTAAGTGTGTCTCCAGTCTTTACTATTGACTCTCTTTCAAAAATTGGATCTATTGAGATAGCAAGCCCACCTAAAACTCCAGTTTCATATATTGAGGCTGTACTTTTTGAAGAAAAATTCAATTTATCTTTAACCTTTAGAGTAACTAAAATTTTAGTTGAGTTAGAAAGAAAGTCTAATTCAGTTACGTTTCCAATAGATAGACCATTTATCATTACATTGGCACCAACTAATAGACCATCTACTCCGTCATAGACAGCATATATAGTTTTTTGTTTATCTAGAAGTGATGATCCTTTTAAAAAATTAAATCCAAAGATAAATAGAAGGATAGTTAATAAAACAAAAAATGCAGCTTTGATTTCTTTAGATAGTCTCAAGTTAGTTCAGGTTTAATAATGTAAAAATAAGAATAATTTAGTTAGTTAATTATTATATGTAATCTCAATTAAGTCTTTGAATCTTATTATTTTGATATGTTACTAAAAAAGATGAATTGAATCCATAATTCTTTGCAGTTCTTAAAGCCTTATTTGCTTCTTCTAAAGTTTTATGTTTTCCATACAGATATTTATAAATCTCTCCTTCCCTAACAACATCAACGGCATTTAACCCCTTAAAGTTGTATGGCTTTAACTCTAAGAGTTTATTACTTGCAGCTATTTGAACTCTATAATAAATAAAATCTGTGTTTCCATCTTCTAAAAGATTTGAAGTTGATAAATTTTTATAAAAATCATCTCTATATTTTACAACAGCCTTTGAAATAGCATCAGCCATTTCTGTTTGACCTTCATTTGAATTTAAGTATGAACCTTCACTTTTATTAGTTAAAAAACCCGTTTCAATCAATACACTAGGCATGTAAGTATATTTAAGAACAATAAAACCAGCCTGTTTTACATTTCTATTTTTTCTTTTTAACCTGGTAACAAAACTATTTTGGATATATGAAGCGGCAGTTATACTTTGATCTAAATATTCCTCTTGCATTAATGTAAGTCCAATAACTGATTCTGGATTACTAGGATCAAATCCATCATATTTATTAATATAATCATCCTCAAAAAAAATTACTGAATTTTCTTTTTTGGCAACTTCAAAGTTTCTTTGATTTGCATGAAGTCCAAGGACAAATGTACCAGCTCCGTAAGCCTGCGAAGTATGGGCATCACAATGTATCGAAAGAAATAACTGAGCATTTGATTTATTAGCGATATTAGCTCGCTCAACAAGATTTACAAAAACATCTTTTTTTCTTGTATATACTACGTTTATTCCTTGATTTTCTAATTGTTTTCCCAATTTTAATGAGATATTCAGTGCAATCTTTTTTTCTAAATATCCATTTCCAGTATTTCCTGGGTCTTTTCCACCATGTCCGGCATCTATTACAACAGTGAAGTCATCACTCTGGCTAAATGAGTAATTAATTGTAATTGTAATAAATATTAAAGCTATAAGCCTAATTGAATTCATTCTTCAAATAGTTATAATTAAAATTATGATTAATTTTGAATAAGTTAAGTACCTTGTTGATAACTCAATTTTAAATCTTGAAAAAAAAATATTTAATCCTTATTATAGCTTTATTTTTTTCAGGGATAAACTTCTTAAACTCTCAAATCAATGAGGTAACTAAAGACTCTTTGTTGCAAGACTCTTTATCATTAGAAAAAGAAGAAACTAAATCAGTTCTTCTAGACAATGTAAAATATGATGCATCAGATTCGATTATAATCGACCAAAAGAATAATAAAATAACTCTTTACAACAACGCCAA
>CBFHHV010000022.1:0-15897 GCA_965655775.1 Candidatus Marisimplicoccus sp.
GAAGATCATGATGATATCCCAGAGAGCATAATAAATTTAATAATTGAAAATAATATAAATCTTATTTCAATTGGTGTTGGGCAAGATAGCGGTTCAACAATTCCAATGAAAATTAATGGTACCCTAGATTCTTACAAAAAGGATAATAACGGTGAAGTAGTTATTACTAAAAGAAATAGTGAAATTTTAAAAAAAATAGCAAGTTCTTCTGGTGGAGAGTATATTGATGGAAACATAACCGAAGAAACACTAGAATCTGTTAAAGCTAAGCTTGATGAAATTGATAAATCTGAATTTGAGACTTCTCAATTTGTTGAGTATAAGCAGCAATTTCAAATTTTTATACTAATAGCCCTTTTGTTTATAATTGCGGATATTTTTATATTTCAAACTAAAACAAAATGGATCCAGAATCTAAATTTATTTAATGAAAACGAGCAATAGTTATATTATACATTTACTCTTTTTGACTTTTGCAGTCTCTCTTAACTGTCAGAGTGATCCGAATAATCGCGTATTTAAAGGTAATAAAGAATCAATTAAACAAAATTTCACTGGAGCAGAAGTTGAGTATAGAAAAGCTATATCTAAAAATGAAAATCAAACTACTGCTTCTCATAATCTTGGAAACCTTCTTTTTGAAAACAGCAATTATGATGAAGCAATTCAAGAGTACTTTAAAACTCAAAAAAATTCTCAAATAGATCTTGAGAAGCATTCTGCATTCCATAATCTAGGAAATTCATATATGAAAAAGAAAGATTATGCTCAGGCTGTGGAAGCTTATAAAAATGCTTTAAGAAATAATTCAGAAGATGACGAAACTCGATACAATTATGCCCTAGCAAAAAAATTCCTAGAGGGAGATAAACGACAAAACAACCAGAATAGTGAGGATTCAGAAGAAGAGAAGAATGATAAATCTGAGGATAAAAAAGAGAATGAAGATCAAGATCAAAACAGTGATCAAGATTCAGATTCAGAAAAGGAAAAACCAAAGGATCCAGAGAAAGATGAAAATCAAGATGAAGAAGGAGGCTTGTCTAAACAGCAGATGGAGAATCTGCTAGAAGCAGTTAATAATATTGAGAAAGATTTAAATCAGAAGATAAAATCCGGTAAAAAGAAAGTTCAAACATCAAAAAAAACTGAAAAAGATTGGTAAGAAAATTATTTACAATACTATTAATATTTAAATCATTTATTCTCTTTTCCCAGATTAAGTTTGATGCATCTGTAAGTAAATCAAAACTTGGTCTTAATGAAAGACTTAGGATTGACTTTGTAATGAATCAAAATGGAGATAATTTTTCACCTCCAAATTTTGAAAACTTCCAGATAATTGGAGGCCCAAATCAGTCAATTAAAACTTCTTATGTAAATGGAGAAAGAAGTTTCTCAAAAACATACTCTTATTTTCTTAAACCCCTAAAAAAAGGAAATTTAAAAATAAGTCAAGCATCAATTGAGATAGATGGTGAAATATATAAGTCTCTCCCAATTGAAGTTTTAGTTACAGATTCTGTAAGTCAAACATCTGATTCAGTAATTCAATACTACAGTGATGATGATATTGAGTTAAGGGCATTGATCTCAAAAGGATCTCCATACTTAAATGAACCAATAACAATTATTTATAAACTTTACTATAAGGCCCCGATTAATATATCTGATGCAAGAGAGACTGAAACACCTAATTATAAAGATTTTTGGAGTCAGACAATAAAAATTCCTCAATTAAAGGTAAAGAGGGAAGTTTACAGGGGTCAAAATTATAATGTTGTAGAATGGAGGAAAGTTGTACTCTATCCTCAAAAACCAGGAGAATTAGAGATATCACCTTTATCTTTAAATTTAGTTCTTGATGTTCCTACTGATAAACGAGATTTTTTTGGTAATGTAATATACGATCAGACTTCTCAATTTATTTCAACTGGTATGAGGAAAATCAATGTAAGAGATCTTCCTGAAAATGGTAAACCAGATAGTTTTACTGGAGCAGTTGGGCAATTTGAATTTGATGTTATTTTAAATAAAAAATCCTTAAGAGCTACTGAATCATTTCAAGCAGAACTTAAAGTAAAAGGTAGTGGGAATCTCAAGTTATTTGATTTACCCAATATGTTAGTCCCAAATTCGATGGAGCTTTTTGAGCCAGAGAGAGAAGAATCAATAAATACCAATTTATCCGGTATGAGTGGTACAGTATCAAAATATTTTACTGTCATTCCTAGGTTTCAAGGAAATTTTCCTATTGAAGAAGTTGAATTTTCATATTTTGACCCAAGCACTGAAAGATATAAAATTTTAAAGTCTCCAAGACTTACAATTGATGTCTTTGATGGTCCTACCTATAACAACTCTTCTACAACAAATGAATCAAATGTCATTACATCGGGTGATTCATTTAGATTCATCAAATTAAAAGGTAATTTAAATGAGTTTGATGATTATAAATTTTTTGAGTCAGAACTTTTTTATATTCTATCTTCTACCCCATTTGTGCTTTCCATAGCATTTATTGCTTTTACAGCCTTTATAAGAAATAGAAAAAAGTCATATTCGGAGACAATTAAGAATGAAGAGAAAAGAATATATAATATGATTGATTCTGCAAAAAAATTAACAAATGAAAAAAATCAATTCTATGATATAATTGAAAAATCAATTATTAAAAGCCTAATGCTGAAGTTCTCTATAAGAATGGAAAGCCTAAATAAGGAAAAAATTCAAGAGATAACTCAAAATAAGGGCTTATCTACTGAATATATTTCACAGATTATTAATCTAATTGAAAATTGTGAAAAAGCTAAATACTCAAGATCTTCTGATTCAGTTATGAATAAAGATCTAGAAAATGCAAAAAAAGTTGTTAGTATAATAATGAAGACTAAATCATGAAAATATTTTTAATAATCTTATCGATACTTCTTTCAAATAATCAACAAGTAGATGAAATTTTCAAACAATCAAATGATTATTACACTGATGGAGATTATGAGGCTGCAGTTGATGGATATCTCGAAATTATCAACTCTGGTTTTGAGAGTGCTGAATTATACTTCAATATTGGTAATTCTTTTTATAAGTTAAATAATATTCCAGAGAGCAATTTTTACTTTGAAAAAGCTTTAGCTCTATCTCCAAATGATACAGATATAATAACCAATCTATCATTTGCTCAAAATTTAAGAATTGATAAAATAGAGAACCTTCCGATAACTCAAATTCAAAATATTAAGATTTCTGCTCTTGACTTATTCTCAGAGAAAGGCTGGGCATATTCTTTTGTAATTTTAGTTTGGCTTTTTTGTATTTCATTGATACTATATATGCTTCTGAAAGATTCTAGGCTAAAGAGAACCTTTTTTACTCTATCAATATTTATTGCATTAATCTCACTATCATCACTGTACCTTAATTATGAAAAGAAAGAACTGATCAACATTAAATTCGCAATTATTTTTGATAAGGAAGTCGAAGTCTGGTCAGAACCAAATAAAATTTCTGAATTGAAATTTCTCCTTCATGAAGGAACAAAAGTCAAACAAGTAGACTTAATTGAAGATTGGGTTAACATTCAACTAGATAACGGAACCTTGGGCTGGATTGAAGTCTCAAGTTTAAGATTTTTAAATTAATTTTTCTGAATAAATTTCTTGGCTTAGTTCAAATGAATTAAATAGAATTTCAGAGAGAATATGTAATTGAATAATTATTGATGATTCTGAAATTACATTGTTAGATAAGAGATTTAAAGAAAATATAATTTTTACAATAATTAAGAGTATTAAAAGTAATTTCAATCCCCCAAAAACACCTCCTAATAAACTATTTAGAAGCCCTAAATAGACAACCTTTGCTAATTTTGTAAATCCTTTTGCAACATATATGATAAGCACATAGCTTAAAATAAAAATTAAAATAAAACAGATAGTATTTATAAAATCAATATTAGTGCTAGTATAAGAAGACACTTTTTCTGATAATACATTATCAAAATTACCTGCAATAAAAAAAGCAATGAATATTCCAAAAAAACCTGATAATTCTATAATTAACCCTTTTGAATATCCTCTAATTATTCCAAATCCAATTATTGCAATTATTATTAAATCAATTAAATTCATAAAACTTAATTTATATTTGCAATATACATAAGGTTAATTATAGACTTTTAATTTTCTTAAAAAAAATAATGATAAAAAAACTAGAGGAATATATTTCATACATAAACAATTTTGATTCACAAGACATAGATGAGATTGAATCTATGAAAATAAAGTTTCTTGGTAGAAAAGGCTTAATCAATGAATTATTCACAGGTTTTAAGAATGTCCCTGCTGATCAAAAAAAAGAATATGGTCAAAAAATTAATGATTTAAAAAATCTAGCATCAGATAAATATGAAAAATTGAAATTAGGAATAAAAAAGTCAAGTAAATTAATAACTGAGGATTACACTAAACCTGGCTTTCCAATTTCATCAGGCTCACTTCACCCCATAACATTAATCAAAAATAGAATTATTGATATTTTTTCTAAAGTTGGTTTTGAATTATCAGAAGGACCTGAGATAGAAGACGATTGGCATAATTTTACAGCTCTCAATTTACCAAAAGATCACCCTGCTAGAGATATGCAAGACACTTTTTTTATCCAACAGGATCCGGATATTTTATTACGAACTCATACTTCATCTGTTCAGGTAAGATACCTAGAAGATAATCCTCCTCCACTAAAGATTATATCTCCTGGAAGAGTATACCGAAACGAGGCAATGTCATCTAGATCACATTGTATATTCCATCAAATAGAAGGAATATATGTCGACGAAAATGTTTCTTTTGCTGATTTAAAACAAATGATACTCTATTTTACAAAATCTATGTTTGGTAAATCAAAATTAAGATTTAGACCTTCATTCTTCCCCTTTACTGAACCTAGTGCTGAAGTAGATATATATTGGGGATTAGAGACTGAAACTGATTACAGAATTACAAAAGGGACTGGATGGCTTGAAATTATGGGCTGTGGAATGGTTGACCCAAATGTTCTACAAAATTGTAATATTGACTCAGAAAAATACACTGGATATGCTTTTGGGTTAGGCATTGAAAGAATAGCAATGTTAATTTATCAAATACCAGATATAAGGCTATTTTTCGAAAATGACGTTAGGTTTCTTAACCAGTTTAAGTAGAACTACTAGTTAATATCAAATTTTATTCCCTGCGCTAATGGTAGTTCAGATGAAAAATTAATTGTATTAGTCTGCCTTCTCATGTATACTTTCCAAGCATCAGAGCCACTTTCTCTTCCACCACCAGTATCTTTTTCACCACCAAATGCACCTCCAATTTCAGCTCCAGATGTACCAATATTAACATTGGCAATTCCACAATCACTTCCCCAATGAGAGAGAAATAATTCTGCTTCCTTTAAATTGTTGGTCATAATTGCAGATGATAATCCCTGATCAACTTCATTTTGAATATCTATTGCGTTTTGAATATCTCCTTTATATTTTATAAGATATAATATTGGAGCAAATGTTTCTTGATGAACAATTTCAAGAGAATGATTAACTTCAGCAATTGCAGGTTTTACATAACAACCACTAGAATATTCTTCTCCATTAAGAGTCCCACCTTTAACCAACCAACTACCTCCTTGCTCATCTACCTTAAAAATAGTACTCTTGTATGCTTCGACAGCATTAATATCAATAAGTGGTCCCACATGATTATTCGAATCAAGAGGATCTCCAATTTTAATTTGATTATAAGCTTTTACTAATGAATCTTTTACATTCTCATAGACATCTTCATGGACAATTAGACGTCTTGTTGAAGTACATCGCTGTCCACATGTACCAACTGCACCAAATACTGTACCCATGATTGTCATTTTTAAATCTGCATCTTGGGAAACAATTATTGCATTATTACCTCCTAATTCAAGTAATGTTTTTCCTAATCTTGCACCAACTTTTTCAGCAACTATTTTTCCCATCCTTGTTGAACCAGTTGCAGACACAAGCGGAATATCTTTACACTGAGATAGCATCTCACCAATTTTATAATCACCATTTATAAGACATGAGACTCCTTCAGTAATATTATTCTCTTTGAAAACTTCCCCAATAATTTTTTGACATACTAGACTACATAATGGTGTTTTTTCACTAGGTTTCCATATTGTTACGTTTCCACAAACCCATGCAAGCGCTACATTCCAGCTCCAAACTGCTACTGGAAAATTAAATGCGGAAATTATTCCCACTATTCCTAAAGGATGATACTGCTCATACATTCTATGAGTTGGCCTTTCAGAATGCATTGTAAATCCATGCAATTGCCTTGATAGTCCTACAGCAAAATCACAGATGTCAATCATTTCTTGAACTTCTCCAAGTCCCTCTTGATACGATTTCCCCATTTCATATGATACAAGAGTTCCTAAAAGTTCTTTTTCCTCTCTTAATTTATTTCCAAATTGACGAACTAGCTCGCCTCTTTTAGGTGCAGGTATTTGCCTGAACTCTTTGAATGCTTTTTTGGAATTTTTAATTATCTCATCAAAGTCAGTTCTTGAACCAGATTTTATTGTTCCAATTAATTTACCATCTACTGGAGAAAAGCTTTCAATTTTTTCTCCTGAACCAAACCAATTATTTCCAGTAGAGCATCCATTGATTGATCCATTTAATTCATATTTATTTAATAATTGATCTATGTTTTTCATATTCAGATTTTTGAAACTCTAAGTGTATTAACCATACCTTTTTTATCAATTGGCATAGAAGTTAAATTAATTACTTTATCGTCTTTTTGTAGATAATTATTTTCAACAGCAATTCTATTTATTTCCTCAACTGTCCTGTCTGTGCTTTCTATTCCATCATAAAAAAATGCTTTCACACCCCATAAAAGGTTAAGTTGTGTTAGAATTTTTTTATTTGATGTAAATACCAACACATGTGTCTTAGGTCTCCAAGAAGATATTTGATATGCCGTATAGCCACTATTTGTTAATGTACTTATTGCCTTAGCATTAGTATCATTAGCAACTTTTGCGGCATAATAGCAAACAGATTTTGTTATAAATCTTTCAGAGTCATAGTCTCTAGGATGTTTATGTTTAAGTGTAATTAAACTTGAATTTTCAACCTTACCGATAATTTTTGAAATTGTTTGAACAACTTCTATTGGATGTCTTCCTACGGAAGTTTCTCCTGATAGCATAACTGCATCTGCTCCATCCATTACAGAATTTGCAACATCATTGACTTCAGCTCTGTTTGGATTTAGACTTTCCATCATGCTCTCCATCATTTGAGTTGCAATTATTACAGGTATTCTTGCTTTTTTTGCCTTATCCACAAGTTTTTTTTGGATCAATGGTACTTCTGCAGGATTAATCTCTACTCCAAGATCTCCTCTAGCGACCATAATTCCACTTGCGTGTTTCATTATATCATCAATATTTTTAACTCCCTCAGGCTTTTCAATCTTTGCGATCACAGGGATTCTATGATCTGTATTTTCTTCTACAAGGTTAATTAATGATTTTATGTCTGATTCATGTCTTACAAATGAAAGAGCAATCCAGTCAACACTCTGTTCAATCGAAAATATAGCATCTTTTATGTCCTTATCTGTAAGTGCTGGTTGAGAAATATTTGTGTTAGGAAGGTTAAAACCCTTTCGTGAAGATAAATCCCCACCTTGAACTACTTCAGCCGAAATCTTATTCTTCTTATTAGTTTTGAGAATTTTAAGTATTATCTTCCCATCATCAATCAATATTTTTTCTCCTACATTAACATCACTTGGTAAGCTTTTATAGTCAACATAAATCTTATTTTCATCTCCAACGAATTCTTTGCCAGTTTCAATTTCAATTTTATCTCCATCACCCAGAGATGTATTAGCCTTAATTTCACCAATTCTAAGTTTTGGTCCTTGAAGATCAGCAAGTATTGAAGTGTTAGTATTTAACTCTTCATTAATTTTTCTTATCACATTGATAAGTGACTTGGCCTCTTTATGAGTAGAGTGAGAAAAGTTAATCCTTAATACATCCGCACCTTCTTTAATTAGCATCTCAATATTATCTTCAGATGATGATGATGGGCCTAATGTAGCAATGATTTTCGTTTTTTTGATTCTCCTCATAAGTCAAAATTAAATTTTTGCGGAAGTTCGCTATTTGGTATCCGATAAATAAGTGAAATGTTCTGAATATTTGACATCTTTTCAATCAAATTTGATGTTGAAAAAAAACAATTTTGTTTAATAAAGAAATCAACTTCTTTATGTGATTCTATCAAAGATAACTCTTTTGAAATTGACAAACTAAAAAGAGAATCCTTTAGTCCAGAATCTTTATCTTCAACCATAAACTTATTTTCAAAAAGCTCAAAGCTTATCCCTTTTTTTTCATTTTTCCAGTTGAAAAGGGGTATCATAAATTTATGATCTACTTTTAAATCATCATTTGATCTAACAAACTCAGTAAAACAGTACTTATTAAGTTGATATACAAGTGAGAAAATTGATATGTTAGAATGAATTGCTATTAGCTTGTAGTTCTCAATATGGGATAAATCTAATTTAAATACTTTTTTGATACTACTGGGATTTTTTCTAATCTAACTTTCTAAATATTACACATGCATTATGTCCGCCAAAACCAAATGTATTTGACATTGCAATATTAACAGGTTTCTTTTGAGGGGATGTAAATGTAAAATTAAGTTTAGGGTCAATATTTTCATCAACATTAAAATGATTAATTGTAGGAGGGATAATGCCATGTTTTATTGCCATAATACATGATATAGCTTCTACTGCTCCAGCGGCACCAAGTAAATGACCTGTCATAGATTTAGTAGAATTTATATTTAGATTGTAAGCATCTTCTTGAAAAACATCTTTTACAGCTTTACTTTCTGCTACATCTCCTAAAGGAGTTGAAGTACCATGCATATTAATTAAGTCGACATCACTTGTATTTATATTTGCATCATCAAGACAATTCTTCATTACTTTAACCGCTCCTCTTCCGTCAGGATGAGGCGCTGTCATGTGGTAAGCATCACAAGATAGCCCACCACCTATAAGTTCTGCATAAATTTTAGCACCTCTATTTACTGCATGCTCATACTCTTCAAGGATTAATGCGCCTGCTCCTTCACCAAGAACAAAACCATCTCTATCTCTATCAAATGGCCTTGATGCTGTTGAAGCATTTTCATTTCTTGTGGACAATGCATGCATTGCGTTAAACCCTCCCACACCAGCAATAGTTACTGGAGCTTCTGATCCACCAGCAACAATGACATCAGCATATCCTACTCTTATATATGTTAGAGCATCAATTAGGGCATTTGAAGATGAGGCACAGGCTGAAACTGTAGCATAGTTTGGTCCCTGAAAACCATATTTCATGGCAATTAATCCTGCAGCAATATCAGGTATCATTTTAGGAATCATAAAAGGATTAAACCTTGGGGTTCCATCACCATCAGAAAAATTTAGTACTTCATTCTGGAATGTTTCTAGTCCCCCAATTCCTGCTCCCCAAATTACTCCTATCCTGTCATGGTTTAGACTAGACTCAATTATTTTTGAATCATCAATAGCTTCTGAGGCAGCAACAATACCATACTGAGAAAACTTATCATATCTTCTACACTCTTTTCTCTCGAAGTGATCAGCAGGATCAAACCCTTTTAATTCACAAGCAAATTTTGTTTTAAAATTTGATGCATCAAATTGAGTAATACTAGCACAACCAGAGGTTCCACTAATAAGACCATTCCAATATGAATTTAGATTATTACCAATTGGAGTTAGAGCTCCCATTCCAGTAACTACAACTCTTCTTGAAGACATTAATTAAATTTTTATTTTGATTTTTCTATAAACTCAATAGCCTGACCAACAGAGACAATGTTTTCTGCTTGATCATCTGGAATTTGTATATCGAACTCTTTTTCAAATTCCATTATAAGCTCTACTGTATCTAGAGAGTCTGCCCCTAAATCGTTAGTAAAACTAGCCTCAGGAACTACTTCGTTCTCATCTACTCCTAATTTATCTACTATTATTGCTTTAACTCTTGAAGAAATATCTGACATAATATTTTTGTTTATTAGTTCAGTTGACAAAATTAAAAAACTTTTGTCAAAACTGGTCTTTAATTCGAAATTATACCTTTATTTGTTAAATAAAAAAGTTTTTTTCAAATATATTGGACCTTGTCATTATTAAATGAAAAAAAAAATTGTAATATTTATTTCAGGTAAAGGAACAAATGCTCTAAATATTATAAATCAGTTTAGAGATTTAGATGAAATATCAGTTACAAAGGTATACTCAAACAATAAAAACTCACCTTTTTTTAATGGTCAGGATGATTCAAAAGTTAGTATTTCATGCTTCAGCAATAATCAGTTATCTTCTAGTGTATTTGAAGAATTAAAAACTATTGATCCCGATTTAATAGTTTTAGCTGGGTTTTTAAGAAGAATACCTGATACATACATTGATTATTTTAAAAATAAGATAATAAATATTCATCCATCGATTTTACCAAGTTATGGGGGAAGAGGAATGTATGGGTCAAAAATTCATAAAAAAGTAATTGAAAATAATGAATCAGAAACAGGAATAACAATTCATTATGTTTCAAACCAATATGATTCTGGTGAGATAATATTTCAAAAAAAAATAATTATTGAAGACAATGACACGGCTAAATCAATAGAGGAAAAGATTCATATGTTAGAATATGAATATTATCCTAAAGTCATTCAATCACTGCTAATCAAATGAGTAAGCTAATAAAAATTTATACAGATGGTTCGTCTATTGGAAATCCAGGGCCAGGTGGGTATGGAATTGTGATGCTATCTGGAGATGGAGAATATAAAAAAGAGTTGTGTCAAGGCTTCAAACTAACAACTAATAATAGAATGGAATTACTTGCTGTTATAATAGGTCTTGAAAATCTTAAATTTAAAAACTGTAACGTCAAAATATATACTGATTCTAAATATGTTTCAGATGCAGTGGAAAAAGGTTGGTTATTTGATTGGGTAAAAAAAGATTTTAAAAACAAAAAAAATCCAGATTTATGGAGAAGATTTTTAGAGATTTATAAAGATCATAAAGTAAAATTCCAATGGGTAAAAGGACATAATAATGATTTTTATAATGAAAGATGTGATTTTTTAGCTAATCTTGCAGCTAAGAATTCAAATCTATTAGAGGATAAAGGTTACACCATTAAATAAATTTAAAAAATGTCAAAAAAATCTGTTTTAGTTGTAGCATCATTAGCTTATGATGGCATTGAAACTATTGAAAATAAGGTTGACAATGTTCTGGGTGGAGCAGGAACTTACATATGTTTATCACTAAAAAATTTTAGTAGTGAATACTCAATCGTGTCTGTGGTTGGTAAAGATTTTAAGGAAGAGGATTTAAATCTTTTAAAAAGTTGTGGTGTTGATATATCAGGCATAAAGATTGAAAAAAATAATAAGACATTTTATTGGAGTTGTATATATACTGATAATTTTAAAGAAAGAATCACAACAAAGACTGAGCTTAATGTAATGGAGAGTTTTAATCCAATAATTTCTGAAAATAAATCAAATCCAGATATTCTTCTACTAGGAAATCTTCATCCTGAAATTCAACTATCTGCTATTAACCAATTGAACAACAAACCATCTGCTATAATTCTCGACACAATGAACTATTGGATAGAAAATTTCTGGGATACAGTAAAGGAGGTAATATCAAACGTTGATATTATTTCAATTAATGATGAGGAATCACAGATGATAACAGGTCATCAAGACCTAAAGAAGGCTGCAGAAGTCCTTCATAAAATGGGTCCTAGATATGTCATAATAAAAAAAGGAAAGGATGGAGCTGAGTTATTTAATTACGAAAAAAGATATGTTGCAAGTGCATATGAAGTAGATAGAGTAATTGATCCAACAGGTGCTGGAGATTGCTTCATTGGTGGAATAACAGGCTATTTATCTCAATCATCTGAAGTTTCTTTTGAGTATATTAAATCTGCAATTGATTATGGAACCTCATTAGCATCATTTAATGTTGAAAATATGGCAACCAAAAACTTGTTAAATTTGTCAATGTCTGATATTGAAAAAAGAATTAATAAATTAAAATAGGTGAGTGATCAATTAAAACATGAATGTGGAATTGCATTAGTTCATCTAAAAAAGCCACTTAACTACTACAAAGAAAAATATGGCTCCCATATGTATGGCATTGATAAGATGTTCTTAATGATGGAGAAGCAAAAGAATCGTGGCCAAGATGGTGCAGGATTTGCGAGCCTAAAGTTAGATTTAAAGCCTGGAGATAAATATTTTTATAGAGTTAGGTCTTTTGATCAACAAGCTATTCATTCAGTATTTAAAAAAATTAATAAAAAAATAAATCAATTTTTGAAATCTGAAAAAGTAAGTACTGATTCGGATGAATTTTTTAACAAGGCTCCCTTTATTGGCCAAGTCATGCTGGGTCATGTTAGGTATGGCACCTATGGAAAAAATTCTATTGAATATGTTCATCCTGTTATGCGACAAAATAATTGGATGAACAGAAACTTGATTCTAGCTGGGAATTTTAATATGACAAACAATGATGAATTATTTGAAAGCCTTGTTAAATTAGGTCAACACCCAAGGGAACAATCTGATACAATAACAATAATGGAAAAGATAGGCCACTTCTTAGACACAGAAGTTATAGCTGGTTATAAAAAATTAAAAAGGAGAGGGATAGATAAGTCAGATATGCCACCATTAATTGAAAAGAATCTTGATATACAAAAAATACTAAAAAAATCTTCAAAAAAATGGGATGGAGGATATGCAATAGCAGGAATGATTGGGCACGGAGATTCTTTTGTGATGAGAGATCCTCACGGTATTAGGCCTGCATATTATTTTGAGGATGAAGAGGTAGTAGTTGTAGCTTCAGAGAGACCTGCAATTCAAACAGTTTTTGACATATCATTTAAACGGATAAATGAGATTCCAAGAGGAAACGCTTTAATAATAAAAAAAGACGGAAAGACATCAATCAAAGAAATATTAAAACCTAAAATAAATAAATCATGTTCATTTGAAAGAATATATTTTTCAAGAGGATCAGATGCAGATATATACAAGGAAAGAAAAATGTTAGGAAGTCTATTGATATCTCAAGTGGAGAAATCCATAAAAAAAAATTATTCAAATACTGTTTTTTCATTTATACCTAATACAGCAGAAACGTCATTTTATGGTTTAATAGAAAAAGCTAAGAAACATAATCCAAGAATTGAAAAAATAGCGATTAAAGATGCCAAATTAAGAACGTTTATCTCTGAAGATAAAGGAAGGGAAGATCTTGTTGCCCATGTTTATGATATTACCTACGGAGTTGTAAAAACCTCAGATAATCTTGTAATTATCGATGACAGCATTGTACGAGGAACTACTTTAAGAGAAAGTATTTTAAAGATGCTATTTAGGCTAAATCCAAGAAAAATAGTTGTCGTTTCTAGTGCTCCTCAAATTAGATATCCAGATTGCTATGGAATAGATATGGCTAAAATTGAAGATTTTATTGCATTTAAAGCAGCAATTGAACTTCACAAAGATGCTATGACATACGAAAAGATTATAGACTCTACATATAAAAAGTGTATTGATTCAAAAAAACTTGGAGTTTATAAGAGGAATCATGTTAAAGATTTTTACAGAGATTTTACAGCGGAACAAATTTCTTCAAAGATGTCGGAAATGCTAATGGATCTAGATTGTAATGTTGAACTGGATATAATATTTCAAAAGGTTGAAAATCTTCACAAGGCATGTAAAAATCACATGGGTGACTGGTATTTTACTGGAAACTATCCAACACCTGGCGGCAATAAGGTAGTAAATCAAGCCTTTATAAACTTTGTGGAAGGTAAGTCAGGAAGAGCTTATTAATCATTATAGTTAAAAATAATTTCTAAATAAGTTTTATTTATAAAAAAAAATATATAAATTGAGTTCACCTGAACATAAGTAGGTTAAGTTCATGGTAAGATTTGGGGCAAAAAAGGGGATTTATCCCCTTTTTTTATTTATTTGTGAATCTGTTATTGACTTCATCCCAATTAATTACATTAAAAAATGCATTTATATAATCAGGTCTTCTGTTTTGATAATTTAAATAATAAGCGTGCTCCCATACATCAAGACATAAAATCGGATTTCCACCACAACCATTTGGCATGAGAGGATTATCTTGATTAGCTGTTGAACATATTTCTATTTTACCGTTTGGATGTGCACAAAGCCAAGCCCACCCTGAGCCAAATCTTGTAGCAGCTGCTTTACTAAATTCATCTTTAAAATTTTCAAATGAACCAAAATTTGAATTTATGGATTCACTTATTTCTCCACTAGGCTCTCCGACTCCATTAGGTCCCATAATTTCCCAGAAAAGATTATGATTATAGAAACCCCCACCGTTGTTTCTCAATCCTTTATTTTCAAGGTCTAAAGAGTTTAATATATCCTCAATACTCTTTCCTTCATTATCAGTACCTGATATAATGTTATTTAAGTTATTTGTGTAACCATTATGGTGTTTTCCATAATGAATTTCCATAGTTTTTGCATCTATGTTTGGTTCTAACGCGTCAAAAGCATAATTTAATTTAGGTAATTCGAAAGCCATAATTTTTTTTTACAAAATTAGGATTATTTTATTAAGTTTCAACACTAATTATGAACTACTCATTTAAGATTATAAATTCGTCTGCAGGATCTGGTAAAACCCTCAAACTAGCAATTGAGTTTATATCAAAGCTATTGGTTACTGAAGATGATAATCATTTTAAATCAATGCTCGCTCTTACCTTTACTAATAAGGCCTCTGCTGAGATGAAAGATAGAATTCTTTTATATCTATTGGATTTAAAGGAACAAAGAAATGATGTAATTAAAGAACTTGTATTAAAAAAAACAAGTTTAGATGAGTTAATTGTTGTTAAAAGGTCAGCCAAAATTTTAGAAAAAATACTCTATAACTATTCAAATTTTAATGTAATAACAATAGATAGCTTTACAAATAACATTATCAGTAGTATAGATGAGTCTCATCATAATGAAGATTCGTTAGTTGAGTTAGACTCCGGCATATATATAGATTTAGCAATCGATGAGTTAATTTCAGAAATAGATGGTAATGAAAAATTAAAAAACTTACTAATTGAATTTGCCAAGTTTAAAATTACCGTCAATAAAAGTTGGGATATTACATATGACTTAAAAGATTTTAGCGTTTTTATTGATAAAGAATCAAATAAAGATCAGATTGAGTATTTTAAAAAAATGGATAATAATCTATTATCTAGACTTAGAAAACAGATCTTAGATTTTAAGATTAAAAAGAGACATGAAATTATCTCTTTATTTGATCAAACACTAAATATGATTTATGAAAATGGTCTAGTCGATAGTGATTTTAGAGGAGGTTATTTTCCAAAATATCTTAAGTCACAATTAAATGATGATAAATTTATAATTAATGAATCTATAGAAAAATCTCTTATAGGTAAGTCAAATCTTTATAATAAAACTCTTGAAAAAATTAAAATTGAGAGAATTGAGTCAATCAGAAAAAATTTAATCAATACTTATCTTGAAATAAAGCAATTAGTATTAGAACTCTACAAAATTAATTCAACTCTAAATTATCTTCCTTCCTTTTCTATTATCTCAAAACTTGAAGAAAAAATTCAAAAAATTCAAGATGAAAATGGCATTAGGTTAATTAGTAAGTTTAATAAACAACTTAATTTACT
>CBFHHV010000023.1:0-13904 GCA_965655775.1 Candidatus Marisimplicoccus sp.
GGTTACAATGTCTATTCATTAGATAATTACTCTTTTGGATCTAAACAAAATGAAATAAAAAAAGTTAGCTATTATAATTTAGATATTGAAGAAATAGATCAAATAAAGCAGCAAATTGATATATGTTTTCATCTTGCTGCTATGGCTAGGGTTCAACCCTCTTTTGAAAATCCTAATGAGTATTTTAGAGTAAATACTTATGGAACAACTAAGGTTATGGAATGGGCAAAAAAAAATAATGTTAAAGTGGTATATGCTGGATCATCTTCAAAACACTTTAATCCTTCTGACTCTCCTTATGCCATGTATAAATTCTTAGGAGAAGAAGTATGTAAACTTTATAAAAAAACATATGATGTAAAGGTAGAAATAGCAAGATTTTACAATGTATATGGTCCTAGAGAAGTTATACATGAAAAATTTGGTAATGTAATTGGAATCTGGAAGACAAAAGTAAAAAATGGTGAACCCTTGCCAATAGTTGGAGATGGAAATCAAAGAAGAGATTTCACCCATGTCCATGATATTGTTGATGGGTTAATTAAAATTGCATTGTCAAATAACCAGCATGAAGATGCATGGGAGCTTGGGACAGGAAATAACTACAGTATAAACGAATTATTTGAAATGTTTAAAAAAAGATTTGATGTAAATTCAACTAATATTCCAGATCAGCCAGGTAACTACAAAAAAACACTTAGAAAAAATGATGACTTACTAAATCTTTTGGGCTGGAAGCCTAAAGATCGATTAGATAATTATATTCAAAATTTATTAATTTGAGAAATCTACTTTAACAGGTTATCATAATGTTGCTTTAATTGAGTTGCATCCATCTTAAAACTATATACTATTAAATTTAGGAAATTTCGCTCACCCGGCTAAACTTGATAAACACAATTAATAGTAGTTATTTTAAGTTTTGTTGCCAATATGTTGCCAGAAGGGTAATAAAAAAACCGTAACAAACTATTAAATAGCTCGATACGATTTTCTTAAGTACTCGAGGCGGGACTTGAACCCGCACGAACATTACTGCTCATTGGATTTTAAGTCCAACGTGTCTACCAATTCCACCACTCGAGCGTTGAGCGAAAGACGGGATTTGAACCCGCGACCTCCACCTTGGCAAGGTGATGCTCTACCAACTGAGCTACTTTCGCAGAACTGCAAATTTAAAATAATTTAATTATTTGAGAAGAATAAATAAATTAATCTTCACCAATTTCTGTCTTTGAAAGTGCAAGTGCAGTTTGATACTCATTTATTTGGTCATTGAGAAATCTAGTATACATACCTACATAGATTCTAGATTGTGATAATGCACCATATAATTCATTTGAGAGGTAATATTGTCTATTAAATCTGAATCTGGTTAACTCCTGCTGACCATATATCTCACCATCATATGAATTATAGTTAAATTGAATCCTAAAATTACCCATAATTTGTCTCCTCCAAAGCAAGTTGAAATTATCTATTTCAACTGAAGTTGCATAGTTTCTCTCTTTTTTATGTGTGTACATATTCAAAAGCAATGCTTTTAATTCCTCATTTTCAATTAGATTAAATGATCCATTAGCAATTAACTCATTAAAAATACCATCTTGAGGGAAAAAAGATGTCCCAATTTGTATTTGTAGAAGTATTTCTGCAACCTCACGGTCACTTAATAAAGTGTGATTATTATTAATGTCATTTAATAATTTTAAAAGGTCCTTATCAGAATTACTAAGACTTTCAAGTATAATCTCAATCTGATCTATATCACTCTCGAGAGTTTTAGTAAGGTCTGTTAGCAGATAGTTTTTTTCTTGTTTTGTAATATTTACTTGTCGTCTTTGTTCTAAGTAAAAAGATAGAAGTACACTTAAAATAATTACAACTGCTTGTATAATATTATTTCTAATAACTGATTTGAAATTATTGCTTGTTTTGGTCATACTTAAAAATAATAAACTTTATTTATATATAGTTAAATCAAGATTTAATGTATCAAAAAATTTAAACCTATTTAAACAGACAGACAGTATTGTATCTCTTAATAAATTAGAAATTCTCTCAGGGAAATATTTAACAGCTATGTACGCTTGAAAAGTTTCAGCTACATCCTCAGAGTCAGGATTATCTTTAGCATACGTTGAAAGGTAATTACCATCAAGTAAAACAGCTTCATTCCATCCATCCTGTCCATAAACATATGGGTCAATTGAAAGGTGCGCTGACTCATGGATCATTAATTCTTCTGTCCTGTCTCCGCTGGGTCTTGTTGATACTATATTATCAAGCCAGCCAGTATGAAATGTGATATTTGCATAATTTAAATCATCAGTTCTTTGAGCTGAAGCTTCTTCTTCTCCTTTTAAAAACTCAAAAGACTTAATATTTTTTCTAAGGTCTTTTCCAAGTTGACCAATTAAAGGAGCATATTTAAGTTCTATGCTAGCTGCTTCCTCTAATGTAAATTCAGAGTAGATTTCAAAGTCTACAGAAAGACCATCACCAAAATTTACCTTATACACATGGGCAGGGTGTGTAATAAAATCCGGTATAGACTTATCATAAAATAATCTATCTGAAATTCCTTGGTAAGAGGATGTTGAATAAACTGTGTAATCAGAAGGTTTAATTAAATCTGGAAGATCCCACATTGTACCCCCAAAAGGTGGATCTATAATTTCAATCTTATTAAAAAGGTATACCCCATCCTCAGCACTTTGAGATCTAATTAAATATAATTGATCTTGAAGATCATTTAACTGATTTGTCAAATTGTTATTGTCACTTTCAAAAATTTCATTTGATTCAGTTAGAACTTCTATTTGATTAATATACTCCTCAATTTGATTCTGAAAACCACTAATTTGAAAATTTAATTCATTGATTTGACCTAATTGAATATTATTCTCGGAAGTTAATTGGTTTATCTGAATAGCGTAGTCATTAATATCAGAATTAAGTTTTGCAATTTCTAATTGGAGTGTAACTATTGTCTCATTTAGTTCATTGATCTCATCTTCTTTTGAACAAGAAATAAAGATTAATAACACAGATAAAAAAAGATACTTATAGTTTCTCATATTGAATAATCATCTCGCCTGGATTATGTGATGGAATATAATAAGAGAATCCGTATCTATTACATATTTGATCTATAATTTTTTTTTGCATAACTGGTGAATTACCTGTAATGACATGAAGACTAACGCTTCCTTTTACAGAGTTTAAGAGCATATATTCCTCAATAAGTTCAAGACTTTCTGGATGAGTTTTACCATGCAAATCAATCTTCATCTTTTATTTCTTTTTTAATCTGATTTAATTTAATAAGAGCTTCAACTGGGCTTAGATTATCAATATCTAAATTTTCAATTATTTTTCTAATTTCTTGCATCTTTGGATCTTCGACATCAAAAAAACTTAGTTGAAAATCACCATCTTTGCCTACAGCTTTTGATTCTTTAGGTTTATTTCTTTCCATCAATTTTAGTTTGTTTTTCGCAGAGTCTAAAACTAACTTCGGCATTCCTGCCATTTTAGCTACATGGATACCAAAACTATGATTACTCCCTCCTCTAACAAGTTTTCTCAGGAATGTTACATCATCTTTTGTTTCTTTAACACTTACATTAAAGTTTTTAATTCCTTTAAATATTAATTCCATTTCATTCAAGTCATGATAATGTGTTGCAAAAAGAACATGTGGTTTATTTTTATTTTCGTGAAGAAATTCAGCAATGGCCCATGCAATTGATATTCCATCATAAGTACTTGTTCCTCTACCAATCTCATCCAAAAGTATAAGGCTGTTCTTAGTCAGGTTATTTAAAATAGATGCCGTCTCATTCATCTCAACCATAAATGTTGATTCTCCCATAGAGATATTATCACTTGCTCCAACTCGAGTAAATATTCTATCAACTATAGATAATTTCATGTTTTTTGCAGGAATAAAACTTCCAATCTGAGCTAATATTGTAACTAATGCGGTCTGTCTAAGTATTGCTGATTTTCCTGACATGTTTGGACCTGTAATCATAATAATCTGCTGATCATTATCTAATAAAATATCATTTGGAATATATCTCTCCCCATGAGGCAGGTTAGCCTCAATAACTGGGTGTCTCCCCTCTTTTATTTCAATTTTTTTTTCTTTTATGATCTCTGGACATGAATATTTAAATTTAATTGCTCTTTTAGAAAATGAATTTAAAATATCAATTATTGATACTTTCTCTGAAATCATCTTTAAAGTTGAGAGACCATCTTGTAGTTTATCAATTAGTTTTAGAAATAGTTTTAATTCTAGGTCCTTAATCTTTTCATCTGCATTAACTATTTTTTCCTCATATTCTTTTAATTCCTGAGTAATATATCTTTCCGCATTTACTAGTGTTTGTTTTCTTATCCATTCCTCAGGAACCTTATCCTTATGGGTATTTCTTACCTCTATATAATATCCAAAAACATTATTAAAAGAGATCTTAAGCGATGGTATTTTTGTTTTATTAGTTTCTCTGTCTAGGATTTGATTTAAGTATTGCTTACCTGATGATCTTATTTCTCTTAAAGCATCTAATTCTTTTGAATAGTTATCATTTATAAAATCTCCTTTTAAAACAGAAACAGGTGAATCCTCTTTTAAAGTTTTTGAGATTTCATCTACTATTGATTTTGAGTTAGGAAAACTATTTCCAAAACTTTTTAAATTTCCTTTTCCTTTCTTGAGAGAATCTTTAATAATCTTAACACTTTCTAGAGAGTTTTTTAAATGAACTAGTTCTCTAGGAGAGATTTTATAGGTTGCTATCTTTGACATTAGCCTCTCTATGTCAGAAATACAACTTAAATTTAAATCCAGGATATCACTAATATTATCGTCTTTAATTATAGAAATTACAATCTCTTGACGTTCTATGATATCTTTTTTATCTATCAAAGGAAATGCAATCCAATTTTTTAATTTTCTGGAACCCATACTCGTAATAGTGTCATCAATAGTCTCAGAGAGATTAAATCCGTTAATTGAATTTGAACTAAATAACTCAAGGTTTTTCATTGTGAATTTATCCATCCAAACATATGAATCTGGAAAAATTCTTTGAAGATTTGAAATATGACTCAAATTATTGTGTTCTGTATCATCCAGATAGTGGATAATTGAACCAGCTGCAATTGTACCTAGCTTGATTTCATCCACTCCAAACCCTTTAAGGCTTTTAGTTTTAAAATGATTTAATAATTTATTGTGTGAGTATTCGCTGTCGTATACCCAGTCATCTAATGGATAGACATTATAAGAGCTCCCCATTAATTCATTGAATTTATTTTTAGAAGGTTTTGAAATTAGAATTTCATTTGGTGAAAAGTTTGCTATTAATTGATCAATAAGTTTAATATCTCCTTGTGAGACATAGAAGTCTCCAGTTGAAACATCTAAAAACGAAATACCACATTGATTTTTTTCAAAATATATGGACGCTAAATAATTATTTTTTTTCTGATCTAAGACTCCATCATTTATTGCAATTCCTGGTGTAACAATTTCTGTAACTCCTCTTTTAACAATTTTCTTTGTCAGTTTAGGGTCTTCTAATTGGTCACAAATGGCTACTCGATTTCCAGCTTTTACAAGTTTGGGCAGATAATTTTCAATTGAATGATGAGGGAAACCAGCTAATTCGGTTTCACTTGTTGATCCCGCTCCTCTTTTTGTAAGTACAATACCTAAAACCTTCGATGCCAAGATTGCATCTTCTCCAAATGTCTCATAAAAGTCTCCTACTCTAAATAAAAGTATAGTATTAGGATATTTAGATTTAATATCATTATACTGCTTCATTAAAGGAGTGATTTTAGTAGCTTTGGTCACAAGTATGTATTTGTGCTAATGTAAATATTTTTATTTTTACTTAAATGCGAAAATTAAAAAATACTGAACTAAATAGAAAGTCAGTAGATGAATTCAAAAAATCTAAAAAAACCTCTGCTATTGTCATTCTAGATAATATTAGGAGTATCCATAATGTTGGTTCAATTTTTAGAACATCTGACTCTTTTTTGATTGAAAAAATTATAATTTCTGGCTACACAGCAACTCCAGATAATCCCAAAATGGAAAAAACAGCATTAGGTTCCTCAGAATCAGTTGATTGGGAGTATTCAGAGGACATAATCCATACCATTGAAAAACTCAAAAGGAGAGGAATTAAAGTTGTCTCCATAGAACAAGCTGACAAGTCTCTTAAAATTGAAGATTTTAAACCTGTTAAGGATAATAAGTATGCATTTATATTTGGAAACGAAGTGGACGGTATTCAAGATGAAATAATAAATGTTTCAGATGATGTTATTGAAATACCACAAGTTGGGACTAAGCATTCTTTAAACGTATCCGTTGCTGCAGGTATAGTTCTTTGGGACTTTTTTTATAAGACAGAAATATAATTAATGAAGTATATACTTTTTATATCATTACTTTTTATTTCATGTTCAAAAAACTCAGAATCAAATTCAAGTAATGAAGATGAAAGTCTAGCTTCAGAAACTGAACAAGTATCTAATGACTATTATGAAATATATTTATTAGAACAATTAAATGAAAATAGAGGTTATTGTATTGATATTAAAGGTTCAAAATTAAATGCAGATCCTGATAATGGGCTACAAGCTCATACATGCTATTCATATCAAGGAGAAGTTTCTGTCGATCAAGGTTTTGATAATGTAAAAATTGATGAAGATGAATTTTACATGCCTTTTTTTGATGTATGTATGGAGGCAGAAAACACAAGTGCCTCATCAACACTTAAATTAAGAGGATGTAATAAGAATGAAAAGCAGAAATTTAAGCTTAATAATAACGCAGAGATAGTATTAAATGACAACACTAATTTATGCCTTACAGTTTCTGAAAATTCTAGAGATGGAGGAGGTGGAACACCAACCCATCTAATAAGAGATTTGACCCTAGATAACTGTAGCACTGATATTTCATCTAGACAGAAATGGGGATTACGAAAGGCCCAATAGTGACTCTTTTGGAGTGTCATTATCTTCACACTCATCTAATAATTCATTTACAGATTTTAATAAAATAGGATGAATAAAATCAGCTGCAATATCATTAAGTGGATATAAAACAAAATTCCTAAGATGTAGTCTTTGATGGGGAATTATTAGATCTTTCTGATTAACAATTTCATCCGAATAAAATAATATATCAATATCAATCTCCCTTGCTTGAATCTTTTCGTTATTTCTTTCTCTTCCAATTTTTTCCTCTAAGTTTTTAAGTTTTATTATAAGTTCCGCTGGTATTAATTCAGATTTGATAATTATACAAAGATTAAGAAAATCATCAGACTGAAATCCCCAAGATTTAGTCTCATATATTTTTGATATTAAAATTACCTCACCTATATCTTTTTGAATTAATCTTAAAGCTTCTTTAATAAAAGAATAACGATTACCTTTGTTACTGCCTATAGATAAGTAAATCTTTCTCATATATTTGAAATACCATGAAAACTAATCAAATTTCTCTTGCTAATAAAATATATTTAATTCTAGCTGGATTATTTATAACATCTCTTGTAGCTTCAAATTTAATATTTACAAAAATATTTTATTGGTATCCTTTTGATATAAATTTCATGGGTGTAAAGCTTTTTGAATTATCTGTAGGAATTCTTCCTTACCCTTTAACATTTTTAATCACAGACTTAATATCTGAAATATATGGTCAGAAAAAAGCTGATCAAGTAGTGATAACAGGAATATTTGCATCTGTTTTTTCAATACTATTAATTTTTATTTCTAGTCAAGTACCTGCAATTGAAGGATCTCCTATTGATGATACCACATTTAATAATGTTTTTCTTAATGCTCCATTAGCTGTACTTGCATCAATGCTAACATATTTATTTGCTCAATTTATAGATATTAGAGTTTATCATTTTTGGAAAAGATTGACTAAAGGAAAACACCTCTGGTTAAGAAATAATTTTTCAACTTTTACATCACAATTTGTAGATACATTTACAATTGTATCTCTTCTTATAGTTTTTGAAATATTACCTCAAGATAAATTTCTGGTTTTAATAGTATCAGGTTTCCTTTTTAAGGTAATGGTTGCTATTTTAGACACACCTCTTTTGTACATATGTGTATGGTTATTTAGGAAAAAATTTAACTTAAAAGTAGAAGAGGAAATAAAACTTAACTGAATTGGATAAAAAAAGAATAAATAAATACTTAAGTGAAGTTGGTTTCTGTTCAAGAAGAAAAGCAGATAGTTATATTTCTGATGGAAGAGTATATATAAATGGTAAGGCTGCCATACTAGGATCTAAAGTAAATATTAAAGATGAGATTTCAGTTGATGGTGAAATTATTCAATATAAAGACAAGAAGAAGGTATATATTGCTTTTAACAAGCCTGTTGGGGTTGAGTGTACAGGTAATCACAAAGTAAAAGATAATATAATTGACTTTATTAATCATAAAGAAAGACTTTTTACAATTGGGAGAATTGATAAGCAAAGTGAGGGTTTAATATTGCTAACTAATGATGGAGATATAGTCAATAATGTTCTTCGAGCAGAAAACAGAAAAGAAAAAGAATATATAGTAACTGTCAATAAAAAAATTTCAACTGAATTTATAGATAAAATGAGAAGAGGTGTCAGAATAATGGGCAAAATGACTAGAAAATGTTTTGTAAAAAAGATTCATGAAAATAGATTTAAAATTATTTTAACTCAAGGAATGAACAGGCAGATAAGAAGAATGTGTGAGGTTCTTGGATATAGAGTTACAAAATTAAAACGCGTAAGAATAATGGATATTCATCTTGACACTAAAGTTGGAGAATACAGAGATCTAAATAATGAAGAAGTTGAGCAGTTATTTATTAAGTAATTGTAATATCGACTGTGTAACCTTCATTTGATCTTACGTTAAATACCGTAGAATCTTCAAATATTAAATATTGACCTTTAATACCAATTAATTTTCCTTCAATAGTATCTGATTTTTTTAAGCTTACAGACTTAACACTCTCAATTTGACCCTCCCTGAAATAGTTAAACTTAACAATTTCACTATCTATTTTAAAATAGTCTTTAAATTCATCTCCCAATAACTCTAAAGCGTCTTTTTTAGAATCAACAATATTGCCCTCTTCAATGTTATTAATTAACATTTTTCTCCAATTAGTTTTATCAGAAAAGTTATCTTTTAATTTAACTTCAGCAATGCCGGCAAGGTATCTATTAGGAACTTCTAGCAACTCAATTGCTTCAATTGCTCCTTGATCAATCCATCTGGTTGTTTTATTATTTGATCTAGTCACACCAACCTTGATTCCACTTGTTTTTGAAAGATATACAATATGATCTTGTAGTTGAATTTTCTTTTCATATTCAAGATCTCTATCTTGAATATCTAGATGAGCTTTACTTAATTCAGGTTTCATAACCCAATCACCAGACATTGGTGACTCAAAAAAACACTTTTTACAAAATCCATTTGCAAATATTTCAATATTATCTTGACATGAAAGGCAAAAATACCCTGTGTTTTGAATCTTAAAATTTTTACCAATTGATTGATTAAGAAATAGCAGATCATCCCCAAAGTCTAGAATATATCTAACAGGATCATCATGAATTGAAATCATTTTTTTAAATACTCCTGAAAACATATTTTAATGTTTACTATTTTTATGATAAATATATACATTCCATGCCAATTCCAATTTTTAATTCTGTTGCATCATTCTTTTTAAAAAGAAGAATTAGTCAAATAGAGCTTTTTAAGGATTACCCGATTGAAGTGCAACAAGAAGTGCTCAGGAAAATGATAGTTTATTCAATCGATACTGAAATTGGAAAAAAATATGATTTTAAAACAATTAGACATTATAATGACTTTAAAGAAAGAGTGCCAACAGTTGCGTATGAGGATATTTACAATGATATAGAAAGGAATAGGAAAGGAGAGCAAAATATATTTTGGAGAACTCCTATTAAATGGTTTGCTAAGTCTAGTGGAACAACCAATGCAAAAAGTAAATTTATACCAATAAGTTTTGAATCTTTAGAGGATTGTCATTACAAAGCTGGTAAGGATATGCTATCTCTTTATTTTAATAATAATATAAATTCGCAGCTTTTGGTTGGAAAATGTCTCCGTCTTGGTGGATCAAGAGAGATCTATGAAAATAATGATAGTTATTATGGAGATTTATCAGCTATAATTATAGATAATTTACCATTTTGGGCAGAATTAAGCAGTACACCTAGCTCTAAAACATCTCTTATTCCAGAATGGGAAGACAAAGTCAAAGCAATCATTAAAGAATCAATTAATGAAAATGTAACAAGTTTTGCTGGAGTTCCTTCCTGGATGCTATCCTTATTTCAACAAGTAATGGAGAAGACAGGTAAGGATGATATTCTTGAGGTATGGAAAAATGCAGAAGTTTATTTTCATGGAGGTGTTAGCTTTGAGCCATATAAAAACTTATACAGTAAATTATTTCCATCAAAAGATTTTAAATATTTTGAAATTTTTAATGCCTCTGAGGGATTCTTTGCTATTCAAGATCAAAATAGCTCCTCCGAGTTACTGTTAATGCTAGATTATGGAATATTCTATGAGTTTATTCCAGTAAATGGTTCGGAAAATGAAATTGTTTCTCTTGCAGATGTTGAGCTTAACACAAATTATGAAATGGTAATAACTACTAATTCTGGTCTATGGAGATACAGAATTGGTGATACCATTAAATTTACTTGTTTAAATCCTTACAGAATTAAGGTTACAGGTAGGACAAAACATTTCATAAATGTTTTTGGTGAAGAATTGGTAGTAGAAAATGCTGAAATGGCATTATCAAGAACTACAGAGCTTACTAAATCTGAAATATCTAATTATACTGTTGGCCCTATATTTATGGGTAATAAAACTAAAGGGTCTCATGAATGGATTATAGAGTTTTCAAGAGAACCAGATGACATGAACAAGTTTACTGAGATATTAGATTTAAGCTTACAAAGTCTAAATTCTGATTATGAAGCAAAAAGACATAAAAACTCTACATTAGAGCTACCAAAAATTATTTTAGGGAGAAAAAATCTTTTCTATGATTGGTTAGGGTCCAGGAATAAACTAGGTGGACAAAACAAGATTCCTAGACTTTCAAATTCTAGAGAATATGTTGATGAACTTTTAAAGATTAATTAAGAAACAGCTTTAAGATGGGATATATCTACATTTTGAAGTTTCTGATCAGCATAAACTTTTGTAATTTTTAGCTCTTTGATGTCAGAACTTGGCAGGTTGAACATTGCATCATTTAAAATTGCCTCACAAAGAGTTCTTAGACCTCTAGCACCAATTTTAAATTCAAATGCCCTTTCTACAATATAGTCAATAGCACTGGGTGTAATAGTAAATTCAATGTCATCCATTTCAAAGAGTCTAGTATATTGTTTTACAAGAGCATTTTTTGGGACTGTCATAATATCTCTTAAGGCATCTTTTGATAGGGGGTTTAAATGGCACATAACCGGGAGCCTACCTATTATTTCTGGAATTAAACCATATGATCTAATATCATGAGGATTAACAAATTTTAGAACATTTTCTTCATCCTCATTTACAACTTTTTCATCAGATGATTTAAAACCTATAGATTGTAAATTAAGTCTAGTCTTTATTATTTTATCTATTCCATCAAAAGCACCACCAGCTATAAATAAGATATTTGAAGTATCCAGTTCAATAAATTGTTGATCGGGATGTTTTCTTCCACCCTTTGGAGGAACATTTACAGTTGTACCTTCAAGTAACTTAAGCATTGCTTGTTGGACCCCTTCACCTGATACATCTCTAGTAATTGAAGGGTTATCACTTTTTCTAGCAATTTTGTCAATTTCATCAATAAATACTATTCCATTCTGTGCTTTTTCAACATCAAATTCAGCTGCTTGAAGTAGTTTACTTAGTATACTCTCAACATCTTCTCCCACGTATCCAGCCTCGGTAAGAACTGTTGCATCAACAATTGCAATTGGAACATTTAAAAACTTAGATATTGTTTGAGCTAAAAGTGTTTTTCCAGTTCCAGTTGGACCTACTAAAAGTAGATTACTTTTCTGTATTTCAATATCATTTGGAATTTGTTTTTGATTTATTCTTTTATAATGATTATAGACAGCAACAGCTAGTGTTTTTTTTGCTTGTTCTTGACCAATTACATGTAAATCAAGAAAATTTTTAATTTCTATTGGTGGTTTAAGTTCAACTGCAAAGTCACTTGATTCTTTCGAAGTTTGATCATCTTTAACAATCATATCTGCTTGAGATATACATATATCACATATGTGAGCATCTAATCCAGCAATAAGAAGTTTTGTTTGAGATTTTGCCCTTCCACAAAAAGAACATAGAATTTCTTCCTCACTCATATTTACTTGTTTAAGACTTCATCAACCATTCCATACTTGTGAGCTTCATCAGCCTTCATCCAATAATCCCTGTCACTGTCTGCATTAACTTTTTTAAAGGTTTGACCAGAATGTTTTGAAATTATTTTATAAAGTTCATCTTTCAATTTCAATATTTCACGAGCAGTAATTTCAATATCTGCAGCTTGACCAGAAACTCCTCCTAAAGGTTGATGAATCATTACCCTTGAGTGCTTTAGAGCAGATCTTTTACCCTTTTTACCTGCACACAAAAGAACTGCAGCCATAGAGGCAGCGCATCCAGTACATATTGTTGCTACATCAGGTTTTATATATTGCATGGTATCATATATTCCTAGGCCTGCATAAACTCCACCACCTGGTGAGTTTATATACATTTGTATATCTCTTGATGAATCCGTACTCTGTAAGAAAAGTAATTGAGCCTGAATAACATTAGCTACACTGTCATTAATTGCAGTTCCTAAAAACATAATGCGATCCATCATCAACCTTGAAAATACATCCATCTGAGCTACATTAAGTTGTCTTTCCTCAATAATATATGGAGTCATACTGCTTACGATTTTATCATAGTAAGTAGAACTTACTCCATGGTGTTTAGTTGCATATTTCTTAAACTCTTTTGAATAATCCATCTGTAAAATTTTAATTCAAAATTAATCAAATAGAATTCTAAATAAAAGATATATAATGATTATTTAATTCAAGTTTTTAGTTATAGTCAAATAGTATGATATATTTTGTTAAATTTGCTTCCTAAAATTAGTAACCTGGGTCGAGTACCCAAAACATTAAAATTATGGCAGTAAAAATAAGACTTCAAAGACACGGAAAAAAAGGAAAACCATTTTATTGGATTGTTGCAGCAGATGCTAGATCTAAAAGAGATGGTAAATATTTAGAAAAAATTGGGACCTATGACCCAAATCAAAAACCAGCGGCAATTGATTTAAATTTTGATTCAGCTTTAAACTGGTTAGATAAAGGTGCCCAGCCTACTAGTACTGCAAAGGCTATTCTTTCATATACTGGAGTTTTATTGAAAAAGCACTTAGATGGAGGTGTAAAGAAAGGTGCATTCACTGAAGCTGAAGCAAAAAAGAGATTTGATGCTTGGATGAAAGAAAAAAGTGCTAAAATTGAGAAAAAAATTGAAGATGCTAATGCAGTGCTCGAGTCTAATAAGAAAGAGGCAAGAGAAAGAGAAGAAGAGTACAGAAAGAAAAAGTTAGAAGAATCGAAAGCTAAAGAAAAAGCTAATGCTGAAGAAGCTCCTGATGAAGAAGCTCCTGATGATGAAGCTCCTGATGAAGAAGCTCCTGCAAATGAGGCTCCTGATGAAGAAGCTCCTGATGAAGAAGCTCCTGCAAATGAGGCTCCTGCTGAAGAAGCACCTGCTGAAGA
>CBFHHV010000024.1:0-13725 GCA_965655775.1 Candidatus Marisimplicoccus sp.
TTATTTTAAAAAAAATAAATTTTGGATGTTTAAGCTAATGGGGGCTTATACTTTCAATAAAAGGCTTATAAATTTTGATGGGCTAAAGTTTATTAAACTTCTAGGCACAGGTTCAAAAGATGGTTTTAGTGTCATACCTGACTTTTCATCATATATAATGATAACGTCATGGGAAAATGATGATTTTAGAAAAAAATTTATTGATGAAAATAAATTATTTCAAGAGATAAGTGACAAATCCTCAAAACGAATCGAAATTAAAATTGACCCCTACAATTATATTGGATCTTGGAATGGGATAAACCCCTTCAAAAATAAAAGTTCATATAAAGAAGGAAAGATTATTGTCTTAACTAGGGCAAGAGTAAGATTAAATAAACTGATTAATTTTTTTATTAGTACCTCATCTGCTGCTAAATCCATAAATAGTAGAAAAGGAGCAGAGTATTATAAAGGCGTAGGAGAACTACCAATAATAGAACAAGCAACTATTAGCATATGGAAAAGTGAGCAAAGTATGAAAGATTATGCATACTTGGATAAAAACCACTTAAAAATAATTCATAAAGCAAGAAAAAATAATTGGTACTCAGAAGAGCTATTTGTTAGATCTAATATTATATCCTCAAAAGAATTTAAATGAAAAGAAAAGTAATAGTAATTGGATCGGGAATTGCGGGTCTTGCTGTATCTATTAGACTAAAAACAAAAGGTTATGATGTTGAAGTTTATGAAAAAAATCATAATGTTGGTGGGAAGTTAAGTGATTTTTACATTGATAATTTTAGGCACGATTTTGGACCAAAGTTATTTACGATGCCCGATCTTATTGAGGATATATTTGAGGATGCAGGAGTAGATATTGATGACTATTTTAAATATGATAAGCTTGACATAGCATGTAAGTATTTCTGGGATGATGGTTATACATTTAATGCATATTCCGACAATAAAAGATTTACTAGTGAGGTCAAGAAGAAATTTAGTAAAGAAGAGAGTAGAGTTAAACATTATATTTCTAGATCAAAAAAGAAATTCAATCTGGTGAAAAAATTATTCTTAGAAAAGTCACTTCATAGAATATCAACATACCTATCAATAGATGCATTTAAAGCAATCATTAATATTCTACAATTAAACATATTTATCACTCTAAACTCGTTGAATAAGAGATATTTCAGAGATAAAAAGTTAATTCAAATCTTCAATAGATTTGCTACTTATAATGGATCAAGCCCATACTTAACTTCTGGAATAATGTCAATTATCCAACATTTAGAGCATGACCTTGGAGTCTATATGCCTAAAAAAGGTATATCCGATATTTCATACTCTTTATTCAACCTTGCAAAAGATATAGGTGTTAAGTTTCACTTTAATTCAGAAATTGATCAAATTATAATCAAAAATAAGTCTGTAATTGGGGTAATGGTAAATAACATAAATCATAAAGCAGATATTATTATCTCTAATATGGATGTTAGCTTAACTTATGATTGGCTTCTAAAAGGTTATAATAAGCCTTTTTTTATTAAAAATTACCAGCCATCAAGCTCGGCTGTTGTTTTTTATTGGAATATGAATATATCTTTTGCAAATCTTAACGTTCATAATATAATATTTAGCAAAGACCAGGAAAAAGAGTTTGATTATATCTTTAATAAAAAATCAATTTATAATGATCCTACTGTTTATATCTGTTCAACATCAAAAATTGTAAAAGAGGATGCTCCTGAAGGATGTGAAAATTGGTTCATATTGATAAATTCTCCATTTGATGATGGACAAGATTGGGGAATCATTAAAAAAGAACTCAGAAATAATATTATAAAAAAGATAAATTCAACTTTAAAAGTGGATATTGAAAATAATATAATCAAAGAGAAGATATTAACTCCAGTTGATATTGAGATTGAAACACTTTCAAAATTTGGATCATTATATGGGAGCTCAAGTAATTCTTTACAATCTGCTTTTGTTAGACATCCCAATTTTTCAAAAAACATAAATAACTTGTACTTTTGTGGTGGTAGTGTTCATCCAGGAGGAGGAATTCCACTTTGCTTAAATTCAGCGAAAATTGTTTCAGAACTAATAAACTAATATGTTAAAATTACTTGATAATAACGAATTGAAGAATATTTCAATTTTTATTATTTGGCTTATAAATATTAGTGGTTTTTTCGGTATTTTATCCGATGAGAAAGATTTTTTCCTTTCATCTTCTCCGTATGTTTTAACTCTGACGCTCTTATTATTAATAGTAAATAACAACTCTGCTAAAAGGTTTTTAATAAAGCTGGCTCTTATTTTCCTGTTAGGGTTAATTGTTGAAATTATCGGGGTAAATTATTCATTTTTTTTTGGTGAGTATCAATACGGAAATAATCTTGGTATAAAATTTTTTGGAGTTCCTCTAGTAATAGGTTTTAATTGGGTCCTGTTAATAGTTATAACAGGTAACTTTGCTCATAGATTATTTCCAAAGTCAAAAATTAGTAAGGTATTATTTGGCTCAATTCTAATGATTCTGTTAGATCTCCTAATTGAGATTAGTGCTCCTAAGCTTGATTATTGGGAGTTTGCAATTTATCCTGTTCCATTATCAAATTATTTGTGGTGGTTTGTTTTCTCATTTTTTTTCCACTTAATATATCAGTCTGATAGTAATAAAGAATTCATAGTATCAACGAATATTTTAATCGTTCATTTTTTATTTTTTGGGATGTTAGCCCTTTTTCTGTAGATTTATAATAAATTAAAATATCATGAGATATATATATAAAATCTTATCACTGGCATTAATTACAAGCTGTAATATGCCAGCTGAAAATCAAACAAATAGTGCAGAGCCTGAAGGGCCTCACACATCTGCAGAGTGGCAAATATGGGCTTATTCAACAGCTGCTCCAGATCATATAGCTTCTAACGCAACTGTATTTGATGGTCCACCAGACATGGGGGGTAATCTTCTCAGAGAGGGGTCAAATGGATGGACTTGCTTACCAGCTAACCCAAGAGGACAGTCTGACCCTGAAAATGGATGGGTTGATGCACATGAAGCTATGCCTCTATGTGGAGATTCAGAGGTATTTAAATGGATCGGTGCATACTTTGCTGGAGAAACTCCAGTAATGGATAAAGATGGATATGCATGGATGCTTCACGGAGACATGGGAGAAGACAATACTATGGCTGGGGTAAGGATGAAAGAAGATTCAGCTGAGGGTCAATGGATAGAGTCAGGACCACATTTAATGAGAATGCCTGCTGATCCTTCCTCATTAGATGGAATGACTACTGACTTTACATCAGGTGCGCCGTACGTAATGTTTGGAGGTACTATTTATGCACATGTAATGTATCCAATGGCAGGTTATTATGATTATCAACCAGAATCTGCTCCTAAATAAATTAACATCATACTAAAAAAACCCCTCACATGTTGAGGGTTTTTTTTTATAATTACCTAAGAAATAGCTGTCTTTTGATTAAATTTAATTAATGGAATATTTACTCATTATAATCATACTAATTGGTTCTCTCTTTGGTCTTTATTTTTTTATTAAAAAACAGATTGAGTCTAATTCAGAGGAAAGGAACAAAGAAATTGAATCTAAGCTTGATAATTTGGTAGAAGCGTTTAAGCTAGAGTCTGCAAAAAATTTAGCAGATCAAATCAAAGATTCAAAACAAGATCAAAAAAATATGTCTGATACTTTAGAGAAGGTTACTAAAGAACTTGAAAAAATTAAAGGAACTAATGAGCAAGTGTTAACATTTGCAAATCAAATGAAAACCCTTGAAAAAATTCTAGGTAATCAAAAGCAAAGGGGGATATTAGGTGAGATTCAATTAGAAAACTTACTAGCAAATGTTTTGCCGCCTGAATTGTTTCAGATGCAATACTCATTTAGTAATAATGAAGCTGTTGATGCTATAATTAAAGTTGGTGAGTTTATCATTCCTATTGATGCGAAATTCTCTTTGGATAATTATAATAAAATGATTGAAGGTGACGAAACAGATTCGGATAAGTTGAATGATCTTGAGAAAAAATTTAAAAATGATATAAAAAACAGGATTGATGAAACCTCAAAATATATTAGACCTAATGAGGGTACAGTAGATTATGCTTATATGTTTATTCCTGCTGATGGGCTATATCAAGACTTACTAAATAACAAAGTTGGATCGTTAAAAATTAACCAGAGAGACCTCGTTTCATATGCATATCAAAAAAAGGTAATGATAGTATCTCCGATGAGTTTATTCCCAATGCTTCAAGTTACAAGTAAGGCATTAAACAATATGAAAGTTGAAGAGTCTATTCAAGAGATTCAGATGAATATTGAAAAATTAGGGAATCATTTAAAAGCATATTTAACTTATCATGAAAAGTTGGGTAATAGTCTCGGTACTGTAGTAAATCATTATAATGTTAGTAATAAAGAGTTTAAAAAGATTGATAAAGACATCACTAAGCTAACTTCAAATAGAGCTTCTATAGGCATTGAGAGTGAAAACCTAGAGAGGCCTTTGATTGAAGACTAAAAAAAAAGCCCTCCAATTGGAAAGCTTATTTAGTTGCCTTAGCAACACACAACGTGCAAATGTAATGATTTTTATCAACTTGTCTTTAAGAAGATTAAAAAGTCCACAATAGCACTCTTGATTTTATCCAAATCTTCTGTAAAATGATTAATCATAATGCTAAAGACATATTGTTTTCCTTTATTAGTGATTATATAGCCTGAATAGTTATAATTGTTTTTTAAGGTTCCTGACTTTCCCCAAACAAAGTCTTCATTATCTTCAATTATAAAATTATTTGGAAATATTCTTTTAACTCTTTCTAGGCCAATTGATAAGTATATTCTTTCCAAAGAAGTAACTAATGCTTCTGGTGTTATTAAATTATATCTTGATAATCCTGATCCATCAAAAAGTTCCATTTGGTTAGATGTACTTTTTTCAAAAGAATTTTCTATTATATCTAAGCCCTTATTAACAGAAATTGTATCATTAATTCTAAATGAAATGTTAGCAGCTAAACTTTCCGAGATTAGATTATCAGACTTCTTTAGAATAATTGAATAAATTTCATCTACATTATCGCTATTTAAAACTTGATAGTTGTCTAGTTTATTATTTGAGAGGCTGACAGAAGTTTTTAAAGAACTACGTAGTAAGTCAACTATGACTTTATTTGATGAGATGAAAGGATGGTAAATTGTATCTCCTAATTTTATCAACGAGGGATTAACTGTAAAAATATTTTCATCTAGGACTCTATTAATTTTCTCTTTCTGATTGTAATCTAGATTAATTTTAAAATTATTAGGAGTCAAAATTAAATCACCGTTTTCTTTTTTAATAATTTGAACTACATTTCCAAAGATTGGCATAGATGATCTCTCAGCTTGGAAATAATAACTTAGATCATCCCATGCCCATGCAGGACCATATTTAATAAGATCAGTATTTGACAAATTATACTCAATGTGATTAAAGGAATTAACAAATTTTTCCAACTCTTTATTTTGATATTTTGGATGAGATAATAATGGATATCCTGTAGGTGATATTCTTAATGTATCATTAGAAAAATTATACTTAATGACCGGTATAGTGTCTCCTGCATAGATTGAACCAAGAACACTCAATATCTTAAGATTAGATGCAGGAGTCATAAAGGTATTTATGTTAATACCTCTTATCTTTTTATTTTTATTCAGTTCTTTAATTGCAATTGAAACAACTGAATTTTTTAAATTTTCATTTTTAGAAACCCATCTGTCAATCTTTTTGTTCGAAATTTGAGAGTATGTATTTGTGCATATGAATATTAGAATTAAAGCTTTTTTCACTTTGACAATATAATAAAAAAGAAAACCCTCTATAAAGAGGGTTTAATTGCGGTCTGGACGGGACTCGAACCCGCGACCCCCTGCGTGACAGGCAGATATTCTAACCAACTGAACTACCAGACCAAAAACGGTTGCAAATATAATTATTTTGAGTTATAAAGCTGCATTAATTGCATCTTCATATGTTTTCTTAGGAGCTACACCTACTTGTCTAGATACAAGCTCTCCATCCTTGAATAATAAAACAGTTGGTATATTCCTAACTCCATACTTAGCTGCAAACTCTTGGTTTGCATCAACATCAATTTTACCAACTACTGCTTTACCCTCAAAGTCTTTACTGAGTTCATCAATGATTGGACCTACCATCCTACATGGTCCACACCACTCTGCCCAAAAATCAACAAGAACAGGCTTGTCAGATTTTAATACTTTTTCTTCAAATATTGAATCATTTAATTCTAGTGCCATATTATTAGTTTTTTTGCAGTTCAAATTTAATATAATTTATTTCAACACTCATTTTTTTAAAAAAGAAAATTCAAAATTTTTAAATTAATTTAGACTAATGAAAACTATACTTTCAATTCTTTCAATAATTTGTTTTATCTCTTGTAATACAAATCAGATAAAAAAATCCAGTTGGACTCAAGAAGAAAAAGAATTAATATTTAAAGAGTGTATAAATTATTCATTAGACTTTAATGAATTAAGTCTAAACCAGTCAAATAGATATTGCAGTTGTACCCTAAGAGTTTTAGTTAGTAAATTTGATAGCAAACAAGAAGCTGAAAAATATTTAATAGAGAATAGTAGTTTAAATTCAATTAATGAATCTTGTGAAAATATCAATTAAGCTTATATATGAACTCATCTTTTTCAAGAGATACTAGAAGGTCTTTGGTAATTGAGACTCTAGCCTGTTCTGATATCATATTTAATTTAAATTCATTTTTTGGATCAATAATATCAAAGTAAACTGGCTTTGAACCTTTGTACTTTAATAATGTTTTTTTTAGTTTTTGAACTTCATCTAAGTTTAAAGTAGTAGAATCTATTTTAAGAGTTATTTTTTTTGAACTTGAGTCAATAATTCCATCTAATAATTCCATGTTCAAAAATTGAATTCTTGGGTCACCTAATCTCCCTGTTTCTCTATTAACCCAACCTTCCCTAACTGAGATTCTAAGTCTTAATATCTTATTCTCAACTAGTAGGTGTTTATATTTAAGATAATCCTCTCCAAAAATTCTAAATTGATATTGATCATTAAAGTCTTCAAATGAGAAAACTGCAAATCCATTTCCTGTTTTTGTTAGCAGATGTTCAACTTCATTAATAATCCCACCTACATATAGGTCTTTATTGATTATAAGGCTTAAATCATTTAAAGACGAGAGTCCTGTTGAAGTAAAATTATTTATCTCTCTTATATAATCATCCAGAGGATGTGCAGATATATATATCCCAACAACTTCTCTTTCTTTTTTTAATCTTTCTAGATTAATCCATTCATCACAATCAGGCATTGTCAAGTCTAATTGGCTATCAATTGCGCCATCGTCGAACATACTAATCTGAGATGAGTTTAATAGTTCTTGATGTTTTGCTCCATGTTTTATAGCTTTTTCCAGAAAAGTTAAACCATCAGTATCCATATGGAAATATTGTGCTCTTTTATTATTAAATGAGTCCAAACCACCTGCTAATACAAGATTTTCAAAAGTTTTTTTATTTGCTAGTCTAAGATCAATTCTTTTGGCAAAATCATATATATCTTTATACGATCCATCTTTTCTATTCTTCACAATTGTTTCAACAGCACCTTTTCCTACTCCTTTAATAGCTCCCATCCCAAATCGAATTGCCTTATCTTCATTGACATTAAACTTATAGAATGATTCGTTTATGTCAGGACCTAAAACTGTAACTCCCATTCTTTTACATTCTTCCATAAAAAAGGTAACTTGTTTTATATCATTCATGTTATTAGATAGAACAGCAGCCATATACTCAGAAGCATAATTAGCTTTGAGATATGCTGTTTGGTATCCTATTAAGGCATAACATGTCGAGTGTGATTTATTAAATGCATATGATGCAAATGCTTCCCAGTCTTTCCATATTTTTTCAAGTATTTCAACACTATGACCATTCTCTTGTCCACCTGTCATAAATTTTGGCTTCAATTTTTCAATTAAAGAAAATATTTTTTTACCCATAGCTTTCCTTAATAAGTCAGCTTCACCTTTTGAAAAACCTGATATTTTCTGAGATAGAGACATAACCTGCTCTTGATAAACAGTTATTCCATATGTTTCATTTAAAAATTCCTCCATTTCTGGTATATCATATGCAATTGGTTCGGATCCATTTTTTCTTGATATAAATGACGGAATATACTCTAAAGGTCCAGGCCTGTAGAGAGCATTCATGGCAATTAAATCGTTAAAATTGGAAGGCTTTAAGTCTTTTAAATACTTTTGCATTCCAAGTGATTCATATTGAAAAATTCCAACTGTCTCGCCTCTTTGGAACAGTTCATATGTTTTTTTATCATCCAATGGAAAATCTTCTGGATATAGCTGTTTATCATACTTATATTTGATAAGCTTTACAGTATCTTTAACAATGGTTAGTGTCTTTAGACCTAAGAAATCCATTTTAAGTAAACCTGCATCTTCAACAACTGAATTATCAAATTGAGTAACATAAAAATCTGAATCTTTAGCTTTGGTAATGGGAACAAATTCTGAGATATCACTTGGTGTAATAATTACTCCACATGCATGAATTCCAGTGTTTCTAAGAGAACCCTCTAATAAACTAGCTTGTTTGAGAGTCTGAGCAGATAGATCTTTAGAATTATATAATTTTTTTAATTCACTAACTCTACTAAACTCATCAGTTCTAAGCTCAGATTTTAAGTCTGTCTCTTTTTTTGAAAAAATCTCACCTAACTTCATGTTTGGAACTAATTTAGATATCCTATCAACTTCAGATAGTGATAAATCAAGTACTCTCCCTGTATCTCTAATTGATGACTTAGCAGCCATCCTTCCATATGTTATGATTTGAGCAACTTGTTGAGAGCCATATTTATTAACAACATATTCAATTACTTTATTTCTTCCTTCATCATCAAAATCTATATCAATATCAGGCAAGCTAACTCTATCAGGGTTTAAAAATCTCTCAAAAAGAAGGTTATACTTTATTGGATCTATACTGGTTATACCAAGAGCATATGCAACAACTGAACCAGCTGCTGATCCTCTTCCTGGTCCAACAGACACACCCATCTCTCTTGCAGCGCTAATAAAGTCCTGAACAATTAGAAAATACCCTGGATAACCTGTTTTAGAAATTACATCAAGTTCAAAGTCTATTCTTTCTTCTAGATTTTTATCTATTTCTTTATATTTTGATTTTACTCCCTCAAGGGTTAGATGTCTCAAATAAAGATTTTGTCCTTTCTGGTTATCAAAGTCATTATTTTGAACAAATTTTTTCGGAATTTTAAAGTCTGGAAGTAGTACTTCCCTTGCTAGTTCAAATGGTTCAACTTTATCTATTATCTCGGATATGTTATAGATACTATCAGGGATATCTTTGAATAATTCAAACATTTCATCTTTAGACTTATACCAATATTCCTCATTAGGAAGTCCATATCTGAAACCTCTTCCTTTCCCAATTGGTACTGACTGCTTTTCACCATCTCTAACACATAGTAATATATCATGTGCATTAGCTTCTGTCTTTGTAGTGTAAAAGGTGTTATTAGTAGCTATAATTTTTATATCGTGTTTGGAGCTAAACTCTTTAATAATTGGTATTATATAATCTTCATTCTCCTGATTATGTCTTTGAATCTCTAGATAAAAATCTGATCCAAATGTATCCTTCCACCAACTTAATGATTCTTCACCTTTTTCTTCTCCTTGATTCAAAATCTTAGATGATATCTCTCCTCTTAATCCACCCGAGAGTACTATAATATCCTCAGAATATTCTTCAAGGATTTTTTTATCAATTCTGGGTAAGTAATAAAATCCATCAATATTTGCTATAGAACTTAGCTTTGACAAGTTTCTAAAACCATTCTTATTTTTGGCCAAAAAGATCATTTGATAACCATCATCTCTATTAGATTTATCTAAATGATTATCACAAATGTTCAATTCACAGCCAACTATTGGCTTAATATATTTTTGTCCATCAGCCAGATTTTCATTGTAACTTTTTAGAGTTTTAATAAAATGAAAAGCGCCCATCAGATTTGATTTATCTGTAATAGCTATTGCATCATGAGAATACTCAATTGAGTATTTTAATAAATCTGATATTTTTGAAGTTGATTGAAGTATTGAAAATTGAGTATGTGAATGAAGATGACCAAATTTAAATTCCTGTTTATTGATTTCAGCTTTTACATGTTCTTTATTCTTTTCAACATTTTGATCTATTTTTAATTTTCTAGACTCCTCAAATAAGTCAATATGATTAATATCTGGAACGATTACTTTTGAGAGATTAAGCTTGGTTAACTCATCTAAAATTTCATTATTATTTATAAGAGATCTTGGATGAATTTTTTTCTCTTTTAATAATTTAAATAAACATAATGCTGTTGCTTCAACATCAGCAGATGCATTATGAGCAGACTCAAATTTTTCATTAAATAGATGCTTGTAAAGTTCCATAAGGGTAGGTAACTTAAATTTCCTCCCTCGTCCTCCAGTTAGCATACATATTCCAGCTGTTTCTTCAGTACATGTGTCAATTTTTGGGAAGTCTTGAAGAGGGTTAGTTCCTTTGGATCTTAAGTATTCAGAACCTAGAATTTTTTCATCAAAGTTTAGGTTATGACCACATATAAATTTTGATCTTTCTAAGTCTTCACGAAATTTATCCAGGACAAAACTAATTTCTACTCCAATCTTTTTTCCTAGTTGTGTTGAAATTCCATGAATTTTTTCTGAGTCATATGGAATTGAGAACCCATCAGGATAAACAATATAACTTTGATTAGAAATACATTTTCCAGACAAATCATGAACCTGCCATGCAACTTGAATTGCTCTTGGCCAATTATCAAAATCAGTTAATGGAGCACTCCATTTTTTTGGTAAACCGGTGGTTTCAGTATCAAAAATTAAAAACATTTAGGAATAGTTTCAATTACTAATTTAATATTTTATATTGGATTGGTTTTGAATAGTTATTAATAGTTTTTAATGAAAAAAAGCAAGGAAACTTTTACGATTACTGCTGCTTTACCATATGCAAATGGACCTATTCATATTGGACATTTAGCAGGTGTATATATACCTGCTGACATATATGCAAGATATAAGAGACTGACTGAAAATGATGTTGCATTTATTTGTGGAAGTGACGAGCATGGTGTAGCTATATCATTAGCTTCAAAAAAAGCATCCATAAGCCCAAAAGAATTAATTGATAAATATGATGAAATGATTAAATCATCTTTCCAAGAATTTGGTATTTCATTTGATAATTATTCCAGAACATCAAAAAAAATTCATCACGAAACATCAATAGATTTATTTAATTTATTAAAAGAAAAGAATCTGTTTTCATTAATAGAGTCTGAACAATTTTTTGATATAAATGAAAATCAATTTTTAGCGGATAGATATATTACTGGTGATTGTCCTGTGTGTGGTTCAGAAGGAGCTTATGGTGACCAATGTGAGAAATGTGGTTCAGCATTAAGTCCTGAAGAATTGAAGAATCCTAAATCTACAATTTCAGATTCTATTCCTATTTTAAAAAATACAAAACACTATTATATAAAGCTAAATGAGTTTGAAGATTTCTTAAGAGGTTGGATCACTAAAGACATTTGGAAGGCTAATGTTATTGGACAAGTTAAATCATGGCTAGATAATGGACTTAAACCTAGAGCTGTAACTAGAGATTTAGACTGGGGTATTCCGATTGAAGTTGATGGTGATGATGGTAAAGTTCTCTATGTCTGGTTTGAAGCACCTATTGGCTATATATCATCTACCAAGGAATGGGCACTAAAAAATAATAAAGATTGGGAACATTATTGGAAAAATCCTGATTCGAATTTAATTCATTTTATAGGTAAAGATAATATTGTGTTTCACTGTATAATATTTCCAATTATGTTAAAAATGTTTGGGGATTTTATTCTACCTAAAAATGTTCCAGCTAATGAATTTCTTAACCTAGAGGGAGATAAAATATCTACTTCAAAAAACTGGGCAGTTTGGTTACATGAATATTTAGTGGAGTTTCCAAATATGCAAGATGTTTTAAGATATGTTTTAACAGCTACCTGTCCTGAGACAAAGGATAATGACTTTACCTGGAAAGAGTTTCAGACAAGAAATAATAGTGAATTAGTTTCTATATATGGAAATTTCACCAACAGGGTCTTATCATTAATTGATAAATATTATGACGGAAATATCCCAAAATCTAACTCAACAGATATAACTGATCAAGAAGTTTTAAAGGAGGTAATAAGTTTTAAGAATCAATTAATGATCTCATTGGATAATTTTAAATTTAGAGAAGCACTTAAGGATCTTATGAATATTGCAAGATTAGGCAACAAATATCTTGCAGACAATGAACCTTGGAAAATTAAAAATGATAATCCCAAAAGAGTGGAAAAAATTCTTAATGTATCCTTTGTAATTGTTTCATATTTAGCTGTTATATCCGAACCTTTTATTCCTTTTACTTCAAAAAAACTAAAGGATATGATTGGATTGAAAGAAGTCCATTGGAAAGATCTGGATAGCCTCACGGATCATATAGATTTTAATTTTAAAATAAATAATAAAGAGATGTTATTTAGAATAATCGAAGATTCTGAGATTGAGTTTCAAAAAAGTAAACTAAATAAGGAAATCAACTAATTATACTATCCTCTAAAATTGATTTAATTGTATTGATTGAATAGTTAAAAAAAATAAATATTTTATTTAATTCCTCAAGCCCTTTCTCTTTACTCCAATCATTTAAATTTAATTTTGTCTTTTGGATCTGGATATTTAGCAACTTAAATCTTCCCTTTATTTCAGGTCTATTATTATAAAGTTGGAATTCTGACTTAGAGATATCTGATGAATATCTACTTAGTGAATTTAAGGTTTCATCTAGGTAAGCAGCATCATTTTCAAGGTATTCAGGAATTGAATTAGCAAGGACAAAAATATATGACTCTAAGAATTTAAATTCAGACCAATCATCCAGATTATAATTAGAAATAAAATCTTCATTAAGCTTAATTGGGACTTCATATATTGCCTCTATGGATCCTTTTGTTTCTAAAACTTCTTGAGTCTTATTCTCTGATGTTTTATTACACGATATAAATAATATTATTATAAATAAATATTTCTTATCTAAAAAGACTGTCATAATTGAACTAAATCTACGATATTTTATACTTTTATAATTCAATATTTTAAATATGAGTAAATCGTTTGTTGTATTTATAGTTATTCTCTCTATGATTGTAGTTTTAGGTTCTATTTTTTATGACTACATGACTTCCAAAAATGACTAAAAAGATTATAATTATTGGTTCTGGGTTTTCTTCAATTTCAGCAGCAACATATCTTGCTGACAATGGATATGATGTAACAATAATTGAGAAGAATAGTTCCTTTGGCGGACGTGCCAGAAAGTTTAAAGCAGAGGGGTTTACCTTTGATATGGGGCCATCATGGTATTGGATGCCAGATGTTTTTGAGAAATATTTTAATGACTTTGACAAATCCGTTAGTGATTATTATAACCTAAAAAAATTGGATCCAGCCTATAGAGTATACTTTGGAAAAAATGA
>CBFHHV010000025.1:0-12675 GCA_965655775.1 Candidatus Marisimplicoccus sp.
GTAATTTTATAATTGGATTTACAGCTACATAATCAAAATCAATTTTTGGAAGTTCAATTTTACCAGTTTTATTAAATATTTCTGAATATATAACTGAATCATTTTTAACAAGTCCAACTGAATAGGGCAGTTGAATGTTATTTTTTTCAGATACCGAAAATCCATCTGTATCTATTTTCTTAATTTTTAAATCAATTGTCTGTCTACTTCCTAAATAGTCATTAATAAACCATCTCAAATCACTCTTAGGATAATTAATGAAGAGACTATTTAACTCATTTCGTGAATTAATTACACTTACATTTTTAATTAATTTCTTAAACTCATTATCCCCAATTATACTCTCTATATATATCAAACCAATTCCTGAGTGGTAAGGTGAGGCTATCTCTTCGTTTATCCTAGTTAAAGATTCACTTGATTGATCATCTACTTGGTGAAGGTTTAGTCTTTGAACATATTCTGAATAGTTTAGGAATAGATCATTAAAGTTAATTTTTGATATCTCATAGTTCTTTATAAGTCCAAACCTGGATAATCTACCCAAAAATTTAACTTCGGGGTAATATTCACCTATATATTTATTAATCAAGAATATTTCAAGGCCATTGTATAACCAGTGAGAATCTCTTTTATTTAAATTTATTTTATGATTTAAATAGTTTTTGACAAATGATTTTAGAAAAACTATTTCCTCCAAAAATTGATCTGAAAATGGACTTATAAAACTTGGAAGTTCATTTAGTCCATAAAATGGGTTTGAATCATAATCTGATTTTGGTATTAAGAGTTTAAACTTATCTGTGTCTTCAAAATATTTTGTTACAAACTTACTTACTCTGTTAAATTTAATCTCTGCCTCTAAAGGATCAGAAATTCTAAATATATCTGTTTCAATCTCAATATCTTCATTATATATAGACCTAAAGTCATCCTCAATAACTAAGTTTAATCTTACATTGTTAATTCCTGAACCGTATAGCTCGACTGTCTTTATTTGGTTAGTTACACTTTCCTCAACTTTATTTAGATTGGAATTTAAATTATAATCTCCTTCATAAGAGAAATTTAAATTATAGGTTGACTCTTTTAATGATTGATCATCAAGATTTAAATTACTCTGTTTAAGCCATTCATCCTGATATATATTTGAAAATACAATTATCCAATTTTTTAAATAAAAGTTCTTATCGTCATATCCAAAACCTGTAAATTTAGAATCAGGAAGCTTTATGGTATATTTTAACTCTATCGATATAGACTCATTTATTTCTAATGGTTCTTCTAATTTAATTCTTATTAAATCTAACTGATCTTGATATCTATTCCATGACAACACATTATCTGACTTTAGTTCATCTATTAATGTATATCCTCTTTGTTTTTTCTTGGCAAAAGAAAAGCTCCTCGAGTATTCATCAGAAATTCTCTTAGCAAGTTTTGTTTCATTGTTGATATATGAATTTGACCAATCCTCTAGAAATATTTCGTTTAAAATTATGTTAGAGGTATTTTTAAATTTCATTAACTGACTAACCTCAATACTTTTCTCATCAATATTTAGACTAGCATTGACATTATAGGAGTTAATGTCTTGACTTTTTAGCAGTGGAGAAATAATTAAAGTCCCAATTGTTAAAATATTTACTAAAAATCTCATTAATTATATTCTTTTGAAAGATATTTCGCTGTATACCCTTTATTGTTTTTAATAATATTAATTGGACTTCCACTATCTATTAGCCTCCCTCCATTTTTACCTCCTTCAGGACCTATATCGATGATATGATCAACTTGTTTAATAACATCTAAATTATGTTCAATTATAATTATTGTGTTGCCTTTATCAACAAGTTGATTTAAGACATTCAATAAAATTCTAATATCTTCAAAGTGTAACCCTGTTGTTGGTTCATCAAGTATATATAGAGTTCTTCCAGTATCTTTTTTTGATAACTCACTCGCTAATTTAATTCTTTGAGATTCACCACCTGATAGTGTGGTAGAAGACTGTCCCAGTGTGATATACCCCAATCCAACACTTTCAATTGCCCTAAGCTTAGTATAAATTTTTGGAATGGATGAGAAAAATTCAAGAGATTTAGAAACACTCATGTCTAATACATCTGAAATGGATTTACCTTTGTATCTAACTTCAAGTGTCTCTCTATTAAACCTTTTGCCATTACATACTTCACATTCAACAAATACATCTGGTAAAAAGTTCATTTCTATCAATTTCATTCCACCTCCCTTACAATTTTCACATCTACCGCCAGATACATTAAAGCTGAATCTTCCTGGCTTATAACCTCTAATTTTTGATTCTACCGAATCAGAAAAAAGTTTTCTAATTTCACTATATACTCCGGTGTAGGTGGCAGGGTTACTTCTAGGAGTTCTTCCAATTTGTTGCTGATTAACTTCTACTACTTTATCAATATTTTCAATTCCATCAATTTTTATGAATTCTAAAGGTGATTTAACTGAATTATATATTTTTGAGTTTAGAATTGGATAAAGGGTCTCATTAATCAGAGTAGATTTTCCGCTTCCTGATACACCGGTAACAGCTATCATTTTTCCTAAAGGGAATTCAACATCTATTTTTTTTAAATTATTGCCTTTACATCCATATAATTTTAAAGATTTTCCATTTCCTGACCTTATTTTTTTTGGAATTTTAATTTGTTTAGTTTCATTTAAATAATCTGCTGTAATTGTTTTTGATTTTTTAATATTTTCAGGAGTCCCTTCATATATCAGTTCACCACCATTTACTCCTGCAAATGGTCCTAAATCAATTATGTGATCAGAGCTCATGATCATTTCTTTATCATGTTCAACTACAATTACAGAGTTTCCAGAGTCTCTAAGTTTTTTTAAAGAGTCAATTAATTTTAGATTATCTTTTTGATGTAATCCAATACTAGGCTCATCTAGTATATAAAGAACTCCAACTAATTGAGAGCCAACTTGAGTTGCAAGTCTAACTCTTTGTGCCTCTCCACCTGATAAAGATCTTGATGATCTTGAGAGAGTAAGGTACTCTAGACCCACATCAATTAAAAACTGTATTCTAATTAATATTTCTTTAGTTATTTCTTCAGAGATTCTTATCTCCTTATCTGACAACTTACTGTTTAGTTTTTTGAACCAACTTTTCAGCTCTGAGAGGTCCATCTCGCTAAGTTGAAAAATATTTTTGTTATTAATCTTAAATGACCTTGATTCAATCTTTAGCCTACTACCATCACATGACTTACACTTTTTAATATCAACATATTGAAGAGCCCAACGTCTTAAGTTTTTGGATTCATTATTATTTAATTGATCTTTAATAAAGGATTCAATTCCCATGTAGTCAATTTTATAATCTCTTTTTACACCTAAATCTTTTGAATTAATGGTAAAACTTTTTTTTCCTCCGCTCAGAATAAACTCAATAGCATCTTTAGGAACTTTTTTAATTGGATCGTTAAGTGAGAAGTTATAATATTTTGAGATAAGCTCTACTTGTTTGTGAATCCATGAGTTATCTTTTTTACCAATAGGTGCAATACCTCCGTTGTTGATTGATATTGAATCGTCTGGAATTAATTTCTTTATATTTATCTCATACTCTGTTCCTAAGCCATTACAACTTTCGCACATCCCTTTAGGTGAATTAAAAGAGAAGGTGTTGGGCTCTGGTTTAGGATATGAAATGCCTGTCTCTGGACACATTAAATTTCTACTGAAATATTCAGGTTTTCCTGAGTCTGAGTCTAGAATAAAGATTGTATCATTTCCATATTTCATGGCTATTTTTATTGACTCCGACAGAATTCTTTTAGATTCAAAATCATCTTTTACAGAGAGATTATCAACAACTAAACTGATATCGTGAGTTTTATACCTATCCAGTTTCATCCCTCTTTTAATATCAAGTATATCTCCGTCTACTATAACTTTTGAAAATCCCTGTTTAGTGAAATTTTCAAATAAGTCTCTATAGTGACCTTTTCTAGACCTAATAATCGGAGCAAGAATTATGATTCTTTGGTTTATAAATTTTTCACAAATTAATTTTATTATCTCCTCATCAGTATTTTTTACCATTTTTAAATTAGACTTATGGCTATATCCTATACCTATTCTTGCATATAATAGTCTAATAAAATCATATATATCGGTAACTGTTCCAACTGTTGATCTAGGGTTTTTGCTTGTTGTTTTTTGTTCAATTGCAATAACAGGAGAGAGGCCCTCAATTTTTTCCACATCAGGTCTTTCATAATTTCCAACAAATTGTCTTATGTATGCAGAAAAGGTCTCCATATATCTTCTCTGACCCTCTGCATGTATTGTATCAAATGCAAGAGAAGACTTTCCACTTCCAGATAAACCTGTTATAACAACAAGTTTCTCTCTAGGAATCTCTAAATCAAGATTTTTGAGATTATGAACTTTAGCACCTTCAATTTGAATTGTGTTATCCAATTAAATGATCTATTTTAAAATTTCACCATAGTCGTCACCTCTAAAGTCAGCTCCAGTTGAGACTTTTCCTTCTTCATCAATTAATATTGCATCAACTGCACCTATAGAAGATCTGGCAGTCATTCCACCTGTATCTACTTCAATTGGCAATGATATTACAAAATAACTTTTCGATTTTAGAATTGAGTCTTTCTCTTTATTAATAATACCCTCTTCAAAAATTACAACATCGGGTAACCATTGATGATGAAACCTAGGGGCATTAACAGCTTCTTGGACACTCAAATCAAATTCATAGACATTAAGTATCGTTTGAAGAACAGAAGTTATTATTGTTGATCCACCAGGTGTTCCAACTATCAAGGATGGCTTACTATCTTTAAGGATAATTGACGGGGTCATTGAGCTTAACATTCTTTTACCAGGTTGAATAGAATTTGCTTCACTTCCAATCAAACCATAAAAATTAGGATGCCCTGGCTTAGAGCTAAAATCATCCATCTCATTATTCAAGAAAAAGCCACCCTCCTCAACAAAGACCTTTGAACCATAGCTATTATTTAATGTAGTTGTAACAGAAACAGAATTCCCATACTTGTCTATAATAGAATAGTGAGTTGTTTCATCACTCTCCTGAACAATAATATTTCCATGTTTTACCTCTGAAGACGGAGTTGCTTTATCCCATGAAAAATTTTCCATTCTATCTACTACATATTCTTTATCCATTAACTCATAAACTGGAAGATTCATGTAGTCAGGATCACCCATAAAGTGACTTCTGTCTGCATATGCTCTTCTTTCAGCCTCAACTAGAAGTTGAATTGTCTTAACTGAATTATGTCCAAAACTTTTAATATCATAGTCTTCAATCACTTTAAGCATTTGACCAAGTAAAATTCCACCACTAGATGGAAGAGACATTGATATTACCTCCAAATCTTTGTATTTAAATTTAACGGGATCTCGCCAAACAGATTCATAGTTTTTCAGATCATCTATAGTCATTATACCTCCGGTTTTATTGACTGAATTAACAATCATTTCACCTATTTCTCCTCCATAAAAAACTTCTGGTCCATATTCTGAAATTTTGGATAGTGTCTCAGCAAATCTTGCATTTTTAATTGTATCACCTTCATAATATTTTTTTGAATAAAGTGATTCTTCGCCATTAACTTTTATGAAATCTTCTAATTTACCACCTAATGAATTTGATTGTTTTTTAGTAACTACAAAACCATTTTTTGCAAGATTAATAGCTGGTTTAAATAAATCTTCAATTGGTAAAGATCCAAACTTGGCATGTATTTCATAGATTGCAGAAATTGATCCAGGTACTCCAACAGCTGGACCACCAAGTGTACTCATATCAGGGATTACATCTCCATTTTCATCAAGGTACATGTCTTTAAATGCATTGCCAGGAGCCATTTCTCTAAAGTCTAGGGATCCACTAGATCCATCTTTATGATGATATACAAAGAATCCACCTCCTCCAATGTTTCCAGCAGTAGGATGAACAACTGCTAGAGCAAGGTGTGTTGCTATCATTGCATCATATGCATTACCACCATTTTTCATAATTTCAAGTCCTATTTGAGATGCTTCTTTTCTTGCAGAAACAACAGCTGGCTGATATATATCACTACAACTAAAAAGGAAAAAAGATGAGAGAATTAGAATAATATTTTTCATAATAAAATTTCGTGTAATTTACAATTTATATATTTACATTTCATATGACTTTAATAAAAAATATATCAGGATTTAGGGGAACAATAGGGGGGAATAATCTTGAGAATTTAACACCTACTGATATTGTAACATCTATTTCTGCATTTTCCAGATTAATCAAGGAAAATAATCCCAATTCATCTAGTTTGACAGTAATGACAGGAAGAGATGGAAGAAAATCTGGAAGAATGATTCAGACTATAGTTAATTCTACATTTAACTCTATGGGAATCAATGTTATAGATGCTGGTTTATCAACGACTCCTACTATTTGTTGGGGGGTATTAAATAATGATTCTGTAGGTGGACTAATGATAACAGCGAGTCATAATCCTGAAGAGTATAATGGTTTAAAATTTTTTAACTCTGAGGGTGAATTTTTATCAAGAGAAGATGTGTCTAAATTAATTGAATACTCAGAATCAAAAAATCATATTTTCTCCTCCAATAAGTCACTTGGAACTATTTCAGAATATGATAGACTTATAGATGATCATGTAGATGCAATTTTAAATTTAAAAATATTGCCACTAGATGAAATTAGAGAACTTAAACTCTCTGTTAGTGCTGATGCAATTAATTCTGGAGGATCAATAGCTATACCTAAGTTACTCGATAGACTTAATATACAATACATTATCATAAATTCAGAAATAAAAGGAGTATTTAATCATACACCTGAACCTTTAGCTGAAAACTTAACAGATTTATCAGAATCAATTAAAGTGAACAAATCTGACTTTGGAATAGCAGTTGATCCAGACGTTGATAGACTTGTTTTTTTCGATGAGAATGGGCAAATTCTTGGTGAAGAATATACTCAAGTATTCTGCTCTGACTTTGTTTTATCTAAGAATAAAGGTGATACAGTTTCAACCTTATCCTCCTCAAATGCACTTAAAGATTTAACTATTTCATATGGTCAAAAGTATTACTCGACTCCAGTTGGAGAAATGAATGTCGTTAAAAAGATGAAAGAGGTTAATTCTATTGTAGGAGGTGAAGGTGGAGGAGGTATAATATACCCTGAATTACATTATGGAAGAGATGCTTTAGTTGGTATTGCTCTTTTTCTTGGACTATTAGTTGATAAAAAATGTAAAGTATCTGAATTAAAAAGTCATTACTCCAGTTATTATATGAAGAAAATAAAAATTACTCTAAAAGATTCAAAGTTAATTGACAGGACCTTTAATATGATAACTAAAAATTACTCAGAGCTATCTCCCAATACAGAGGATGGTGTTAGAATTGATTTTGATGATGCATGGGTACACATGCGTAAATCAAACACAGAACCAATTATAAGAATTTTTGCAGAAGCTAATTCGCAGGATATTGCAGATAATTATGCTTTAAAAATTGAAAAAGAAATAAAATCAATTAGTTCTTAAGTGTTTAAATCTATTATGAGTCCAAAAATATTGTGAAGGATCTCTATATATCTGATTTTCCAACAATTTTAAAAACTGATTTGTAATACTGTAATTGGTATCCATTTTATCTTTGATCTCTATAAATTTAGTTTTATAGTGACCTCTTTTAGTCCTTGTTATATCAGCAAATACAACTGGTAAATCATAGTCTTTTGAAAATCTCTCAGCACCAGTAAAAATTGGGACTTTATAGCCTAAAAAATAGTTTATGTAGGATTTACCAACTTCTCTAGGAGATTGATCTGCTGCAAATCCAATTAAGTAGTATTTTTTAGGATTAAGATTTGACATAAAATCTTTCACTTTATATCTTGATATTAAATAAGCTTTATGCCTTCTTCTAATCTTTACAAATAGTCTATTAAAGTATTTATTAGTCATAGGCGTAAAAATCCCATATCCGTTTCCTTTTACGTTGTATCCAATAGATAGTAGCCACTCAAAGTTTGAATAATGCCCAAGTATCAAAATAATATTTTTTTTCTTTTCTTGAATACTCTCTATTAATTCAATATTTTCATAGTTATAACGAGATCTCATTTGACTTTCACTCATTCCAAATGCTTTAATACTCTCAATGGTTATATCAGCAAAATGCTTATAAAAATTTCTTTCTATTCTATAAATCTCATTAATTGACTTTTTTGGGAATACTAGTCTTAAATTATTTCGAACCATTTTAAGTCTATACTTAAATATTCTATGGAGTAGATATGATAAAAAATCAGATAAAAAGTAAACAACCCTGAAAGGGAGTAAGGAGATAAATCTAATTATTGGGTATGAAATTAAAAAAGTGAGTAATTGCAATTATCAATCATTTAATGATAATGCAAATTTAATGCTTTCTTCGAGATCATTTCCTCTCAAGTTTTTTCCAATTACGACACCTTCTTTATTTATAAGGAAAGATTGAGGTATAGCTCTAATACTATATCTTCTAGCGATAGGGTCATTCCAAAAGTTTAAATTGGAAACTTGAGTCCAGAGGAGATTATCATCTTCAACAGCTTGTTCCCATTGTTCTTTTGTTCTATCTAAGGAAACACCAATAATATCAAAACCATTTTTATTATAGGCCTTGTATAATCTAACAAGATTTGGATTCTCAACCCTACAAGGTCTACACCATGCAGCCCAAAAATCAAGAAGAGTAACATTATTATTTGATACCTCTTCACTCAATGATACGTCATCTCCATTTATACTAGGTGCAGTAAAATCAGGTGCAATTTCACCAACTTCAATTGGGTTTTCATATTGACTTAGTAAATCAGCAATATTTTTACCTACATCACTTACTTTAATTCGATTGGAGAAACTTTCATAAACATCTATAATGCTGTCTTTATTAACTTTATTCTCTATCATAAACACTTCAAGCAGTAACGCTGACATATATGAGTCTAAATTGTCAATTATGAAATCCCATTCGTATAGCATTACCTCGCGTTCCTTTGAATTGTACTCTTTTTCTAGTTCCGTAGCAGTTGCTACATCACCAGTCATTATAGCATCTTGAGCTTCATAAGATATATTATTCATATCATCGACTAGGAACTTTGTCTCAGATTTATATTTTATAAAGTCATCATTTGATTTAGTTCCGTAAACCTTGGATTTTGATATACTGTCCTTAAACAAATCTGCCTTAATATCACCATTTTCCAGAATTGCTAATACATAACCATTAACTCCTTCTACTTGAATGTAGCTTATTTGTGGTGTAGATGATATCCCTTGAAATTTAAAATTATTTGATTGAACAGTTGTAGAATCCTTAATGTAGGGTTGATTGTTTTGATCGGCTTGTAATACATATATCTTTGTGCCATCCGATACATCAGCATTTCCAGTTAATACAAACTCATTTTCTTGACTACCACATGAACCTAAAATTACTAGGAACGATAAACTTATAAACCTTATTAATAATTTTTTCACACATCAAATTTAGTTTTTTATATTTAATATCTTTAGTTAACATTTTGTTAATGCTAAATGACAACAAACTTTTTAATTGGCTTATTTGAAAAAATATTAGGTAGTGACTTAATCATAAGCGGAAAGGATCTTAAATCTAGGTTTTATCATATTTGGAAAACTGATATACCGCTAGAGTCAGTTTGCCTTTTAATGCCAAAGACAACTTCTCAAGTATCTGAAATAATTAAAGTATGTAATGATAATAATCAAGAAGTTGTTATACACGGTGGATTAACTAATCTTGTTGGTTCTACAAAATCAAATGACACTCAAGTAGTTTTATCATTAGAGAAGATGAATAATATAATTGAGGTAGATGAAAGTTCTAAGACAATAACATGTGAGTCAGGTGTAATAATAGAGGATCTAATTAATGCTTGCAAAGACAAAGAATTGCTTCTTCCATTAAACTTTGGAGCTAGAGGCTCTGCTCAAATAGGTGGTGCTATATCTACAAATGCAGGTGGCTTGAGAGTTTTTAAATATGGTATGACTCGTAATTTAGTAATGGGCATTGAGGCTGTACTTCCAGATGGAACAATTATTTCATCATTAAAGAAACTAATGAAAGATAATTCCGGATACGATCTAAAACAGCTCTTTATTGGCTCTGAGGGAACTCTTGGTGTTGTAACTAAAGTAGTGTTAAGGCTATATCCATTACCAAAGACTAGATACACTTCTCTAGCTGTGACAAATGATTATCAAAAAGTTTTAGATCTTCTAAAAATTCTAGAGGATAAAATCTCAAATAATTTGACTGGGTATGAGCTTCTATGGAATAACACTTATAAACAAATGGTTAGTGAAAAAACTATTTACAATAAATATCTGCCCGATAATTTTAAATACTATCTTTTTATAGAATACATGGGAAGAGATTTTGACAACGATTACAAGATATTTGAAGAGACTATACTTGATTGTATTGAAAGTAAGCTAATAGAAGATGCAGTTATTGGTAAAGATGAAAAGGATCAGGTGAACATATGGGGAATAAGAGAAGATGTTGCGGTTCTAGCTGATGAGCGAAAGTTTGATCAGCAATTTGATATTAGTATACCAGTCCCTTTGATTGGAGAAGTAGTATCCAAAATTTCAAACGAACTTAATGAATGTGAAGGAGTAAAAACTATTTTTCCGTTTGGCCATGTAGCTGATGGTAATATTCACTTTATAATTGGAAAGGACACAGATAGTGAAGATTTAAAATCACAAATTAATGATATAATATATAATAATACTGAGCTTGTAAATGGTTCAATTTCTGCTGAACATGGTATTGGTTTAGACAAAAAAAGATATTTGATAAAAAGTAGGAGTGAAGATGAAATCAGTCTGATGAGATCAATCAAAAAGACTATTGATCCAAAAAATATATTAAATCCCGGTAGAGTATTTTGATATAAGGTGTTATCTTTATATTTCTAGGTTATGGCAGGAAATTCATTCGGGAACATATTTAAACTTTCAACCTTTGGTGAGTCTCATGGTAAGGCATTAGGAGGTGTTATTGATGGCTGTCCTGCAGGAGTTGAACTTGACTTTGTTACCATAAATAAAGAGTTAAATAGAAGAAGGCCAGGTCAATCTGAAATAGTTACTCAAAGAAAAGAGGATGACTCTGTAGAATTTCTCTCAGGTATTTTTGAAGGAAAAACAACTGGGACTCCAATTGGATTTATAATTGTAAATAAAGATCAGAAGTCAAAGGACTATTCTCATATTCAAAATAGTTATAGACCTTCTCATGCTGATTTTGTTTATGATAAAAAATATGGCTTTAGAGATTATAGAGGTGGAGGTAGAAGTTCTGCTAGAGAGACTGTTGTAAGAGTAGTAGCAGGATCTATTGCTAAAATGTTACTAAAAGATGTGAAAATTAATGCTTTTGTATCATCAGTTGGAGAAATTACATACGACTATCAAAACTCTAAAGTTAATTTTGATAAAATTGAAGATTCAATTGTCAGGTGTCCTGACAAAAAAACATCAGAAGAGATGATTAGTTTGATTAAGTCTATCAAGAAGAATGGAGATACTGTAGGGGGAGTAATTTCCTGCATTATTAGAGGTGTGCCTGTTGGACTGGGAGAGCCAGTGTTTAACAAATTACATGCTGAACTTGGTAGAGCAATGTTATCAATAAATGCAGTTAAAGGTTTTGAGTTTGGGAGTGGTTTTAAAGGTTCTTCAATGAAAGGATCTGAACATAATGATTCTTTCAATGCAGATGGAACAACAAAAACTAATAGATCTGGAGGTATTCAAGGTGGAATATCAAATGGAATGGACATCTACTTTAATGTTGCATTTAAACCAGTCTCGACAATTATGAGAGATCAAGATTCAATTGATAGCGATGGTAATGAAGTTAAAGTTAAAGGTAAGGGAAGACACGACCCGTGTGTTGTGCCAAGAGCTGTTCCAATAGTTGAGGCAATGTCTGCTCTTGTATTGGCTGATTACCTCTTATTAAATAGACTCTCAAAAATATAATTATGAAACTACACTGGAAGATTATCATAGGAATGATTGCGGGTGTGATATTTGGGCTTTTAATGTCTCAAACATCCTTCGGGTCAGAAGTTATAAGCGATTGGTTTAAACCTTTTGGAACGATCTTTATCAATCTTCTAAAATTAATTGCAATGCCTTTAATATTGGCTTCATTGATTAAGGGTATATCTGATTTAAAAGATATATCCAAGTTATCTACTATCGGTACTAGAACACTAGGTGTATACATTTGTACAACTGTTTTAGCCGTTATTATAGGGTTAGTTTTGGTAAATATTGTCCAGCCTGGTAACACTATAACTGAAGAGACTAGGATTGATCTAGTTCAAGAGTATGAACAAGGTGTCCTTGAGAAGCAACAGCAGGCTCAGCAACAAGCTGAAAGTGGACCCTTGCAGCCTTTAGTTGATATAGTACCTTCAAATATTTTTGATGCAGCTACAAATAACAGAAATATGCTTCAGGTTATTTTCTTTGCTATCTTTTTTGGAATAGGTTTAATTCTTGTTGATCC
>CBFHHV010000026.1:0-12135 GCA_965655775.1 Candidatus Marisimplicoccus sp.
AAGTAATAACTGGGTATTCGGTAAATCAAAATCTAATTTAAAACCATTAAAATTAAAATTTTTTGGGGATCTAGAAAACCCTAAATATAGGACTATATATTACAGACCTGAGGTTACATATAATCTATATGATGGTGTATCTCCTGGTATAAATCTAATAAATAGGGGAATAAAAAATCGACCACTTAGCTTTGAAATTTTTACACAATATGCATCTAAAGAAAAAACTTTAGTTGGTTCAATGAACTTTAGGTATCAACTCAACAATGAGATTAAAAATAATTATTCAACACTTTTCAATCTTTACTATAATACAAACCATTATAATGAAAACCTGAGATATCAGGTTTTCTCACCATCTATTCAAATAAATTTCAGAGATAATAATAATTTGAGATCTAAGATTAGAAAATCTATTTCTTTATCAATGTTTAGCGTTGATAAAGAGAAAAATATTGAAAGTAAAAATAGTTTAGACAAATATTCAATATTTAATCTAGGCTACTATTATTCAGATATTGGTATAATTAAGTATTTAAAGACCTCTGTTAATACAGAATTCTCAAATAATTTTGGTAAAATAAATTTAATATTTGATTACAGAAAACTATTCAATAGTAATAGACAATTTCAAGCAAGAATATATTTAGGTAAGTTTTTTTGGAATGACGATCAGTTTGATAATTTTAAATATAATCTTGGTAGATCAGGTGGCTATCTATTCTTGGACAATTATCTAGGTAGATCAGAGAGAACAGGGTTACTTAGTCAGCAGTTTATAATGGCTGGTGGCGGGTTTAAATCATTTTTTGATGATCCAACTACAAATAATTTCATGCTAACCTCCAACTTAAATATTGGAATATGGAAATGGGTTGAAGGATATCTTGATCTAGGGATGCTTAAAAATAAAGATTCAGATTCAAGATATTTCTATGGAACTGGACTAAGACTAAATTTACTTCCTGACTTTTTTGAATTATACTTTCCAGTTAGTTCATCTAATGGATTTGAGCTCGATGATTTCAGGTATTCCAACAAAATACGTTTTATTGTCTCATATAATTTAGAGTCTTTAGGGAAGCTTTTCTCAAGAAGATGGCTCTAGAGTAGTTCGTATAATTATTTGTAAGTTTGCAATCCCTATGAGTATATCTAGTTCTATAAAAGAGGAAATTAGCTTAAAAAAATTTAAGGAAAAAGTTATTAATGACTTCAGGACTGTATCCTTAAGCCGTGAAACAAGTGTTCAAGGAAGACGTGAGGTTTTATTAGGAAAGGGAAAGTTTGGAATTTTTGGTGATGGAAAAGAGTTACCTCAAGTAGTAATGAGTCATTTCTTTAAAGATGGTGACTATAGATCCGGCTACTACCGTGATCAAACCTTATTAATGTCACAAGATTTACTATCTGCAAGAGAAATTTTTTCTGCAGTATATGGGCATCCCGACAAAGTTTATGAAAAAATGTCAGGGGGTAGACAAATGGCTGGTCATTTTCTAACAAATACAATTGATGAAAATAATAATTGGATTGACCAGACTAAACAGAAAAATCATATATCAGATATTTCCCCAACTGCAAGTCAAATGTCAAGACTTGTTGGTCTTGGTCTAGCATCTAAAATTTATAGAAATAATAAAATAATTGACTCTGCAAGATTTTCCAAAAATGGGAATGAAGTAGTTTGGGGAACAATTGGAAACGCAAGTACGAGTCAAGGAATATTTTTTGAAGCAATAAATGCTTGTGGAGTTCTACAAATTCCTACAATTATTAGTGTATGGGATGATGAATATGGAATATCCGTTCATAACAAAGATCATACAACTAAAGAAAGCATATCAAAAGCGCTTGCCGGTTTTAAAATTTCATCTGATTCATCTGGAATAGAAATACTTGAAGTTAAAGGTTGGGACTATCAGTCATTAATGAAAACATATTCGTATGCTGATAAGATAGCAAGGGAACATCATATTCCTGTTATAGTTCACGTAACTGAACTAACGCAACCACTTGGTCACTCAACCTCTGGGTCTCATGAAAGATATAAAAGTGAAGATAGACTAAAATGGGAGGCTGAAAACGATTGTAACAAAAAGTTTGAGGAATGGATACTAAAAAATAAACTTTGTACAAAGAAAAAGATGCAAAGTATTAAGGATGATGTCTCTACTTATGTTAAGGATGAAAAAAAATTAGCTTGGGATCATTATCAAAGACCTATAAAAGATTCCAAAACAGATTTAGTTGAAACAATTAATAATCTTGAAAAATCATTTAGCCCTGAAAAAATTAGTGAAATGTTCTCTGATTTAGATGATTCTAATTTTTCTGAATTAATTAAGATATGTAGAAGATTAATTTATCAACTAGATGCTGGTGACCATAATGACAGAGAAAGTCTTAATAATTGGAAAAATAAATACATGAATATACTTTCAGATAAATATTCTTCAGATTTATATTCAATTAATATTGAAACTGTTAATAGTATACCTAAAGTTAAACCCTTATACTCCAACGAAAAGATGTTTGTTGACGGTAGAATAATAATTAGAGATAATTTTGATAAGCTCTTAGAAAAAAATTCAAAAATTTTCATTTTTGGTGAAGATGTAGGTAAAATAGGTGATGTTAACCAAGGTTTAGAGGGACTTCAGAAAAAATATGGTGTAAATAGAGTTTTTGATACAAGTATAAGAGAATCAACTATTGTGGGTCAAGGAATTGGAATGTCAATGCGAGGTTTAAGACCTATAGCTGAGATTCAATATCTAGATTATATTTTATATGCACTTCAGATACTCAGTGATGATCTAGCAACATTGACTTACAGAACCCATGGAGGTCAAAAAGCCCCATTAATTGTTAGAACAAGAGGACATCGACTTGAAGGTATCTGGCATTCAGGATCACCACTTGGTGGAATGATAAGTTTTTTAAGAGGTATTTTTATTCTTACTCCCAGAAACATGACTCAAGCTGCTGGTTTTTATAATTCACTCTTAGATCTTGATCAGCCTGCAGTTGTAATTGAACCATTAAACGGTTACAGAACAAAAGAGGAATTACCCATTAATTATGGAGAATTTAAGACCCCAATTGGTGAGATTGAAGTTATGAGAGAGGGGTCAGATATAACATTAGTATCATATGGGTCTACTTTAAATATTGTTATTAGTGTAGCTGAAGAAATAAAAAAACATGGAATAAACTGTGAAGTTATAGATGTCCAAAGTCTACTTCCATTTGATATAAAAAAGGAAATTTCAAATAGCATAATAAAAACGAATAGACTCCTTATAATTGATGAAGATATGCCTGGTGGTGCATCTACTTATATTCTTCAAGAATTGCTTGAAAATCAAGATATATATAGACATTTGGACAGTGAGCCATCATTATTAACTGCGAAAGATCATAGACCTCCATATGGATCTGACGGAGATTATATTAGCAAGCCTTCATTTGAAGATATCTTTGAAGAAATATATGCGATTATGAGGGAGGCAAACCCAAATAAGTTCAATAAATTAATTTGATTTAAATATTTTAAAAATTAAATCGTTAATAATACCTTCTTGATCATTATTATCAAAGTCAATTCCTTTTGACCTTTTATCGGCCTCTAAAAGGAACTCAAAAATTTTGGATATTCTTTTCATTGGATAAAATGATGAGGCTTGATGGTATTCATCAATAAAGTAAGGGTTAATTCCTAGTATTTTTGAAGCCTCCTTTTTATTTTCAATTGAGTGATATATAAATAACTTATTAAAAAAAGAGTAAATAGTAGCCACAATTAGAGGTACAGGATATTTTTTACTGTTTTTACTCATATAGGAGGCTATCTCAATTGTTTTATTAAGATTATTTTTTCCAATAACTTTAGTTAGCTCAAAAAAATTAAATTCTTTACTAAATCCAATGATACTCTCAACTTCATTTGGACTTATAGTTTGTCCTTTTTTTGAGTTTAATTTTAATTTTTCCAACTCATTATCTATTTGAGATAAATCATTTCCAGTAAAATCAGAGATAATTTTAATTGAATTTGGATGGAGATTTAATGACTTATGAGCACATTGGTTTTCAATCCATTTATATACTTGATTATCATAGATTTTTTTTGACTCAAAAACAACTCCGTTTTTTTGTGCAGACTTATAGATTTTTTTTCTTTTATCAATATTAGCAATGAAAGCTAGAACTAAAATTGTCTTAGGATTTATATTATCTAAATATGAAATAATATTTTTAAAATCGTTTGATAAATTTTTTGCATCCTTAACTATTAGTAGATTATAGTCTCCACTTAAAGGGAATCTTTTAACAAAGTCTATAACCTCACTTTCTTGATTTTCGTCAGATTTTTTTCCATAAATCTTTTTTAAATCAAAGTCTGCAGAATCTTTGTTAATTACATTTGATACTAGAAGTTTGATGATTTGATCAGAAAAATAATTTTCATCCCCATGAAGTAGGTAGATAGGTAAAAAAATTCTGTCATTTATATCATTAATTAATTTATTATATTCTGACATATTTGTAGTGTGAAAAAGTTAAATCTACCTTTATTCGAGTTTAAAATTAAAAAAGAAAACAAGAATAATATCATTTTTGATGAAATAAGAAAGAAGTGGGTTGTTTTGACACCTGAGGAATGGGTAAGACAGAACTTCATAAAATTTATTTTGTCTAAAAACTATCCCAAATCTCTAATTAATTGCGAGAAAGTATTCTATATTAATAAAGTTTTGAAAAGATATGATATTGTTGTCTATGACTCGTCAGGAGATGTTGATATATTAGTAGAATGTAAGTCTCACGAAATAAAAATAAATCATGATCATTTTGATCAAGCAATGAAATATAATTTAGAATTAAAAAGTAAAAATATTATAGTTACCAATGGGATAAGTCATTTTTATTTTAATTATGATGAGATTGAAAAAGACTATAAACAAAGAGAAGATTTAACTACTTATAATAAATGAAAATTGCGATAGTTGTAATAAACTGGAATGGACTAGAACTTTTAAAAAAGTATCTTAAAAAAATAGTTGATAATTCTCCAGATCAAAATATATATGTAATAGATAACAATTCTGAAGATGAATCACTGAAATACATAAAAGAAAATCATAATAATGTTAAAATAATAAGCCTAAATAAAAATTATGGTTTTGCTGAGGGATATAATATTGGTATTCAAAAAGTTAAAGAAGATTATATATGTATAATAAACAACGATGTAGAGGTTACAAAAGACTGGCTTAAACCAATTAAGGAGAGGCTAAATAATTATCCTAATTCAATAATCCAACCTAAGATTCTTGATTTAAATAATGCAAACTACTTCGAATATGCTGGAGCAGCTGGAGGATTTATAGATAAATATGGATATCCTTATTGTAGAGGTAGAATTTTTGATACCATTGAGAAGGATAACAATCAATATGCTGATAACGAAATATTTTGGTCTTCTGGAGCATGTATGTTTTTATCAAAAAAGATTTTTATTGATTTGGGAGGATTTGATAAAACTTTTTTTGCGCACATGGAAGAAATTGATTTTTGTTGGAGAGCATTTAACCATGGTTATAGTATTTACTATATCTCATCTTCCAAGGTCTATCATCAAGGAGCAGCAACAATTAAATTAAATTCAAGTAAAACATATCTAAACTATAGGAATTCATTGTTCATGCTTACTAAGAATCTTCCATTAAAAAGTCTTGTTAACACCATAATTATCAGGTTAATTATGGATATTCTCTCGTCATTTAGATTTCTTATTCGTGGAGAAGTATCTAATTTCCTGTCTATTTATAAGGCGCATTTAGACTATTACATTAATGTAAAAAAGCTTTTAAGTAACAGAAATAACTACATTAATAAGCCTAATTATTTCAAAATCAATAGCATAGTATATAAATATTTCATACTTGGTAAGAAAAAATTCTTTCATTTGTAGTGCAATATTTTAGTATAAAAATATTAAGTTTGTAGCTGACTAATTAATAACCAATATTTTTGACATGAAAAAGAATATAATAATCGTAGGTTTTGTAGGTTTACTTTTATCATCTTGTGTTTCTCAGAAGAAATACTCTGATTTAGAAAGTTTACAACAAAACACAAAGGAACTATTAGATAGCGCAACTGCTAAACTTGGAGCTACAGAGACTCAACTATCTGCTACTTCAGAAAGATTAGCTGCTTTATCTGAGCAAAACAAATTTTTAAGAGCTAACAACCAAGATCTAATTGATAACATTGGAAATCTAACAACTCTAACACAAAAAGGAGCTGAAAATCTCGAGAGATCTCTTGAAAGCATAAAAGAAAAAGATCTTGTCATAACTAGAATGCAAGATGCTGTTACAAAGAGAGATTCAGTTACTCTAGCACTTGTTCAAAGCTTTAAGAGCTCTTTAGGAACTCTTAGTGATGATGATATAGAGATTAACGTAGAAAAAGGTGTTGTTTATGTATCTATTTCTGATAAATTACTATTTAACAGCGGAAGTTTTACTGTAACAACAAGAGCAAGAGGTGTCTTAGAAAAAATTGCTAAAGTAATAAGTGATAAGCCAGATCTTGAATTTATGGTAGAGGGTCATACTGACAACTTGCCAATAGATCAGGAAAAAGCTGCTGAGACTATTCCAGGTGTTGTTGATAACTGGGACTTATCAGTCAAGAGAGCAACTTCTGTTGTAAGAATTCTTCAAAATAGCTATGGTGTAGATCCTACTAAATTAGTAGCTGCTGGAAGAAGTTTCTATATGCCTATAGCTGATAATGATTCTTCAGTTACAAGAGCAGTTAATAGAAGAACAAGGATAATTGTTCTTCCTAAACTTGATCAATTTACTAAACTTATTGAGGAAGGTATGAGTATGAATGTCCCTGCTACTGGTCCTAGTGATACTATTAGCTCAGACAACAAGCCTGACTAAAGAAAGAATTAATTAGTTAAAAAAAAGCATAACAATAGTTATGCTTTTTTTTTACACCTTATTCAACTTAGCAAACCTTAGGAGTAAGTTTTTTAAACCAAATTTTTTAAAATTAACTGTAGCCTTTGAGTCATTTCCAATCCCTTCAATTCTAATTATCTCACCAACACCAAACTTTTCATGAGAAACACTATCTCCTTCAGATACATTTATCTTAATTGCCGGAATCGAAGTTGATGTCTTTGGCAATCTTTTTAAATTTGATTGTGATTTATAGATTATATTCTTTCTTGGAGATAAAGATACATTTGACTCAATAGGATTAGGTTTTATAATTTTCACATAATCCTTATCAATTTCATTTAGAAACCTACTCTCTTCACAGTAGATTAATTTACCCCATCTATATCTCGAGTTCGCATAGGATAGATATAGGTTTTCCTTTGCTCTGGTAATTCCAACATAGAACAGCCTTCTCTCCTCTTCTAATTCTGATCTAGTATTATAGCTTAAAGCAGAAGGAAACAGATCTTCTTCAAGACCTACAATAAAAACATGTTTAAACTCAAGTCCTTTAGATAAGTGTAATGTCATTAATGAGACTTTATCTTGGTCTTCATTCTCTACATCAAAGTCAGTTGAAAGTGATACTGTAGACAAAAATTCAGACAATTTATCATTTGAATCTACAAGTTCTTTTTGATCCTCAATAAAATCTCTTATTCCGTTTAATAATTCCTGAACATTTTCTACTCTTGATATTCCCTCAGGTGAATCATCTTTTTTTAAATCGTCTATTATCCTAACTTTTTCAATTACCTCTTTTGTAAGGTCAAATGCATTTAACTTTTTATTCTCAATTTTAAATACATCGATAAGATCAATAAAATTCTGGAGTTTTGTTGAAACAGAGCCTGAAAGGCCTATTGATAGTTCGTTGTTCCTTTTAATGGTTTCATACAATGTCAAATTATGCTTTTGAGCAGCTATAATAATTTTATTTATTGTAACTTGTCCAATACCTCTAGCGGGATAATTAATTACTCTTTTTAAACTTTCTTCATCACTACTATTAACAATTAGTCTTAGATATGCTAGAACATCTTTTATCTCTTTTCTATTGTAGAATGATACTCCACCAAAAATTTGATATGGAATCTTATTAAGTCTAAGTGAGTCTTCTATTGGCCTGGACTGTGCATTGGTTCTATAAAGAACAGCAATATTTGAAAAACTAGTATTATTAAGAGATATTATCTTTTGACATAGACCTCTAGCTTCACCAATGTCAGAATCATTTGCAATTATTTCAACTCTATCACCAAAGTCATTATCAGTCCATACTTCTTTTTCAATTTTATTCTTATTATGATCAATTACAGAGTTTGCTGCATTGACAATATTTTTTGTAGATCTATAATTTTGCTCGAGCCTGAAAACTTCTACTTCATCATAATCATTTCTAAAATTGATAATATTATTAATATTTGCTCCTCTAAATGAGTAAATACTTTGAGCATCATCCCCAACTACACAAATATTCTGATACTTATCTGAAAGTGATTTAACTATTAAATATTGTGAATTATTAGTATCCTGATATTCATCTACTAAAATATATTTAAATTTCTCTTGATACTTAGCTAACACTTCAGGATAGTTATTAAGTAACTCATTAGTTTTCATTAATAAATCATCAAAATCCATAGAGTTTGACTTTATCAACCTCTCATTATATTCTTTATATATATTTCCAGTTTCAGGTTTTCTAGAGAGATTATCTGATTCAACCAACTCATTATTAGAGAAGTATCCATTTACAGTAATAAAATTATTTTTTAATGTGGAGATTCTATTTCTTATTGACTTTGGTCTATACACATCCTTATCAAGATTTTTTTCCTTAATAATAGATGATACAAGTCTTTCAGAGTCTTGAGTGTCGTAAATTGTAAAATCAGATGTAAATCCAATCTTATGGGCTTCAAACCTTAAAATTTTTGCAAAAACTGAATGGAAAGTACCCATCCAAATATTTTTTGATTCACTCTCCCCTATCATTGCCGATATTCTCAATTTCATTTCTCTTGCAGCTTTATTTGTGAATGTAAGTGCAAGAATCTCAAATGGATCAACTCCATTTTCAACAAGATGTACTATTTTATATGTTAAAACTCTAGTTTTTCCAGAACCGGCACCTGCAATTACCATTGAAGGACCTTCAGTCTTTAAAACTGCATTTAATTGAGCTTCGTTAAGATCTTTTAGGTAAGATTTGTTATCTTCTAACATTGATATAAATTTAAGTAATTAATGAATTTTAATTACCTATAAATTATATATTAAATCAATACTTATAAAGAATTTATTTTTTAGATAGTGAATAGTGACTTTTTAAATCAATCGATTGAATTTATAAAAGGTGTAGGTCCTGCAAGATCAAAATTACTCAGTGAAGAATTAAATCTAAAAACAATTAAAGATCTTGTTGATTTTTATCCATATAGATATATAGATAGATCTAGATTCTATAATATTAATGAGATACCAAAGAATCAATCAGAGGTTCAAATAATTGGAAAAATCAGAAGTATTAGAAGAACCAAAGTTAGATATAGAGACAGATTAAATTGTGAGTTTTATGACGATACAGGAAAAATTGATTTAATATGGTATAGAGGATTTAATTGGGTTGAAGAATCCTTAAAGATTAATGAAGATTACGTAGTTTATGGAAAAATTACATGGTTTGGCAACAATGCTTCAATTGCACACCCTGAGATAAAGACTAAGTCTAATTTCAATAGAAATGTCCCAAGAAGACTTCATGGAATTTACTCCTCTACAGAAAGATTAATTAATGAGGGTGTTACTCAGAAATATTTTATCAAAATAATTTATAACCTGTTAAACTCTATTCAAGATTATATTAAAGAGAATCTTTCATTATCAATACTTAATGAATTCAATCTTATTAACAGATATAAAGCAATTATAAATATTCATCTTCCAGAGTCGCAAGAATTACTCTCAGAGTCAATAAGGAGGTTAAAATTTGAAGAATTATTTTTTAATCAGTTAGGATTCCAACTTACCCGTAATGATAGAGTTCAAAAATTAAATGGATTTAAGTTTGAAAAAGTAGGTAATAACTTGAATGAATTTTATAAAAACAGTTTGCCCTTTGAATTGACTGGGGATCAAAAAAAGGTTATTAAAGAGATAAGAAATGATTTTCGTGATGGAAAACAGATGAACAGATTACTTCAGGGGGATGTTGGTTCAGGAAAGACTATAGTATCATTGATGGTTATGTTAATAGCAATTGACAATGGCTTTCAATCATGTATACTTGCTCCCACAGAGATTTTAGCAAATCAACATTTTAAATCTCTTAGTGAACTATTAATTGATTTTGATATAAAAGTTAATCTACTAACTGGCTCTTCTAAAGCAAAGGACAGAAAATTGATTCATAATGATCTTTTAAGTGGTGAAACTAATATCTTAGTTGGAACTCATGCAATTCTAGAGGACATTGTCCAGTTTAAAAATCTGGGTCTAAGCATAATTGATGAGCAACATAGATTTGGTGTTGCACAAAGAGCTAAACTCTGGAAAAAAAATAATCCACCTCCACACATACTTGTAATGACAGCAACTCCAATCCCAAGAACACTAGCAATGAGCTTATATGGTGATTTAGACATATCATCAATAAAAGAACTACCGCCAGGCCGAATTACCACAAAAACCGTTCATAAATATGATAAAAATAGACTTAGTGTATTTAAATTTTTAAAAGATCAAATCAAAAAAGGAAGACAAGTCTATCTTGTTTACCCTCTTATAAATGAATCAGAGAAACTAGATTATAAAGATTTAATGGATGGTTATGAAAGTGTTGTAAGAGAATTTCCTCGTCCTGATTATCAGGTAAGTATTGTACATGGAAAAATGAATGCAAAAGATAAAGACTATGAAATGAAAAGATTTATAGAAAAAGAAACACAAATTTTAGTGTCAACAACAGTAATTGAAGTTGGAGTTAATGTTCCAAATGCATCAGTTATGGTAATTGAGAGTGCAGAAAGATTTGGATTATCTCAATTGCATCAATTAAGAGGAAGGGTTGGCAGAGGGAACGATGAAAGCTATTGTATTTTAATGACAAAGGATAAATTATCTGAAGACTCTAAACTTAGAATTGAAACAATGGTCAAGGTAAGTGATGGGTTTAAGCTAGCTGAAGTAGACTTAAAACTTAGAGGTCCAGGAGATATGTTAGGAACAAGACAGAGCGGAATGCTTAGGTTTAAATTAGCCGATATTATATACGATACAGAGATACTAAATAATGCTCGTAATTCTGCAATTAAAATATTAAGAGATGACCCTAGACTAAATAATAAAGAAAACTTACCTATCAGAACTGAAATCTCATCATCTTCAAATTCTAAGAATTTGTGGAGATATATTAGTTGATTAAGTATATTTGTCTAATAAAGAAACCCTGTGAAAATATCGATAAACTGGCTTAAGGAATACATTCAAACTGAATCAAACCCAGTAGAAATTTCTGAAATATTAACAAATTTAGGATTAGAAGTAGAAAAGATTGATTCTTTTGAATCAGTAAAAGGTGGTCTTGAAGGAGTAGTTGCGGGTAAAGTTATAAAATGTGAAAAGCATCCAAATGCAGATAGATTAAAGCTTACCTCTATAGATCTTGGAAACAATCAAATTTCAGAAATAGTTTGTGGTGCACCAAATATTGAAAAAGGCCAAATAGTTCCTGTAGCAGTAGTTGGATCAAAAATCTACACTAGTGATGGTACAGAGATAAAAATTAAAAAATCAAAGATTAGAGGGGTTATTAGTAATGGTATGGTATGTGCTGAGGATGAGATTGGTCTTGGTGATTCTCATGATGGAATTATGGTATTAGATAAAAATATTAAACCAGGAACTCCAATTAGTGAAGTGTTTAATATTGAAAATGATAATATTCTAGACATTGGATTAACTCCCAATAGATGTGATGCAATGTCGCATTATGGGGTAGCAAGAGATCTAAAAGCATATTATGATTACAAGTCAATTAAAACTATAATTAATCTTCCATCAATAAATTCTTTTGAGTCAGTCAATATTGAAGAAGATTTTA
>CBFHHV010000027.1:0-11691 GCA_965655775.1 Candidatus Marisimplicoccus sp.
TAAAAAACATACTAGCTATTGAAGGTATCCATCCATAATTTTAATGCCATATATGACACCATGACTAAAAGAGTTATTCTAATTACTTTGTCTCCTTTTTTCACAGACCATCTACTAGATAACCATGCACCTATTATGGAACCAAGGACCATCCAGAATCCTACCATCCATAATATCTTACCATCCAATGCAAAAATTAATACTGCAGCAATAGAATAAATAAATACTGAAAAGGCTTTAACAGAGTTAGTTCTAAGTAGATTCATTCTGTTTAATTGAGTTAATAATAACATTATAATTATACCAACTCCAGCTTGAAGAAAACCACCATATACTCCAATAAAGAAGAAACCGATAAGACCCCCAATAAAATATTTACCAGATAATCTCTCAGGCAAGTCTAAAGATGCAATTGACTTAGATCTAAAGACTATTATCATTCCAACTGTTATCATTATAATAGCTAAAAACCTTTTAAATGTATCTCCGTCAATATCTATAGCAATTCTTGCGCCAATTATCGCTCCAAAAGTTGCTACAATTCCAAAATATAATCCCCATGGATGGGTTACTATTCCCTTACTTCTGTATCCATAGCTTGCCACTAATGCGGCTGAGATAACCATTAGTCTATTTGTTCCGTTAGCAGTAGCTTCATCGAGTCCAAGAAAAAGTATTAAAATTGGAAGAGTTACGAGAGAACCTCCTCCTGCTAATGTATTAACAACTCCTGCAAATAGTCCAAGGGCGAAAAGAATTAGGATTGAATTTACATCTAGAAACATTGTGATACCAAGATAATTCTTTTTTGTAATAGAATCTATCATTGTAATAAAGTCATTTTAAATTATATTTGATTGACTTAAATAAATTAAAAAAATGAATATATCAATTTTAGGATTTGGAAATCTAGGCAGCAGTTTAGCAGACGGACTTAAGACATATAGTGAATTAAATAAACTATATGTTACAAAAAAAGATATTAAAAAATTAAATAATAATATTAATGATGAAAAATGTATTTTAACGAATGATAATATAAGTGCAGTATCAAAAAGTAAAATAATTTTTTTAACTGTGCAACCTAGTCAGTTTAAAGTCCTAGCAGAAGAAATAAAGGACCATATAACCACAGATCACATAATTATATCTCCTATTACAGGAATAACTATTGAAGATTTAGATAATGTATTTGGTAGTGACAAAAAAATAATTAGGTGTATGACTAATACTGCAGTAGCTGTTCAGCATGCAGTTACCTGTATTTGTTCAAACGAAACTGGAAAAAATTATATAGAAATTGTTGATAATATTTTTAAGAATTTAGGACACACAATGATAATTGAAGAAAAAAACATGCAAGCTGCTACAGTAATTTCTGCAAGTGGAATAGCTTTTTGGATGAGGCTTATTAGAGCTAATGCCCAAGGTGGGATACAGTTAGGATTTGAATCTAACCAGGCACTTGAAATATCAGTGATGACGTCATTAGGAGCTGCTAAATTATTAGAGAAGAATCAATCACATCCTGAAGATGAAATAGATAAAGTTACAACACCAAATGGCTGTACAATTGAAGGATTAATTGAAATGGAGCATCAAGGTTTAAGCTCGGCCCTAATTAAAGGAATTGAGAAGTCTTTTAATAAAATTAATTTAATGAAAAAAGAATAATTTATTCTCAGCATAAAATTTAAAATCACTTATATTTGCAACTTCATTTGGAGAAATGGCAGAGTGGTCGAATGCGGCAGTCTTGAAAACTGTTGAGGGTCATACCTCCGGGGGTTCGAATCCCTCTTTCTCCGCAAAACCCTGATTTTTTCAGGGTTTTTTTTAAATGTCAACTATTATTTCAGAACCAATTTCAATCAGATACTTTTCTCCATTAATAATAGCATCGTTTATTGAATTTGATCTTTCTAAAATTGTATATACTTTTTTTAATCCTAATTTTTTAGAAGCATTTTTATCTTCATGCCCACAAACTGCAATAATAGGTTTTTTGTATTTTCTTGCTAGATTAGAAACACCACTTATTACTTTCCCTTTTTCGGTTTGATCGTCTATTTTTCCTTCTCCAGTAATTATTAAATCACAATCCTTAACAATGTTTTCTAATTGAGTAACCTCAATTAAATTTTGAATTCCAGAAATTAATTTTGCTCCAAGGAAAGCAATCATTCCACCTCCTACTCCACCTGCAGCTCCAGATCCAGGAATATTTGCAATATTTGGAAAGCTATGTTTAACTAACTTTGACTGAAGGTTAACCAAGCCTTTGTCTAACTCTTCAATTTCAATTAAGTCTGCTCCTTTTTGTTTAGCATAAATAAAGGCAGCACCATTTTTACCATGTAATGGATTATTAACATCACATATTACATTTATATTAATATTATTGAGGTTAAAGCTAACATCACTAGTATTAATTGAATCAATTGATATAAGGTTTTTACCTATTGGCGATAATAATCTTTTAGACTTATCATAAAACTGGAATCCTAACGCTGAAGCTATGCCTATTCCAGCATCATTTGTTGCACTTCCTCCAATATATAAGTTAATAGTTTTAAAACCTTTTGTAATTGCATCCTTAATCAATTCTCCAGTTCCAAAAGAAGATGTGTTCATACAGTTTTGCTCTTCTTTTTTAAGTAAGTTTAATCCTGAAGCTGATGACATTTCAATATAAGCTGTTAGATCTGAAAAATAATAAGTAGACTTTATTGGACGAAACAAAGGATCATTAACAATCAGTTCAATAGGTTTAAGGGTTGAATAATTATTTATTATATCAATCGACCCTTCTCCCCCGTCAGCCATTGGACATGATACTATTTCATGTTTAGGTTTATTAATGTTTATCCCTTTTGTAATTGCGTCGCATACTTGAGAAGCACTCAAGGAACCTTTAAATTTATCAGGAGCAATTAAAATTTTCATTGCAAAATGGTTTTTCTATCTATTGTAAACAAAAATAGATTATTTTTAGAATCACAATATGAATATTAATTCAAAAAATATAGGCTTAATATCAGGGCCTTTAGCTTTTTTAGTTGTATTATTTTTCTTTAATCCTGAAGGACTAAACCATAGAGCAAATGCTATACTTGCTTCAACTGTCTGGATAGCAATCTGGTGGATTACAGAAGCTATTCCAATAGCTGTAACTGCATTATTACCAATTATACTGTTTCCTCTTACCGGTGGATTAGGATTAACAGAGACAACTGCTTCATTTGGGCATAAGTATGTTTTTCTTTACATAGGTGGTTTTATAATTGCAATCGCAATTGAGAAATGGAATTTACATAAGCGAATAGCATTAAATATTATTAATCTAATTGGAACTAACATTGTAAAAATTATCCTTGGTTTTATGATTGCTACTGCATTTATGTCAATGTGGATATCAAATACAGCGACTGCTGTTATGATGTTACCAATTGCAATTGCAATTGTTGCTCAATTAAGAGATAACCCAAATACTATTGAGGATGAAAATTTAAATTTCGGAAAAGCTCTTATGCTAGCTATTGCATACAGTGCATCTATTGGTGGTGTAGCTACTTTAATTGGAACACCTCCTAACCTTGTATTAGCTGGAGTTGTAGAAGAAACTTTTGGATATGAGATAACCTTTGCTAAATGGTTCCAATTTGGTTTTCCAATATCAATTATTCTTTTATTTATATGCTGGAAATATTTAACAAGTATTGCATTTAAGTTTAAACAGAAAACTTTTCCTGGTGGAAGAGAAGAAATTTCTAAACAATTAAATGCACTTGGAAAAATAAGCTATGAAGAAAAATTAGTTGCTGGAGTTTTTGCATTAACTGCATTTGCTTGGATAAGCCGTTCTTATTTACTTGAATCCATTATACCTGGGATTGATGATACGATTATTGCTATGATAGGTGCTATCATAATATTTTTATTACCAACAAAGAACAGGAAAAGAAAAATTTTAAAATGGGAAGAAGCTGTTAAATTACCATGGGGAATCTTGTTATTGTTTGGAGGAGGTATGGCATTGGCAGCAGGATTTAAAGACAGTGGTCTAGCATTATGGATAGGGAACCAAATGACTTTATTAGATGGTGTTTCATTGATGTTATTAGTATTCATACTAATTGCGTCTGTTAATTTTTTAACTGAAATTACATCTAATCTAGCAACAACTGCAATGCTGCTTCCTATTCTTTATCCTATGTCTATGACAATTGACGTCCATCCATTTATTTTGATGGTATCTGCAACAGTTGCAGCTTCATGTGCATTTATGCTTCCTGTAGCTACACCCCCAAATGCGATAGTCTTTGGATCAGGCTATCTTCGTATTCCTGATATGGTAAGAGTTGGGATATGGATGAATTTGATTTCAATTATTCTCTTAACATTATTCGTGTTCTTTCTGCTTCCCTATTTATGGGATTTTGATCCTTTAGTTTTTATAGTGCCAGAATAATATTAATAGTATATCTTAATTTTAAATATGAGACCTTATTTTATCACTTTCTTAGTAATAGTGCTTTCATTTGGTAATCTTTATTCTCAGGAAGGTTCTAAAATTGATCTCAAAAATGTTAGCGTTGGAACAAAAAGGCTTCCTACAATTTTTTTATTTGGAGAAGAATTTACAGCCAGAGATAGAGATGATTTACTGAAGGGTGTTTTAAAGTCTCAATTTTATAGACCAGATCTAGAAATTATTATTAATCTTCAAGAATTTATTTCAAAAAGATCTTTTAGTTTCAGGCATAAAGGTCCTGTTGATGTTATTATTAACGGGAAAAAATTAAGAAATCAAAACGGATATAATACTGCTTCACTTTACGGTCAAGGAGGAGACTCTAAATTATTAAAGCTAATTAATAAAGTAAAAAATGTTAGAATTGATAGCAACCTGAATGGTATTTTAGAGAGAAGAGTCTTAAGAAAGGAGATAAAGTCTGTTGACGATCAAATTGCAGAACTTATGCAAGATATTAAAGCAGAAGTTAAGATTGACACAATTGTTATTCCAGATAAAACTAGTAAACAGAGTGAAAGAGAATTAAATAAATTATACAGAATAAAGAATAGGCAGGAGAAAAAATTTAATGAAACCAAATTAGTTGAGATAAACATTATCACAAATTATTCAGACTAAATTTAATTTTTTCATTAGATTTTATTTGTGATAAATGGTTTAATGAACTTTTACTAAGTTGAAGAATTCTTGGGTATCCACCCGTAGTTTGACAGTCTCTGTGAAGTATAATCATTTTCCCAGATGGTGTTAATTGAACCGAACCAGGCAGAACTGGTGATGAGATAATTGATTTTATTCCAATCTGAACGTTCTCCTCAAGATTATATGCCATTCTGCTATTAGTTCTAACAGTAAATTTATTTTTAAATAACATGTTTTTTACTCTAATGCTCAATAAATCAAATTCAGGACCTTTAAATACTTCCATAGATCTGTTTAATTTAAATTTTAATTTATTTTTCTTTAAAATTTTATTATTAGAATTATCAGAAATTTTAATCTCGTCTCCTTTTCTTAAATAATATGATTCTGATATATTACTCAGAAACGATTTACTTCCAAATATAGATTTAACATTTATTCCACCAGATATTGCTAAATATGACCTAGCACCATTTTTTGTGTTATTGATTTTTAATTTATCTCCTGATTTTACATTAATTGACTCATACATTTTAATTGGTATATCATTAATTAAAGGATTAAAATCTCCACCTGTAATTGATATAGTGCAGTTATTATTGAAAAGTAGTGTTGGCCCTTTTAATGTAATCTCAATAAGCGATTCTTCCCTATCATTATCTACAATTTTATTAGCAGCCCATGCACTTTCTTGATCCATAAAACCAGAGGTAGGTATACCTATATTTCTATACCCATGTCTTCCTCCATCCTGTATTGTAGTGAAAAGACCTGGTTGAATTACTTTAATCATTTATTTAGATATTGGTTTTAATGAATTTTCTTTTTTCATTTTTTGGTATTGTTTAGTGGATATTTCAATAAACTTAATTTTATCACCAGGTTTTGCGAAGCATGGTGTTTGAGATCCTAAATCAAAGAAATCAATAGGAGAAATACCTATAATATGCCAACCACCAGGACTATCTTGTGGATATATACATGTTTGATTTAATGCAATTCCAATAGACCCCTTCTTTATGTCCAAAGAGGGAGTCTGTTTTCTTTCACAATGAAGATGTTCATGTGTAAAACCTAAATACATAAAACCAGGTAGAAACCCCATAGACAAAACATCATATACTTTTGATTTGTGAGCATTAATAATTTCTGATGGAGACAATTGCTTCTCATTTGCTAAGCTTTCAAGGTCAATAGCATATTTAGTGTCATAACAAACTGGTATTTGCCATATTTTATTTGATTTCAAATAATCACTCTCTTTATTTTCAATTTTTTTTAACTGTAATATAAGCTCATTGGGTGAAACTTTATCTTTATTAAAAATAATTAGTAAAGAATTAATAGACTGAACAATTTCAATGATATAGCCTTTAATATGTTTTTCAATAATGATTTTATAATTAGAAATAGTATATACTAATTCAGAATCAATTGGATGATCATATGATATTAGAATAGAGTTTTCATTGAAAATGAAATACCTTTTTAAGTTAGCTTTCATCAAATTCTTGATTTATTTTTTTTAATATCTCAATTGAGTTATTTGTATCAGAATGAATACAGATTGTATCGAACTTTATCTTTTTATAATTTCCATTGATGGTTTTTACAGTTTCAGTTTCTTTTATTGTCTTTATATGATTTACAACACTTTCTGGATCCGTTATTAAGGCATTTTCATTATTGCGAGAGACTAGACTTAAATCATCATTATAATTTCTATCTCCAAATACTTCATAAATAATACTAAACCCTTTTTTTAAGGCTACTTTTTCAATTTCTGATTTATATGGTATAAAGAGCGAACATTTATTTTTAAAGTCTTTTATAGTATCTAAGTAAAAATTAGAAAGTTCAGCATCAATCATCATTTGATTATAAAGAGCTCCATGTGCTTTAATGTGATTAAGTTCAAAACCATATGAATCAGCAATTGTTTCAAGAGATTCAATTTGCGATATTATACTGTAAGATAATTTAGAAGGTGAAATATCTATTTTTTTTCTTCCAAAATTTATTTTGTCTGGATAAGATGGGTGAGCACCTATTTTTACATTATTTTTTATTGATATTTCAATACATTCAATCATACTTCCGTTATCACCTGCATGACCACCGCATGCAATATTACATGAATCAATTAATGGCATAATGATATGCTCATTATTAAGCCCCTCTCCTAAATCACAATTTATATTTAACATTATATGAGAGATATTAAGCCCTTAGTTCCGAGAATTAGCGATATAATCACTATAAAAAAACCTAAAATATTTTGATATCTGTAACTATACTTACTACTGATTATATTTTTATTATTAATTAGCCATAAAAGAATAATTGCAATAATTGGTAGAAGAAGACTGTTAGAGAACTGAGCAAATTTTATTATTTCAATTGGATTTATTTTTACCATAGACACTAGTACCCCAATAATTAAAATAATGATCCAAATAGCTCTAAATTTTCCACTCTTAAGTGAATCTTTCCAACCAAAGCAACTTTTAGCAACATAAGCAGCAGCTAAAGGAGCAGTAATAGATGAAGTAATCCCCGATGCAAAAAGGCCTATACCTAAAAAGTATATTGCAAAATTTCCATATAGAGGCTCTAAGCCTTTAGCAAGATCAATTACTCCATTTACATCTTTATTATTTACCGAAGCTGCAGTAATTATGATAGAAAGAGATACAACACCTCCAATTAGAATTGAAAAAAAACTTTCAAATCTTGCAACTTTTAATTTATTTACCGAGTTCCACTTTTCAGAGACTAAAGAAGAATGAAGAAAAAGATTGTATGGGACTACAGTTGTTCCAATTAACCCTAGAATTATCGTTAAATTATTTGAATCGATTTTTGGAGTTATAACTCCATTGATTAGAGCATTAATATCAGGTTTAGTTATAATTGCAGTTATAAAAAAAGATATACTCATAATTAAAACTAGAAAAACAAGTGATCTTTCTAATACTTTATAATCTCCTTGATAAAGTACAATAAATGCTATTAACCCAATTAAAACTGGTATGTAATTGATAGATTGTGAGTTTAGAATTGCGGAGATACCAAGTGAAGCTCCTGTAATATTTCCAGCTTCATATGCAGCATTTCCAATTAATATTGAACTGATTATTAGAATTAACAGGAGTCTGTTTAAAAATTTAGATTTAATATTTATTCTAATTACTTGAGCTAAGTTCATCTTGGTAATCAATCCTATTCTAAGAGACATCTCTTGTAGAACAATGGTAGAACAGATCGATAAAATAATAGCCCATATTAAAGAATAACCAAATGAGGCTCCTGCAATAGTACATAGAGTTACAGTGCCAGGTCCAATAAAAGCTGCAGCAATTAATACACCTGGTCCTATATCTCTAAACGATCTCATTATGGGATATATATCTTATCTCCAAGAAGTATAGCATTAAGAAAAAGCCTATTAGTCCCATACCATGCTCCTCTAAAATTAGGATTATCTGCAAACATTACAGCAATCCCCCTACCTACTCTAGATACGACTAATGAAACTGACTCCTTTATTTTTGCCTTATTGTTTTCAGTAAGAAATCCATCTATAAGGGAATTCTCTGAGTACCTTACTACAGACGAATAATTATTCTTTGAGGGTTTTAACCATATTGAATTATTCTTATAAAGTGGTAAAGAATTATTTTCATAACCAAAGGCTAACGGATGTGAAAGATCTATTATTGAGTTTAATATAACACCACCAATCTGCTCTTTACCTCTATTTTCTGTAGCATCTCCATATGCTATATAATTCATTGCATTTGATTCTTCCTTTTCAAGAAGATTCTCGTCAACTATTTTTTTATCAATTAATAATTTAGATCCACTTCCTATGCTTATTATTGTATTACCATTCTCTGCCCAAGTCTTTATTTTTTCTATTTGATTATCCGAGAACTTATAATTACCAGAAACTAATACCAATACATTGTATTTATCCATTGATATATTATCAAAGTTTCTCATTGGAACTTTTGTTATCGGCATTCCTACTCTTTGATCAAGTAAGTGCCAGACCTCGCCAGCTTCATAGGAACTTACACCGGTTCCGATTAACATCATTGCACTTGGTTTATTTAAAGGCATAACATATCCACTACCTAGGTCAACTCCAGATGAACTAAGTCCACTTTCGACTGAGTAAATATTAACGTCATACTTTTTTTGTATACTTTTCATTTTCTCATAAAGTTCATCTGAATTTAATTTTTTCTGAACTGATAAAGGAATTAAAAGAGATCCATAATTAAAGCTCTTAGTTCCAGTTAAAGTCTGAATTGTAAATGGTTTAAATGATGCAGATGTAAATACCTCATTATTTAAGAGATCATAAGTAACTGCTGGAATATTATAATCTTGGGAATCTATGATATATGCATAGTTTGACTCAGATAATTCGTTAACTTCAAAAAGTTGGTAAATATCTTCAACTTCTTTACCTACAAAATCTTTGTTTGATGCAGAGTAATCTATATCATAGATATTTGCCATGGACCATGCTGATGCATCATAAAAAACACTGTCTCTATATTTCTCATGCGTTTCAAAGAAAGAACGAACCAACCTGTAATTTTTTTGGACAGTTGGAACATAAAATTGATTTTCATTTCTAAGAACCTCTATGTTATGTAATTTTAATTTATCAATAAATGCTTTTGTTTTATTGTTATCATTTCCTTTATTAAACGTATATCCTTTGACTCTTTTTTGAGTTGATTCAGTTATTGCAGACTTAAAAAATTTACTTTGATAATCTTTAAGTGATTCTTTATTTTCCACTGAGGCCTTAACTGTTGTCATACCAGATATATATTGATTTCTAATTTCTCCAAATTGTGTCTTCTGCTTATGCCCCCTTGAACTTGCTTGTTCAAATAGAATTCCTATCCCACCTAGATAATCTGGATATGCTGATCCATAACCTGGATATGTTCTATCGAATACTTCTCTTGTAAAATATAACGTTCCAATATCATCTAAAGCTTTAGCATAATATGAACCAAATAGGAAATTAAAATAATCATAATTTTCCTTTGGTATTACTGGATTTAAAGAACCGTTTGGTTTAAACGGAACAAAGAAGTAGGTGCTATTTGAACCCATCTCATGGAAATCTGTAGTCACATTTGGCTGCCATGAGTGATACCATTTTAACTTGCCCCTACTTTCAGGATGAATTCCTAGATACCAGTCTCTATTTAAGTCAAACCAGTAATGGTTAGTTCTTCCACCAGGCCAATATTCATTATGCTCAGCATCTTGTGGGTCGTCAACCAATGGAGATCCTTTATAAGTATTAGCCCAATTTGAATGTCTATCTCTACCATCAGGATTAATTGTTGGGTCAACTAAAATTATAGAATTAGACAAATAGTCATTTACCTTATCTAGTTTAGAGCTCACTAAGGTATAGGCCGTAAGTAATGCTGCTTCAGAACTTGATGGCTCATTACCATGAACACCATAACCTAAGTTTATTATCACAGGAAAATCTTCTGGTTTTTTTAAATCTTCATTATAATTTTGATGATCTGGATTAATATATGATAGATGCTTATCTCGAATGCTCTCTAGATTAGAAATTTTATCTGGTGAGCTTATAGCAAGTATTACAAGCTTTCTCTTCTCATAAGTTTCTCCATAATGTAATATTTGTGCTTTATCTGATACTTCCGACAAATATTCCATATATGAAACAATTAAATCATGCCTAGTATGCATTTCTCCAATAGGATATCCTAAAAATTCTTCTGGTGATTTAATATTTTCATCAAATGGAGCATATTTTTCAAAATAATAATCCTGCGAAAATATTGAACCTAAAAATAATAGGTTAATTAGTATAAATCTTTTCATAATTCTAGTTTTTATAAATATATTGATTTTGAATTCTTATACACTTGAAATATAATCATTTAGTTATATTTGGACGAATAAAAAATTTATCAAAATGAAAAATTATATTACTCTATTGTCTTTCCTAATGGTTATGAATTTAGCTTATTCTCAAAATAAGCTTCAAACAATAAATCAAATAGTCTCAGAAGCAGAAAATAATTCTCAACTTGAGAGTCTAGCTCATGAATTAATTGATCAAATTGGACCAAGATTAACCGGAACTCCACAGATGCAGGTTGCTCATGATTGGGTTGTTAATAAATATTCTAATTGGGGGATAGAATCTGAAAATGAACAGTTTGGACAATGGAGAGCATGGGAAAGAGGAATAAGTCATATTGATATGTTGTCGCCATGGGTGAAATCTTTAGAGGGTCAGCAGCTTTCATGGAGTGCTAGCACAAAAAAAAATGGAGAATTAGGTGAAGTAGTATCAATTCCATTTGAATCAAAAGAGGTATTTGATGATTGGCTGAAGACTATTAAAGGAAAACATATTCTTTTTGGAACACCTGACATTTCTGGTAGACCAGATTATGATCTAAAAAGATGGGCAAAAGAAGAGACTCTTGAAG
>CBFHHV010000028.1:0-11108 GCA_965655775.1 Candidatus Marisimplicoccus sp.
AGTTGCAACTGTTCCTCTTCCAGTTATTGAGAATACGTCTTCTACAGGCATAAGAAAGTCTTTATCAACTTCTCTTTTTGGAAGCTCAATGTAACTATCTACACCTTCCATAAGTTTTAAAACACTATCAACCCATTTTTGTTCACCATTAAGAGCACCAAGTGCAGAACCAAGAACCACAGGAGTATTATCTCCATCATAATCATAAAAAGATAAAAGATCTCTTACTTCCATTTCAACTAATTCTAAAAGTTCAGCATCATCTACCATGTCTGCTTTATTTAAAAAAGCAACAATTCTAGGTATACCAACTTGTCTTCCTAATAATATGTGCTCTCTAGTCTGTGGCATTGGTCCATCAGTTGCAGCAACAACTAATATTGCACCATCCATTTGAGCAGCACCAGTAACCATGTTTTTTACATAATCAGCGTGACCAGGACAATCTACGTGAGCGTAGTGACGGTTAGCTGTTTGATATTCAACATGAGATGTGTTAATTGTAATACCACGTTCTTTTTCTTCAGGTGCATTATCAATTGAATCAAAACTTCTAGCTTCTGACAAACCAGCGTCAGCTAATACCTTTGTAATTGCTGCAGTAAGAGTAGTTTTTCCGTGATCAACGTGACCGATAGTACCAATGTTTAAGTGGGGTTTCGATCTATCAAAATTTTCTTTAGCCATAACAGTATTTTTTTCTTGTTTTTTTACGAGCTGCAAATTTATAATTTTTTTCTAATAAAATAACCGATTTATATTTTTTTTTTACATGTTGGCAAAAAAACATAATTTTCACTAAGTTTATAAGTAAATACAATACTTTGAAAAGAAGAAAGTTTATAAATAATATTTTTATTTCATCTCTTGGACTTAGCTCAATTAGTTTGACAAATCCATTCCTCAAATCAAGTGATTTTCCATATAAATTGTCATTAGCTCAATTTTCACTTTTTCGTCTTGAAATTTCAGGAAAACTAGATCCTATGAATTTTGCAAAGATCTCAAACGAACTTGGGTTCCAAGGTCTAGAATATCTTCAAGGGTCATATGCTGGTGGACTTTTTGGAAAGAAGAAAGAAATTACATTAAAAGGCATGAAAAAATTAGCAATGGATTTAAACAAAAGAGCGGAGGACTATGGGATGGAGAATATTTTAATCATGATTGACATTGGACCAGACCTTGGTCGTAAGGTGGACAATCTAGATCCATACCATCCTTGGATTGATTGCGCAAGTGAGATGAATTGTCATTCTGTAAGAGTTAATTTAAGAGGTTCTGATGATGATCTTTCTCAATGGACTCAAAATTCAATAGAAAACTTAAGCAAGTTGTGTGAATATGCAAAACCATTAAATATTAATGTTATAGTTGAAAACCACGGTGGTTTTTCATCAAATGCAGATTACCTTGTAAATGTAATTGATAATGTTAATCACGAAAATGTTGGGACGCTCCCAGACTTCGGTAATTTTTGCATAAAACAAGATCCAAAAAAATCCGAGGAGATATCAAAATTATTTATTCAGGGTGGTAAAAAAGATTCAACTAGACCTCCTACACTTTACGATACTTGTGCAGAAAGATTTGACATGTATGATGGAATTGAAAAGTTGATGAAGTTTGCTAAAGGAATAAGCGCAAAAACTCATGGATTTGATTCAAATGGTAATGATGTAGATATTGATTACAAAAAAATGCTTCAAATTATTAAAAATTCTGGTTATTCAGGTTTTATTGGAGTTGAAGCTCAAGCTTTTACAATGGATCCAATAGAAGCAATACATGCATCAAAAAAATTATTACTAAATTCATATAGTTAAAAAAAGAATATGAAATTTATATCTAGAATCTTATCAGCAGTTGTTGGACTAACAGTAATTAATGTTTGGCTTTTTAGATCTAACAGATCAACATCCTACAGAGGAGGTGATGCCACAAACCTTCTTGAAGAATTTGAAGTTTATGGATTAGATGATTATTTTCTAATTATTGGCATTGTTAAGGTTTCACTTGCGGTTATGCTTCTATTAAGTTTATACTTTAAAAAATTAAGCTTTTTTGCTTCATCAGGAATTGCAGTCATGATGCTTGTTGCAGTTTACATGCACATTAATGTTGGAGATAAACTCATAAAATCTATGCCAGCATCAGTAATGCTTGCAAGTTGCTTGATAATAGCCTTCACCTCAAAAAATTCTGTTAAATGATTTTATAGCTTTTATTAGATATAATATATTTGAGCCAATCAATAATTATCAATATGGAGATTCAAAGTATTCAAAAATTTAATTTAGTCAACTCAATAGCACTTATATCTATGTCTGCTTGGGGGTATATCGACACTAATTCATTCACTGCACTTATTCCTGCAGCTTTTGGTGTTATTTTACTTATTCTAGGCACAATGCTTTCTAATAAGAAGCTTGTTAAAATATCTGCTCACTTAGTGGTTTTATTTACCTTATTAATTTTACTTGCATTAGTTATCCAAGTATTACCTGGAGTTCTAGACAGAGGTGGAATTGGCTTGATTAGAGTTATCTTAATGATTTTAACTTCTTCTATTGCAATGATTGTTTTTATCAAAAGTTTTATTGATAATAGAAAATCTCGTTAAAATCTAAATTCAATTTTGTAACTTATAGGTATGAAGAAAATGGATAAATCATACCTAAAAAAAAAGATAAATAAGCTTAATAAAAAAATTCACAGAGCTGAAACTCAAAATGAAGATAACAAGGCTTGGTGGAGAAGATTGAAGCTAAATAAACTTAAGGACAGATTAAACCATACTAATTCATAAATGAAAAATTTTTTTTTACTAGCCATATTAATATTTGGCTTTTCATGCTCCTCACCAAAATTTATAAATGATTATTCATCACTAAAGACATTTAATCAAAGTTTAGGTACTTCAAAGATTGATCTCAATAATTGGCATAATCTTGATCCTGAAATTGATTCAATTCCAGGAACAAGTGTAGAAAGAGCACATGATGAACTTCTAGATGGAGTAAAAGGTAAAAAAGTAATCGTAGCTGTTATTGATACTGGTTTAGATACTGGTCATGAAAGTTTATCAAATAACATATGGATTAATAAAGATGAAATAATAAATGGAAAAGATGATGATAACAATGGATATATAGACGACATAAATGGCTGGAATTATTTAGGATCTGCTTATGATGAAACTAGAGATATGACAAGAATATTAAGAGATAATAAGGTTAATAACAGAAAGTATGATCTGGTAGAAGAGGAAATCAATAAAGAAATTAAAAGGTCCAATGAACAATTAAATATTTTAAATTATTACATTCAAATTCTTGAAGATTCAAAACAACTCTTGTCAGACCATTTAAATGATAAAAAATTTACTGTTGAAGATGTAAATAATATTGAAACTGAAGATGAGAAATTAATTCGTGCTAAAAATATTTACATAGATTTTGACATATATGGATATACAAGAGAATACTTGAATGAAGGTGTTGAACAATATAATGATTTCATTAATTATCATTTTAATATTGACTATAACGGTAGGAAAACGAATGATGATATATACGATCTTTATGATACTAATTATGGAGACCCCAATATTAGTAATGTAAAAGACAGTGAATCTCATTCTACCCATGTATCAGGAATAATTTCTGGAAATAGACAAAATGAAAGTGGAAATAAAGGAATAAATAATCTAGTTGAGATTATGGCTTTAAGGGCAATACCTAATGGAGATGAATATGATAAAGATGTAGCTAGAGCAATTAGATATGCAGTTGATAATGGGGCAAAAATCATAAATGGAAGTTTTGGTAAATATTTTTCATCGAACCCTGAGTGGGTTATTGATGCGATAAGGTATGCTTCTGAAAACAATGTTCTAGTTATTGCTGCTGCTGGTAATGAGTCTAAAGATCTAGATTCACTTTCTAACGATAATTATCCAAATGATCAATTCTTTAACAAAAACGAGTTTTCAGACACCTTTATTAAAGTTGGAGCATCAAGTATTAATTTAGATGGGAACTTCACGGCATACTTTTCAAACTATGGAAAAATTAATGTAGATGTTTTTGCTCCAGGTGTTGACATTTATTCTTCAATGCCTGGCAACAAATACAAATCTCAAAGTGGAACATCAATGGCATCCCCAGTAGTTGCTGGAATAGCTTCACTTATAATGTCATACTTTCCAAAATTGTCTGCAAAAAAAGTCAAAGAAATTATTTTAGAGTCTGGTATAGATATAGACTTAGAGATTGAGAATCTTGGTGATAATAAACATTTTAGAGAGTATTCAAAGTCTGGAAAATTAGTAAATGCTTACAACGCATTAATCTTAGCTTCAAGGAGTAAGCGAAAATAATTATCTACTTATTTGCAAGTTGACCACAAGCAGCATCTATATCTTTTCCTCTAGATCTTCTTACAGTAACAGTAATTTTATTCTTTTCAAGAAGTTCTTTGTAGAGATTAATCATGTTTTCACTAGCTGATTTAAAATTCTCATCACCTATTGAGTTATACTCTATTAGATTTACTTTGGATGGAATTGATTTACAATATTTAATTAATGCTGAGATATGCTCAATACTATCATTAATATCTTTCCATACTATATATTCAAAGGTTACTTTTCTTTTAGTCTTAGCATACCAATATGTTAGAGATTCTTTAATTTCTTCTAATGAAAACTTTTTAGAGAATGGCATTATAAGATTTCTAGTTTCCTCAATGGCTGAATGAAGAGAAAGAGCCAAATTAACTCTAAGATCTTCATCAGCTAGCTTTTTTATCATTTTTGGAATACCAGATGTAGAAACTACAATTCTCTTTTGAGACATGTTAAGCCCTTTATCAGATGATATTTTTTCTATTGATTTAATGAGATTATTATAATTCATTAGAGGTTCACCCATTCCCATAAATACAATATTTGAAAGAGATCTATTGAAATACTTTAAACTCTGATTATTTATTGTTACAACCTGATCATAAATTTCATCAGGATTAAGGTTTCTCATTCTTTTTAATTTTGAAGTAGCACAAAAATTACAATCAAAGCTACATCCAACCTGAGAAGAAACACATGCTGTAGTTCTATCCTCTGTTGGAATTAAAACTGATTCTACAGTATAATCATCAAAAAGCTTTACTGCATTTTTAATAGTTCCATCTGAACTTTTTTGAATCTTATCAACCTCAATGTGGTTAATTACAAAGTGAGAATCTAGCATAAGTCTCAGATCTTTGGAAAGATTGGTCATCTCATCAAAGGAATGAGAGGATTTTTTCCATATCCACTCGTAGACCTGGCTACCCCTATATGAATCAAAACCTTTCTCTTTAAAGAAATCAATTATTTGATCCTCAGATAAATTTCTAATATCAATTTTCATTTTCGAGCATAAATTTAAACTAATTAGTTAGATTTACTTCTATGAAAAATTCTTATGCTTTAGTTACAGGTGCAACATCAGGAATAGGACTAGAGATTTCCAGAGATCTTGCTAAAAGAGGTTATAATTTAATATTAGTTGCAAGAACAAAAGAAAAATTAATTGAAAAATCCAGAGAATTAGTTAAAGAGCATAATATTAAATGTGATTACTTTTCTTCTGATCTGACTTTAATTAACTCCCCTGAGGAAATTTATCAATTTACTAGTCAAAAACACTATAATGTAGAAATTCTAATCAATAATGCTGGATATGCTCTACCAAATGCATTTCATATTAATTCGATGGAGGATGAAGAGAAATGTTTAAGAGTTCTAGGAACTTCTGTTATTGCACTTACAAAAAAGTATATTAATGATATGATAACAAATGGTGGTGGGAAGATAATGATTGTCTCTTCAGTAGCTGCTTTTGCTCCAGCTTCATCTCTTCAATCTCTTTATGGTCCAGTAAAAACTTTTATGAATAGATTTAGTGAGTCCTTAAATTTTTATAACAAGTACGGGATTACTTCAACTGCAGTTTGTCCAGGATATACAGTTACTAACTTTCACACAGCTAGTGGTGTTCAAGAAGAGATGGATAGTGTACCCACTTTTCTAAAGAAAAGTGCAAAAAGAATTGCTCTAGAAGGAGTAGATGCAATGTTAAAGGGTAAAAAAGTATCTGTCCCAACCAAAACATGGAAAATAATTGTATTCTTATTAAAAATTATACCACATTCTGTTTTTGGTTTAGTAAGTGGATTATTAGCCCCTGGTAGGTATGACGAAATTTAATATGATTTTAGAAGCCCCCCATCAATTGGAATTGAAGCTCCATTAATATAGGATGCCTTATCAGAACTAAGAAAAGATACTAGATATCCATATTCCTCAGGTTTTCCTAGTCTATTTAGAGGAACTAAAGACTTCATCTTCTCCAAGACTTCGTCCTGAGATATATTTAGGGATTTTGATTTCTCTTTATTTAGTTCTTTAATTCTCTCAGTGTCAAAATATCCGGTTAAGATTGAGTTAATAGTGATTCCATCTTTACCTATGTCAGCTGATAAGCTTTTAGCCCAAGCAACGACTGCAGACCTTATACTATTTGATAGCACAAGATAATTAAGAGGTTCCTTCACAGATACCGAGGTAACATTAATTATTCTACCCCATTTATTTTTTTGCATATGTGGGATAACTAATGATGTAGTATGAACAACACTTTTAAATAATAAATCAAATGCTTCTTGATAAGAATCAATATTTTTCGATAATGAATTTCCAGCTTGAGGACCCTGTGTATTATTTACTAAAATATCTACTTGATTATTTTTAATATATTCTTCAATCTTAATTTTATACTCCTCAAATTTTGAAAAATCCACAACTAAATAACTATGATTTTCAGAGTTGGGAAGTTGGTCAACAACTTCTTTTAGTTTATTTTCATTTCTTGCCATAAGACAAACTCTTGCTCCAGAATTTGCTAATTCAGTTGCAATACCTAGTCCAATCCCTTTACTGCTTCCCCCTATTAAAGAATTTTTTCCTGTTAAATCTATTTTCATCCTAAGTCATCTCTTTTTGGACTAAAAACATCCATTAATATACACTCACTAATAGCTCTTCCTGAATGAGGCACATTAGATGGAATTAGAAATGTAGATCCCTTACTACAAATATTCTTTTTACCATCTATTGTGAATTCAAATTCACCCTCAATAACGTGCATTAATTGTTCATTTACATGATTATGCTCTGGAAGGCTAGCACCCTTATCAATCTCCCAATATACCCAAGTAAATTCAGAGCCGTGGATTATCCTTCCATGGAAACCTGGCATTATTTCATTTGAATCTAATTTTTTAATGTTCATTTTTAATTATTTATATTTTAATCATAGTAATCCTAAAAAATAAAAAAGTAATACCACGATAATAATAACAATAAAGAAACTAATTATAATTCTTTTTGCAACCTTTATCACGATACTATTTCTTTGTTTTTTTTGGTTCATCAATAAACTCATGGACTTTAATTTTTTAAATTAAACAAAAATTCTAATTTTATACAATAACTAAACAGAATCAACAAAACTTTTCAATTTAAACTTTAATTAAATGAGCGGGACATTTGAATTATTAGATTATCTAATCTTTGGACTTTATGCTATAACAATATTAGGAATTGGTTTATGGGTCTCACGAGATAAAAAAGGAAAACAAAAAAATGCTGAAGATTATTTCCTAGCAAGCAAATCTCTTCCCTGGTGGGCAGTTGGAGCCTCCTTAATTGCTGCAAATATTTCTGCTGAACAATTTATTGGTATGTCAGGATCAGGATTTACTCTTGGTTTAGCTATTGCATCTTATGAATGGATGGCTGCAATTACTCTTTTAGTTGTAGGTAAATATTTCCTTCCAATTTTTATTGAAAAAGGTCTTTATACAATCCCAGAATTTATTGAGAAAAGATATAGCACTAACTTAAAAACTATACTTGCTATTTTCTGGATTGCACTTTTTGTGTTCGTAAATTTAACAACAGTATTATTTTTAGGAGGAAAGGCTCTTGACACTATTATTGGTGTTGGTGATGGATCTATTCTACTAAATAGCATTATTGGACTTGGGTTATTTGCAGCTGCATATTCCCTTTGGGGAGGTCTAGCCTCTGTTGCTTGGACAGATGTCATTCAAGTAGTTATTTTAATTTTTGGAGGTCTTTTAATGACATATTTTGCTCTTGCTAACGTTACAGATTCAGGAAGCTTTATTGATGGTATGAAGTACGTCTATGAAAAAGCACCTGAAAGATTTTCAATGATATTGTCTCAAGGAGAAATTATAAAACCAAATGGTGGTGATGCATGGTGGGATCTACCAGGGCTTGCAGTATTAATTGGAGGTATGTGGGTAGCAAATCTATATTATTGGGGATTCAATCAATATATAATTCAGAGAACACTGGCAGCAAAAAGTCTTGCCGAAGGTCAAAAAGGTATTGTTTTTGCAGCTTTCCTAAAATTAATAATCCCAGTTATTGTTGTTTTACCAGGTATTATAGCATATGTAATGAATATTGATGATTCAGGGATGCTCACAACTGCATCTGTTGACCCAGGCTTTATAGGGGCTACAGGAAATTTTGCAAATGACAATGCTGCACCTTGGTTAATTAAAAACTTCATTCCTGTTGGTGTAAAAGGCTTAATTCTTGCTGCACTTGCTGCTGCAATTGTTTCTTCATTAGCTTCAATGTTAAACTCTACATCTACGATTTTTACAATGGATATATATAAATCTCATTTCAATAAAAATGCCTCTGATGCTAAAATGGTATCAGTTGGTAGGATTACTGCAGTTGTAGCTTTAGTTATTGCAATAATAATTGCACCTCAGCTAGGAAGTCTTGGGCAAGTATTTATATTTATACAAGAATATACTGGAGTTGTAAGTCCGGGGATCTTAGCAGTATTTTTAATGGGGCTATTTTATAAAAAGGCTACAAATAATGGTGCTATATGGGGAGCTATATTATCAATTCCTATAGCTATGTACTTCAAGGTTGCTCCTAAAGGATGGAGTGATGCTTCAATTTTTGTTGAATTACCATTTATGCATCAAATGGGCTATACATGTATTGCTACTCTTGCTATTATAGCGCTTATAAGTTATCTAGATGGAAATCAAGATGATCCAAAAGGTATAAATCTTACAAAAAAATTATTTGCCACAAATAAGATATTTAATATTGGAGCGTTTAGTGTACTCCTTATTACTGCATTCTTATATGCAATGTTTTGGTAAGACTTGAATTAAACCTAAGACTAATTTTTAATTAATTTTTTACTTAATTCTTCAAGAGATATACCTTTTGTTTCGGGCATAATAAAATGTGTAAACATTAGTTGTAAGACCATCATAAATGCAAAAAATGCAAATACGATTCCAGGACCTATCCAACCAAATAAAAATGGAACAAATGATGGTATAATAGCAGCTAAAACCCAATGAGTTGAAATACCAAATGACTGACCATAACTCCTAATATGATTTGGAAATATCTCAGAAATATATACCCAGATTATAGCCCCCTGTCCAATTGCATGAGATGCTATAAATAAAAATAGAAATATAGGAAGTGCTATTCCACGCCAATCTAAAATAAAAGATAGACTTATTAGGGTTAGTGATATTATATAACCTATTGAGCCTATGTACATAAGTACTTTTCTGCCAAGTTTATCAATTAAGCTAATTCCCACTAATGTGAATATTACATTAGTTAAACCAATCCCAATACTATTTAATAGTGCTGCACTTTGGCCAAGACCTCCCTCTTCAAATATTCGGGGGGCATAATATAAAAAAGCATTTATTCCAGAGAATTGGTTGAAAGCTGCGACTAGAAATGCAAGAGTTAGAATAAAGCTGTATTTTTTTTGAAAGATTGATTCTGATTTAACACTTGATTCTTTATCTTTTAATATTTCACTTATTAATTCATCTGCATCATACTTAGAATATGCATCTCTAATAATTTTTTCTGCTTGATCCTCTTGGTTATTTAGATAAAGCCACCTTGGACTGTTTGGAATAGAAAAAACAAGAATAGTATAAAATATAGCAGGTATAGCTTCAACTCCCATCATATACCTCCAATCATTTTCACCAACTCCACTAAGAAGGTAATTTGAAAGAAATGCAATTAAAATTCCAGTAACAAGATTAAATTGGTAGAGTCCAACTAATCTTCCTCTATTTTTTGCAGGTGCAATCTCTGAAATATAAGCAGGAGCTGCAATACCGGAAATACCAACACCTACTCCACCAATAAATCTGAATATAGCAAAAGTTACAGGATCATTAGCAAGAGCTGAACCAATTGCTGATATAGAGTAAAAGATACCAATCCAAATTAAAGTGGTTTTTCTTCCAAACTTCCTAGTTGGAATTCCTCCAAATATAGCACCAAAAACGGTACCCCATAAAGCCATAGCCATTACAACAGAACCATGAAAAATATCTGAAGAATTCCACAGCTCCTGTAGTTTTTGATCTGCTCCTGAGATAACAACTGTATCAAATCCAAAAAGGAAACCTGCCATAGCAGCTGTTAAAGACCACTTTATTAATTTACTCATTAACCAAATATATTAAAAGGTAAATTAACTAATGGATAGAGTCTAGAAATAAATCTAATACTTATCCTTCATTTTAAGAACTATTTTATCGAGAGCTAAATTTCCTATACTACCAATATGAGAATGGTTAACTGTTTTAGGAAACTTTATTTCACCTGAGCTTAGTTTACTTTTTAATTCAAGATATGCATCTCTAAAAGGCATACCTTTTAAAACCATCTCATTAATTAACTCTACACTAAAAATATTTTCATAATTTGATTTTTCAAGTATTTTTCTATTGACACTAATTTGGGATAAGCAATAAGATAGAATCTGAATACATTCTTTTATGTCGTTAACTGCACTAATAATTTTACCCTTATTTAGTTGAAAATCCCTATGATATCCACTTGGAAGATTGGTTGATGATAAAGATGCTGAATTTGATAGATTTTGAATACTATTACATTTTCCTCTTATTATCTCAAAAACATCAGGATTCTTTTTATGTGGCATTAT
>CBFHHV010000029.1:0-10640 GCA_965655775.1 Candidatus Marisimplicoccus sp.
GAGTGATTTGATATAATTAAACTTGTAACTAATACTAATATTTTTTTCATAACTCTAATTTAAGATTTTATACCCTTTTTACGCATCATTTTTTATCCTTAATTTTAACAGAATTAGGGGTTACAACACCTGCTGAAATTACAAGCTTAAATGCGTCTTCAACACTAATATCTAGTTCAAATGTATCTTTTTTTGGGATCAAAATAAAAAAACCAGAGGTTGGATTAGGTGTGGTTGGTACAAAGAGGTTGATAGTTTCTTCACCTATAATTGATTCTGCCTCACCCCTATAATCACCAGATTGAAATGCAATTACCCAAATTCCCTTACTTGGATATTGGATTAAAAATGCCTTTTTAAAACTTTGTGATGATCTGTTAAATATAGTATCAGAGACTTTTTTTAATATGTTGTATATGTTTCGAAAACCTGGAATTCTGTTGAGTAACTTCTCCCATAGAGCTACTAATCTTCTTCCTAATATATTAGTAACTAATATACCTGTGATAAGTATAATCAAAAATAGCAGGATTATTCCAGACCCTGGTATAGAAGTATCTAAATTAAATATAGCTTCAGGAAGATATTCTTGCGGAACAAGACTATTAATAAATTCTAAAAAGAACTTAATGACTATAATAGTTAGAATCAAAGGTATCCAAAAAAGAAGTCCTGAAATTAGATAATTTCTTAATCGTGTTAGTAATTTTAGCATATTCTATTTATCATTTTTGATGTTTAATTATATTTTTTTGGGGCAACTCTTCTTTTTGATTGATTCTCATATCTATAGGCTATATTATATAATAATTGTTCATTTTTTGATTTAGCTATAAATGTAATATTTGAGGGCTGACCATCACTCCTATACCCCATTGGTATTGTCAAAGCTGGGAAATGTGCAGCTGCAGCAATACCAGCCATACTATTATCAACTGATATAAAAATATCAAAATCATTATTAGTCATAATCTTATTTAAATAATTAGTTGCTTGAGATTTTGTGTTTATTTTCATTTGTTCCAATTCTGAGTCAGAAACTTTGTCTTCTTTGATTTCATTAAATATATACTGACCATAGGGTGCATGTGTCAATGTATCTTTATTATTGAATTCTACTATATCTGTTACATTGTAAACTTGAATATCCTTATTGGCGTAATTAGAAATATACTTTGGCAAGTCTCTTTTCATATCTGATGTTAGAATAGATCTAAACGATGGCAATGAATACTTTTCGGGATTATAAATAGCATTTGAGATACCACTAATCTTCAAATCATCTAAAGCAATTGTAATTAATGAATCTTTTACAACATTTGATGATATGCCTACAACAATATTTCTAGGATCAAAACTTTTCATTTCATCTAAATCAATCTTGTCAGCTTTATAGCTTAATTCATCTTTATCATCGAAACCAATCATAGAATTGTAAAGTATTGCATTATCATAAACATTTGTAGTCATTGGTCCTGAAGTATCAAAGAAACTCGATATTGGCACAATACCTGACCTGCTAATACTACCAATAGTTGGTTTTAATCCCACTAATGAATTTTTAGATGAAGGCGATAATATCGAACCTGAAGTTTCTGAACCAATTGAAGCAGCTGCAAAGTTAGCTGCAATTGAGACTCCACTTCCAGAGCTAGACCCTCCAGATTCAAAAACTTTACGGCCATATGGATTGAGTGTTTGCCCCCCAAGAGAGCTGTATCCAACAGGACATGGTCTACAGAAATAATAAGCCCATTCACTCATGTTTAATTTCCCAAGAATTAGAGCATTATTAATTTTTAAATTTTTTATAACTATGGCATTAGCATCAATTAAGTTGTCTTTAAATACACTTGCACCTGCTGATGTAACCATACCTTCAACATTAATATTATCTTTTACTAAAATAGGAATACCATAAAGTAGATTATCTGGATTATTATTTTTATCAAGCTCTTTAGCCTCATTAATTATTTCTGGATTTAATGATATGATAGAGTTGAGATATAGATCTTTATCCATCTCAAATTTGTAAATTCTATATAAGTAAAACTTCACTAAATCCTCATAATTAAATTTACCTTTTGATATATGAGACTGAATTGATGTAATATCCTGATTTATAATTAAATCTTTTATTGAATTATGGTATGATACATTGTAGGATTTTAAAAAGTCATGAAAAGGCTTAAAGATTTCATTTCTATCATTTGTTAAAGACTGAAGTCTTTTATATCTCATCCTACTTATTTTATGATTAGAGTTTTCCTTTATTTCTATACTCTCGTCATAGTTTTCCCATACAATTATCGAAGTATCAGAGCACGATAATATTAAAATAAAAAAAGATAAAGCAAAGTTTCTCATATGTCTAATTTAAATAATAAATCAAAATTTTAAAGTAAAATCATCTTTGTCATTTAGAAAATTTAAAGAGTTTCTAATTTCAATAATTTTTGATTTGTTTAATTGATAATAAATAATTGTCTCATCTTCTGACATTTCCACACAGTGTTCACCATAAGGGTCAATTATAGAGGAGTACCCGTTATATTGATTCTCTGGGTCAGATCCAACTATATTTACACCTATACAATAAGACATGTTTTCTATTGCTCTAGAAACAAGAAGGTTTTTCCAATGCGATATTCTTGGGGTTGGCCAATTAGCTAAATAAAAAACAACATCATAGTCCAAATCATTCCTCGACCATACAGGAAATCTCAAATCATAACATATTTGAGGAAGAAATTTCCAACCTTTATATTCTATTATTCTTTTTGCCTTCCCTTTTGTATAAACTTTACTCTCACCCGCTAAAGTAAATGTATGTCTTTTATCATAAAATGTAATTTCTCCATTAGAAAAAACCCATACCAATCTATTATAGAAATTTTTATTCTCTTCTATTGCTAGACTAGCTACAACTGATACATTTCTTGTCAAAGCTACTTGACGAAGCCATGAAACACTATTTCCATCCATTGTCTCAGCAATTTTTGTAACATTCATGCTAAAACCAGTATTAAACATCTCAGGAAAAAAAATAATATCAACTTCTGGATTTATTGAATTAATTATATTATCGAACTTATCTAAATTTCTCCGAGCATCTTCCCAATTAATGCTTGTCTGTACAATTGCTATGTTTATTTTCTTTGACATTAACTAAATAATTGACTCTCCGTCTAAATTTGTTGTAAGAATTTCAGACATGTAATCAAAAAAAGGTCTAATTGAAAGAAAAAAACTAACAAGTTCTTTATGAAAGTTTTCATCTAAAATATCTTCTTCATTTAACTTTCTAACAAATATGAACTGCTTCTTTTTAATCATATCTATATGTTCATGATCTTGATCAAAACCTTTTGGTGATGTTTTTACCTCTTCTCCTTTAATCTCTCCCCATATATCTTTAATTTTCTTTTGATTTATTATGCTCTTAAATTCTTGACCATCTATTTCTATTTCTTTTCTTATTCTTAGCAAATCCTCTTTATTTGGATTCCAAAAACCGACTGCTACAAAACTCTCATCTGCTGATATTTCAAGATAATAGCCTCCTCTAAGCTCAGGCTTTGCCCTATGAAAAGCCATCCCAATATTTTTTTTAAAAGGAGTCTTGTCTTTTGAGAACCTTAAATCTCTGTATATCCTAAAAATTTTTAATTTTTCAATATCATCTGAAAGATTTAGAGAGTCTTTCACCTCTTGTGCAAATATTTTTATATCAGTTTGAATAGCTTTAAACTTGCCTTTGTTCTCATTGAACCAGTCTCTATTGTTATTCAGCTTAAGTTTTTTTAAAAAACTAATTGTGTTTTTTGGAATTACTTGCATTTAATTAATTTACGACTTAATTATTATTTTAAATAAGGTAATTTGTTGATTTCCCAAATGCATAAAGACTTATCAGCATATATTCCATCCATTTCTTTACATTTTTCATTATAAATCATTAAAGGTTTTGGAAAATTAAATGGCTCCTTTTCAAGATTAATTGGTCTCCAATCTCCTGTATATATATCAATATTCCTTTCTAGATTAACAAAAGAAGTACTCATAAGGTATTTTGATCTTGATTTTTTAATTCTAAATATGGATTTTTTTATGTCCTCGATAGAAAAATGAACAAGGCAATCTCTAACAAATATCAAATCAGCCTTACCTAATTTTGAATTTGTTATGTCAGAGTGAAGAAAGCTGATATTAGATTTTTTAAATTTTTTCCTATTCTCTGTAATAAGCTGCTCAACAATATCATGACCTTGATATTTTAGATTTTTCATGTCCATTGATGACATCCAGTTAAAATCACCGCACGGTATGTCTATAATTGATTTTATATTAAATTGTTTAATGATATGTTCTAAAGCTTTAAAAGCCTCTTCAGTATTATCAATCTCTGATCCTATGCCTGATCTACTCTGGTCACTCTCCCAATAATTTTCATTATATATAAGTTCAAACCTTTCCTGTAAAGAAAGATTTAAAAATTTTGATTTTGAAAAGTTGTTGTAATAAGATATTTTTTTACCCATAAAATAGGTATTACTTGCATTTAATTATTTCAAGCTAAAGACAACATATCTATCTCCTGATCTTGTCCCTAGTTTTCCTCCACCTGACGCAATTGATAAATATGGAATACCATCAATCACATAATAGCTTGGGGTGGCAAAACCAGCATATGGCAGATCTCTCTCCCAAATTAATCTACCATTTTCAGAATCAAAAGCTCTAATTTTTCTATCTGATGTAGCGGCTATAAAAATAATACCAGATTCAGTTAATAAGGGCCCTCCATAGTTTTCTGTCCCAGTTGTTACATTATTTAATTTACCGATTTCTGTTTGACCTAAAGGAATACTCCAGTCAATATTACCTGTATTTAAGTTTATTGCATTTAAAGAACCCCAAGGAGGTTTAATTGCTGGGTATCCATTACTTGTTAAAAACTTATTGTACCCTGTAGAGGTATAAAATACTTCATCACCCATTAATGATAGATTTGTTTTATCACCATCTTTTAAGTCTAGGATATAATTAGTTAAAACCTGGATACTTGAGTCATCTAAAAATGAATATCCAGGCATAAAACCCTTTCCATTATAAATTATTGATCTAAGCTCATTATAATTATATTTTTTATTCATGTCAATTATTGATGGATTTTCTCCAGAACCTTTGAAATCAACCCCATGACACATTAAACACTGCTTATTGTAAAGACTCACTGGTTTTGAATCATTTTCTGATATCTTTCTCATTGTTAATATCCATGGCATCTCATTAGAGTTTACGTACAACATATTCTTTATTGGATCAAGCGCTGGACCACCCCATTCGGCTCCACCATCAAAACCTGGAAATATTAATGTTCCTTTCTCTGATGGAGGTGAAAAAATATCATCTTTAATAATAGATAAATAAACCTTAGTTAGACTATCTTTTTCTTTTTCACTAACAAAAGGATTTATATCACTGTTGGATAAATACTGCCTAGAAAAAGGTTTTGGAAAAGTAGGAGTTGGTTGAGTCTTAGATAGCTTTTCTCCAGTAAGAGAGCTTACAGAAGGAACTGTTCTTTCTACTATATCATATATTGGTTCACCCGTAATTCTATTTAACAGGAAAGTATAACCAGACTTAGTAACCTGAGCAAGTGCAGGTATAACAGAGTCCTTTAACTTATAATTAAAGATTACAGGTGGAGCTGGTAAGTCACGATCCCATACATCATGATGAACTGTTTGATAATGCCATAATCTTTCTCCACTCTCAGCATTAATAGCTAGAATTGAATTAGCAAACAAATTATCACCTTTACGATCTCCTCCATAAAAATCATAACTTACTGAACCCGTTGGTGCGAATAAAATTCCATTTTTTGAATCAATTGTTAATCCTGACCATGCATTTGCACCACCTAATCTTAGATAAGCATTTGGATCCTCATATGATTCATATCCCTTCTCCTCTGGTTCTGGAATGGTCTTAAAAACCCATACTAATTCTCCTGTGTTGGCATTAAAGGCTCTTATGTTTCCTTTCGCAGCTGGGTTTCCCTCACTAACTCTGGAGCCTACAATAATAAGGTTTTTAAAAATAACACCTGGTGATGTCATAGAGATATATAGGGATGATGAGTTTTCACCTAAACCTACATGAAGATCTATAAATCCACCATTACCAAACTCTTTATCTGGTTTACCATTAATAGTATTAATTTTAAATAACTTAGATCCTACACCATAAAAAATAAATGAATTATTTGATAGATTTTTATAATAAGTTATACCCCTACAAACATGTATATTGATATCACTATCAAAAAATTTAAAGTTTTCAGAAAAAGGATCAAAAACCCAGTTTTCATGACCTGTTTTCGCATTTAAAGAAAATAACTTGAGTTTTGGTGAAACTCCAAAGAATTTTTTATCAATGATAAGTGAGTTTGTTTGAATCTCAGAATTTGCAGAGTGATCATTAGTTTTATATTCCCAAACTTTATTTAGTCTTGAAATATTTCCTTTATTAATTAGATCTGATTTAACATATTGAGTTCTTTCATTAGATCCTCCATAAATAGGCCAATCAAGATTTTTGTTACATGAAAAAATTAAAACTGAAAATAAAAGGAAGATTTTTTTTCTCATAATTCTAATTTATAAAAATCAATTGATATTGACCTATATTTGAATAGAATTAAGGTCCCCTAGTGAAGCAAAAAGCTACTTGTAGTAAATAGTAACTGGGGGATTTTTTAATTTTACACTATGGGACAAGAAAAAGTAAAGCTTAATAGAGGAGAATATGTGTTTTGTTCTATTGATAATTTAAAAAAAATTGACATGTCTAATGTTATCTCTACATTTAAAGAAACCGAGGGATACACAGTCATAATTTTAAAAAATGAAGCAATTAAAAATAACTTGTCCTTTTATTTTATTTCTGCATGGATTACAATAGGAATAGACTCAAGTCTTGATTCGGTGGGTTTAACTTCTGCCTTTTCTACAAAACTAGCAAAAGCAGGAATTAGCTGTAATGTTGTTGCAGCATATAATCATGATCATATTTTTGTTCCTTACAAAAAAAAAGATGAAGCGATGAAAATACTTTATGATATGTTTGAGTCTTAGAAATAATTAATAATCTTCATATGAAGCATAGAGAATCCCTTTCTCTAATATTTGAATGAATCGATCATCCTTATAAACTTCTTTCGTATGACCTAGAGCTGTGTAAAATGATCTCCCACCGTCATATTCTTGATACCATGTTATTGGATGATTATCAGGGTGTTCTCCTCCCTGATATGAAGATTCATCTAACTTCAACAATGTCTTTATATTACTACTTATATAATCAAAGTTGTACCACTCGTCTTCAATTTCCCAATCCTGGTTTAAGTGTTTTGTAATTCCATGGTCATTATCAATTGTTAAAATTTTAGCAGGTACAATATCTGAATGATTTCTAAAATATGCACCAACTAAATCCCCATACCACTGCCAATTATACTCGGTATCTGCAGCAGCATGAACTCCAACAAATCCTTTGCCACTCTTTATAAAAGTTTCCATGACTCTTTGTTCATAATCAGTTAAGATCTCCTCAGTTGTATTCAGAAAAATAATTGTTTTAATATCTCTTAAATTATTATAAGTAATTACATCTGAATTATCTGAATGATATACGTTAAAGTTATTTTTAACACCAATACTTTTTATCAGACTCAAGCCTGATTCAATTGAGTCATGAACCCAACCCTGAGCTTCTGTAATAACAAGAACTGAAAACGTATTCTCATTAGAACAATTTAGGCAGGTAATATGTAAATTTGATTGGATTAGAAAAATTGAAAGAAGAGTTAGACATAACTTCATATATAGAGATTAAATATATAAGTTATTTACCAAAAACTTTCCTTAACTGACCCTTAGATAGCCATGTCCATTTAACTTCATCTGAACCTGAACTTGTATATAAAATTTTAATTTGACCAGAAGTTAAACGTGTAATACCTATTTTCCCTCTGGATATATCAATATATGTTATTGGATCATTTTTCTTCATTTTAGAACGCATTAATATTTTATTATACATATCATCTAATTCTTCATCTGTAGCTATGAATCGGACATTAGTCATATCATTCATCTGAGGAAATTCTAAATTATGATATTTTAAATTATAAATGTTTTCATTATTTATAACCTGCTTTGTCAACTCAATATATTTGTATAAAGTAGAAATTTTTCCAATTGTTTCTACTGAATAATTGGAAGAAGTCTGTTCAACTTGTGCATAAGAGAACGAGCATGCAATAATAGCAATTAATGCAATGAATGGTTTTTTCATACACCCTAAAATTAATTATTTTTTTTTAATAAGAATTTGCTTTTTTAGATAGTTCAGTAATATCCCATAAACAGGGAGAAAGAAGATAATTCCAATAATAATTTTAATAATAAGTTGATTGGTTGCTATTTCAAACCAATTGTTTGCCATATATAGATCTTCAGAATTATAAAAAGCACTAAAAAAGAAAGAATATGTATCAATAATATTCGATACAAATGTAGAAAGCACAGGTGCAACCCACCAATATGAATATTTATCTCTAAAGTATTGAAAAGCATTTATATCAATTAGAATACTCAATGCGTATGCTATAGAGCTTGCAAGGCTAATTCTAAAAGCAATTGAAAACAGATTTTGCTCAAAATATATAATTAAAAAAGATGAAATAATTGCAAATGGAAATGCAAATGAGATAGTTCTAGTTGCTACTGACTTACCAACTAACCTTACAGTTAGATCAGTAGCAACAATTATTAATGGAAAGCTAAAAGCCGCCCATGTAAGCTTTATTCCAATAATATCTAATGGTATTGATACAAGAAAATTAGATATTGTTATTATTACAATATGAAGTAAAACAAGAAACTGTAATAATTTTCTATTTTTCATTTAATTTCCACCAATTTTCCCATGGAAATACATACCAATAATCATTAACTTTTGAGTTAACTGTTTTTCCATAATATTCAACCTTTGATTTACTCTCCGATTTATTAATCAATACAGCAAAATGTATTTTAGTTTTTAGATTTTTACTCAAATCCTTTATGACACCAATAGTTTGACCAGAATCATTTATATCATCAATTATTAGTGCTGAAGTAAATTTTTTCATTTTTTCATAAATACTAATCAAATCTGGATCTTTATTAGAGTCTCTTAATTCAAGATTTATTACTTCATGTGGTTTATTTATATAATGTGAAAGATAAATACCTGGAATACATCCTCCCCTATTTATACTGATTATTACCTCAGGATCAAAATTTGATTTAGTCAGCTGCTCAGAAATGTTGCGAATTGAATCGATCATTTCTTCAATCTTAAAATAAATTCTTTTCATTTTTTCAATATAAAAAATTATACTTTAAATTAGGATTATGAAAAAAGAATTAAATAAAAAAAGTGATGTTGTAACGGTTGTTATTGATGTTACATTTAAAGATAATATTGAAGCTGTAAGACACTACATAAGAGAAGAACAGTGTCCTCTCTTCTATAGCTTTAACGATGATGGTATAATTAAATTTGAGTGGTTCTTAAACGAAGAGCATAATACAGCAACTCTTGTTGAAGTATTTAAAAACTCCGATGTATGGGAAGAACTTGGAAATAAAGTTATTGGATCTCCAATTAACATTAGATTTAGAGAGTTGTTTGAAATAGAAAAACTTACTGTTCTAGGTGATATTAATGATTCATTCAAAGAAAAAATTCAACCTATGAATCCAATAATTAAAACTTATGTTGGCGGGATAAGCTAAAGTCAGATAGAATAAACCTAAGCAATTTATTTAATAAGAAATTTCTTTGCAAATTTAATAAGCCAGCCAAATTTGTAATACATAATTTTCATTGTGTAAAACATATATGTTTTAGAATATGAAAGTTTTTGAAGGATATTACTTCGACTTAATAAATATGACATACGCCTAATCAACTTCATAAACCAAACTTATAAAGTATAAATGACCTAGTAGTCTAATAAAAAGTTAAATACTTAGTTAAGTTTTAAAATATTTTGATGTATCCTCAATTGTTTTTTCAATTGGAATTGGATTGTACTTTAATATATTTTTAGCGAGACTAGAATCAATGTTTATATCAAGTCCTAGTAGGTTTCGTATAGGTTTAATTGTTTTGTCAAAATTTGCCAAAAACCTGACTAAAAAAACTGGTGGACTATAAGTTGGGGCATTATGTCCGTGATTATTTACCATTTTACAAAAGTCTTTAACCCAATAAGTATTCTCACAAACAATAAATCTTTTTCCTATGGAATTATTATTTTTTAAAGCTGCAACATGCATTTTAGCAACATCCCTTACATCAACTATTCCCATCTTAAATGGGGGAGCTACAGGCATTTCTCTATTAATCATCATGGAGAAGAATTCAAGTGAACCCCTCTTTATATACTTCCCTATACCTGGGCCTAAAACTACAGGAGGAAGAATAGTTGTCAATTCAATTGAATTGAATTTTGAGACATAATCCCAAGCGGACCTTTCAGCTAATGTTTTACTCTTTGTATATGCGTCTAAATCTTT
>CBFHHV010000030.1:0-10600 GCA_965655775.1 Candidatus Marisimplicoccus sp.
TGATATAATAGACAAAGAAAAATGTCCTTTTTATTCAGGTTTGATTATAAAGGATATAAAAGTCAAAAAGTCCTCCGACAAACTGCAGAATAAATTAAATTCAATAGGACTAAAACCAATAAACAACATAGTAGACATAACAAACTTTGTAATGCATGAAATTGGGCAACCACTTCATGCTTTTGACTTTGATAAACTAAAAAATATAAATGTTAAATCATTAAAATCTGGAACTAAATTTAAAACTTTAGATGAAGAAATAATTGAACTCAATAGTGACGATTTAATGATTTGTTCCGAAAATAAACCCCTGTGTATTGCAGGAATATATGGTGGTCTAGACTCTGGAATTTCAGACTCAACAAAAAATTTATTTTTAGAATCAGCTATATTTAATTCAGTAACAATAAGAAAGTCATCAAAAAGGCATCAACTATTTACTGATGCATCATATAGATATGAAAGAGGTGTTGATCCTGAAAAAGTAATATATGCTTTAAAAAGAGCTGCAATTCTTATAAAAGGCGATAATCCTGATTGTAAAATCTCAGAAGTTTTTGTCGAGGATAATAATAAATTAGAAAAAAAAGATATTTATCTAAGATATAAAAGAATCGAAGATATATCTGGTCAAAAAATTGAAAATGAAGTTATTACTCAAATTTTAAGTTCTCTAGACTTTGAGATTTCAGGAATTACTGATGATGGTATTAATATTGTCTCACCATACTATAGACATGATGTCTACAGGGAGATTGATGTAATTGAAGAAATACTTAGAGTATATGGATTTGACAATATCAAAATAGAGAACAAAATTTCAATGACTATTCCAGAAATTGGGAAAAATAAAATCAATGTTATTGAAACTATTATTAGTCAAAATCTTGTTGGAATCGGATTCAATGAAATTATAAATAATTCTATTTGTTCTCCATCAATAAATCAGAGATATAGTGATAACCCAATTAGTATTTTGAATCCACAAGGAACCGAACTATCTAATCTAAGAGCTTCGCTTATTCCAAACATGTTAGAAACTATTAAACACAATTCTAACAGGCAGAATAGAAATCTTAAATTATTTGAGTTTGGAAACAGTTACTCCCTAGATAAGGAGAATTATTTTGAAAACAAAAGGCTAAATATAGCGATTACCGGTAATGTATTTGAGGAAAACTGGATCACAGATTATAAAGAAAACAACTTTTATTATTTAAAAGGAGTGTCTAAAAATATATTAGAAAAATTAAATATATCAAATGTTAAGTATGAGCTAGTTGAAGATGACATTTTTAAATCTAAACTCAAAATTTTATATAATAAAAAAGAAGTTGGTTTTATCGGAGAGCTTGATAAAGATTATATTCAAGAGTTTTCTATTGATCAAGACATACATATTTTAAATTTAGATCTTAATAAAATAAGGTTAAAGACATTTAATAATAAATTTGAGAAATTATCTAAATTTCCTTCATCTCGAAGAGATTTGTCTATGATTGTAGATAACAACATAAAATTTGAAGAGATCGAGTCAATAGCTTTTGATTTAGAGGGTAAAATTCTAAAAGATGTTGTTCTTTTTGATGAATTTAAGGGTAAGAATATAAGTGACGACAAAAAATCCTTTGCTGTAAGTTTTACATTTAATGATAGTAAAAAAACTCTTACTGATAAAATTATAGATAAGATTATGACTAGGTTTGCTGATGCATATAAATTAGAACTTGGAGCAATAATTAGAGATAAATAACCTAGGAATAAAGTTTTTCTCTTTGAGATAAGACTTTTTCATCAACAATATATTCACTAAAAGGAAGATAACTATCTATTATTCCATTTGGAGTTATCTCAATAATACGATTAGCAACAGATTCAGCAAAAGCCCTATCATTGGTACTTAAAAGTACAGTACCCTTAAAATTAGATAGTGAATTATTAAATGCAGTAATTGATTCAAGGTCTAAGTGATTAGTAGGTTCATCAATTAAAAGAACATTAGGTTTACCCATCATAATCTTAGAGAGCATACACCTAACCTTTTCACCTCCTGAGAGTACATTGCATGATTTAAGTGCCTCGTCTCCACTAAAAAGCATTCTACCAAGGAAACTTCTTATAAACAATTCTTCCCTTTCCTCCTCGGTATTAGTCCACTGTCTAAGCCAATCTACGAGGGAAATATTTTTATCAAAAAATGAGTGATTATCCATCGGCAAATACCCTGAACTTGTAGTAACTCCCCAGCTATAAGATCCAGATGTTTGTTCAAGGTTTCCAGAAATACAATCATAGAAAAGGTTGATAGATCTTGAATTCTTTGATATTATAAGAACCTTCTCACCCTTATTTAGATTGAGACTGATATCTTTAAAATATATTTCTCCATCCTTCTCATATGAAAGTGATTTTAGTTCAAGAATTTGATCACCTGCTTCTCTTTCTTGTTCAAAGATTATTGCAGGATATCTTCTACTAGATGGTTTAATTTCCTCTATGTTAAGTTTTTGAATCATCTTTTTTCTAGCAGTTGCCTGTTTAGATTTAGCAACATTTGCAGAGAACCTTGAAATAAATTCTTGTAATTCCTTTTTCTTTTCCTCAGCTTTCTTGTTTTGTTGTAGTTTTTGCTTGGAAGCTAATTCACTAGATTGCTGCCAAAAAGAGTAGTTACCTGAAAAATGATTGATCTTACTAAAATCTATATCTGAGGTATGTGTACAAACTGCATCAAGAAAATATCTGTCGTGAGATACCACTATAACAGTATTCTCAAATTCATTTATAAAATTTGTTAACCATTCAACAGTATTATAGTCAAGGTCATTGGTTGGCTCGTCCATGATTAAAACATCTGGATTTCCAAATAAGCATTGAGCTAATAAAACTTTAACTTTTACCTTTTGGTCAATATCTGCCATTGTATTGTGATGTAATTCTTCAGTGATTCCAAGACTTGATAGTAAGAAAGCTGCATCTGCATCTGCATTCCATCCATTCATTTCCTCAAATGAAGCCTGGAGCTCACCAACCCTATCAGCGTCTTTATCTGAAAAATCTTCTTTTGCATAAATTGAATCTATCTCACTTTTTAATTCAAATAGTTTTTGATTTCCAAGAATTACTGTCTCTATTACAGTGTTTTCATCATACCTATTATGGTTCTGTTCAAGAACAGATAACCTCTTTCCTGGTTCAAGAAAAACAGAACCAGTATTAGGCTCTAAATCTTTAGATAAAATTTTAAGAAAAGTGGATTTACCCGCCCCATTAGCTCCAATAATTCCGTAACAATTTCCAGGAGAAAAAGTTATATTTACTTCATCAAAGAGTATCCTCTTTCCAAATTGAAGCGATAAATTAGATACAGATAACATAAATATGCGCAAAAATAGTAAGATGAAATTTCTAAAACTAATTATAGTAGTTATTATTTTATTTTTTTCAAGCTCATGTAATCAAGACAATCAAAGTAATAGTTTTTTTCTAGGAGGAGAGATCATAAACCCTTCATCAGGGTACGTAAACTTCTACTATAATAACATTAAAATTGATTCAATAGAATTAGATTCTAATAATAAATTTTTTAAAAAAATTGAAGATATTAAACCCGGAATATATAGGATTGAGCATCTACCAGAAAATCAAAACATTATAGTCGAAAATGGTGATAGTCTATGGATAAGAGTTAATGTTGAAGATTTTAAAGAATCCTTGACTTTTAGCGGAAAAGGATCATCAAAGAATAATTTTTTAGTAGATATGTCTATCCTGGATGAGTCAGAAATTGGATACATATCTGAAATATACTCTCAGGAAAGTGATGTATTTAGAAATGCTATAGATTCTCTAATGAATGAAAAAGAGAATATATGGGAAATTTTTAATAGTAGCGGAAAACCAAAAAGTCTTTCAAGAAATATAACTAAAGCAAGCATAAAGTACAACTATTTTAACAAACTTGAGAGATATGCTCTACTAAGAGGGAAAGACTGGACTGATAGCAAGAGAGAAGAATTCTTCAGTTACAGAGATCAAATGGACTTAAATGATTCAGATTTATCACTATTTGAACCATATATTACATATCTGATGAATTATTTTAACGAAAAAACATTAGGTAGTGGAAAGGCATATTTCTATGAGAAAAACAATACTGATTTTAATATTAAAAAACTTTTAATAATTGACTCTCAAATTACTGATCAATCTTTAAAAAACAACTTGGCTCGTGCAACAGCAATTGAGGAAATCTTAAATTTTAAAAATAATGATTACCATGAAGAGTTTATTGATTATTACACATATGTGAACTCATCCGAACAATATCTTGATGAGATAACAAAATTATATAATGATATTGAGAAAATGAAGAAAGGGAATTCACTTCCAAATATTGAAATTATTGACTATAACGGAGATATTAAATCTAGTTCAATTGAACTTAGAGGATCAAAATCATTAATTTATTTTTGGTCTCAGACTCAAATGAATCATTATAGGAGGACAATAAGAAGAATTGAAGAACTTAAAGAGAGTTATCCAGATTATAGGTTTATTGGGATTTGTATTCAGCCTTACACTGATATGGTCAGTCAAGCTCAAAATATATTAAATCTTGATTTATCAAATCAATTTTCATTCAGAGACTTTGAAAGATCTAGTAAAAATTGGGTACTTACATATTTAAATAAAACTATTATAATTGACAAAAAAGTTAATATTATAGATGGGTTTACCAATCTATTTACTAATGAGGTCGAAAATATTCTAAGAGAGAATTAGTTTCCTTTTTTATAATCACTTAAAAATTTTGCTAAGCCAATATCTGTTAGGGGATGTTTCAACAGTCCCTTAATTGCAGACAATGGGCTAGTAATTACATCTGCTCCTATTTTAGCGCAATCAATTATATGCATAGTATGCCTTATTGAAGCAGCTAAAATTTCAGTTTTATAACCATAATTATCATATATATCTCTTATATCAGAAATTAAATCTAAACCATCAGTAGAGATATCATCAAGCCTTCCAATAAAGGGTGAGACATAAGTAGCACCAGCTTTTGCAGCGAGTAATGCTTGACCAGATGAAAATATCAAAGTACAATTAGTTTTTAGCCCTTTATTACTAAAGTGTCTTATAGCTTTCACTCCCTCCTCAATCATCGGTACTTTTATTACAATTTGTTTATGAAGTGATGACAGAGCCTCTCCCTCTTTAACAATCCCATCATAATCAACTGATATTACCTCAGCAGAAACATCACCATCAACTATTTCACAAATTTTAAGGTAGTGGTCTATAATATTTTTCTCACCTGTTATTCCTTCCTTAGCCATTAGAGAGGGATTCGTGGTAACACCATCTAAAATACCCATTTCTTGAGCTTCCTTAATTTGATCTAGATTAGCAGTATCTATAAAAAATTTCATAATATTTAGTTATATAGTTTCATTATTATTTTTTGAAAAATCTTGTCAGGAAATAAACTTTTCAATGTGATCTTTTTTTCAAGAAATCCTCCAACAAGGTAATTAATTTTTGGGTTTTTTTTGTTAATAATTTTTGAGACTAATTCTGCTACTTCTATTGGATCCCTTCCATGCTGCATCTTACCATTAACATTATCAATAACTTTTTTGTATTCTTTAAAATATGGTGAATTAGGATCTACCCTATCCACTCTATTAGAAGCAATTTCTGTTTTATAATCTCCTGGAGCAATATTAACTATATTAATATTGTGTTTTTTAAGCTCAATATTTAAACTTTCAGCTATGATATTAAAAGAGGATTTTGAGGCACAATAAGCTCCCCAAAATGGTAATCCAAGATAGCCAGCTATAGATGTAATATTAATTATTAATCCCTGTTTATTTGACCTCATATTAGGTAGAACATTTTGTATCATATTAATATGACTAAAAAAATTTGTATCAAACAACTTTTTTAAATCAGACATATCAGTAGTTTCAAGAGGACCTGTAATATTAATTCCTGCATTATTTATCAGTATGTCTATTCTTCCATGAGAATCAATAATTTTATTTATTAAACTCTTTGACATTTCATAGTTATTTATGTCAAGTTTCATCGTCTTGAATATTGAGTTAATTTTATCGCCATTTCTAGAGGTTCCAATAACAGTATGACCTTGGGAGTGAAGTTTTTCAGCAATTGATTTTCCAAAACCTGATGATGTTCCCGTAATTAAAATTACTTTACTCATTATTTATTAAATATATTAGTAATAAATTTAATTCATGAAGCATAGTATTGTTTTTTTCTTCTTATTATTAATACTTAATTGTAATACTAATGCAACAAGTGGATTTAAAATACAGATTGAATCTTCTAATACAAAGATTTCAGTTGATGACGAAATATCAATAAGCGTAGGCTCAACAGGTAAAAAGATTATTGATTCAGTCAATTATTATTTGAACGGAGAAAAAGTAAAAAATAATATTAAATTAATTGATTATAAAGTCGGTGAAAATACAGCTTCCGTTGATATTTACTCTGATGATGAAGTAATTTCTATTGCAAAAAGATTCGATATTTACTCGAATATAAAACCTGAGTTGATGTCCTATGAAGTTGTAAATGAATATAAACATGATCAAAACGCTTATACTCAAGGACTAGAATTTTACAATAATCAACTATATGAGAGTACTGGTTTAAATGGTAAATCAACTTTAAGGAGAATAGATTATAGAAGTGGAGAAATACTGAAAATTATTAATCTTGATTACGAGTATTTTGCAGAAGGATTAACAATTCTAAAGGATAAGATTTATCAACTTACATGGAAGAATAACATTGGATTTATTTATGACCTAGAGTTTAATAAAATTGGAACATTTAATTATGAGAAAAGCAAAGAAGGATGGGGTCTATGTAATGATGGAGAATTTATCTATAAGTCTGATGGAACAAGTAAAATATGGATTTTAGATCCTATGACTCTTGAAGAGATAAGTTATATTGACGTATTAACTGATAAATCCAGAATTAAAAATATCAATGAATTAGAATTTATTAATGGAAAAATTTTCGCTAATACCTATCAGTTTAATCGAGATGTTGTCATAGTGATAAATCCATCTAATGGAATAGTAGAGAAAGTAATTGACTTTTCAGGAATAAGAGATAGAGTCACACAGAATCCTAATTTAGATGTTATGAATGGGATAGCCTTTATTAATCAAAAAATGTATGTGACTGGAAAAAACTGGGATAAACTTTTCGAGGTAAAGATTGTCTCTAAGAATTAGAAAACAATGGTCTATCTCTCATGTATGACTCAACTTTTTTACCTATATCAGATAAAATTATATCATCTTCACAATTTACAATTGATGAATCAATAGATTCAGCAACAAAATCCATATCATTTTCAGTAAGCCCTCTAGTTGTGATTGCCGGTGTACCAATTCTTATTCCACTTGTAACAAAAGGTGACTTATCATCGAAAGGAACCATGTTTTTATTTACTGTAATATTTGATTCTCCAAGAACCCTCTCAGCATCTTTACCAGATATATCTTTATTTCTTAAATCAATTAACAAAAGATGATTATCTGTACCTCCCGAGACTATATTATAACCAAGATCAATTAAATTTTTTGAAAGTTTAGAAGCATTTAAAATTACTTGATTTATATATTTTTTAAATTGAGGATCTAAAGCTTCTCCAAAAGCAATAGCTTTTGCCGCAATTACATGCTCCAACGGTCCTCCTTGATTTCCAGGAAATATAGCAGAATCTAAAATGGACGACATTCTCTTTAAATTTCCATTTTTTAATTTAAGACCGAATGGATTATCAAAATCTTTACCCATCATCATTATACCTCCTCTTGGTCCCCTTAGTGTTTTATGAGTTGTGGATGTAATCACATGACAATGAGGTACTGGATCACTAAGAAAGCCTTTAGCTATTAGACCTGAGGGATGAGCTATATCAGCGTGAAGAAATGCACCAACTTCATCAGCAATTTCTCTAAATTTAGAAAAGTTAATGTCTCGAGAGTATGCTGAAGCACCTACAATTATTAGATTAGGTTTAACTTCTTTTGCTCTTTCAAGGATTTTTTCATAATCGAATACTCCATCATTATTGACCCCATAAAAGCTTGAGTTATATATTTTTCCTGAGAAATTGACATTTGAACCATGAGTTAAATGACCTCCATGTGCTAAATCAAGACCAAGAATTTTATCTCCAGGGTTCAAAAAAGCATCAAATACTGCTGTGTTAGCCTGTGAACCTGAATGAGGCTGAACATTTGCATATTCGACGTTAAAGAGGGCCTTTAGGCGATCAATAGCAAAATTTTCAATTTTATCTACAACTTCACATCCACCATAGTATCGTTTACCAGGGTAACCCTCTGCATATTTATTAGTAAGAATTGATCCTGTTGCTTTCATTACATTATCACTTGTAAAGTTCTCAGATGCAATTAATTCTAATCCTCCTAGCTGTCTATTTTTTTCTTCTTTAATAAGTTTAAAGATTTGATCTTGATTGTTCATAATTTTATAATGTGCTAAATTAATAAAATAGGCACTCGAGTTTATTCGTTTCCTATTATATAAATCAACTAGTTATAAACAATTTTTATTGTTTAGAATAGTCCATTAGATCCATTATCATAAAATATAAATCATCTTTATTTAGCCAATACTCTTTCTTGATATATTTAATTTTAAAGTCTAATTTTTCATAAAACTTGTATGTAATATTAGAGCATTCAAGCTGAATTGTATTTAGCTTTTCATTTGCTTTTAAAATGTTCACGCAATGATTTATTAGTTTTGTCCCTAAACCATTTTTATGATAACTAGGATCAACAAAAACCCAGCATATATTTGCAGTTTCTTTATTTTCATGTGCATAACTAGCTGCTCCTAATATTTTACCTTTAGATATAATAACAAAGTAGTTTTCAATATTCTTAGAATTAAAATATTTCTTAAAATCAATTAATTCTTTTTCATGAAAGTATTTTGGAATATTTAAAGTAAATATTTTAATTAAACAATTTAAATCTTAAGGACTAGCGATTCTTATAGATACCATTTTTTAAATATATATTATTCATTTTCAAATTTGTAATTTTACATAGTGAATAATTCAGTCAACATAAATAACAAGAAAGCTAAATACGATTATTCATTATTGGATAAATATACATGTGGTATAGTTTTAACTGGTAATGAAATTAAATCAATTAGAAACTCTAAGGCATCATTGAACAATTCCTATTGTGAATTCAATGGTGATGAGCTCTTTGTTGTCAATATGCATGTTGACGAATATAAGAACTCCAGTGAAAGCAATTATAATCCAAAGAGGATAAGAAAATTATTGTTAAATAAACAAGAATTAAAAAAAATTCAAAAACAAGTTAAGGATGCTGGGATTACAGTTGTTGCTACATCATTATTTATAAGTAAAAAAGGGATTGCAAAGCTTAATGTTTCAGTTGCAAAAGGAAAAAGAGAGTTTGACAAAAGAAATGTAATAAAGGATAGAGAAAATAAAATAAGCTTAAAGAGAATTAAGAAAAACTTTAATAACTAATCCTTCCTATCTAGCATTGGCACAAACTTAAAATCACCAAAAGTTTCTTTTTTAAAATCTTTCACACTAATTCTAGTAATTTTAGTCATAACATGAATCTCTTTACCAATTGGAACTACCATTCTACCTCCTATCTTTAGTTGCTTTAATAGATTTTCTGGAACATAGGGTGAACCTGCTGTCACTATAATTCCATCAAAAGGACAATCATATATCAAGCCCTTATAACCGTCACCATATTTAAATTTAACTGGATTAATACTTAATTTTTTAAAAAGCTTTGAGGTTGATCTAAACAGATTATGATTTCTTTCAATCGTATATACATCTGTTTTTAAAAAATCTAGAATTGAAGTTTGATATCCAGAGCCGGTTCCAATTTCTAAAATTTTTTCTCCTGGAAGAGGATTCAATAGTTGAGTCTGAAAAGCTACAGTATATGGTTGAGATATAGTTTGATTTGAATCAATTGGTAGAGCCTTATCAATATATGCTTGTTCAGAAAGTCCAGGGTCAATAAATAAATGACGTGGAATAGTTTCAATCGAATTAATTATTTGATCATTAAGAATCCCTTTTTTCTTAAGCTCTGAAGCGAGCATCCTCCTCCTACCTTTAAATTTAAAGTTATCCTCCACAGTTACTAATATTAAATTAATAGTCGAAAATTCCAAAAGAAGATTGTATTTTTAGCAAATGATTAAGGTTGGTGTAATTGGAGCTGGACATCTAGGGAAGATCCATTTAAGCATATTAAACAACTCAGATTTTGAACTTGTAGGGTTTCATGATACAGATGTCTCTAATTCTGAAAAATTATCTCAAGAAAAAGGGTATACTTTTTTTAAAGATTTTGACTCCCTTATTAATAAGATAGATGCAGCTGTAATAGTCTCACCCACTACAACGCATTTTAAAATAGCAGAAAAATGTATCAGTAAAGGGAAGCATATATTTGTTGAAAAACCTTTAACCACTAACTCAAAAGAAGCAAGAATTATA
>CBFHHV010000031.1:0-10066 GCA_965655775.1 Candidatus Marisimplicoccus sp.
CAATCTCAAATTCATCTGTTCTAGTGAAAGTTGAGGTAACGAGAGAGTCATTAACTTCTGTTGAGAATTCAAATACACCTGTTTTGAAATCAATGCAATTTCTTTCAACGTTGTAGCATGACGTAAATAAAAAAGCAACAATTAATATTTTTTTCATCTAAAGCTTATCAATTTGCTCAAATTTATTGTTTTCGTAGATAATAATGATTGATTTAACCCTATTATTAGATTCTTTAACAGAATCTTTACTATTATCTATATCATATGAAGAGAAAAGGTCCTCAGAGAGCTTAATTTCATCTTTTTTTGATAAAGTGCTTCCAAAAATTAGATAATCTGTAGTTATATCAGGAAATTCCTCAGAGATCTTAGTTATTATATCTAAACTAGGTCTATTTCTTTTTGAGAGTAGGTGAGAGATAGATGATTTAGGAACTCCTATTTTTTCAGCAAATTCTGAGTTTGTTAGATCATTATCTTCTATAATCTTTTTGATTCTATCTAGCACTGTTTTTTTATTCATGTTTTACTTTTAATAGAATTTATAAGTTACTCATTTACAGCACTTATATATTCATTAGTTTACAAATGTAAACATAAGGAACATTTGTAAAATAGACAAATTTAATCGTAAAAAAATTAGGATATATTTAAATCTGTTGAATTAAATTCAATGAAAAGGGTCAAACGATGAAAAAAATTTAATATTTTAGCATATAGACCAAAAAAATGAAAAAATTAGACGACGTCGACAGAAAAATTCTTGATATTTTAATCGACAACACAAGAACACCTTTTACAGATATTGCTAAAAGGTTACTTATTTCACCCGGTACCGTTCATGTTAGAGTTAAAAAGATGGAGGATTTAGGTATTATTAAAGGCTCATCTTTAACTCTAGACTATAAAATGCTTGGATATAACTTTATAGCCTATGTAGGCATTCTAATTGACAGATCAAGGAGAACCTATGAAATAATTGAAGAGCTAACAAAGAAACCCTATATAACTGTCGCTCATATAACAACTGGAAAGTATAATGTATTTTGTAAAATAAGAGCTAGAGGTACTGAACATGCTAGAGAAATTATATTTTCTATTGATGATGTTGAAGGTGTTTTAAGAACAGAAACGATGATCTCTTTGGAAGAAAGTATAAATGATAAAAAGAGGCTAATGAAAAATATTTTTCAAGAACTGTAAGTAGTTACTCATTGTAGAATATAAAAGATTCTGTAAAGAGGTCTTTATTTACGATTTGATCAATCATTGGCTTTCCAATTTCTTTTAATAATACAAAGTTAATTTTACTACCTTCATTTTTCTTGTCGTAAACTATAAGATCATATATCTGATCTATATCACTATCTGAAAATGAAATCTGACCAAAGTACTTACTTAGGTGTTCTTTAACACTCAAAAGGTCTCCAATTGGGAAATTTAGCTTCTTGTAAGATATATAAAGCTCTGTAATGATTCCTATTACAATAGCCTCTCCATGTTTTAAATCAGTAATTTTTTCTGAAATATGTGAGTATGATTCAACTGCATGGCCAATTGTATGACCAAGGTTAAGAACCTTTCTAATGTTTGATTCATATCTATCTGATTCTACAATTTCATTTTTTATCTGTGAGTAATTATTAATTATATCCTCTGAATCATTGAACAAATCCAACTTCACAAGACTCTTGAAGTTTAAGGCTGATTTATCTGTCAACAAACTGTGTTTTACAACCTCAGCATACCCATTAATATACTCCTCCTTTGATAGAGTTTTTAGGTACTCATTATCTAATAACACCTCTAATGGCTCATTAAAAACACCTATTTGATTTTTCAAAAGTTTAAAATCAACACCTGTCTTTCCACCATGTGCGGCATCAACCATTCCAAGTAATGTTGTTGGAACATTAATGAAACTAATTCCCCTTAAATATGTAGACGCAGCAAATCCTCCAATATCTGTTAGGACTCCACCACCTAAATTAATTAACAGAGATTTTCTATCCGCTTTAAAAGAATTTAATTGATCCCAGATTGAAATACATGATTCAATATTTTTATTGCTTTCACCAGACGAAATTTTTATTTGATTAAAGGATTCAATTTTACTTTTTTGCAAGAAAATATCTAAACAATACTTTTCTGTATTCTCATCAACTAAAATAAAGATTGATGAAAAATTTCCTAAATTAATTTTTTCAGTTAGTGTTGAATACAGATCTGATTTCATTTATTAATTTTGATTAGATTTACTGCAAAATTAGGTATTTATTTTATGCTTTTAGACAATACTAAAAATGGTTTTACTCTCAAAAGTAATTTCGAATTAAGAAAAGCATATTTATTGTTTAAAATAATTTCTAATAAAACCCTTACGAATATTGGTAAAACTGCACTTGAAATTTCCTTAAAATTAAGGCTTCCTATATTATTTATTGTTAAAGGTACTGTATTTGAACAGTTTTGCTCAGGGGAAACCTTAGTAGAGTCTTTTGATACAGTAAAGAAGCTCCATAATAAAAATGTCAAAAGTTATATTCATTATTCTGTTGAGGGTCTTGAAAATGAAAACTCTTATGATTTATCATTAAATAAAGTCTTAGATTCTATCAATTTTGTTTCTGAGAAAAAAATTCTTGACTTTACAGTATTTAAACCAACAGCAATAGCAAGTAATGTAATCTTAGAAAAAACATCAAGAGGAGAGTCTTTAAATGATAATGAGAAGACACTTTATAAAAGAGCTTATGAACGATTCAATAAAATTTGTGAACTAGCTCATAAAAAAGATGTAAAGATATTAGTTGATGCTGAGGAATCTTGGATTCAAGCTGCTATTGATGAAATTGTGTTAGATATGATGATAAAATTTAACAAGAATAAAGCTATAGTATTTAATACATCCCAAATGTATAGACATGATAGATTAGGGTATCTTAAAAATCTTTACAAAGTTGCTAAAAAAAATAACTTTCTTTTAGGTATTAAGCTTGTTAGAGGAGCATACATTGAGAAAGAAAATAAACGTGCCAAAAAAAATAATTATCTATCTCCAATATGTAAATCAAAGGAACTAACAGATGATAACTTTAATAAAGGGGCTAGTTTCATTTTATCAAACCTAAACTTATTCTCTTTGTTTTCAGGCACTCATAACGAAGAAAGCATTTACAAGATAATTGAGATAATGAAATCTAAGGGGATTAATGAAGATAACTCAAGTATATGGTTTGGACAGTTATATGGAATGAGTGATAACATTACATTTAATTTGGCAAGTGAAGGCTTTAATGTGATAAAGTATCTTCCATATGGACCTATTAAAGAAGTTATTCCTTATCTAATAAGAAGAGCAGAAGAAAATACTTCTGTAAAGGGACAGACATCAAGAGAGCTTGAGCTAATTAAAAAAGAACTAAAGAGAAGAGATTCTATCTAAACTCAACTATTGCCTTTTTATCACAGTTTTCAATAAGTAAATTTAAATCCTCTGATTCAATAAAGTATATTGCACAGGGCTTTTTATTAACATCACTTTTGTTAAACCTAACCTTACCATTTGAAATAATGTCAATTAATTTTTCATTTTCAATAAAGTCTTTTTCCACTTTAAATCTTAGTTCTTTAGATATTATATTGTCAATAACTCTAGCACTCGGTCCATAGTTACATGATGTTTTTTTGCCATTTAAAATGAAAAAAAGGAATATAATCCCGATTATCAGTCCAGTTGAGAAATAATATAATCTTTTTAAAAAACTCATCTATTTTTTTTAATTATTCTTGAGTTATCCTCTATAGCTATTGTAAACTTATTATATTGAGAGTCAATCATCTCCTCAATCATTTCACCCCATTCAATTAAGCAGGTTTTTCCAGATTCTAGGTATTCAAAAAAACCAATATTATCTAGCTCTGATATATCTTCTATCCTGTAAAGGTCCATATGGTATATAATCTCATTTTTATCAGTAGAGTATTCATTAATAATTGAAAACGTAGGACTAGACACATTGTCAACAACACTCATAAGTGATAATAATTCTTTAATTAGTGTTGTTTTTCCAGCTCCCATTTCACCACAAATTAGAACAACATTATGGTTAATATTTTTTTTAAGCACTAATGATGTCTTTTTTAACTGATTTAATTCAAATTTTACTTCCATATTAATCGGGCTAAATATAAGCATTTAACATAATTTTTTAATTTTGCAGATATGAATTTAACAGCTGGACAAATTGCTGATCAAATTAATGGAACAATTGTTGGTGACCGAGATGTAGATATATCTAACATATCTAAAATTGAAGAGGGTAAAAAAGGCTCACTTACATTCCTTGCAAATCCAAAATATACTGAGTTTATATATTCTACTAACGCCTCTGCTGCTATAGTATCAAATGATTTTGAACCTACAGAAAGAATTAACACCACTCTAATAAAAGTTAAAGATCCATATGTGTCATTTACGACCATTTTAGAACTTTTTAATAAAGAGATTACATCAAAACAAGGTATAAGTGAATTTACAGTGATTGACAATTCTGCTAAAATTTCTGATTCATCCTACATTGGTTCATTTACTACAATAGGTAAGAATTCGGAAGTTTCAGATAATTGTATAATTGAAAATCAAGTTTTTATCGGAAATAATGTAGAGATAGGTGAAGGAACAAGGATTTTTCCGGGAGTTAAAATTTTAGATGATACAAAAATTGGAAAAAACTGTATAATACATAGCTCATGCTCAATTGGCTCTGATGGTTTTGGCTTTGCACCAAATGACGATGGTAGCTACAAAAAAATTCCTCAAACAGGGAATGTAATAATAAAAGATAATGTTGAAATTGGCTCAAACTCTACTATTGACAGGGCAACTCTTGGTTCTACTATTATTAACAAAGGTGTTAAACTTGATAATCAAATTCAAATAGCCCATAATGTTGAAATTGGAGAGAATACTGCAATTGCTGCTCAATCAGGAATAGCTGGTTCTACCAAAATTGGAAAGAATTGTATGATTGGTGGTCAAGTTGGAATTATTGGACATCTTAAAATTGGAGATAATGTTAAGATTCAAGCTCAAGCTGGAGTTACTTCTGATATTAAAAGTGATTCAAGAATTACTGGAACACCTGCTATATCTTATATGAACTATAATAAGTCTTATATTCACTTTAAAAACTTACCTGAAATAGTAAAAAAAATTGATAACAAGGACTAATGATAAGAAGAACTGTTCCCCAAAAAACAATTTCTAAAGAATCCTCACTTAGTGGAGTAGGACTTCATACTGGAGAAAATGTTAAGCTTACATTTAAGCCTGCACCTTCTAATACTGGCCTTGTATTTATTAGAGAAGATGTTGATGGTGATAATTCGATTGAGGCACATATAAAGTACATATCTGACACAGATAGGGGTACAAACCTTGACAATGGTACTCTTAGGATTCATACTTCAGAACATGTTTTAGCTGCCCTGACTGGTTTAGGTGTTGATAATTGCTATATCTGTCTTGATGGAGCTGAAGTACCAATCATGGATGGTTCCTCAAAATTCTTTATAGAAGCAATTGAAAATGCGAAGATTGTTGAACAAAATGCTCTTAGAGAAGAATTCTTTCCAAATGAAAAAATCTCCTTTGAATGCGAAGATACAGGAAGTAAGATTTCTATTATTCCGAATGAAGTTTATTCTTTAGATACTAAAGTAAATTATGACACAGAGGTATTAGGTGTGCAAACAGCAACTTTAAATAATATATCTGATTTTAAAGATGAGATTTCATCAGCCAGAACCTTTAGCTTTCTTCACGAATTAGAGACTCTACTCGAAAATGGTTTAATTAAAGGTGGGGATCTTAATAATGCTATTGTTTATGTTGACAAACCATTAGCCAATAGTAATATGGATAGACTTAAAAAAGCTTTCAACAAAGACTCTATTTCTGTAAAAGAAAACGGCATACTTGATAATCTTAGTCTTCATTATCCAAATGAAGCTGCAAGACATAAGCTACTTGATGTTATAGGGGATTTAGCCTTAATCGGAATCAAGATAAGAGGAAAAGTGATAGCTGAGAAACCAGGACACTCAATAAATGCTAAATTTGTACAAAAAGTTTCTAAAGTGATAAAATCAGATAGAAAGAACATTCTGCCTAAAATTAATTTTGGTAAAAAACCATTAATGGACTCAAATCAAATAATGGATGTTATTCCTCACAGACCTCCATTTCTTCTTATTGATGAAGTTTTAGAATTATCTAATTCTCATGTAATAGGCCTTAGAAGAGTAGAAGAGACTGAATCTTGGGTAAGGGGTCACTTTCCAAGTGCTCCAGTTATGCCTGGTGTGCTTCAGGTAGAATTTATGGCTCAAGCAGGAGGTGTACTTGTATTAAATACTGTACCAGATCCTGAAAACTATCTTACTTTCTTTATGAAGATGGATAAATGTAAATTTAAGAATCCCGTTGTACCTGGTGATACACTTATTTGTAAATTAGAGTTAATTTCTCCAATAAGGAGGGGGATAATACACATGTATGGCCATACCTTTGTGGGAGATGAAATCATGAGTGAGGGTGAATTTATGGCAAAAATTATAAAAAAAGATTAAATATGAATCAACCTTTAGCATACGTACATCCAGGAGCAAAAATTGCTAAAAATGTTGTTGTAGAACCTTTTTCAACTATTAACAATAATGTTGAAATTGGAGAGGGTACTTGGGTTGGGTCTAATGTAACAATAATGGAAGGTGCCAGAATTGGTAAGAATTGTTATATCTATCCTGGCGCAGTTATTTCTGCTAATCCACAAGACTTAAAATTTGAAGGTGAAGACTCTTTATGTGAAATTGGCAATAACACAACTATTCGTGAATGTGTTACTATAAATAGAGGTACAAAGGATAGAGGTACAACAAAAATTGGATCAAACTGCTTAATTATGGCTTATTCTCATGTAGCACATGATTGTATTGTGGGTGATAATTGTATATTCTCAAATAACAGTACTCTTGCAGGACATATTACAGTTGGAGATTATGTTATTTTATCGGGATTTGTAGCTGTCCACCAATTCTGTAGAATTGGGTCACACTCTTTTGTAGCTGGAGGATCTCTAGTTAGAATGGATGTTCCTCCATATGTAAAAGCAGCTAGAGAACCTTTATCATATGTTGGGATAAACTCTGTAGGACTCAGAAGAAGAGGATTTGAAAGCAAAAAAGTACATGAAATTCAAAACATATATAGAATACTTTATCAAAAGAAATATAATAATACTCAAGCAGTTGAAATAATTCAGGCAGAACTAAATGCAACTCCTGAGAGAGATGAGATTATTCAGTTTATAGAAAATTCTCAAAGAGGGATAATGAAAGGATACTTTCAAAAAAATTAAATTATGGCAAGCACTAGTGATATAAGAAAAGGACTTTGTATTAAGTATAATCATGATATATATAAGATAATTGAATTCCTCCATGTAAAACCAGGGAAAGGGCCTGCTTTTGTTAGAACTAAATTAAAGAGTGTAACTAATGGAAAAGTTTTAGATAACACATTTCCATCAGGACATAAAATTGAAGAAGTAAAAGTGGTCACAAGTCAATATCAGTTCTTGTATAACGACACAGATTATTTTCATTTCATGAATAATGAAGATTATAATCAAATTACTATCGATAAAAATAAAATTGATTATCCGGATCTACTCAAAGAAGGAGAAAATGTCACCATAATTATTAATACAGAGGACAACAGCCCTCTATCAGTTGACATGCCCTTAAGTGTTATTTTAGAAGTAACACACACTGAGCCAGGTGTTAAAGGAAATACTGCTACAAATGCTACAAAACCTGCTACTTTAGAGACAGGAGCTAACATCAATGTACCTTTATTTATCAACGAAGGTGATAAAGTAAAAATTGATACTGAAAAAGGTCAGTATATCGAAAGAATAAAATAAATTTGTCAAAAATTAGACTAGATGAGTATTATAGTTGATAAAAACTCAAAAGTTTTAGTTCAAGGATTTACAGGAAGTGAAGGAACATTTCACTCTAAGCAGATGATTGAATATGGAACGAATGTTGTTTGTGGAGTTACTCCTGGAAAAGGTGGTACAAAACATTTAGATAAACCTGTATATAATAGTGTTGCTGATGCATTAAATAATGAGGATATAAATACGTCAATAATTTTTGTGCCCCCAATGTTTGCAGCAGATGCTATTATGGAAGCAGCTGAATCAGGTATAAAGACTATTGTGACAATAACAGAAGGTATACCAGTTAATGATATGACAAAAGTTGTTTCTTATATTAAGGGTAAAAATATTACATTGATTGGTCCTAATTGTCCTGGAATAATTACTCCCGAGGAAGCTAAGATTGGTATTATGCCTGGTTTTGTGTTTAAAAAAGGAAATATAGGAATAGTATCAAAATCAGGGACTTTAACATATGAAGCAGCTGATCAAGTTGTAAAGTTTGGATATGGGATTTCAACTGCAATTGGAGTAGGGGGTGACCCAATAATTGGAACAACTCTTCTTGACTCAGTTCAGCTATTTATGGAAGATGAAGAGACTGATGTAATAGTTCTTATCGGAGAAATAGGTGGTCAATTAGAAATTGATGCTGCAAGATGGATAAAAGATAACGGTAATAAAAAACCAGTAGTTGGATTTATTGCGGGAGAGACTGCTCCAAAAGGTAGAAAAATGGGACATGCTGGAGCAATTATTGGTGGAAAAGATGATACTGCATCTGCCAAAAAAAGAATAATGAGAGAATCAGGTGTTAATGTAGTTGATTCTCCTGCAGATATAGGTAAAACCGTAAATGAAATACTTAAATAATGAAATTACTTGAATCAAAAGTTTCAATTATAACTGGCGGGAGTAGAGGAATTGGTAAATCCATTTGTGAGACTTTTGCTCAAAATGGTTGTAATGTTGCATTTACTTACAATAACTCTAAAGAATCTGCAGAAAATTTGTCCAAGGAACTTAATAAACTTGGAGTAAAGGCTAAAGCATATAAAAGTGACGCGTCAAATTTTGATGACGCAGCTAAATTAGTTGAAGACGTATTGAATGATTTTGAGAAAATTGATATTTTGGTTAATAATGCTGGTATTAAAAAAGATAATTTATTAATGCGAATGGAAAAATCTGATTTTGATTCTGTAATTAATACAAATTTATCTTCTGTATTTAATCTTACTAAGGCTTCAATTAGAACATTCTTAAAGCAAAGAAATGGTTCAATTATAAATATTAGCTCTGTAGTTGGTGTTAAAGGAAATGCAGGGCAATCAAATTATTCTGCTTCAAAGGCAGGTATCATAGGTTTTTCTAAATCCATTGCTCTAGAATTAGGCTCTAGAAATATTAGAAGTAATGTAATTGCTCCTGGATTTATAGAAACTGATATGACAGACTCTTTACCAGAGGATGTTATTAATTCTTGGAAAGAAAGTATCCCACTAAAAAGAGGTGGTAATCCAAGTGATGTTGGAAATGCATGTGTATTTTTAGCGTCAGATTTATCCAGCTATATAACTGGACAAACTCTTCATGTAGATGGAGGAATGTTAACTTAAAAATAAATTTAAATGAAAAATTTGCCCAACATAGGTTTACCTATTATTTTAATATCACTATTATTAATTGTATTTATATCCAGATCATCCGTCAATATAGGATCAGGTGAGGCTGGAGTATTATTTAGAACACTTGGAGGTGGTGTTGTAACTGATAGCCCTCCAAAAGGTGAGGGGTTCAAAATTATTGCACCTTGGAATAGAATTGTTATATATAATGTAAAACAACAAGAGGTTCTTGAGAGCATGCAAGTACTATCTTCTAATGGTCTTGAAATTAGTCTTGATGTCTCTGTTTTGTATCAACCAGATTATGACAATTTAGGATTACTTCACCAAACAAAAGGTGAAAATTACCTTAATTCGGTTCTTTTACCAAATATAAGAGCTGTTGCAAGAAGTGTTGTTGGAAGATACACTCCAGAACATTTATACTCT
>CBFHHV010000031.1:10076-10399 GCA_965655775.1 Candidatus Marisimplicoccus sp.
ACTGCAATTAAAGAAGGTATTGAGAGAAAGCTTGTACAGGAACAAGAGGCTTTAGAATATGAGTTTAGACTTGTCAAAGCGGAACAAGAAGCTGAAAGACAAAGGATTGATGCTGAGGGTAAGGCAACAGCTAACAGAATATTGAGTGCATCCTTAACAGATAGAATTCTTCAAGAGAAAGGAATAGAAGCATCATTAAAACTTTCTGAGTCTCCAAATTCTAAAGTTATAGTTATTGGATCAGGTGATGGTGGTCTACCAATAATCTTAGGAAATAACTAACGTTATTTTTACTTAAAAAGAAAATCCATTATCATTTAGGT
>CBFHHV010000032.1:0-10397 GCA_965655775.1 Candidatus Marisimplicoccus sp.
CAATGAACAGTAGTTGGAACAGCTTCTTTATCCTTTCCAGCCTGCATAAATTGAAGAAGAGCCATCTGAGCTGTAGCATCCTGGCATGTAACACGGTCAGGACCAAAGTCAACATAGTCCTCACCTCTATTAAAGACTGTATTTGATGATTCATCCCATAAATGTGAGTATAAGATTTTTTCAGAATATGTTAAAGGTCTACCAATAATTTTCCTAGCATTCGCAATCTTGGAAGACATCTTTAAGTAAACATTCTTTATAACATCAATATCAAAAGCCATAAATTTTTTTTCAAAAATAATATTTTATTATTTACTCATCTCTATTATTTGCTTAATAATATTATAATCAGAGTCTAATGATATTTTTTTATCAATCGCTGAAAGATGGATTTCATTAAAACCCGCATTTTTAAATAAATTAAAATTCTTAAGATTAATGCCTCCACCTGGCATAATTGTTATTTTATCTTTAGCTAAAGAATTTAAGTAATTAAGATTTTTGAAACCCTTTTCTGAATTTATTTTGCTTCCTGAACATAGTATTCTATCAAATTTATTCTCAATTAATTGCTCCAAAGATTTTTCTTGTTCTAATAAATAGTCAAATGCTCTATGGAATGTTAATTCATAACCATTAGTTACACTTCTAAACTCTTTAAGTATACTGGGATTTAATTGATTTTTATTATCTAGAAAACCAACAACAAAGCCACTAATATCATAATTTTTAAAATTTTGAATTGATTCAAACATTCTGTCAAATTCTTTGTTATTAAAAAGAAAGTCTCCACCTCTTGGCCTTATTAAAATGTGAATTGGGATTTTAGATACCTCTAAAGATTTTTCAAAGAATTTAATAGTTGGAGTAATCCCTCCAACTAGATAGTTCTCGCACAACTCTAATCTGTTTGCACCAGCATTCTGAGCATTCTTTATCGAGCTTAAACTTGTAGTACATATTTCTATTGTCATAATGCTAGCAGTATCAATGCAGTGTATTTAATTTTTATTAGTAAATAATTATATTGATATTTAATATAAGAAAACTTTATTGCTAACTCTATTTAAAAATAATTGTTTTTAATAAATTGAAGTGATTTATGGAAATTAAAAATTCAAAAGAAAAATATGATGTAATTATTGTTGGTTCAGGTGCAGCTGGTGGGATAACTACTAAAATCCTAACTGATGCAGGACTTAAGGTCGCTCTTATTGAGGCTGGCCCTTATTTTGACCCGGCAGACCCTGAACAACAAACTCAGTTTAAACCTACCTGGGCATCTCCAAGAAGGGGATCATCTGTAACAAGAAGATTTGGAGATTTTCATATGTCATATGGGGACTGGAAAGTTGATGGTGAGCCTTACTCCTCTAAAGAAGATACTGACTTTATGTGGTGGAGATCAAGAATGCTGGGTGGTAGGACAAATCACTGGGGTAGAATTGCCTCAAGACTAGGCCCAAAAGATTTTAAATGTAAAGACTTTTATGATTTAGATGAAAATTGGCCAATAACTTATGAAGATATTAAACCATATTATGATAAACTTGACCAATTAATTGGTGTCTTTGGAACCAAAGAAAACCTTCCAAATGATCCTGATGGATTTTTTCTGCCACCACCAAAACCTAGATTACATGAATTGTATTATATCAAGGGTGCTAAAAAATCAGGTATAAATGTAATCCCCTCTAGATTATCTGTTCTTACAAAAAGAATAAACAATCAAAGAGGAATATGTATGTTTTGTGGTCAATGTGAGAGATCATGTTCTGTATATGCTTGTTTCTCCTCAAGTTCAAGTTTAGTAATTCCTTCATTAAAGGGAGGACTAGTTGATCTTTACACTGATTCAATGGTAAGAAAAGTTAACACTGATAATAATGGTATTGCAACTGGTGTTTCTTTTATTAATAAAAAGAATGGGAAAGAATACTCCATACAATCTAAGGTAGTAGTTCTAGGTGCATCATCATGTAGTAGTGCAAGAATCTTACTAAACTCTAAGAGTAATGTTCACCCAAATGGACTTGGAAATAGTAGTGGTTTAATTGGAAAATATTTACAAGATACTGTGGGGACATCAAAACAAATATTTGTCCCAGAATTAATGAATAGGAAAACTTATAATGAGGATGGGGTTGGTGGTGCTCATGTATATACTCCATGGTGGCTCCATGATAAAAAACTAGATTTTCCAATTGGATATCATATAGAAACATCATACAGAAATTTAGGAATGCCACAGTTTGGAATAGGTGGTTATATACCTAATGATTTTAATAAGTTTTTTGGATTAAGAGTTGGTGGTTACGGAGAACAGATTAGAAAGGATGTTAAAAAATATTGGGGTTCAACAATTTCTCTCGAATCAAGAGGTGGAGCTATTCCTGACATTAATAACTATTGTGAAATAGATGTAAATAAAAAGGACAAGTATGGAATTCCCGTATTAAAATTCAATTATAACTGGGCTGATACAGAATATAATCAGGCTAAACATGCACAAGATATCTATGAAGAATTAGCTTATAATATGAATGGTATAATGATAGGGGATAAACCTGGTAAAGAACAGAATTATGGAATTTCTACCCCTGGATCAATTATTCATGAGGTTGGAACAACCAGAATGGGAGATAATCCTAACACATCAGTTGTAAATAAATATGAACGTCTTCATGATGTTGATAATGTCTATGTTGTTGATGCTGGTCCTTTTGTATTCAAAGGTGATAAAAATCCAACATGGACAATAATGGCATTAGCATGGCGTACATCTGAACATATTATTTCAGAACTAAAAAAACAAAATATTTAATGAAAAGAAGGGATAGTATTAAAACAATTATTTTGAGTAGCATAGGTGCATCATTGACATTAGAAGGTTGCATCTCTCCATTGAATGAAAATATTTCAGAAAAAATATGGGAATATAGATATGGTAGAACTCCTTTTGAGAAAGAAAGAGATAATAAGTTTCTTAATGCTCAATTTTTCAACGAGTCAGAGTTAAGAACAATTTCAAGAATAGCTAATATTATTATTCCTCCGAATGAATTTGGAAATATTAATGATGCTGGTGTTGTTGAAATGATTGAGTTTATTGCAAAAGATTGGAGTACTCCTGCACATAATAATTATGGAGAAAATGTTTTGAGAAAAGGTATAGTAGTTCTAGATAACCTATTTAAAAATAAATTTAATAAAAAATTAAGTGAGTGTTCAGATGATGAAATTAAGTCAATCTTTGATATTATTTCATACAATGATAATATTGAAGAAGATCTAAAGGAAGCCTCAAGCTCCTTTGCTACATTCAGATACATGGTTGTAACTGGATGGTTTACATCAGAGGTTGGAATGCGTGATCTTGGATACAAGGGCAACATACCTAATGTATGGGATGGAGTCCCTGAAGATGTCCTTAAAGATCATGATGTATCATATGATAAAGAATGGATTGCAAAGTGTGTTGACCAGTCCAAAAGAAATGAAACGGCTATTTGGGATGATGATGGGAATCTTCTTACCTGATAAAATAATAAACCTGTATTAGAGTGAGTATTGCGTAAACTCCTAAAAACAGGATTAAGGCTAATTAAACATTCAAGGATCTATTCAAGATAGCTTGCTTTAGCATTTAAACTCACCTTTCTTAATTAATACTCGTTGAGTTTACCAAGAATCACTAATACAGGTTGAAGTAAATTTAAGAATTTAAATGGATTTATCAATATCATCAATAATTTTTAATATGAGTTTTTCAACTTCACCCTCAGAATTACTTGATTTTGTCTTATTTTGTAAGTTTTTGGCTGCAAATTGTATACAAGTCATAGCCAAAAGGTCTTGTTTGTCCCTTACTGAATAATTTTCTTCTAAATTTTTGATTGTTTTCTCAATAATCTTTGCTGCTTCTCGAAAATAGAACTCTTGAGATCTTTGGATTGTAAGAGGATAAATCCTATCACCAATATTCAATTTAATTTTTATATTCTCCTCCATAATATTTATATAGATATTCTTTCAATGCAGTAATCTATCTCCTTAATTAAATAATCAATTTTATTTTTAAAATATTGTTTATCACTTTCATCCTCATTTATAGCTGATACAATTTTAAGTTGTTTTTCTTTTGCCTGTATACTCTTAATTTTAGTTTCAAGATCTTTATTAACTTTCACTAAATAATCATTTTTTGATTGAAGTGACTCATTCAACGCTTTAGTTTCATCTAACTTATTTAAAAGAAGATTAATTTTTTCTTGAAGGGTTTTTAGATAATCCAATTGTATTTAATTAAATAATTTCAATTTATAAAAATCTTAAGTTAAATTTGAAATCAGATGAAATTATTTCTTAGAATTTTATTTACATCATTTTTTATTTTAAACTATGACCAAGGCTTAAGTCAGGAGTTAGATTTCCACTCTCCAATTGATGCGCCGTTTGATCTTTCAGGAACATTTGGAGAGTATAGGTCAAGGTTTCATACTGGGATTGACTTTAAGAGTAGAGGGGTTCAAGGTCAAAATATTTTTAGTATTGAGGAAGGATATATTTCAAGAATTGAGGTTAATAATTACGGGTATGGAAAAGTAGTATACATTGACCATCCAAATGGATATACTTCAGTTTATGCACACTTGAAAGACTTTAGCTCTGAGTTAGATAAGTTTGTAAGAGGTGAACAATATAGGTTAAGACAAAGCACAATTAAAAAATTTCCAAAAAAAGGAGAGCTAAAGGTTGAAAAAGGGCAATTAATTGGTTACTCGGGAAATACAGGTGGATCATTTGGACCACACCTTCATTTTGAAATACGAGATACTGATACTCAAGATGCACTTAATCCTTTAATGTTTAATTATAAATATCTAGATAAAGAAAGACCTATTATAAGGGGTTTATATCTAATAGATGAAGATAACACACTAGTAAGTAGCTTACCCTTAAGGAAAGAGATTAAAAAACTTAATGACTCAACTTATACCACTAATGATATTGAGTTTAGTAAAAAGACAGGACTTGGAATTGATATTTATGATATACAATACAAGAATTTATTTAACCAAAATGGAGTATACAAAGTAGATTTGCTAATTGATTCTGTATTAGTTTATTCATTTAAAATGGATAGAATAAAATTTAGTCAAAATCATTACAGAAAGATCATGTATGATTACATGTCTGCTATTAAGAATAAGAAGAAAGTTTTAAAAGTTTATACGCCTCAAAATGCAGATCTGTCTTTTCTTAGAAATAATAATTTCAATGGCATATTAGATCCATCAAAATATTTGAATAATTATGTATCTATTAGAGTTTCAGATTGGAATAACAACTCAGCTTATTTAAACTTTAGAATTAAGGGAACTGATAGTAAAGATAAAATTTCATCCTATGATGGAATAGAAATATTAACTAATCAGAATTATGAAATAAATAAAAATTCTTCAGTAATAGAGATTAAGAAGAATACATTTTATAATGATCTTTTATTAAATATATCTTATAAAGAGGATACACTTGACCTAGGTGAGGATAAAGATCCATTTAGAAATTCTATGATTATTAAGCTACCTCAATTAATATCTGACACATTAGAATTGAGACAGTCATTTATTGGAAAAATAAAAGATAAAAAAATAACATACTTAAACTCTAGAAAAGATGATTCATACATCTATGCTAATACTTCATCTCTAGGAAAATATGCAATATCTAGAGATACCACTAAGCCCGAGATAAAACCAATTAATTTTAAGCAGAATTCAAATATTTCTAACAGATCAACAATAAGGTTAAGACTAAAGGATAAAATGTCGGGAATTAAAAGCTATAACGCTTATCTAAATGGAAAATGGGCGCTTTTTGAGTATGAGCCTAAATCAAATTTAATTTTTCATAAGATTTCAGACAACATTATAAATGAAGGTGAAAATATTTTACTTATTAATTATCAAGATGGTGTTGGAAATAAAGGGGTATATAAAGCGACTATATACTATTAAGAATTAATAAATTCTTTGAGTGTGTCTATTAGGTAGTCAACTTCATCCATTTTATTATTGTGAGAGAAAGAGAATCTAACTGAAGGAAACTTTTTTTGATCATCACTTTGTATTTCACTAAGTACATGAGATCCTTCTGAACTTCCGGATTGACAAGCACTACCCTTAGAACAGGCTATACCTTTTAGATCTAAATTAAAATCAAGCATAGCAGCTTTATCATTAGATATAGGGAAACAAACATTTAAAATAGTGTATGTACTTTTCTTAATATTTCCAGATTCTCCATTAAAATGAATATCAGGAAATAATTTTCTCAAGCCATCTATCAAGTATTCTTTTATTGATAAAACATATTTAGCCTCTTGTTCCATATTTTTATCTGCAATTTCAAGAGCCTTCGTCATTCCTACAATATTATGGACAGACTCAGTCCCAGCTCGAAGACCTCTTTCTTGAGGACCACCACAAATAAATGATTTTATTTTGGTTGATTTATTAATGTAGGTAAACCCCACACCTTTAGGGCCATGAAATTTATGGCCTGCAGATGTTAAAAAATCAATATTGATAGATTTTAAATCAATTTTATAATGACCTACAGCCTGAACTGCATCTGTATGAAAAAGTGAATTATACTTTTGACATAAATCTGACACACTATTAATGTCAAGAATATTACCGATCTCATTATTTATGAACATCAAGGTTACTAATTTAGACTCATCATTTAACCTCAACAAATATTCTAGATTATCAATATCTACATTTCCGTTTTCAGTTAATTTTACATAGTGGACATTCACGCCTTGCAATTCAAGTTCATCTAGAGTATGCGTAATTGCATGATGTTCAATTTTTGAAGAAATAATGTGCTTTACGCCTAAATCTTTTACGGCACATTTTAAAATTGAATTATCAGATTCTGTTCCACCAGAGTTAAAGATTATTTCACCGGGATCACAGTTTATAATTTTTGCAATAGATTTTCTTGATGTCTCAATATATGACTTTGCTGATCTTCCAAAAGAATGAGTCGATGATGGATTACCAAAACAATCCTTTAAAACATTAGAGATATCATCGATTACTTCGTCTCTTACCTTTGTTGTAGCTGCATTATCAAAGTAGACATTCATTTATTTAGGCTCAAATTCTTTTAGTGTTGAAGTTATTATATCAATACAATCATATAATTGATCCTTAGTCATAACTAAAGGTGGAGCAAATCTTATAACATTACCGTGAGTAGGCTTAGCTAAAAGACCATTGTCACGTAATCTTAAACAAATATTCCAAGCAGTTTTACTTTCAGGAGAATCATTAATCACGATAGCATTTAACAAACCTTTTCCTCTAACAAGACTAACAATATTACTATTAGAAATATATTTATTCATCTCATCTCTAAATATTCCACCTAATAATCTTGCATTTTGGGAGAGATTTTCTTCAATTATTATTTCTAGAGCTTTTTTTGCAATACTAGCCGCAAAAGGATTTCCACCAAATGTACTTCCATGTTGACCGGGCTGGATTACTTCCATTATATGTGAGTCACAGAGAACAGCAGATATGGGATAAGTACCTCCACTCAAAGCTTTAGCTAATATTAAAATGTCAGGTCTTACATAAGAGGATTGCTGTTCACATGAAGAGCTACAATCACAATTACCACAAGAAGCAAGAAGTGAACCTGTTCTTCCTAATCCAGTTTGAATTTCATCAGCAATCATTAAAACATTATGCTGAGAACATAAATGTCTTACTTTTTTCAAATAGTCAGAATCTGGAACATTGACACCAGCTTCACCTTGTATTGGTTCAACAAGAAAAGCAACAATATTTGTGTCTTTTTTTAACTCATTCTCTAGTGCATTGACATCTCCATGCGGAATATGGATAAAGCCTGGAGTATGAGGGCCAAAATAATCCTTTGAACCAGGATCAGTTGAAAAAGAAATCACAGTTGTAGTTCTTCCATGAAAATTGTTGTTACATACAATAATTTTAGCTTGATTCTCATCAACATTCTTCTTTAAATATCCCCATTTTCTGGAAAGCTTAATAGATGTTTCAACACCTTCAGCACCAGTATTCATTGGAAGCAGTTGATCAAACCCAAAAAGGTTTGTAGCATATTTCATATACTCACCCAATTTGTTATTATGAAAGGCTCTCGATGTTAGAGTTAATGTTTCAGCTTGACTTTTAATTAGATTAACAAGTTTCGGGTGACAATGACCTTGGTTTACAGCAGAGTATGCTGATAAAAAATCATAATATTTTTTTCCGTTTACATCCCACATAAATACACCCTCTCCTTTTTCAAGAACAACAGGCAATGGATGATAATCGTATGCACCATAATTTTTTTCTAAATCTAGGTGAAATTTGGCTAAATCTTTTGAGGTTTTTGTTATCAATATTAAAGTGTTATGATTTATTATAAATATACTAATTTTGAAGATATTTAAACTAATGATCAAACACCTTCATTTTCTAGTTTTAATACTATTTTTTTTAAGTTGCGAAAAAGATGATATATGTATTGAAGGTTCGGATAATACCAATAGAGTCACAATTGGATTTATTGATAATGAAAGTAAAGATCCAACAGGAATTAATTTAAGTTTTATAAAAGGAGTCAATAATGATTCAATCATAAGTGAGGAATTTTCTGGAGCTGAACTTAAACTCCCTTTAATGGTAAATTCAAATCAAACAAAATATATTTTAGAGCAAAATGAGGTAAGAGACACTTTGATAATATTACATCAAACTAATCATTTATATTTAAATAGGTCATGTGGATTTAAATCAAATTTTTTAATAAAATCAGAAACTGAAATCATAAAAGAATCAGGATGGATTCGAGAAATTTCAATTGTACAAGATTCAATTTTTAATGAAGAAAAGACAAACATATTTATTCATTATTAGTCTTATTATACCATCATCAATGGTATTCTCACAGGCAGAAAGTGAATTAAATGATAGTTTAACTATTAAAGATAAAATATTGAATATCAATAAAATAAGATTAGGATTTGATGTATTTAAACCTATTAAGTCATCATCTGATGGTGACAACTTAAATTATGAAATTGTTAGTGATTTACAGATAACTGAAAATTTATATCTAGCAGCTGAATATGGATTGACAGATAGGTTAATTGAAGATGAGAATATAAATTTTAATTCTAATGGTAGCTTCCTCCGTTTTGGTTTTGATTATAACATGTTTAAGAATTGGATCGGAATGGATAATTCAATTTTTTTAGGTTTGAGATATGGATCTTCTAATTTTTCAAATAAAATTGAAAGTTATAATGTCAGGAACAGTGATGCGTATTTTTCAAACTTTGTAGATAATAATTATCAAACTATTGATCATTCAAATTTAACTGGAAATTGGTTGGAAATTGTAGCTGGTGTTAAAGTTGAAACTTTTAATAATGTTTATTTAGGGTTTAGTCTAAGGTTAAACAAATTATTATCCACTCAGAAGCCTGAAAACTTTGATAACCTTTATATACCTGGTTTTAACAAGGTAACAGATGACAATACTTTTGGAAGCGGGTTCAACTATACATTGACGTACTCTTTCCCACTTAGAAAGAAAAAATAAAAATTCTTTTAAATCTAGAATCCATAATACAATATAACACCACAGATTATAGTTACTATTGCTGCAAATAAAACTCCTAATAAGTTTGACTCTTTCTTTTTCATACCTGTTTATCTGTTATATAAGAAAACTTAAAAAATGGGTAAAAAAAAACCCTTAAAATAAAGGGTTGTTTTATAAGATAAAGGCGGCGACATACTCTCCCACAAAATTGCAGTACCATCTGCGCTGATAGGCTTAACTTCTCTGTTCGGGATGGGAAGAGGTGAGCCCTATCGCTATAACCACCTTAAAATTTTAATAAGGTCATATAACATTTGAAAATATCGAAGTTAACAATCAAGAAAGTTTGTTACAATAGACTTACGGGTAATTAGTATCACTCAGCTTTGACATTACTGCCTTTACACTTGTGACCTATCAACGTTGTAGTCTCCAACGACCCTTAAAAGAAATCTCATCTTGAGGTAGGTTTCGCACTTAGATGCTTTCAGTGCTTATCCTTTCCCGACATAGCTACCCGGCGATGCTACTGGCGTAACAACCGGTACACTAGAGGTCAGTCCATCTCGGTCCTCTCGTACTGAAGACAGATCCTCTCAAATTTCTAACGCCCACCACAGATAGAGACCGAACTGTCTCACGACGTTCTGAACCCAGCTCGCGTGCCACTTTAATGGGCGAACAGCCCAACCCTTGGAACCTTCTCCAGCTCCAGGATGTGACGAGCCGACATCGAGGTGCCA
>CBFHHV010000033.1:0-10141 GCA_965655775.1 Candidatus Marisimplicoccus sp.
CCTTTATTTGGATAAAGATTGTGATTTGAAGGGAATGGGTCGATTTGACTATGTACATCATTGGTATGAAGAATTGTAATTTTAAGATTTCTAGAATTTAAATTACATGAATTTAGACCCATTACTGAAAGGGATGCAAGGCTAGAATTATATATGAAATTTCTTCTATTCATTTCTTATAAAACGATTATCAATTTTTGATGAAAGGTATAAGTTAGATTTAGTGTAATCAATAAAGGCTTCTCTAAGAGAGTAGCCTAGCCTATATACCTTAGTATTTTTATTAAAGAAAAACATATTATCACCGCCAGTTAATAGATAGTCATTAATAGCTATGTAATATTTTTTTGAGCGCTTGATAGGGTTGTTTTGAACTAAAACTTCATTTCTATTAATTGTTAACCCAGAAAATGGATGAGGTGTTGTTTCGTTCTTGAGAAAAGATACTATTTCAGAGAGGGACTCTCCGCCCATTTCAACAATTACAATTTCATTCTCAAATGGGAGGATTTTATATGCATCAGTTAATTTGACTTCACCTTTAGGGAGTGATGCTCTAATTCCTCCGTGATTTTGAATTACAAAGTCAATGTTTTTATTTTCTTGAAACTTAAATACTGAATCAGATTGAATAAATAATATGTCAGCAATTAAGTTTCCTAGTGTTGAATTAAATTTTTTAGAGTTAAAATCTCCTTTAGTATATAATTGGTCAGAGAATCCAATAATATTGTCTAAGCTAACGTCTATGGAATCTTTATAAATATTAATTACATCAGATATCATTCTATTTTCTTGACCTGTTAATTCAATTCTAGAATATGATATTGAATTTAGATTAAGGTCACTACAACCTAATAAATGAAATGCAACAAAAAGAAATATTATTTTAAAAAAAGTATTCAAAAAACTAGGGTTGTTTTGAAAACAGAATCAATAATCCAGCAAGCATTAATACAAAAACGATAAACCCGATGAAAAAAATTAAAGATTCCATACTTTAATTTACAGAATTTTAATTGATTTTCAATAGATTTAGATATACTTTCGATTCAAAAGTATGAATGAAACAGAATTTTTTCGAATAATTTTCACAATTATATTTGTTGTTCTAGCTCTTAGGCTTTTGTTAAAAAAAAGAAGATAGTTGAATACTTTTATGATTTTATATTTGTTAAATTAGAGTATAACTTTAAATCAAAATTATGAAAATTAGAATTTTTATGTTGGTAGCGTTATTCGTTACTACGATGGGGTTTTCTCAAAGAAACCCAAATAACACTTACATGACCACTTTTACTTATAAAGCAAAATCTGGGATGGTAGATAAATTTGAAAAAGCTGCCGAGAAAAAAACAAAAATGTTTAATAAAGATGAAGGTAGTATAATATACACATACAGAATCTTAACTGGAAGCAATAATGGTGCCTATGAAAGATATCTTGTTGGTCAATCTAATAAGAGTTACGATATGGATCGTTCTGAAGAACTTGAATATTGGGAAAAAAATGTTGCACCTTTTGCCGATCCTGTAGGAGGTCAAGTAAGATGGATGTGGGAAGAATGGGCAACAATTGGTGATCAACCAGAACCGCCTAAGTATCTTAATAAAACTGTTATAGCATATAAACCAGGAATGGAAGCACATGTTGCTAGAAGTATATATAGATCTGGCAAAGTTCTTGAAAAAAGAAATCCTAATGCTTTTAGAAGAGTCTTCAGCCCTGTATCAGGAATTGACGTAAATATTATGGTAGTCTTTTCAGGTTTTGATGAATTTGGAGCAGGATGGGGAGACTCTGATACAACATGGGAAGAGGATTATAATGAAATGTTTGGCTGGGAGCAATACTCTAATGATCAAAAAATGAGAGATAAAAGTTTAAGAGAGTATAATGGTATGACCAGAACTACACTTGAAAAAGTCGACTGGTAGTATTGTTAGACATAAAAAAGAAAAAGGCTCCTTATTGGAGCCTTTTTTTTTGTAGTAAAGAAAGAGCCCATTAGGGCCCTTTCGCCAAACAAAATAATTAATATAAATTACTCTGGAAGCACTACATTATCAATTGCATGAATAACTCCATTTGAAGTTTCAACATCTGCAATAACAACTTTTGCTTTATTACCTTGTGTATCTTTTACGTATACATTGCCTTCCCATAATTTTAGAGTTAGCTCATTACCTTGTAAAGTCTTAACAGTAAACTGTCCACCATTATCGTTTATAGCTTTTACGACATCACCTGCCATAAATTGTCCAGCAACGACATGATACTTTAGAATAGATTGTAAAGTTGATTTATTCTCAGGCTTTAAAAGTGTTCCTAGAGTACCTTCAGGTAACTTGTTAAAACCATCGTTAGTTGGGGCAAAAACTGTAAATGGACCTTCTGATGAAAGTGCATCTACTAATTCACCTGCTTGTACAGCTGCAACTAAAGTTGAAAAGCTATCATTTGAAACAGCAGTTTCAACGATATTCTTATCATTAACATTAGACGATAATACAAGACTTAAAATCGAATATTTAAGAAAATTAATTAACATATTTTTAATTGATTAAAATGAGCAGCAAAAGTTTAATTTTAATTCAACTATCAAAAAGATATATCTCTGTTTAACTTTTATTTAATAAATGTTTTAACATAATTTTAAATATCATATATTGATTATCAATGACATACACTATTAGACTTTTTATCTATTTTATTCTTGTCTTTTTAATATCATGTAATAAAGAAGAGGACAAAAAAGATATAGTTGTAGAGTCTGAAGAGTTTACTGAACTAGGTAGTGATGGTCCATATCTCTATGGTGAAACTTACCAGGGTAGGAAAGGATATACTACATATTATCCTGGAAATATTCCAGTTATACTTAGTATCCCTCATGGAGGTGATATTTCTCCATCAGAGATTTCAAATAGAACATATGGTGTCACTGTTACTGATTCAAATACTATTGAGTTGGGTATTGCAATTAGAAATTATTTTTTCTATAATCATAACGTAAGACCTTATGTCATTATTAATAACCTCAAAAGAACAAAACTAGATGCTAATAGAGATAAAGTTGAAGCAGCACAAAATAATATTTATGCTGAAAGAGCATTTGATGAATTCCATTTTTATATAGAGAAAGCAAGAGAGGGTATAATATCAAAATTTAATACAGGTATCTTATTCGATATTCATGGTCATGGAATAAATCCAGATGGTTTCAATGATTTAAGGACTTGGATTGGTTATCTTTTAACTGCTGATGAATTAGATAATTCTAATGATTATATTGATCAAAACATATCTATAAATGATGTAAGTATATATAGTCTATTAAACTCCTCAGGTCAAACTTTATCACAATTACTCAGTGGTCCAAATAGTCTTGGAGCGTTATTTGAAAATAATAATTATACAGCTTTACCTAGTCCAGAGAGTAGAAGTCCTGAGGGAATGAGATATTTTAGTGGTGGATATAATACATTTAGATATGGAACAAATATAGAGTTTAATTTTAGCTCAATTCAACTTGAATTTCCTTTTCAAGGTCTAAGAGATACCCCTCAATCTAGAACTCAATTTTCATCCATATTTGTTGATCTAGTTCATGAATATTTTCTTATTCATCTTGATATTGATCTTTTCTCTTTATGATTATATTTGCAAAAAAAAACCAATGGACTATAAAGAGATATTTACTGCTAGCATGATATTATTTGCTGTAATTGATATTATAGGGGCAACTCCAATTGTAATATCGCTTAGAGAGAAGGTTGGAAAAATTCAATCAGAAAAAGCAACGCTTGTCGCTATGGCAATTATGATTGGTTTTCTTTTTGTCGGAGAGGAAATATTAAATTTAATTGGCATTGATATAAATTCGTTTGCAGTTGCGGGTGCTATAGTTATTTTCTTTATAGCATTAGAGATGGTTCTTGGTGTGACAATCTTTCAAGGCGAGGAGCCAGAAACTGCCTCTATTGTTCCTATTGCTTTTCCAATAATTGCAGGTGCTGGTACTCTAACAACATTACTCTCTTTGAGAGCAGAATACCAATTAATAAATATTATAATTGCTATTGTAATAAATTCCTTATTTGTCTACATAATACTAAAATCATCAAATACAATCGAAAAAATTTTAGGTAAAAATGGTATTGGAATAATCAGAAGAGTCTTTGGAATTATCCTTTTATCGATCTCTGTTAAGCTTTTTTCAACAAATATTAGCCTCATTGTTTAATGAAGTATTTTAAGCTTTTTACCATATACTTCATGTCAATTGCTTATACATATGTAGGTTTTAGACACTTTATTGATCCAGATTTTTTTTTGGCAATAATGCCAAACTATCTTTCAATGCATTTGTTCTTTGTATACTTAACTGGGATAATGGAATTTGTCTTTGGTATCTTATTAGCTTTTAAGAAGACTAGAACATTTGCTTCATATGGAATTATTGTATTGTTAATATCTGTATTCCCTGCAAATCTACATTTAGTTGAAAGTGAGTTGTCCCAGTCAATTTTAGATGTTACAAAAGAACAAACTATTATAAGACTTCCATTTCAAGGCTTATTTCTTCTTTTAGCATATTGGCACTCAAAAAATAATTAATTTTGAGTATGAACAGTTTCTTTAAATGGCACGATAAAATGATATGGAAAATTTCAAAAGAATTTAACTTAAGTAAATATCAGGTACTAATACTAACTTGGCTTGAGGGAATTCTAATTGGTGTTATACTCTGCAAGTTTATATTTTAACTTCAATAAATCCTTCAAAGACTAGCTTGGCAGGACCAGTTATACTAATTTCTTTATAACCCTTTTCACATGAATTAAATTGAACATTTAAATCACCACCTTTACATTGCATAGTAATATTACTGCTATTTGTCTTTCCCAGAAAATTCATGCATATTGCAGATGCAGTAGAACCAGTTCCACATGCTAGAGTTTCATTTTCAACTCCTCTTTCATATGTCCTAATTTTAAAGTGATCATCAGAAATCTTTTCAACAAAATTAACATTAACACCTTCTTCTTTATAAAAATCATTGTATCTAATCAATCTACCCTCAATATTAACATCTAATTTATCAGTATCATTCTTTTCAACTACAAGATGAGGCGACCCAGTATCAAGCCATGTCCCATATGAATTACTTTCGATGTTAGAGTTTACCTTCATTTCCATTTTAATAAGTCCGTTATCTAATATTTCGGCATTATGAATACCATCAAAGGCATGAAATACTGAGTTTTTACTAATAATATCTTTATTGTATGCAAATAAAACAGCACATCTCGAACCATTTCCACATAATGATCCTAAATTACCATCAGAAGTATAGTGAAGAATTTCAAAGTCAGAATTACTAGACTCTTTTAAAATGATTAAGCCATCTCCTCCAATTCCAAAATGTCTATTACACAAGTAGCTTATTAACGATTCATTATCATCAATTAAATTTTCTCTATCGTCGATTAAGATAAAGTCATTTCCTGCACCATTGTATTTACTGAAGTTAATTTTCATAAAGGCGCAAATCTAAATAAATAAACTTATAATTATTGAGTCTAAAGCTCTTATTTTCCGTTTTGAATAGGTTCTGTGTCAGGCATCATCTTGTTAAGTACAAAATATACTGGACAAAACTTTGTAAAAGGACTTATAATTTGAAGAAAACCAACACCTATAGCTAAATATATAAGATTAGTATTAATAAACATTGATCCTGCAACAGAAATAAGGTATGTCATCCCTACAATTGCATCGTGAGCTCTAACTTTTGAAATATTTTTTTCCATTTTTTTTAAATTAAATATTACCTCTTTTAGCCCCGTATAATAATATACCCATGGTTAATAAATTTGCAATAATTACAGGAATAGGGGCAGTGGGTTTTCCTGATATTCCGAAGATTAAATCTGGTAGAGCCAGAAATCCCATAATAACAAATAGAAGAAATGAAAGTCTTCTAAGTGCGGATAGATCTCTAATTGATAATGAGCCTAGAATAAGACATATAATACCAATTATAACTGAGCTCAAAACAAAAGCAAAAGTCTCGAACATCAAGACTGCATCGTTACTCACTTCTGAACCAAAGGTATCTGCTAGTAGCATTATTTTAATATCAACCGAAAACAGTGATAGAATTAATGGTGCTACTTGAAAGAGAAGAAGCATACTAACAATAATAAAAATTAATTTAATCCTCATATCTAAAATTACTTAAAATATCAATATATTTCAAAAATATAGATTAATAAAACATTATTTATTTGTAAATAACATCTCTTATTTCTCCCCAAGTTACAAGCTTTATGTCATTGTCTTTCAATACTTTCTTGAATTCATCTGAATTAAAAACATCATAGTCTAACTGTCTCCAAAGAGAACCATATTCTGGATGATCAACAGTTACTGCTCTAAGCTCTTCATTATCATAACCTAGGTGAAGCAAAAAAACATTTAAGCCAGGAGCTAATGATTTAATTTTTGAAGAGTATAAATTAAACCAATCTTCATATTTATATGTATCATTAACTATCAAAGTGTTAGCGATATCCTCACCCGCTGCATTTTCAACAAATGATCGGTCAGCTTCAGGATAGAGCATGTATATATCATTTACGGGTACAATATAGTCAGGAACAGGGAAGTCCTTGTCAAACAAGTTTAAGATTCTAGATTTCCAAGCCATGGATACTAATTTATTTTTGTGTCCAACTTCTATGAAAACTCTCCATAAATCTTTATTTACAGCAATTGCTCCCATATGTGAATCAATATGTGATGGATTTATTCCTATAGATTTTGCATAATCAATTTGAGCTTGGAGTTCTTTTCTAACCTCTTCAGGGTTGGCATTTATATTTACATCACTTGTGTTATCATAAAACTCATTATATTCATTTAGTAAAGATGGGATTTCATTAGACGAAGAAATACCACCCCACTTATAATTTTTCCATTCAGCAGTCAGGGTAAGGTGAATTCCAATATCATATTTGGGATATTCTTTATGAAATTCTGCTACCTCTTTTATCCACGGTGATGGAATCATTGCAGCTCCAGAGTTAATGGCATTATTTTTATAGGCATCAAATGATGCAATATTAATAGAATGGGCAATACCAATATCATCAGCATGAATAATAAGTAATTTTGCATTTTTGTCATAACCAAGTCTCTCAGCTATATTGTTAATCTGAGAATTGATGTTAATTGAATAAAAAATTGATAAAAAAAGAATTAAATATTTCATAAGTGACTTGTTTTATTATAATATAAGTATATTTTAAATAAATTCATTAAGATGAAAAAATTTATAATTTCATTTATTCTACTTGTAATCTGTTCATGTCAATCAATTGAATCAGAAAACAATATTGCTATTGTTATTCATGGTGGAGCAGGTACAATACTTAAGGAAAATATGACTCCAGAATTAGAGGCTGCCTATATGACTAAATTAGAGGAAGCAGTTATGACTGGGTATGAGATACTAAAGACTGGAGGATCAAGTCAGTCAGCAGTTAAAGAAACAATTAAAATAATGGAGGACTCCCCGTTATTTAATGCAGGGATTGGAGCAGCTCTAACTAATGAAGAAACAGCAAGTCTAGATGCTTCTTTTATGGAAGGGAAAAACCTTAATGCTGGAGCTATAGCTGGTTCAAAATATATCAAGAACCCAATAAATGCTGCAATATCTGTAATGGAAGATTCACCTCATGTTTTACTTTCTTCTAATGGAGCAGATGAATTTGCAATCAAAATGGGTTTAGATACAGTCCCTAACTCATACTTTATAACAGAGAGACGATTAAATTCAGTTAGAAAAGCAAAAAAAGATGACATGGTCTCATTTGAAGATAGCTATATCAACGATTCAAAATATGGAACGGTTGGTTGTGTTGCAATTGATAAAATGGGAAATATAGCATCCGGTACTTCAACTGGTGGCACAACAAACAAAAAATGGGGGAGGATAGGGGATGTCCCAATAATAGGTGCAGGAACATATGCCAATAATGATTGTTGTGGTATTTCAGCTACAGGATGGGGAGAACACTTTATAAGAAATGTTGTAGCATACGATATAGCTGCACAGATTATTTATGATAACAAAAACATCGAAGAAGCATCAATTAAATCATTAGATAAAGTGATGGAAACAGGTGGTGACGGTGGTATAATTGGTCTTGATAATAAAGGTAATATATCAATGGAGTTTAATACAGCAGGAATGTACAGAGCATCTGTAGATATAAATGGAAAGGTGACAATCAAAATTTACTCTGATTGATCTGACGGTCTATATATCTTTCTATCACTAAGATTCATTAACACTTTGTTTTTTGAGTAAAGAAGTGGAAAGAACTTATCATTTGCCCAATCCTCATATAAGTTTTTATAAAATTTACTCTTAGGATTACCGCTTTGTCCAGGTGAATTAGTTGCAAAACTATTATCCCAATCTTTTGTATTAATTACAACTCTAAAACTCCCACCAGATCTTTGGTTTAATTCACTTGATGTAGAACCTGGAGTGAAACCATCTCCACCTCTTGGATACGTATCTAATCCAATTATGTCTTTAATAGAGTCATTAACAACTTTTTCTAGTGGGTGGTATATTTTTACGTGTTTATAGTTTTCTTGCCCATATACCCATTTGCTACTCTCGTCACCATACTTTTCAATTAGACTCTTTATTGTTAAATCAAAAGTCTTATTTAGAAACTCAGTCTTTTCTTGAACACTCATTTTTGAAATACCTTCAATAATTTTATATATCTGAACATATATATACTCTTGAACTGACTCTGGAACAAACTTTTTCATAAACTCATAATAAATCTGAGTTTGCCATTCAATATATATACCTGCCTCTTCATAATTTTTATCAAGGATGTTATTCCACTCAATGAGCTTTTTAAAGTGCTCAAGATTATTTTTAATATAATTTTTAGACATATCAATTATTTGCTTTGATGGAATAGAATAATAGTCAATTTGAAGATTAGTCATATCTTCCATATTAAATTTATCCTTACTCTCTAAAAAGCTGTTAATTCTATCACCTCTATATGGATCAGCCCAGTCATATCCAATCACATCCCATCTGTCATAATCATCTGGAGTTACATTTTGATTAGCAGTTGCTATATATCCCTTTTCTGGATTAAAAAGATTAGGTTTTTCAATTATCTCTATATAGTCCTCCCATTCAAAATTACCATCTCCACTAACGGGTATAAGACCACTATGAGTTTTTCTAATAGGAGCGATTCCAACGGCTTGCCAACCTATATCTCCATATTTGTCAGCCCAAACCATATTTTCTCCAGGAATGTTAAAATAGTTAGAAGCTTCTCTGTACTCTTCCCAATTATTTGCTTGATCCATCCTTAGTGATGCTAAATAAGGGGATCCTCCAACCTCAGACCAACCATTTTTAACGGCATATGCTTTTTTTCTTTTTTTATCTATGAATGTTACGGGTCCGTGAACTGAGTAGAATAACTCAATATTAACATCTTCTTTATCTTTTACAGCAATAGATTCATTTATTATTTCAAAGTTTCTCCACTTACCTTTATGCATGTACTGTGTATTGTTATTTGGATTTATATTATAAACATATAAATCTTCAGCATCTGTCCTAAAAACAGTCAATCCCCATGCTCCAATTCCGTTATGTCCAATTGATATTCCAGGAATCTCAGGCTCTCCTCCTCCAATCACATTCCATCCAGGTGCAACTAAATGGGCTATATATCTCAAAGATGGATTTGAAAGAGACCTATGAGGGTCATTTGCTAGTATAGGATATCCATTAAATGACTTATCTCCGGAGATTGCCCAATTATTACTCCCGATTGAATACTCATCATTAATATGAATATTAGACTTACTAAAAGCAATATCATCTTTAGATTGATACTTCTCTAAAATATAGTTTTTCTTAAACTCAATTGGTTCTCTATATGCATTATAGAGTCTTAAGATATCTTGTTTTAAATCCTCATATGTTAGATTATTATCTAAGCTTATATCTGGGTCTTTTGGGTGGAACCACATAAGTTCTTTGACTTTCTCTTCTCCAATTAGGGAAACAGCC
>CBFHHV010000034.1:0-9601 GCA_965655775.1 Candidatus Marisimplicoccus sp.
AATAAATTCTCCCATCATAAGTTGATAATGACCCGGAAATGAGCAGATAAAAACATATTTGCCTGGCTCAGGCGCATCGAATGTAATTGTGTCACTTTCACCACCACCAAGCATTTTCGTATAAGCTATTTCATTATCACCTTCTGGAATATACTCAGAGTTCCTTGCTCCTGCTGCTCTTAATGCATACTCGTTGACATCAACATCTTTTTTTATTAAAACAAAATTATGACCCATTGAAATAGCAGGGAATCTTCCATTATGATTTAATGTAAGTGTTACTTTTTGATTGGAATTTACTCTAATAATTTTTTTATCAAACTTCATTTGATCGTTTGAATTAAGAATAACGTTATTAGACATTGTACTACTCTGAACAGTAGTGGGTTCTTCTTTCACTCTTTCGTATTGAAACTTTTCTTTTGAGTTATTTGAATTGTTACATGAAACAATAAATAGAGACAAAAATAAAATTAGGCTATTCCTCATTTTCTTATTTTTTTTCAAATTTATTACAGAAAATTTAAAATTACTATAATATTTTATTATTATTTATTATTGTTTATTAGCCATTCTTATTCTTAAGTGAGACTAAGTATACGCCAATAAATATTAGGATACACGACAAAGTTTTGGTTGTATCTAGTGTATCACTACCAATAATTAAAGCAAAAATTATTGTAATTATTGGCTGAAGATAAATAAACGAACCAACTGTAGTTGGGGATAAAGTTTTTAATGCATATAAATTAAACAGATACGTTAAGAAAGTAGTACCTATTACAACATACATCATTCTCCAGATAGCAAACCAGGGAAGATCAGACCAATTAACTTCTATAAATTGACTGTAGGTAATAGGTGTAGAAAGAATTAGTCCAATTAAAAAAAGCCACTTCATCAATGTAAAAATATTATACTTCTTTGTTAGCGGCTTGACAATTACAAGATATCCTGCATATGCAGATGCATTCAAAAGGAAAAAAGAGTTTCCTAGAGGTATGTTTGGAGCATTTATTCCTGTTTTACTACTATTTAGTATTAGAAAAATCGCACCAGAAAAACCAATAAAAATTCCAATTATTTTCTTTAGAGTAATTTTTTCTTTTAAAAAAAAATAGGAAAGTATTAGAACTAAAACAGGGGAGAGTGTAATTATAACTCCACTATTTATTGGGGTTGATAGTTCAAGTCCCCTAAAGAATGCTAACATATTAGTACACATACCTAATATCGAAGCAAAAACAATTCTTATAAAATCCTTGGATTCAATTTTCTCTCTTGGTGTAAATAAACTTATTAACCAAAATATTGATGTAGCACCTAACAACCTCAACATTATAAATCCAGAAGATCCTATGTAAATAGGCATAACTTCCTTGGCTACAGTATGATTAACTCCATAGATGCTAGTTGCCAAGAATGCAGCAATTAACGCTAAATATCTTTTATTCATTTTTAAAATACCTAACAAAGAAAATCATTTTAAAAGAATCATAAAGCTAATTTCGAATATCTTTATCTTTGCAGTTATGAAGAAAAAAATGAAGTTTAATACTAAGGCTATTCATGGAGGTCAAATAATTGATCCTGCATATGGATCTGTTATGACTCCAATATATCAAACTTCAACTTATGCTCAGTCATCACCTGGTAAGCATAAAGGTTATGAGTACAGTAGAACCCATAATCCAACAAGAACAAATTTTGAAAGAGCTATGGCCTCCATTGAAAATGCTGAGTATGGATTAGCATTTGCATCAGGTTTAGCTGCTATAGATGCTATAATAAAGACTTTGAATCCTGGAGATGAAATAATTTCCACCAATGATCTATATGGAGGAAGCTACAGGTTATTCAAGCAGATTTTTGAGAAGTATGATTTGAAATTTCATTTTGTAAATATGGAGGACTCAACCTCTGTTGAAGAAAAAATTAACTCAAATACAAAACTTATTTGGGTTGAAACTCCAACTAATCCGATGATGAATTTAGTTGATATCAAATCGATGTCAACTTTAGCTAAAAAAAATAATATTTTACTTTGTGTTGATAATACTTTTGCCACTCCATATATACAAAGACCTCTAGATTTAGGAGCTGATATTGTAATGCATTCTGCAACAAAATATATTGCTGGTCATAGTGATGTTGTAATTGGAACAATTGTATTAAATGATAAAAATCTTCATAAAAAATTATCTTTTATTCAAAATGCATCTGGAGCTACTCCAGGTCCAATGGACTGTTTTCTAGCTTTAAGAGGAATAAAAACTCTTCATTTAAGAATGCAAAGACACTCGGAAAATGCAGAAAAAATAGCAATTTTTTTAAAAGAACATAAAAAAATTGCCAATGTTTATTGGGTAGGATTTAAAGATCATAAAAATTATGATATTGCAAAAAATCAGATGAATGGTTTTGGTGGAATGGTTTCTTTCATTCCTATTGATAACAAATTTGAAACTTCAAAAAAAATAGCTGAAAATCTTAAATTATTTACGCTTGCTGAGTCTCTTGGGGGAGTAGAAAGCTTATGTTGTCATCCAGCCAGTATGACACATGCATCAATACCTGTAGAAGAAAGAAAAAAATCAGGATTAGTAGAGTCCCTTCTTAGATTGAGTGTTGGAATAGAGGATGTTGAAGACTTAATAGATGATTTAAACAATGCTATAGGATAATATTTATGGAGATCCCAAAAGACAAAAAAATATATTTTAGTTCAGATAATCATCTCGGATTAACTTCATTTAAAGAAAGCCATGATAGAGAAAAGATTTTTGTTAAATGGCTTGATTCAATTAAGCATGATGCTGAGATTATTTTTTTACTTGGTGACTTATTCGACTTTTGGTTTGAATATAAGGAGGCTGTTCCTAAAGGTTTTACTCGTTCTTTGGGTAAACTTGCTGAGTTATCTGATATAGGAATAAAAATTTATTTTTTCCTAGGTAATCATGATTATTGGATGACTGACTATTTTCAAAAGGAACTAAATATTAAGGTTTTCAAATCACCAGAGCTTTTTATTTTTAATTCAAAATCTTTTTTTATTGGCCATGGTGATGGGCTTGGACCAGGTGATTATGGATATAAAAGAATGAAACTTATTCTTTCAAACCCTTTTTTCATAAGGTTATTCAGATTAATACACCCAGATATTGGGATTAAACTTGGCAGGTATCTATCACAAAAGAATAAACTTATTTCAGGTTCAGAGGATATTGATTTCAAAGGAGAGGATAAGGAATGGCTAATACAATATTGTTTAAAAAAATTATCAAAAGAACATATTGATTATTTTATTTTTGGTCATCGTCATTTGCCAATTGTTCATCAACTTAAAACAAAGTCTAAATATATCAATCTAGGTGATTGGATTACTCACTTTACATATGGTGTTTTTGATGGTAAAACTTTTACTTTAAGAAATTTTTTAAAAAAAAATGATTGAGTCACAAAAATCAAATTTTGAAAGAACTGTTCTTGTAGGTGTGATTAATGATTCTCAAAGCGAGGAAAAACTTAATGAGTTTCTTGAGGAATTAGAGTTTTTATCTGTTACAGCAGGGGGTAAAGTATTAAGAAAATTTAAACAAGGAATTAAAACACCTAATCCAAAGACATTTATTGGAAAAGGAAAAATTGATGAAATTCAAAATTATATTAAAGAAAATGATGTCTCTATTGTTGTTTTTGATGATGAACTTTCACCTACACAACAATCAAATATAGAAAGACTTCTAAAGTGTAAAATCTTAGATAGAACTGCACTCATTCTTGATATCTTTGCTCAAAGAGCTAAGACAAGTTATGCTAAGACTCAAGTTGAATTAGCCCAATATGAATATCTTCTTCCTAGACTTAAAGGACTTTGGACTCACCTTGAAAGACAAAAGGGGGGAATTGGAATGAGAGGTCCTGGTGAAACTGAAATTGAAACTGATAGAAGAATAGTTAGAGATAAAATTTCTTTATTAAAAAAGAAAATTTCTACTATTGATAAGCAAATGAAAGTTCAAAGAGGAAATCGAGGGTCTCTAGTAAGAGTTGCTTTGGTTGGATATACTAACGTAGGAAAATCAACAATTATGAATATGCTCTCCAAAAGTAAAGTTTTTGCAGAGGATAAGTTATTTGCCACTTTAGACACTACAGTTAGAAAGGTTGTTATTAACACATTGCCTTTCCTTCTCACTGACACTGTTGGTTTTATAAGGAAACTTCCAACTCAGCTTATTGAATCGTTTAAAAGTACATTAGAGGAAGTAAAAGACGCAGATATACTTTTACATATAGTGGACATCTCTCATCCTAGTTTTGAGGATCATATATTGTCTGTAGACAAAATTTTAAGTGAAATTAATTGTCACAACAAGTATAATTTGATGATATTTAATAAAATTGATAATTATAAAAAAAGTGATTTTAATGATTCCTCTTCAAATAATGGTCACTTCTCCTTAATGCAATGGAGAAATACATGGATGAATAAAACAAATGGTAAAGCATTGTTCATTTCTGCAAAAAATAAAACTAACTTTGGTAATCTTAGGAAGGAAATTTATGAAATAGTAAAAAATGTTGATATGAGTCACTATCCTAAAAACGACTATTTATACCCCGAATATTTTTCTAAGTGAAATTTTGACTTACCCCCAATTTAACCAATTATTAACAGGGTTTTTACTAATAAATTTTAAAATTTGAATAAATAAATTCAGTACAAATGAGCGAAACAAAAAAAAATGTGGATTTAAATAAAAAAGACGAATTAATTAAACAAGAAAGTGCTTTTGTTGATCTTCTATCAATGGAGATAAACAAAAAAATCATTGGTCAGAAAAAAATGATTGAAAGACTGCTCATTGGGCTTCTGGGAAAGGGACATATATTACTTGAAGGTGTGCCAGGCTTAGCTAAAACTTTAGCTATAAATAGTTTAAGTAGCGCAGTTAAAGGATCTTTTAGTAGAATTCAATTTACACCTGATTTACTACCAGCAGATGTTATTGGGACTATGATATATAATATGAAAGAAGGAAATTTCTCAATTAAGCAGGGTCCAGTTTTTGCAAATTTTGTTTTAGCTGATGAGATAAACCGTGCTCCTGCTAAAGTACAGTCTGCATTGCTTGAGGCTATGCAAGAGAAACAAGTGACTATCGGGGATAAAACATTTAAACTTGCGTACCCATTTTTAGTAATGGCTACACAAAACCCAGTAGAACAAGAAGGTACATATCCACTTCCAGAAGCACAGGTAGATAGATTTATGTTAAAGGTAGTGGTTGACTACCCAGAGTTAGAGGAGGAGCAAAAAATTATTAATATGAATCTCTCATCTTCTCAAGATAAAATTAAACCAGTAGTTACAACTGCTCAAATTACAAAGGCACAAGGAGTTGTAAATGATGTTTATATGGACGAGAAAATTGAAAAATATATCTTGGATTTAATCTTCTGCACTAGATATCCTGAAAAATATGGTTTAAAGAACCTATCTCCACTTATTTCTTTTGGAGCTTCTCCGCGTGGAAGTATAAATTTAGCCCTAGCATCAAAATGTTATGCTTTTATTAAACATAGAGGCTTTGTTATACCTGAGGATGTTAGAGAAGTTATTACCGATGTATTAAGACATAGAATTGGTTTAACATATGAGGCTGAAGCTGAAAGTGTAACAACTGAGGACATAATAAAACAAATTGTAAACACTGTTGAAGTACCATAATTAATGGATTCTAAAGAGTTACTGAAAAAGGTAAGACAAGTTGAAATAAAAAGTAGGAGGTTAAGCGATAATGTTTTCGGTGGGGAATACCTTAGTACTTTCAAGGGTAGAGGTATGACATTCAGTGAAGTGCGTAAGTATGAATTTGGTGATGATATAAGATCAATTGACTGGAATGTTACAGCAAGGTATAACGAACCGTTTATTAAGATTTTTGAGGAGGAAAGGGAATTAACTTTGATGTTATTAATAGATGTTAGTGGTTCAAAAAACTTTGCTACTAGGAATAAACTTAAAAAAGAAATAGTCACAGAAATAGCTGCAACACTTGCATTCTCTGCATTAAAAAACAATGATAAGGTTGGGGCGATATTATTCACAGATAGTATAGAATTATTTATTCCTCCAAACAAAGGCAAGAAACATATTCTGAGAATTATTAGGGAACTACTTGAATTTAAACCAAAGAGTGCAAGAACGAGTATAGATTCATCACTTAAATTTTTATTGAGTGTTATTCAAAAAAAAGCGATAGTTTTTATTTTATCCGATTTTATTGATGATAACTACGATAAGTCATTAAAGCTTGCAGCAAAAAAATATGACTTAACAGGTATAAGAATTTTTGATCAAATGGAGACTAAAATTCCAAAGCTTGGTTTTGTTCCAATGATTGATGCTGAAACAAATGAGTTAGTTTGGGTTGATACTTTCTCAAAAAAAATCAGAGATGGCTACTCTTCTAATTATACTTCATCAATAAAAAAATTTGAAACTTTATTTAATAAAAATGGAGCTGGTGTAATAAATTGTATGGTTGATGAAAGCTATGTTAAGAAACTTCTAGGATATTTTAAACACAGAGCATAATGAGATATATTTTTGTTTTCTTATGGTTTTATTCTGTATCATTTATTAATGCTCAGTCTGCAGGCTTTGACCCTGATATTATCATCAAAAGTTCAATTGATACTACAAATGTCAAAATTGGAGAAAAAATTATTTATACAATTGATATAGAATCAAAAAACAAATACAATATTAGCTTTGATGAAAAACCAAACTTTATTCCTTTTGAAATACTAGATTCGTACCCTTACGACTCAATTACTGAATCCTCAAATATTTCAAAAAAATATTCATTAATTAACTTCGAACCAGGGGAATTCTGGATTCCTCCTCAAAAAGTATATTTTAATCAATCTATAAAATTTACAGATTCACTTTTAGTACTTGTTAATGATGTTGAGGTAGACACTCTTGAGCAGAATCTATTTGATATAAAGCCCATTATTCCGGTAAAAAGAAATTATCAAAAACTAATTATAAGATTGATCTCAATTTTTACAATAATGGCTATTGCTTATTTAATTTATAAATATTATTTAAAAAATAGCAGAGAAAACACAAAGGTTATTTCAAGATCTCTTTATGAAATAGCATTTGAGAAATTAGAAAAGCTTGATAATCTTAATCCAAATTCACAAATTGAGTTCAAAGAATATTATACAATTTTAATTGACATATTTAGAGAGTATTTGGAATCTCAAGTAAATATCCCAGCGATGGAGAGTACCTCTAGAGAGCTAATAATTAGAATAAATATGTTAAAGGATAGTGATAATTATAATTTCGAAAAAAATCAGATAGATAAACTTGAGGAATTATTCACTAAATCAGATTTAATAAAATTTGCTAAATCACTTCCAACAAAAGGTGATTTAAACATTGACCTAGTTACAATTAAAGATTTTATTTCTTCAACTGAAAAAATTTACAATGAGAAGTATGAAAAGATTGATCAACCCGAGATAAAAGATGACGATAATAATTTTATAGAAAATTTAAAAACCTTTTTTAAATACTCTTTAGTTACAGCTACAACTGCTTTAGTAATTTGTGTAGTTATTTTTGGCTATTTTCCAGTTAGAGATACTATACTCTTAAACCCTACAAAAAAACTGCTTGAAAAAGAGTGGTTCACCAGTCAATATGGTTCTCCACCAGTTGAGTTAAGCTCACCATTGATACTTGAAAGAGTTCTAGATAGTGCTGATTTAAACAAATTTCAGATGGGGAGTATTTCTGACAAGTTCTTTTTATCCTTAGATTTTGAGGATGTTATTCAAACTGAAAATCCATATAATCTAGATTTAATAAAAAATGAACTTATTAAAGAATTCCAAGAAGCAGGATCTAAAAATATTTTAGTGAAAGACGACCAGTTTACCGTAAAATCTGGAGATACTGGATTAAGACTTTTTGGAAGCTTAGATGTTGAGATTAACAATGATCTTTACAGATCAAATTTCACATCAGTTATTTTACCATATGATAAAAAAACCATAAGACTGATAGTTGTCTATAGAGATAATGACAGATATGCTGGTGATATCGAGCGAAGAATCTTGGAAAGTTTTGATATAATAAAAGAATTGTAATGTTTAAAGATTTATATTTTGCAGATCCAGAATATTTTATACTCGTTATAATAATCCCTGTAGTATTATTCTTTTGGTATAGATTTGGTAAGTTAACACAAGCAACTTTAAAGCAGTCTTCCCTATCATTATTAAAATTTAATAGATCTTTTATTGCAAGGCTTAGACCATTTCTATATGCAATTAGAATAATTGTGATACTGCTTCTAATTACAGCTATATCTAGACCTCAATCTAAGTCAACATCAAAAAGAATAAAATCATCTAGGGGTATAGATATTGTTATGGTTATAGATATTTCCTCAAGTATGTTATCAAAAGATCTAAAACCAGATAGACTCACAGCTTTAAAGAACGTTGCCTCTAACTTTATTGATGATAGACCCAATGATAGAATTGGTTTAGTTGTTTATGCTGCTGAGAGTTATACAAAAACACCAGTTACTACTGATAAGTTGATTTTAAAACAATCATTATCAGATATTAATTATGAGTCTCTTCTAGAGGACGGGACAGCTATTGGAATGGGATTATCAACTGCAGTAAACAGACTAAAAGAGAGTACGGCAAAAAGTAAAGTAATTATACTTCTAACGGATGGTGTTAATAATTCGGGTTTTATTGATCCAAGAATTGCAGCAGAGCTTGCGGCAGAATATGAGATAAAGACATACACAATTGGTCTTGGAACAAATGGAAGAGCATTAGCCCCAGTTTCAATTCTTCCAAATGGAGATTTTCAATTTAGATTAACAAAAGTTGAAATTGATGAGGACCTTTTAAGATATATATCTGAAAAAACATCAGGTATATATTTTAGAGCAACAGATAATTTAGAACTTCAAAAAATTTATGATGAAATAAATAAATTGGAGAAAACAGAAATTACTGAAACTATTTTTACAAATATTTCGGAGAAATATAGGCCTATTGTTTTGTTAGCTTTAATACTCTATGTAATAGAAATAATTTCAAGAAAATCAATATTTAAGAGTTTTGTATAATGTATCAATTTGACAATCCACATTTCCTATACCTAGCACTAATAATACCTTTTTTAGTTATTATGAACTGGATATATATGTATTGGAGGAAAAAAATTCAAGACTCTTACTCAGATTCAGAATTACTCAACATTATCAGTCCTAATCGATCAAATTTTAAGCTTAATTTAAAATTGATTATAGAGTGTCTTGCAGTATTATTTTTATCAATAGGCTTGGCAAATCCAAAAATAGGAACAGAATTAAAGTCTATAAATAGAGAAGGGGTAGATATAGTCTTTGCTGTAGATGTTTCTAAAAGTATGCTTGCCGAAGATGTTGCTCCAAATAGACTCTTAAGGTCAAAAAGAATAATTTCAGAGATTATTAATTCATTAAGTAGTGATAGAGTGGGGATAGTTGCATATGCTGCTCAAGCA
>CBFHHV010000035.1:0-9053 GCA_965655775.1 Candidatus Marisimplicoccus sp.
CCACCTACCACCATTTACCACTTGGTATCCTCTTTTTTCAAAAAACTTTTTTGCTGATTCTGCGCGCATTCCAACTGTGCATACTGTGATATATTTTTTCTCCTTGTTGAATTCATTAAATCTATACATTAAATCCCTTAAAGGAATATTTACAGAATTCTCAATATTTCCAGAATTGAATTCTAATTCTGTCCTAACATCAATTATCACTGCTCCGTCATTTATAAATTCTTTAATATTATTACTAGGCTTTTTGAAAATTGATAAAGTTTTAATTACTACAATGGTTATTAACACTGTTACTAAAATTAGCCACCAGTTATTTATCATAAAATCCATATCTTATTTTATTAATTTTTTTGAATTTCAAACTTACAGAGATTCCAATTAAAGATGAAATTGCAAGAATTAAATATACTAACTGATGTCCGTTAATTCCTTCATAAGTATCTAAAAGATATCCATATAAAGGAGTAGCAAAAATATCTGGAGTGTATCCAATTATTGATACAATGCCAATGGCAGTTCCAGTTAGTGCAGAAGGAATTTTACCATCTTTGAGTATCGAAAAATAAAGACCTCTAATAATGTAAGTACCAGTAGCAACAATAACCAATGATAAAATAAATAATGAATTTAAACCAGCAACAACAATTCCACTGGCAAATAAAATTGCTCCAACCAACATTATTATAAAACCTACAATAATAACATTGACATTACCAGATTTGTCTGCAAAAAAAGCTATTGAAATACACGCAAGTGGTCTAAGGTACTGTTGATATGCTCCAATTCTAGCTGCTTCAATTTCGTCAAATAACATTATTTCAGAAGCATATAATGAATAAATATCAGTTATTTTATAACCCATATAAGCTGTTAAAATTATCAGACCAATTAAAATAATAGATTTTGATTTCATTAGCTTTTTCATATCTCTAAAATCTCCAACCTTAGCTTCACCATCGATCTTGATATTCAAAAAACTGTAAACAATTAAACCAGTTATAAAAACAATTAGAGATGATACTCCAATTACATATCTAAATGCTTCCTGTTTTTCTTGTAGAGTTGAATCACTTATATCTCCAACCACTACGAAAGCAAAAATTAAAACACCTATTACACCAATGGATGAAGCAACAATTCCTCTTCCAGCATCCAAAAAGCTAAAAGTTTTACCTTGTTTTTTCAACCCTCCAATTATTGAAGCTGCCTTAATCATCGGAGCCCAAAAAAGAAAAACAGTAGTAAAGCCCCAATATGCATATATCAATTGCAGTGTAAAATACGAAGGGTAACTCATCATTAAAATTCCTCCTAAAGATGTGAGCATTAATGAATATGCAAGTAACTTTCTAGGTGAAAATTTATCTGCTAGAACACCACCAAAGATATAAGAGAGAAAAGCAACAAAGCCATATGTAGAGAAAAGAGTACCTAGCTCTAAATTGGTCAAGTCGAAGACATCTAAAAAGGTTGGTCTAAAAACTCTGGCTAAGACATATGGAAGTATATAAATCGATTCTGCTGCTAGAATTAGCGTAAAAAGATATTTATAATATTGATTCTTGATGATTAATTAGCTTTTTGTTAAGATATAATAATTTAATTTATTAATAGTTTTGGGCATGTCTAAAATATACTTTCAATTAAACACAATTATTATTTCTTTAATGTTCTTATCTTGTTCAAAAGATGATATTTCTCTTTTTTACGATCAAGTTGAAGGCAAAGTTTTTGTCAGAGTTGATCTTATAGAGTCACAAAATAAATCACTCGATCAAGTAGATCCATCTGAATTCGCTTTTGTAAAAAATTTTAGTCCTAATAAAGGTCATACTGTGATGTATTTCGTTGATAATAGTGAAACTTGTACAATATTTAATGCGTGGTTTGATATGAATGTAATAAAGCATACTTCTAATATTGTTGAGGCAGATGTAAAATATGGTAAGATATATGATTTAAAAGACCACAAAGTAAAATATGAAATTATTCAAAAAAAACCTTTGAGAGTTACATATAATCTAGCTAATGGAACGCAGATAGTAGCCGAGGAGATAGAAAAAGCAATTTTTTTTAAAGCTAAGGATAGTTGGCTCTACAAATCAAGAAATACAGTTGATACCACTTTTTCTAAATGTTCAAATCTAAATTTAGATTAATAAATTAATTTTTAACCAACTAAATTTAATAGTTCTTCTGATCTGAGTATACTAGCAAATTCGTTCTTAAGGCTAGCCATCGAAGATTCATAAATAACTTCACAGTCTATCTCTTTTCCATCTAAACCAATGGTATTATAACAAGCAGTAGAATCTGAGATTAAATAAGTTTCATAACCTAAATTGCCAGCCATTCTTACTGATGTTGATATACAATGATTTGTTGTCATGCCTACAACTACCAATGTATTAATATTTAAATCCTTAAGTATTTCATTTAGACCGGTACCTATAAACGCACTATTAACTTTCTTAGTTAATACTTTCTCACCTCCTTTTGGTTTTACAAAGTCATTAAATTCAAATCCAGGTTTTGATTCATGTAGCTTTGAGTCAGGATTTGTTGAACTATGTCTAACATGGATTACATTTAAACCAAGTTCTCTCCATCTTTCTAGAATTTTTCCACAGATTAGTTCAGCATCAAGATTATTTCTTTTACCTCCTGGATAATTTTTATCTAAGAATGCTTTTTGAATATCTATAAGTAAAAGAGCAGGATTTTTAGTTATAAATTCCATGATTGAATAAATTTAAGTATTCCAATGTCCATTTTGTTTGGTTCATTTTCATTTTTAAAGTACCATAATATTTGAGAATGAGAAAACTGATTACATGAATCTTCACTACTTAACGTAACTTGCCTAAGTTCAAAAGGTTGTCCCCAGTATGTGCCTTCAAGTAAAGTCTTATAAACATCTTGGCTGAATGAGTGGCTGCTTAATAATAAAGTAAAGATTACAACTATTCTTTTGTACATGATGATTATTTGAATTTATTATTGTTAAGAACTTGTCTGGTTATTTTTACTAAAGTTAGGAATTACTTAATAAATTTATTCTTTAACTATAAATTACTAATAATGAACGAAATAGAAATTTTAAATTATGCTCAAATGAATTTTATTCAAAACGGTTTATACATGGTAGCTTTTACAGCTCTTGTATTCATTACGTTTAGACTTATGAGATTTCAAAGAGAGCAGAATGCTAATATATTTGGAAAAGTTTTAGTAACCATATTTGGACTTTGTACAGTTTTCTTTGGTTATAATGTTTTTTCATTTTTATATGTAAACCAACTTGGTCAGTCTTATAGACTATCTGAGCTTCAGTCTTCGGGGGTTGAATTATCTGCACTTTCACAAAATTGGGTTGATTATATAGGCTACACTGTAAGTGATGGACTTCCAATCCCATTTAGTCCAGAACCTGCAGCTTATATATTTTTAATTACTCTTGCAGTTATGGTAATTGCTGGAGTTTGGGTAAATCTTTCTAAAAATTAATATAAGAATAAATAAGCCCTCATAATGAGGGCTTATTTATATCGTTTATGAAAAAATTACTTTTATCTATTGTATTAATTTCAAATCTGAATACATTCTTATACTCTCAGGATTTTATTAATGATAAAAAATATTTCTTTTCAGGAAATATCAACATAAATAATAATGGTGTTTCATGGGTTCCGCTTTTTACTTTAGGTGAGCCATCATTAATAGCTAATTTTTCTTTTGGAACAAACAGATTTTCAGTTAATCCCTCATTTAGATATGAGCTTGTAGGACTTCAGCCTTGGAATGTAGATATATATTGGAACTATAAGCTAATAGATAAACAAAAAATTAATCTTGATATTGGAGGTTTTTTACCAGGTACTACCTTTCAAGATTTTACATATGAAGAAAATGGCATTGAAAATAAGATCCTTACACCATGGGTAACAGCAATGATTAATCCTAAGCTTACATTTTCTTTAAGTAATTCTTTTGCGATTAAATTATCTTATTTCACGGGTATTCCATTAAAAATTGTAGATAAAGAAAATCAGTTTGAATCGGGTGAAATCTTTTTCATTCAGCCATTATTTAAAGATTTCAAGTTAAATGATAACTTAAGTTTAAGTTGGAACCCAGAGATTTATTACTTAAGGCTCGATAACGTGTCTGGAGTTTACTCTGCGCAAACACTGATTATGAATATTAAAAACTCCCCTCTTTCATTTACTTCGGTTATAAGTAAGTCGATAGATATTGGCTCATTATCAGGCAAAAAATTTGATTGGAATATAGGCCTAAGTTATTCATTTAGGAATAGTTTTAAAAAAGTTAAATAACTTTGTAATATCCTGAAGTTTTAGTTCAATGAGATTTATATTCATTTCAATATTTCTACTTATTATAAGTTGCACTAAGGATGACACCAGTATTTCTGAAAAAAAATCTGACGATTTTAACTCATCTCTAAAGGACAACTATAATAGATTTATATTTTATGAAGGTCAAGCAACTTATTCAATAAATCATAATGGACTTGATAGAGAGTATATACTTTATATTCCACCTAATATCGAGTCTAGAACTAATCTTCCTGTGATTTTTAATTTTCATGGGTATCAAGGTCGTGCAAATGAATTTTTTAATATGACAGATTTAATTGAAATTGCAGATGAGAATGGAGTAGTCCTAGTTTATCCTCAGGGTGCTCCTCTTGATGGGGGTCCTTCTCATTGGAATGCTGCTCCTCTCAATTCCTCAATACCATCATTTGTCAATAAAAGCAATGTGAATGACTTAGAGTTCTTTTTTTATTTATTAGATGATGTTAATCAAAATAATATACTTGATCTAAACAGGGTTTACGCAATTGGTTATTCTAATGGGGGTATGTTTTCCCATTTTTTAGCATGTAACACAGAAAATATTTTTGCTGCAATAGGAGATGTAGCAGGGACTATGCTTCTTGACACCTACAATAATTGCAACCCTTCATCACCAGTTCCAGTCTTAAAAATTCATGGAACATCGGATAATGTAGTATTATATAATGGATTTGATCTAGCCGGCTTTAAGACTGTTGAAGATGTTGTAAATTTTTGGAAAACTAATAATAAATCTAATGAGCAGTTTATTCTAAACAATTTCGTAAGTTCTTCATGGGCAAATTATATGGGGCCAGTAAATTTTGAAAAGTATATATATGAATCAAATAAAAATGATTCTGAGGTTATTCATTATAAAATGCTAGGTGGAGGTCATTGGTGGGACTATAGTTTAGATAATGATCTTAAGACAAGCTCATTATTATGGGATTTCTTCTCTAAACATTCAAAACAATAGAACATTGATGCATATACCTGAAAATTTAAAGTTTGATTATTTATTATCCCTTGATAACCACCTTGAGACAGAAGGAAAAGATAACAAAGAGAAGACATTAAAAAGAATTTTCGAGATAACTAAAAAAATTGCTGATCTAGGTTTTGGTGAGAATGATATTCATGAAATTGTAAAAGATGAGGAATTATACTTGAAATATGATAAATGGAGAAAGGATAATAATTATTAGAAAAAACGTTATAATTATATATGATCTGCAAAAATTGTAAAATGTATTACCAAACTACTGGACGTAGATATTCAAATTATTGTCCAAAATGTGCCACTTATAATTTGGGTCTAGATAGAATTTTTTTTATTTCACTAATAATTGCAGCTATAACTTTTGGACTTATTTACTTCTTAACATAAACTTGATAAAATGAGAAAAGTTTTTCTAATAATTTTAGCATCTATATACTCTTGTAGTGAATCTTTAAACTATGAATATGTTATAAAAGATGAAAATTTTAGGTCTGAAACTTTAAAAACTAATCCAGGTAATTATATTGAACTTGAGAATGGTTTTACTTATTACGAGGAGGGAAATGTTCAGTCAAATATGGGAACAGTTGTCCTGGTTCATGGATTCTCAGTACCCTCATATATATTGGAAATTACCTTCAACTCAATTAAGCAGAAGGGTTTTAGAGTTATAATGATGGACTTATTTGGAAGAGGTTTCTCCGATAATCCAGATCTTCCTCAAACTGATGAGCTAAGAGCTAACCAAGTTATTGAATTATTAGATAAAAGAAATATTAAAAAAGCTTCTTTAGTCGGTTTATCCAATGGTGGTAGAATCATTTCCAAAATTGCTTATTTAAAACCAGAAATTGTAAATGAACTTTTTTATATAGCCTCATCAGGATTCTATGAATATCCTGATACAAATGATAGAGATGTGACCTTGAGCGAAATAAATAATTTAATAAAATCTTACCCAGAAATGGCTATGGGACAAAAAAATGACTTTTTTAATCCTGGACAATATCCTGATTGGATTGATAAATATCAAGAACTTCAAAAACACAAAGGATTTGCGAAAGCTCTTATCTCAACTACTAAGAATCTTGTTACTCTAGACTATGTACATAATAAAATTGATTCATTAAATATACCTGTCTATACATTCTGGGGAGAATTTGACACGGTAGTAGTGTATGACGAATTTAAAGATAGATTAAATAGAGTTTTACCAAACAGAACAGAGTTCTTTATTTCTGACTCAGGACATTTACCTCATATGGAAAATCAAGATGAGTTTGAAAATATATTTTTTAAATATTTAAATATCAATCAATCAAGATGAGGTTTCTACAATTAATACTTACTTCCTCTATTTTATATGGTCTATACTCTATAATAGATAATGACTGGAGCGGTTTAATATGGTTAATTGGAGGTCTTTCCTTTCTTTTTTTAAGTAATAAATGGATGAAAAAATGAAAATACCAAAAGATTTAATGTTCGAATATTTACTCCATTAGTCCAAGCTGTCTATAGAAATCAAGATTATCAAAAAAGTCTTGTTCTTGCTTAATCTTTCCATCTTCCATTAGGATTAGAGTAGTTCCTGATAAGTCAACTTTACTACCTGTTGCAGGTATGCCAAAGAAATCACCATCATGAGTACCCTTAAAATTCCAATGCTTTACTAATTTGTCGCCCTCACCAAAGAGATCAACAAAGGTAAACTCAGCATCAGAGAATCCATTTACATAATTACCATAATAGTTCTTTAGTGCTTCAATCCCAACCAAATCATCGCCTGGTAAAACAACTTTAACATCCTCTGTAAAGTAATCACTGTTTATTATATCCATATCTCCTTTGAAGAACTTATCCCATACCATTTCGTATGTTGATGAATTTTGTGAAAGTTTAATGCTCTTATTTTCTAAGTTTATATATTTCTCCGGAATATTTGTACACCCTACAAAGATTAGGGTAATCAATGCAACGTTAAAAATATTCTTAAACGTTGTATGTAAGTCTGATTTTCTCATTTTTAAAAGTTTAAAGTTTATAGTTTACTTAAATTTAAGAAAATAAATTATAGTACATTTAAATGATTGTCAATTATTTATGAAAGTATCTAAGAACAAGAAATGGAATGAAATAAAAACAAATGACTCATGGTCCATATTTAAAATAATGGGTGAATTCGTTGAAGGATATGAGAAATTAAGTGCTATTGGTCCTTGTATATCAATTTTTGGTTCTGCAAGAACAAAACCAGAGGATAAATATTATAAACTTGCTGAAGAAATTGCTGCTGAAATAGTAAATAGAGGCTATGGAGTAATTACTGGCGGTGGCCCAGGGATTATGGAAGCTGCCAATAAGGGTGCTAATATGAATAAAGGCAAATCTGTTGGTTTGTGTATAAAACTTCCGCTTGAGGAAATAAATAATAAGTTTATAGATAAAGATAAAGAGTTGAATTTTGATTACTTCTTTGTAAGAAAAGTTATGTTTGTAAAGTACGCACAAGGGTTTGTTGTAATGCCTGGAGGGTTTGGAACACTGGATGAAGTTTTTGAGGCTATTACTTTAATCCAAACTAACAAAGCAGAAAAGTTCCCTATTATACTTGTATGCTCAGAATTTTGGGAAGGTATGCTTGACTGGATTAAGAAAATTCTTTTAAAAGAAAATAAAAATATAAGTAGTAAAGATCTTGATTTGATCAAAATTGCTGATACTAAAGAAGATGTATTAAATATTCTTGAGGAATTTCATAACAATTATGCATTTAGTCCAAACTTCTAAACTTTAATAAATGAAAAAACTATTAGTTATATTTTTCTTCTTTGTTGCCTGTACAGGTAATTATCATCCAAAAGATGTTGGCGCTCTCTCTATACTCGAATATCCTCATAATAAAGAGTTAAATAAGTGGATAGAAATAGATTCTCAATATGCTAAAGTATATCAGGTAAGAAGATACTTCGAAAATTTCGTTAAAAAAGACTTTTTTGAAGAAGAAGAAAATAAAATAGAATTTGGTAAACTTACTTGGTCTGATATGTCAGAATATCAAAAAGAATATGCAGAATTATTAAATAAATACCAGAAAAATTATAAAGACAGTAAAGAGTTAACTAGATTTGTTGATTCTTTAATAATGATTGATTATCCAGTTATAAATGACTTTGTCAATAAAGTCTTTAAATTAGAATACTGATAAAAGAAAATATGAAAAAAATAATAATTCTAAGTGTAATTTCCCTATATAGCTGTAATAATATGAATGTAACCCCCCCAATTGCAAAGAAAGTTGAAAAGAGACTAGAGATCCATAACGATGTAAGAATTGATAACTACTATTGGCTAAATCAAAGAGAAAACCCTGAGGTTATTTCCTACTTAGATCAGGAAAATAAATACAAAGAGTCAAAACTTAAGTCAACTAAAAAACTTCAGAAGAAATTATTTAAAGAAATGAAGAGTAGGATAAAAGAAGATGATAACTCAGTTCCATACTTTTTAAATGATTATTGGTACATAACTAAATATGAAAAAAATAAAGAGTATCCAATATATACGAGAAAATACATGAACCTTGAGGCAGAAGAGGAAATACTGATAGATGTAAACGAATTGGCAATAGATTACGACTATTATCAAGTTTCTGGTATAAGTATTAGTCCTGATAACAA
>CBFHHV010000036.1:0-9040 GCA_965655775.1 Candidatus Marisimplicoccus sp.
CATGATTATAATTCAAATTTTTCAAAAATTTCTGCCAAATTACCCCCTGGACATCCAGAGGGTATGTTTGACTCTATGGCAAATATTTATTATGGTGTAGCAAGAGAGATGAGGGGAGAAAAAGAATTTGACGGGGAGTACCCTAGTCTAAATGATGGTCTTAGAGGTATGTTATTTATAGAAAAAGCTGTTGAATCTCATAACAATGGTAACACTTGGGTAAAATTAATTTAAAATGAATACAATTAAAGGACCAGCAGTTTTTCTCGCTCAATTCGCAGATAAATCTGAACCATTTAATACTCTTGATGGGATGTGTAAATGGGCCTCAAGCCTTGGATATAAGGGGATTCAGATACCTACATGGGAAAGCTCACTAATTGATTTGGATAAAGCATCTGATAGTCAAGATTACTGTGACGAATTAATTGGTATGGTTAGATCCTATGGTCTTGAGATAACTGAACTATCTACTCATCTTCAAGGACAGCTAGTAGCAGTTCATCCTGCATATGATTTGATGTTTGATAATTTTGCACCTGATAATTTAAAAAAGAATCCAAAAGGAAGAACTGAATGGGCAGTGGAGACAGTTAAAAAAGCTGCAATTGCTAGCAGGCGACTTGGTTTAAAGGCTCATGCAACTTTTTCTGGAGCACTTCTATGGCATACATGGCATCCATGGCCTCAAGCTCCAAAAGGATTAGTTAAAATGGGATTTGAAGAATTGGCAAAAAGATGGCTTCCAATTTTAGATGTATTTGATGAGAATGGGGTTGATGTTTGCTATGAAATTCATCCGGGGGAAGATCTTCATGATGGAGTAACTTTTGAAAGATTTCTCAAAGCAACTAATAACCATAAAAGAGTAAATATATTATACGATCCAAGTCATTTTATTTTGCAACAGCTCGACTACATAACTTACATTGACCATTATCATGAGTTTATTAAGTCTTTTCATGTAAAAGATGCTGAATTTAATCCTACTGGTAAAAAGGGAGCTTTCGGAGGATACCTTGATTGGGCTGATAGGGCTGGAAGATATAGATCACTTGGAGATGGTCAAATTGATTTTAAAACTATCTTCTCCAAATTAACTCAATATGGATGTGATGTATGGGCAGTTTTAGAATGGGAATGTTGTATTAAAAACCCTGAACAAGGTGCAACTGAAGGTGCAAAAATAATTCAAGATCTAATTATTAATTGTACCGATAAAAAATTTGATGACTTTGCAGGGGGTAAAACAAATGATGAAGATTTAAGAAACATTTTAAATATATAAACATGAAACAAATTTTAATTTTATTTTTAATTTTAACAACATGCATTGGGTTTTCTCAAGATTCTGACTGGACTTATCTTTTTGATGGAAAAACTTTAAATGGATGGCACGAATACAATGGTGACAAGGTAAGTGAAAATTGGTATGTAGATAATGGGGAATTAGTTTTCAAAGCCCCTGAGGATAATTTAAGCAGAGGGCAAGATATCATTACTGATAAAACATTTACAAATTTTGAATTATCACTAGAATGGAAAATAAGTAAAGGCGGAAACAGTGGTGTCTTTTTTAAGGTAGTTGAAATTCCTGAGGTAGATGCTCCATGGAAGATTGGGCCTGAGATTCAAGTTTTAGATAATGAAAATTTTGATGCAAACAGATGGCACAAAGCACCAGCTCTATATGATCTAAAACCACTAAGAAGAGTAAAGTATAATAAATACGGTGAATGGAATCATTTAGTTTTAAGAGTTGATCATAACGAAAATATTGGTTCTATTAGATTTAATGGTCAGAAAGTGTATGACTTTCCTTTGCATGGTCCTGAATGGGACAAAATGGTTAGCAGATCAAAATTTAATGGAGATAGTTATTTTGAAGACTTAACACCTGAACATACTTTCTTTACATATGCACCTTTTTTTGGAAAATTTAAAACAGGGAGCATAGGTCTACAAGATCATGGCGCCTCCGTAAGATATAGGAATATTAAAATCAAAGAATTATAATTTTAAGCAGTAATAATGCAGTAATACAGTTTTTTTTATTAATACAATTTATCAATAAATTATAATAAAAATTATATGAAAAACAGTAAAATATTATCATCGTTAAGAATGAAAAACTTAATATACAGACTATCTTTATTAACTCTATCCATTTTATTCATTAGTTGTTCTGACAAAGATACACAGGAGTGGACCTATATTTTTGATGGAGAAACTTTTAATGGTTGGCATTCATATGATAGTGATTCAGTAGGAAATCAATGGTCAATAGAAAATGGAGAATTAATCTTTACAAACAATGATAAAGAATCAGGACATGATATTTTAACTGAGAAGGAATATACTAGCTTTGAGCTTTCTCTAGAGTGGAATGTATCAAAAGGAGGAAACAGTGGTATTTTTTATGGTGTAAAACAGATTCCTGAATTCTCTGCATTTTCTACAGGTCCTGAAATACAGATTTTAGATAATGATAATGGTTATGCCGGTTCTGACCTTGAATATGCTCCGTCACTTTTTGACCTTGTTAAAACAGATAATTCAAATTTAAAATTTAACGGTCATGGGAATTGGAATCATGTTTTTATCAAAATTGATCATGTCAATAATTTAGGAACAGTAAAATTTAATGGTGAACTAGCCTTCACATATCCTCTATCAGGACAAGAGTGGGATAAACTTGTATCAAAATCAAAGTTTGCTCTTGGAAGTAATCGCCCAGATGCAACATATGCTCCTGATTTTGGTAAATTTAAAACTGGAAAAATAGCCTTACAAGATCATAGTACAGATGTCAAATTCAGGAATATAAAAATTCGAGAACTATAGTTAGCAAATATGATCTATTCAATGACTGGCTTTGGGAAAGAGGAAAAGCTTATTAATAATTATAATGTAGTCATTGAGATTCGATCACTAAATTCAAAAACACTCGATTTAAATTTAAAAATTGACGATTCACTCTCATTTATTGATGAATATTTAAGAAAATCAATTAATCAGAAAATTATTAGGGGTAAAATTGATATGTCCATAACTATTAATAACTCTAATAAAGGATTAATCATTCCATTTAACAAACAAAAAGCTAAAGAATACATTAAGGAACTAAAAAAGGATTTTGATATAAATGAATCCCAAATAATCTCAAATTTGTTAATTAGCGAAAAGTTTCAAGACTTAGAAATAAAACTTAATAAAAATGATATAAAAAAGATTAAGTCAATGGTAGATAGGTCTATTGAAAAATTAAATAATTATAGAATTAAGGAGGGAAAAGTTATCGTTAAAGACCTTAAGAAAAGTGTTTCAAGGATAGACAGCTATATAAAAGAAATCACTTCAATAGAGTCATCTAGAATTAAGGATAAGAAGAATAAAATTAAAACTTACTTAGAAGAACTTGAAAATAAGTTCGATAAATCTAGACTTGAACAGGAAATTATATATTACATTGAGAAATTAGATATTAATGAAGAAATAATTAGATTAAAAAATCATTTAAAATTTTTCATTTCGGAAATTAATTCAGAATATTCACAAGGAAAGAAACTCTCTTTCATTTCTCAAGAAATAGGCAGAGAGATAAATACAATTGGTTCAAAGGCTAACAATTTTAAGATTCAAAGTATAGTAGTCAATATGAAAGAAGAGAATGAAAAAATAAAGCAAAATATTTTTAATATAGCATAATGACTAATAAGCTTATTGTTTTTTCAGCCCCTTCAGGTGCAGGTAAAACCACTTTAGTAAAGTATATACTTAAAACTTTTAGTGAAATCGAATTTTCAATTTCTGCAACGTCAAGAAAAGCAAGAGGTGAAGAAAAAGATGGCAAAGATTATCATTTTTTAAGCAGTGAAGAATTTAAGGCTAGAATTAAAAATGATGAATTTATTGAGTATGAAGAGGTTTACGGAGGTAACTATTATGGTACACTTAAGTCTGAAGTAAATAGGATTTGGAAAGAAAAAAAAATAGCAATTTTTGACCTAGACGTTGTTGGAGGTGCTAATATAAAGGGTATGTTTCCAAATGAGACTCTCTCTATATTTGTTATGCCGCCAAGTATAGATATCTTACACAGAAGATTAATTGAAAGAGGTGATGTTTCCAAAGAAGAAATTGATGTTAGAATTAAAAAAGCTGAAAGTGAATTAGATTATGCATCAAAATTTGATAATATTATCATTAATAACGATCTTGAAGAGTCAAAAAAAATTGCCCTTACATTAATAAAAGAATTTATAGATGAGTAATGTAGGTCTTTACCTAGGAACTTTTAACCCTATACATAATGGTCACGTTACTTTAGCTGAATATTTTTCAAAACTATCTGAACTAGATGAGGTATTAGTTGTTATTAGCCCTCAAAGTCCTTTTAAGAAGGAAAATGAATTAATAAGTGATATAGATAGGTTGAAGATGGCTGAGACTGTATTTAAAAGGTTTGATAATGTCAGAGTATCAGATATTGAGTTTAAAATGTCTAAACCTAATTTTACAATTGATACTTTAAAAGAATTTAAAAAAAGACACAAGTACAATAAGTTGATTCTATTAATTGGAGAAGATAATTTAGTAGGGTTTAATAAGTGGAAAGATTATAAAAAAATTATTGAAATTGCTGAAGTGTATGTCTACCCAAGAGATACTGACCAAAAAATTCCTAAAGAAATTTTATCTAATTCTAACATTAAGTTGGTAGATGCCCCTAAAGTAAAAATTTCAAGTAGCCTTATTCGAGAATTAATCAAGTCAAAAGAAAAGATTGATACATTGGTGCCACAAGAGGTTTTGGAATTCCTTGAATTAAATAACTAAATTTTTTATCAATTCAACTAAATCATTCGTTAATTTTTTCCTAGAAAAAGACTCTATGTTTTTTGGAATATCTTTTTCATAGTTTCCATTTGACCAATCGTCATATTCTTTCTTTATAAAGTTTACAACCTTGGTTATATCATTACTTTCTGCATTAAAAGATTTTGTGGAGTTTTTCAAAAGAGAATTTGATTCTTCAGCCGAATTTGAAAAGTTTATAATTGGAGAACCTGAAGCAAGATACTCAATAAGCTTCCCTGACACCATATCAGTTTTTTCTGTGTTTAAGTAATTAAAATTTATTAATAAATGAGATGACTTTATAATCTCAATTGCTGTTTCGTGGATTACATAACCTCTGTCAATAAAATGAATTTTTTCTGAATAAAGCTTTTTGATTTCTTTGTCAATTTTACCTGCAAAAGTGAAAATCATATTTAAATCATTAAACTCATCTTTTAAGTGGCTTAATACTTTGTTAAAAACTTGATAATTATGATTTTTAGATAGAACACCAGTAAATACTATATTAAAGCTAGTTGGTTTAATCTCTTTAATTTTATCATAAACTGATTTATCATATCCATTATAAATTTTATGAATTTTCTTAGAATTTGATAATTTTTCTTTTATGATATTTTGATATCTGTCACCAACAGTTGTTATAATTGAATCAGCAGAATTAAAAACTTGCGCCTCGAATTTTAGATTTAATTTTTTAGCGTATTTGAATCTAAATTTATCTTTTAAATAAAAAATTTCATCCCATGGATCTCTTAGATCAACTACCCATTTTAATTTAAATTTTTCAGTAATTTTTTTACCAATTAAATGAGTTGAATGCGGTGGACCTGTAGTAATTACACAGTTAATATTATTGTTTTCTATAAGTTTTTTAGCTTTTCTAAATGCAAAATAGTTCCACCCTATTCTTGAATCCGGTATAAAAAAATTTAATCTGATAAATGATGCTATTTTATCAAAAAATGATTGATTAGGAATGTAAGACTGAGGTATTGCTTTAGTTCTATTTCCCGACTTAAATAGTGAATATAATTTCAAGATCTCAAAGCTATATGTTTTATGTGTCTTAATATCTTTAACTTGATCTGTGAGTGAATTATCGATTAAGTTATAAGAGGCATATTTTGGATCAACAGTCAAAACTATAGGATTATGTCCAATTTGCTTTAGATATTTTGCAAAGAACATCCATCTTTGAACTCCTGAACCCCCAGATGGTGGCCAGTAGTAAGTTATGATTAAAATATTTAAATTATCCAAACTAATCTAATTTAAGTTGAACCCCAACGCCAAACACTTCTCTTACTTGAAGTCTTGAAATAGCGTTATCATCATAAATTAATTGAAAAATTAGTTGAGTTGAAAGAAAAGGGTTTATATCAACTTCAATTTGCACTAGATAATCTAGATCTATGTTTGAGGCATCCTCCAAATAGTTAGAGAAAAGCTTTAAATCTTGTTTATATTTTATATTTTCAAGTAGGTTTCCCTCCGAATGGAAAGTTAAATTAGCCCCAAGTTCATATCTTGATGATTCATTAGGTAATACTCCAAAATAAGTATCATTACCTGTTAAGTCTTGAGTAAATTTTTTACTAACTAAAATTAATCTTGTAGCAATAGGAGAATAATTGACCCATAATGTTTCATCTTTTTTCCAAAGAAATCCTGATCCTAATTGAAAGTATGCAGGAGAAAATATTCTAGTTGTTAATTCACGTATCTCATTATTATTTGAATCCTTTTTGTATTTATAACCATTTCCAAGTTGAGAGGTGAAGTTAAAGAAAGCTGAGAAAGATAAATTTTTAGTAAATTCTTTACCAACTATTGATTGGATTAAAATCCTATCATCAATTTTTCTTGCAAATGGAGCATTTTTATATTTAGCTAATCCATAAGCAGATTCAACGTTAGTCAGCCAGTCCCATCCTTTATCTCTGTACTCCCATTCATAGTCAAATTTTAATGTACCAGAGAAATTATTTGTTCCTCCTCCTACCCAATCACTAAATCCTGTTTGGTTTAAAAGAATGGCAACATTTCCTCTAGTTGTCCAAAGAGAATCTTTTTGAGATTCTTCTTGAGAAAAAGTATTTATAGAAAATATCAAAAAAAATAAAAGAAAATAATGTTTCATGAAATGATTACAGAAATCCTAATTCAAGTTTTGCCTCTTCACTCATTAAATCTTTTGTCCAAGGTGGATCAAACGTAATTTCAACCTCAGCAGTTTTAACCTCGTCAATAGATCTTATTTTTTCTTCGACTTCCTGGGGTAATGATTCAGCAACTGGACAGTTTGGTGAAGTAAGTGTCATAAGAATTTTTACTTCATTATCTTCATTGACAAAAACATCATAGATTAAACCTAACTCATAAATATCAACAGGTATTTCAGGATCAAATATTGATTTTAATTCTTTTACAATTTTTTCGCCTAAATCTTGTGTATTCATTTTTGTCATTTTAGTTTTTTGCTTGATACGCTAAGGCGTATATTTTGATTTGTTTGATCATAGAAAGTAGACCGTTTGCCCTGGTCTGTGAAAGATGACTATTTAAACCTATTTTCTCAATAAAATCGATATTAGCTGCAATAATTTCATCTGGTGTATGACCTGAAAAAACTCTAATTAAAAGAGATATGATTCCCTTAGAGATGATTGCATCACTATCAGCTTCAAATATAACAATGTTATTATCAAAAGATGAGTTTAGCCACACTTTACTTTGACAGCCTTTAATAAGATTAGAATCAACTCTGTTACCATCATTAAATTTAGGTAGATTCTTGCCAAGATCAATTAGATACTGATACTTTTCTGACCAATCTTGAAAAAAATCAAACTCTTCAATAATTTGGTCCTGTATTTGTTGAATGCTTTGCACATTCAAAATTAAGCAATTATCCCAACATTTTTGATGCTTTTTTTAGTGCATCAATAAATAAATCTATTTCACTTTTGGTATTATAGAAAGAGAATGAAGCTCTAACTGTTCCTGGAATATTGAAATGATCCATTATAGGCTGCGTACAGTGTTGTCCTGTCCTGACTGCAACTCCGTATTGATCTAGAATAGAACCAATATCAGATGGATGGTGATTTCCTAAATTAAAAGAAATAACAGATATTTTATCATCTACATCTCCATATATTTTAATGTTCTCAATTTTTTTAAGATTTTCTGTGGCATAATCTAAAAGTTCTTTTTCATACACTTCTATATTATCGAAACCAATAGATTTCATATATTCTATAGCAGCACCAAACCCAATAACACCTGCAATATTTGGGGTTCCAGCTTCAAATTTATGAGGAAGGTCAGCATATTCGGTTTTCTTAAAGGTTACAGTAGATATCATTTCACCCCCACCCTGGTATGGTGGTAGTGAATTTAGCAACTCTGATTTTCCATACAGAAATCCAACTCCAGTTGGACCACATAATTTATGGGCTGATGCAACATAATAATCAACATCTAACTCCTTTAAGTTAATCTTGAAATGAGCGGCACCTTGAGCACCATCAATCAGAACTTTACTATTATTCTTGTGAGCAAGATCTATAATTTCTTTAACTGGATTCACAATACCTAAAGTATTTGATACATGATTTATGAAAACAAATTTTACTGCAGGAGTAAGTAATGATTTATATTCATCCATATCAAGCGTGCCATCATCATTAATTGGTATTACTTTGAGTTTTGATCCAGTTTTTTCACATAGCATTTGCCATGGAACGATATTGGAGTGATGCTCCATTTCTGACACAATCAATTCATCCTTTGAAGAGATTTGTTTTTCAAGACCCGAGGAAATAATATTTATTCCATGTGTCGTTCCTGATGTAAAAATTATTTCATGTTCATGAGAAGCTCCAAAATGATTTTTAATTATTGTTCTAGAATTTTCATATTTGTTAGTGGCATCTGCACTAAGTGAATGAAGACCTCTATGAATATTCGAATTATACTGTTTATAATAATCTGAAATTACATCAATTACTTGATTAGGAGTTTGAGATGTAGCAGCATTATCAAAGTAAATTAAGTCAGTATTATTAACCTTTTTACCAAGTATAGGAAAGTCCTCTCTTATTTTATATACATCTAACATTTATAGGTCGAATCCTAGATTTACTCCAAGCTTACTAGATATTAATGTGTTTAT
>CBFHHV010000037.1:0-8567 GCA_965655775.1 Candidatus Marisimplicoccus sp.
GGGTTTTTTCTTTCAGGAACACCAGGTTGAAAGAAAAATGATGAATTTGTTCCCATCTCGTGGTGATCAGTTAGAATATTTGGTAGCCATTCAGTAAACGTCTTTACCTTAGCATTTGTTTCAACAAGCTGATTTGAAAGCATATCTCTGTTTAGATCGAACCAATAATGGTTTGTCCTTCCTCTTGGCCAGTATTGATTATACTCTCTGTCATTTGGGTCTGCGGTTAAACTTTGATTCTTATTACTGTTTGCCCATTGAGAAAAACGCTGAAGACCATCAGGGTTAAAACTTGGATCTAAAAGAATTATAGTATTTTCAAGTAATTCTATAGTTTCTTGAGAATTACTAGCTAGTAAATGATACATTAAAGGTAAACTTGCATTTGAACCACTTGGCTCATCACCATGCACGGAGAATCCCTGATATACAACTATTGGCATATTAGATACATCAATATCTTTATTCTTGGAATTTGAAAGTTCTAAATGTTGTTTTCTTATTTGCTCTAATCTTGAATGATTTGATTCACTAGTAATTATCATTAACCATGAAGTTCTATTTTCATATGACTTACCTCTATTTATTAATTTAACTCTATTAGATGCTCTTGAAATCTCTTGAACATAATGGCTTAATTTGTCATGACTTATGTGAAATTCTCCAACCTCATGTCCAATAACGCTTAAGGGAGTAGGTATAGACTTGTTGTATTCACTTAGATCCCCAAGATAATAATCAAGACCGACCTGAGCATTTAAAAATAGTGATGGAATTAAAAGTAATAAGAGTTTTTTCATAATGGTTTTTTTATTTATTCATCATCATTTTCAAAATCAACATCTGCAAAGTCTTTCTCCTCTTCCTCTTCCTCTTTTTTATCAGTAGATTCAGACTCTTCTTTCTTCTCTTTTTTCATATCAAAATCTTTATCATGCCTCTCACTTATAACCTCTTCACCTTTATTCTCAATAATAAAGTCACAAGTCTCTTTAAGTGAAGAATTAAATTCAGCAAAGTCCTCTTTATAAAGATATATTTTATGTTTTTTGTAGTAGAAAGTTCCGTCTTCATTAGTGAACTTTTTACTTTCAGTAATAGTTAGGTAATAATCTCCAGCTTTAGTTTCTCTTACATCAAAAAAATAAGTTCTTCTTCCAGCCCTTAATGCCTTTGAAAATATTTCTTCAGCATTATAATCGTTTTGATTTTCCATAATTTTTTATTTTAACCAAATATAATCAAATCTAGTCATTAATTTCACTGTTTTGTTTAAGGTAAAGGTCCTTATAATATCCTTCATCTTTTACTAATTCATTGTGACTTCCACTTTGAATAATTTTTCCATTATCTAATACAATTATATTATCAGCATGTTTGACACATGAAACTCTATGGCTAATTATTATCAGTGTTTTATTCTGAAAATTATTTTTTAAATTTTTTAGAATTCGATCCTCGGTATCTGAGTCTAGAGAAGAAAAGCAATCATCAAATAAATATATTTCAGAGTCCTTTATAAACGACCTTGCAATTGAAATTCTTTGAGCCTGTCCACCTGAAAGTGTTACACCTCTTTCTCCAAGAATCGTGTCATAGCCATTTTCAAATTTTTCAATCTCTAAATCAATCTCCGCTAATTTAGCAGCATTAATTATGTCATCTATTGAAGAATTAGGATTACCAAACTCAATGTTCTTTTTTATACTTTCAGAAAATAAAAAATTATTTTGAGGAACGTAACTAATTAAACTTCTGAGTTCACTTATCTCAATAGACTTTAAATTTTTATCTCCAATAAAAATATCTCCTTTTTGTGGGTCATATATTCTTGAGATTAAATCTACTACAGATGTTTTTCCTGATCCTACCTTACCAACAATACCCAATACCTTACCTGACTTAATTTTTAAGTTAAATGATTTAAAAATTTCTATTCCTGTTTGATCATACTTAAAACAAACGTTTTTAAATGTTATGTCCTTATTATTGTCATCTCCTAATCTAGATGTTCCATTTGTTATTGAACTTGCTGAATCTAGGAACTCATTGATCCTTTTCTGAGAAGCTTCAGCTTGCTTAACAATAGACGTTACCCAACCAACAAGAGTTACTGGCCAAGTTAACATGTTTACATAAATAATAAATTCAGCAATTACTCCAATCTCAATATTACCATCAATGAACTCTTTACCACCTATATAAATAACAATTAGATTACTAAGTCCAATTAGGAAAAGAATAATTGGGAAGAACCAAGCTTGAATTTTTGCAAGACTTAAGCTATTCTTAAAACTATTAAATGCATATTTGTCGAACCTGTTAAAAATGATATCTTGAATATTAAATGACTTTAATACTGATATTCCGCTAAAACTCTCCTGAGAATATGTTGAAAGGTCAGAAAGGCTTTCCTGAACTAAAGTACTCTTCTTGTTTATAAGATTACTTATCCTGTATATGAAAACTGATAAGATAGGCAGTGGGATTAAACTATAAATTGTGAGTTTTGGAGCAACACTATACATATAAAATATTATAATGATGAATAACACTATAGCATTAGTCCCATACATTAATACAGGCCCATAGTACATTCTAACTTTACTAACATCTTCACTAATTCTATTCATCAAGTCTCCAGTTCTGTTTTTTTTATAAAATATTTGATCAAGGGATTGATAATGTGAAAAAATTTCATTTTTAACATCAAACTCAATGAACCTAGATACATTGATTATTGTTTGTCTCATTAAGAATGTAAAGAAACCAGAAATAAGAGATGCTCCTATAATCAAGACAATATTAAAAAAAAGAACATCCTTCAGTTCATCTGGAGATATACTGTTAAGACTTAGATAATTTTCAATTGTTGTCATAGAGTCTCCAACAAGTCTTGGAGTAACTAAAGAAAAGACTCTTGATATTATTGTTATAAGCAGGCCAAGTAGAAGTCTGCCTTTATACTTTATAAGAAATTTATTTAATCTCTTTAACTCTCTCATGGTCAAAGACAAATATAAACTTTATTAATTCTATTAAATTCTATTTATATCCTAATAATTGACTAATTTTGTTTTAGTTCTTTAAAGATGTTAAACAGAAGACATATTCGTACTTTAGTAATTCAATCTGTCTATTCAAATTCAATAGAATTGATAGACAGTAAATCTTTAAAAACATGTATAAGTAAAAGCTCCTCAACCTCTCTGGATCTTCTATATTGCATGATTGACCTTATCAAGGAAATTAATATTCACTTTAATAATCTTGAATCCAAAAAGTTTAGTTGTTCATTTATATCTAAGAATCCATATTTTTTCTTCTTTAATAAATTAAACCCAAAAAGTTTTAAAAGAAATAATATAATTAATTGGGATTTAAATTTGAACTATATAATAGATCTTCAGGAGAGTTTAATCTTATTAAATAAAAAATATATTGAGTCAAATAGTGAAGATAATCTTGGTTTTTTTATTGAAGCATATTCAAATATTATTGCTCAGTCTAATCTTCTTCATGATTTTTTTGAGGATCAAAATATAAATTGGGTTAATGACCTACCATATGTAAACTCATTTATTTTAAGTAACATTGAAAAAGTAGATATTCAAAATGCGGACTCATTTAACCTCCCATCTTTATTTGACTATCAAGATGAAATTAAATTTGGTCAAGAACTTTTAAACCAGGTTATAAAAGAATATGATAGTTTAAAAGATCATCTTAGTGGGAGGACTCCAAACTGGGAATCTGATAGAATTGCTAGAATTGACTATATAATACTAATTACTTCAACTGCAGAACTACTTTATTTCCCGTCAATACCAACTAAAGTTACCTTAAATGAATATATAGAAATTGCTAAAGAGTTTTCATCTCCAAGCTCTGGCAAGTTTGTCAATGGCGTTATTGATAACATTGTGAAAGATTTAACTAATAAAGGTCAAATAGTAAAAAAAGGTCGTGGTCTTATATCGTAAATTTTAGTAATTTTGATAAAATTTTCAATGGTAAATTTTAGAAATCTTTTAGTCTCAACAATTCTTTCCATTTTATTTTTTGGTTGTAATGAAAGTGCATCCAGTAAAATAAATCCTGATAATAAATCAAGTTTACAAAAAGAAAATAGTTATGCTGAAATAACTTTTGATAGAGTTTTTCATGACTTTGGATTAATTAACGAGGGAGAAATTGTAAAGACAATTTTTAAGTTTACTAATACTAGTGAAAACGATTTATATATTGTAGATGCTATCGGAAGTTGTGGATGTACTGTTCCAAAATACCCTAAAAATGTTCCAATTAAACCTGGAGAAACTGGTGAGATTGAAGTGAATTTTGACTCAAATGGTAGACCTGATCTACAGCAAAAAATGGTTAAAGTTTCAGCTAATACACCTAGTGGTGGTCAACTTCTAAGAATTCAAGCATTTGTTGAACCAAAAACAAATTAATTATGGAATCTCAATTCCCCTACCTACTTCTTGCAGCTCTTGTCTTTTTATTTTTCATAATAATTCCTTCTTTTAGGAGAAGCAGTAAAGAGAAAAAGTTTCTCAAAAATCTAAAAAAAGGTGACAGAATTGTAACAACATCAGGTGTTCATGCGAGGATAAATGAACTTGATGATAAAAGCACTACTTGTGTAATAGAGACAATGGCTGGTAAGTTAAAAATTGAGAAATCTGCTATTTCAATTGAACTATCATCTAATTTAAAAACTTAATGTATAAGATATTAAGAAATTTCCTCTTCCTATTTGATGCAGAGTTAATCCATGAGTTCTCAGTAAAGTTCATTAAACTATTTTTTAATATTCCTCTAACTAAAACAATTATTAGAAGATTCTTTGTTGTTAATCATCATAGTTTAGAAAAAAAACTTTTTGGATTAACATTCAAAAACCCAGTTGGTCTTGCTGCTGGCTTTGATAAAAATGCTGACTCTTACAGAGAGTTTTCTAATTTTGGCTTTGGATTTATAGAAATTGGAACTGTTACTCCTTTACCCCAACCAGGAAATCCAAAAAAAAGAATTTTCCGACTAGTTGAAGATAAATCTCTAATAAATAGGCTTGGTTTTAACAATAAAGGCCTTGAAGTTATTACTGAGAATTTAAAAAAAAAAAGAGATATAATTATCGGTGCCAATATTGGAAAAAACTTTTTTACTGAAAATGTTGATGCCCATGATGACTATTTAAAATGTCTAACAGATCTTAATGATTACGTTGATTATTTCGCAGTTAATATTAGCTCACCAAATACTAAAGGTCTCAGAGATTTTCATGATAAAAAATTATTAAAACCCCTTCTAGAAAAGTTGGTCAATAAAAACAATGAAATGAGGAATAGTAAGCCATTGTTATTGAAAATATCTCCAGATATAAATAGCCAACAGCTTGATGCTATTATCCAATTAGTGCTTGAATTAAAAATAGATGGTGTAATAGCTACTAATACTACTATTTCAAGAGATGGGCTTGAATCTAAATACAAAGAGGAAACAGGAGGGCTTAGTGGAATGAAACTTAGGGATAAAAGTAATTTAATTATTTCTTCTCTTAGAAAGAAGCTTGGGGCAGATTTTCCAATAATTGGAGTTGGGGGTATAATGAATGCTGAGGATGCGCTTAAAAAAATTAAATGTGGGGCAGATCTAGTTCAACTTTATACAGGATTTATTTATGAAGGTCCCTCATTAATAAAAAGAATAAATAACTTACTTTTAGATCAAGAATTAAATAAAAATTATGAAAAATAATCTCATATTCCTTATCGTATTATTTGCATCCTGCAATACACCAACTGGTGATATTAACTATCCAATTACAGAAAAAGATGTAGTTGTTGACACCTATTTCGGAAATGATATTGAAGACCCTTATAGATGGCTTGAAGATGATCTTTCTCAAGAAACTTCCAATTGGGTTGACAGTCAAAATGAAGTAGCATTTAACTATTTAAAATCAATACCTTACAGAGATAAATTAAAAAGTAAATTAACTTCAATTTGGAACTATGAGAAACAGACTAGTCCATTTACTAGGGGAGAATATATTTACTATTACAGAAACGATGGTCTTCAGAACCAATATGTAGTCTACAGAAAAAAAGATAATTCAAATTCAAGTGAAGAAGTTTTCTTAGATCCAAATAAATTTTCTGATGATGGAACAATTTCCCTGACTGGACTTTACTTTTCCGAAGATGGCAAACTCATTTCATATACAATTTCTGAAGGTGGAAGTGACTGGAGAAAGGCTATAGTCATGGACACTGAAACAAAACAGACTATTGGTGATACACTCAACAATATTAAATTTAGCGGAATTTCTTGGAGTGGAAATAAAGGTTTCTATTATTCATCTTATGATAAGCCAGAAGGAAGTGAGCTTTCAGAATATACAGATAGACATAAACTCTATTATCATGAATTAAATACAGATCAGAAATCAGATAAAATTATTTTTGGTGATCAAAAAGAAAAGTTTAGATATGTATCGGGAAATGTTTCTGACGATAATAATTTTTTATTTATTTCTGCTTCAAACCTTACTGATGGGAATAAATTATACATGATTGATTTAAGAAATAATTCTAATAGAATTCAAATTATTAGTGATGATCCAACTACTGATGAATATGTAGTTGACAATATAGATGACACCTTCTACATTTTTACAAATTATAATGCTCCTAATAAAAGATTAGTAAAAACATCTTTGAATAACCTAGATAGAAGTAATTGGCAAGATGTAATACCAGAGAGCGATAATGTTTTTTCAGTAAGTTCTGGAAGTGGTTATTTTTTTGCAAGATATTTAGTTGATACATTCTCACAGGTTTACCAATACAATTACAGTGGAGACTTAGTTAGAAGAGTTGAGTTGCCTGGGATTGGAACATCAAGGGGATTCTATGGAGAGAGAGACCAAGAGGAATTATATTTTTCATTTTCTAATTATTATACTCCTGGAAACTTGTATTTTTTTAACCCGACCAATGGTGAATATGATATTTATTGGAAACCTGAAATTGAGTTTAATTCCGATGAATATAAATCTAAGCAAGTTTTCTTTGAATCTAAAGATGGAACGAAAGTTCCAATGACTATTACTCACAAAAAGGATATAGTTTTAGATGGTAGCAATCCAACAATCCTATACGGTTATGGTGGTTTTAATATTAGTAGTACTCCTGGTTTTAGCGTTACTAATGCTGTCTGGATGGATCTAGGTGGTGTCTATGCTGTTCCTAATATCAGGGGTGGGGGAGAATATGGAAAAGAATGGCATAATTCAGGAACAAGACTTAATAAGCAAAATGGTTTTGATGATTTTATTGCAGCAGCTGAGTACCTTATTTCTTCAAATTACACATCTTCAGACTATTTAGCAATAAGAGGAGGTTCTAATGGGGGATTATTAGTAGGTGCTGTTATGACTCAGAGGCCAGAATTAATGAAAGTTGCACTTCCGGCAGTTGGAGTTTTAGATATGTTAAGATATCACAAATTTACATCTGGAGCTGGGTGGGCATTTGATTATGGTACTTCTGAGGAATCAGAAGAAATGTTTAGATACCTTTTGGGTTATTCACCAGTTCATAATGTTAAACAAAACACAGAATACCCAGCAACAATGATAACTACTGGAGATCATGATGATCGAGTTGTTCCGGCTCATTCATTTAAGTTTGCAGCTAACCTTCAGGATAAACATGTTGGAAAAAATCCAGTTTTGATACGTATTGAAAAAGAGGCAGGTCATGGGGCAGGTACACCATTGGCAAAAGTCATTGACCAGTACGCAGATATCTATGGGTTTACATTATATAACATGGGAGTAAAGAGAATTAAATAACTTAATCAAAATAGCTAAAACTCTCATTTGATTTAATGTTCTTTAATGTTTCATAAATTAATCTGATAACATTCTCGACATCTTCTTTTTGCACCATCTCTACTGTTGTATGCATATATCTTAATGGAAGAGAAATTAATGCTGATGGTACACCTCCATTACTGTATGCAAACGCATCAGTGTCAGTTCCAGTAAATCTTGAAGATGCAAGTCTTTGATATGGGATTTTATTCTTTTCAGCTATACTTATAATTTTCTCTCTAAGATTATTCTGAACTGCAGGAGCATAAGTAATAACAGGTCCTTTTCCTATTTTCGCATCTCCCTGTTTTTTAGCTTCTATCATTGGTGTTGAAGTATCATGAGTAACATCAGTGACTATTGCTACATTAGGTTTTAATGTATTTGTAATCATTTCAGCCCCTCTTAAACCAATTTCTTCTTGAACAGAGTTGGTAACGTATAAGCAAAAGGGTAGTTTGTCTTTGTTCTCATTTAGTAGCCTTGCAACTTCAGCAATCATAAAACCACCTGCTCTATTATCAATTGCTCTACAGACAAATTTATTTTTATTAAGAATATGAAAAGAATCCGGATAGGTTATAACACAGCCAACATGAACACCCATCTTCTCGACCTCCTTTTTATCCTTTGCACCAATATCTATGAAAATATTATCGATCTTCGGTGGTGCTTCTTT
>CBFHHV010000038.1:0-5822 GCA_965655775.1 Candidatus Marisimplicoccus sp.
TTATGAAAAATATATATTTATTATTACTATCAATTTTTATGGTTTCTCTTTCTTGTGAGACACCTGACACTTCTCCTCAAGTTATTGGTTTTACTGCAACTCAGGATGGAGAAAAAAGTGATGTAGTTGCTGGTCCAAATAATATTAATGCAGTTTGGGAATCATATATTGATGCTCATAACTCTAGAGATATTGAAGGAATCAGAAACCTAAATGCTGTCGAATTTTCTGCATATGGTCCTGCTGGTGAAGTAGTTGAAGGGTCTGATGCTCATATTGCATTTTTAACTGATTGGTTTGAAAACAATAACCCAAGATGGACGATACAATGGGCTATTTCAAATAGTGGTGAGAATGTTGAAGGAGATATATCTGATTTTGTAACTGCCGGTCATGAAGTGACTTTAAATGTAGATGGACAAGATATTACTGTTTATCAAGTAATTGATGCAATGATCTCAGATGGAAAAATTGTAAACTTTAATGTTTATCAACAGGAAAGAGGGCAAGCTTCAAATGAATAATCAAAAAGACCTCTTCGGAGGTCTTTTTATTTTATCCTTCCAAAAAAAGTTTTTCTAGATTGTTCCGATAGAGGAATTCCCTCAGTTTCATTATAGTTAAAAGTAACTAATATTCTCTCCCCTACTTCTACTGCAGTTACTTGATGGATAGATCTATTTCCTTTAAATATCATTAAATCTCCTTCAAAACTATCTACTTTGGTTCCAGAGACTTTATTATCTAATATCTTCTCTACAAAAGCATAGTCTTCTTGACCATCTTTATATCTCATATCGTTAAAGAACTCATATATTCCACCTTTTTCGCAATTTTTAACAAGTAGTGTTATTGTAAAGTCAGAATTATCAAAATGCCAACCTAGAGCATCCCCTTCATCATAATAGTTAATATTAATACTAGATAGAGGGTCCGAATATGGGTATAACTCGTTTTTATTTAACAAACCTTTAAAAAAAGATCTAATTGTTCTTGAATCATATATTCTCTGAAGAATAGAGTTGTCTGGTATAAGATCATTTGGAATACATTTTTTTGATGTACTCATAATTCTATTTCTTGGACTATCATTAGAAAAAGAGTTATCATGTTTAGAAACATATACATTATATTTAGAATGACTTTTATATGATAGATCTTTTAAATCAGAAGCTTCTTTTTGCAAAATTGCTAATCCATTAGTATTAATAAATGAATTAAATATTAATATGCCTTCAGTATGAAGCATTTCAGAAAATTTATGACCATTCGAAAGGAATTCATCATCATATTTTTCACCTAATATGGCTTTAAAGTCAATAGGAAGCATATTTATCATTTATTAACAAATATATCTTAATGAAACAAAACTTTATCTTTTTTTTAAGAAAACTGAATAGATTGTATTATTAAATTTGTGTTCTTGACTATGTCAAGTCAGTTAAAGTAAGACCTCTAGAAATAGAGGTCTTCAACTTTAATAACAGTTCATTAAATTTCTTAAATTGCTAAATAATTCTGATTTGAGAGATCTTTACTTTACAATAATTCTTCTAGTATCAATTTCATTAAACATTCTTGCTTTATTGATGTTATCTGACTTAATTTATGCTTTTATTAATCCTTTTATACTACTGGCAAAAGGTTTTATATTATTTTTGATTATTGCATTTAAATACTTTTGGAAGTAATGAAAAATTATATATATACAATCTTCTTTTTGTTTATTTCCACAAGTGTTACATCTCAAAAGTATTATGATTCAAATGATTTAAAATATTTTATTGACTTTTCAAACAGAAATGCAAATCTAAGATTTCAGGACTATAAAATAGATGGGCCTATTGAGGATATTATATCTTACTATGGTAACAGATATACTGTAATTAGAGGGGATAGTGTTCATTGGCTGCTCCAGCAAAGTGAGAAGAGAAATAAGTATTTATCATATTTGATATTAAAAGGAGAATATGGTGAAGTTCAAAAATTAGCTAAATGGGAATACTCTAACAAACAGCTTGAAGTATTAGCATCAGATCGTATTTACTCAGGTTACTTTAGAGATTATTTCAACTTTGTTGATGAAGATGAATACTTAAAGATAAGTAGTGATATATTAATTGGAGGCTATTTAGATGATGCCAATTTACTTGGAGAATATAAAATAAAAATTTTTAGAGATAACGGTATTAATTATTTTGACCTCAATATTAAGGGTACATTAAAGCTTGATCAAAAGGGAGTAATAATAGAAACTAATTTACCTACTCTTACAAGATTTACTGGAAGCTATGATTCAGAGTTAAATCCAAATATAGAATTCATAAAAAAAGGTATAGTTGCAGGACGAATCAATTTTAAAGAAAGAGCTATATTTTCATTAAACTTAGATTTAGAAAAAAGAACAGGGACTCTTACATCTTTAGAGGTAGAGGTAAATGAAGAGGGGGTAGAATTAAATAAAAGAAAAACTACTTCGTTTATAATAGAAGATTGAAATGAGAGACTTTTTAAATTATGCTGATTCAATAGATATTAAATTTTTAATTTTTACATTATTGTTTATATTGATTTGGAAATTTATAATTGAAAAAAATAAATAAGTGAAGGAACCTGTCAAAAATTTAAGCTCATTAGTTCTTATCATTCTTTTCCTAATGTTGATTATCAACATATTAACTTTTTAAGACTAATTCTTCTAACTTATAATTATTCTCAAACTATTTACATTTAGTTAACATAAACATCGTTAGTATAATTTACATTTATATACAATAACTTAAAATAATTAAAATGAAAAAAATTCTAATTTTTTTATTGACCCTCAGCTTTTCTGTAGCTTCTAGTCAAATTTATACTTCTAGAATTATTGAAGTTGAACCAGGTCAAATGGAAAACTTTGTTAAAGCAGCTGGTGAGAAAACCCAGAAATTTAATAATAGTGAAGACAACTTTGCCTTTTCTACTTTTGAAATATTATCTGGTACAGATACCGGTAAAATTTTTAGAGTTCAAATTGGTTCTCCTGAAATGATGGATGGTGGAATAGATCCAGAAGAAGCAAATTATTGGTCTAAAAATGTAAGTAAATACATTAAATCTGATTCTTCTGGAAGAACTGTTATGTGGACAAGAAGCGCAGATGCTTCTGTATGGCCAGAATCAACTAGAGATCATGATTTAAGAATGGTCATGTTCTACAACTATAAAGATTCTGGAGAACAAGACTTTTGGAGGTTCAGGCTTCGACAAGCTAAAGCAAGAGCTGCGATGGGAGATGATCAAGTAAACTCAGCAATGCACGTTATGAATTGTGCATCAGGATGTGATGGTAACTGGGTAGCTATATTTTTTACGTATGAAAGCTTTGAAAATCAAAGAGAGATTAACGCTAATGAGTTGCCTAAACTTGTTGAAAAGTATAACGAAATGTACGGAGGTGGTTCATATGAGCAGGACGTTGAGTCTGTTGATGCTTCATTAATGCCTAATGGAAGAAGAGTTGTACACATGAGAGTGATAAGAGAAGCAACTTCAAATTAAAATTATAGATATGAAAAAATTATTATTATTATTATTAGCAGTACTAACAATAACTCCTTCTGTTGCTCAGGAATCAACACCACAGCAGTGGTTGTTTAGAGCAAGAATTCTTCAGGTTAATCAATCTGATGTTTCAGCTTTTGAAAAAGCAGTTGCTAAAAAGACTGAAATGTATAACAGCAAAGAAGATCAACCTAGATGGGTAACATTTAGAATTCTTTCTGGTCCTCAGGCTAACAATTATCTGAGAATGCAACTTACAACAGATGTATCTGATTTTGATAATGAAGATATAAAGGGTAACGCGTATTGGGAGAAAACAGTAGGCCCCCTTCACACTTCATTAGGAAATAGATATTGGGCTAGAAATAATTGGTCATCATATATACCAGAAGATCCTGAACCTCAAAGTCATAGAAGAATCATATATTATAATTATAAAGATTCTGGAGAACAAGATTTTTGGAGATTCAGAGGAAGAGTAAAAAGAGCAATGACTGAGTCAGGATATCCTTCAAGAGTGAGTGTTTTAGTTTGTAATTCTGGATGTAACGGTAACGTGGTCCAAGTTAGATTCCATCATGATGGTTTTGTTGGACAGAGCTCAGATTATGATGAACCACTTCAAAATATGATTGCGAAATACAATGAAATATTTGGAGATGAATCCTATGATCAGGATAGTGCTAAAATGGCAGAGTCTTTAGAGGAAAACGGAAGATCAATTAGACACCATGAATATTTACCAGAGTTAAGCTCAAGTTGGTAGAGAATATTCACACAAATAAAAAGACCTCTATTTGAGGTCTTTTTTTTTATATTTATCTAAATGCTAAAGATTGCTTTCAATAAAAACTATATCTATCCGCTTGAAGAAAATCATAGATTTCCTATGATTAAATATGAATTAATTCCAGAACAGTTAGTTAGAGAAAGTACTTGTTCAGAAAACAACTTTTATAATCCAGAGAAAGCTGATGATGATATTGTTCTACTTACTCATCAAAAAGAATATTTTGAAAGGTTCAAATCACTTCATTTATCTAAAAAGGAAATTAGAGAAATTGGTTTTCCTCTCAGCAAAGAATTAGTTGACAGAGAGCTACAAATTGCAGATGGAACGATAAAAGGTGTTCACTACTCCATTGAACATGGAATATCAATGAATATTGCTGGGGGAACTCATCATGCGTTTTATGATCGTGGAGAAGCATTTTGCATGTTAAATGATCAAGCAATAGCAGCAAACTATCTTATAAATAAAGGTTTATCTAAAAGAATACTAATAATTGATCTAGATGTACACCAAGGAAATGGCACAGCATCTTTATTTAGATCTAACAATAATGTGTTTACACTTTCGTTTCATGGTAAAAAAAACTATCCATTTAGAAAAGAAAAGAGTGACCTTGATATTGAGTTTGATGATAATACAAATGACGAAAAGTATCTAAAAATTTTAAAGGAGACTATCCCAAAAATTATCGATGAATTTAACCCTGATTTTATCTTTTATCTATCCGGTGTTGATGTACTTGAGAATGATAAGCTAGGGAGGTTGTCATTAACTATTAATGGATGCAAAGAGAGAGATAGATATATTTTGGATATGTGTAAAATAAATTCAATACCTGTTCAAATTTCAATGGGCGGCGGTTATTCAGTTGTTTTAAAAAATATAATTGAAGCTCACTCAAATACTTTTAGATTAGCTCAGGAAATATTTTTTTAATAAATTGAATCAACTCTATTCCTATGAAAAAATATTTTTTAATAATTTCAGCAATTCTCTTTTACTCCTGCACTAACATATCTAAATTAGATGGCCTTACAGATGAGGTTGAAGTTCTTAGAGATAAGTATGGCATAAATCACATATATGCAAATAACCAGAATGATTTATTCTTTATGCAAGGATACCTGGCTGCAAAAGATAGACTTTTTCAATTTGAAATATGGAGAAGACAAGCTACTGGAAAGGTTGCAGAAGTTTTTGGTGATGATGAATTAGAGAGAGATATAGGTACCAGACTTTTTAAGTTTAGAGGGAATATGGTGGATGAACTTAATCACTACCATGAAGATGGTTTTGAAATTGTTTCATCATTTGTCTCTGGAATTAATAAATATATTGAAGAAATAAACAAGACTCCATTGCAACTTCCAATTGAATTTAAGTTATTAGATATAAAGCCTGAGAAATGGACTAATGAAGATGTAATTTCACGCCATCAAGGACTTTTAGGAAATATTGAACAGGAACTAAATATAGGTAGGGC
>CBFHHV010000039.1:0-4713 GCA_965655775.1 Candidatus Marisimplicoccus sp.
AGCCTATAACGCTTTTTATATAGATAAAATGATACAAATACTTTCTTCTTTGCATCAATTTGTACAGTTGGATAATTATTTAGTCTCATTTGGCAATGCTCAGACAGTTAAACTTTTTTTAACTGTATAAGGAGCTGTAAAGACAGCGACTTAGTTGGTTAGAGCATCTGACTGTTAATCAGAGGGTCCTTGGTTTGAGTCCAACAGGGGGAGCAAGCTAACCGCTACATTACACAAATTATTTAAACCCTTCACCTACTGGAGGGTTTTTTCTTTTACGATCTAATTACTTATAAGTTAAATGTGTTTATTAAACCCGTAGTCTCTCTCTACTTTGCAAATTCTTAATTTATATTCTTTATACCATTTAGATTTACCCATTGCTTGAGCTTTTTTATGAAGTTCATTGTCTCTCCAATATTTTAGTGATTTAATATCCTTCCAATAAGAAACATTAACTCCAAACCCATCTTTATCCCTAAAAGCCTCATTTCCTAGATAACCTTCAACCTTATTAATTTCTTTGAAAAGAATGTCATTCATTTCTTCATATCCTTCATTTGTTTCGGTTCTTATTGAAGTAAATACCGCACAAACATAAGGTGGAGAAGGGGTGCTGGAGATTTTTTTCATACCTATAATTTAGAAAAATTCAAGCTATTTTTTCTTTAAATCTCTAAATAGTTCGCTTAGAAAAATTGCACTAGCATTTGCAACATTTAAACTCTCCGCTTTATTATCTCCTTCCCTAAATTGAGGTATAGACAACTCACCTTCTAATTTGCTTAGTAATGGTCTTGATATTCCATGAGACTCACTTCCAAAAACAAAGGAGGCTTTATTTGGCATTTGAGTTGAATATATAGAATCTCCAGTTAAAGTTGCTCCATAAATTGGTTTTTGCATTGAGGATAATGTAGTTCCAAGGTCATCAACATAATGACACTTCACCCTTGATATTGAGCCCATTGAGGCCTGGATTACTTTGGCATTGAAACAATCAACAGAGTTCTTACTACAGATCAATTCAGATAATCCAAACCAGTCACATAATCTTATAATAGTCCCTAGGTTTCCTGGATCACTAATACCATCAATACCAATAGTAATAGGTTCAGATATTATTTCTTGTGAATCAGGTAAAAAGAATATACCCAGGGCTTGGCTAGGTGTTTTAAAATTTGAAATCTTCTTCATCTCATCTGAAGTCAAAAGTTCAGAATCCGGATGGAAATTTTCTTCAATAGAAAATATATTTTTAAAGGGCCAATCTGAATTTATTAATTCATTTATAACTTTTCTTCCTTCAGCTACAAAAAGCTTATTAGCCAAACGGTGCTTTTTTTTTTCTAATTGTAGAATTAATTTACGTTGATTATGAGAAAGCATAAAATTTATGATGTACAACAATTCTCATCATCACATCTACAATGCTTCAAATTATATATGTGAAGACAAATTAATGAAGATGCTGATAGATAAGTTGCTGTTTCAGGAATAGAGAGGATTCCTAGACTTTCATTTATAATTAAACCTGATAATACAGCCCAAAAGAGATATAGAAAGACCCTAATAAATCTATTGGATGAATTTTTAACTGAATAATAAATAGCGATAAATGAAATAAAAAGAAAAATATAGTTAATCATAAACCACGGTAATGTAAAATCTACTGAAATAAAAATAAAAGAAGGCTGAGATAAAAAGAGAAATGGTGTTGCGAAACAATGCAGCATACAGAGCCCTGATGATACAGCACCTATTTGATCGGAATTTTTAACAATTACCTTCATAAACTTTCACAAATGTATATGTTTTATTTAAATTGGGGTTGATTAATTCTTATACATTAAAGAGTCCAATGATTTCCTAGGTAATAAGTGGCCGTTTTTTATAACTGCATATATATCTTGAGTATTTCTGATGATATCTAAAGGATTTGAATTCAAAATTACTAGATCTGCTTTATGACCATTTTTAATTCGTCCTGTCTTATCCTCTAATCCAAAAAAAGTTGCTGGATTTACTGTTGCAGTTTTAATTGCTTCAAGATTTGAAAATCCACTTTCAACTAGGACTTCCAATTCAATATGTAAACTTCTACCTGGAATCAAATATCCAATTGGGGTATCAGTACCAGCCATAAAAGGAACATTTTTTTTGTGAAGTTTACCTACCGTTGATTCTAACCATTTAGAATATCTTAATCCATCTTTATCAACAACAGTATCAGTTTCAGTAATCTCTTTAATCCATTTTTGTTTAATCTGATTTGGTAATTTATTTAACTCTGGAATAAAAGAAGGATCTGTGTATGTTCTTTGAGAAAAATTTCTATATAATAAAAGTGTAGGTGTTTGCCATACATTCTGAGAAACCAAAAGTTTTGCAGCCTCTTGAAATTTATTATTATCAAAAGAATCAATAGCCCTTATACGTTGCCTTGAATGAATAGAGGATCTTAAGACACTCCCTGGTAAATTGTTTGGGTTTTTCAGTAACTCTAATCGTTCTTTATAAAGCTCCTCTGAATTACTTGCTACTGAAAGTTCAAGATTTCGTATATGTTCCATTCCGTTTAGCCCTGCATTAACTGCAGAAAATAAAGTCATGTTAAGGGGAATATGACCGGTTACACTTAAGTTTCTTTTTTTTGCAATTCTCATTAAAGCTAAAAACTGATTTTCAGTAAGCATTTCATAGGCCTTTAAAAAATCTACTTCTTTATCAACTATTCCTAAAACATTGGATTCAATTTCAATAATGTCATTGTTTTCAATTGAAAGAAGCGGAAATGAAGGGCTTGAATTGTTATATACATTTGGAGTTCCATCTATTAGAGGTCCTGCTATATAAACATTTGGATTTTTAATCGAGTCATTTAATGACAAGTCTTTCATTTTGACTACAAGGTCAATGGGTCCGCCTGTATCTCTGACACTTGTTACTCCATGAGCTAAAAAAAGTCCTGGCATATATGGTGCTAGGTTTGTATCAAAGGAAAAATGAATATGAGCATCCCACAAACCTGGAATTAGATACTTTCCAGTTGCATCTATTGTGTTATCATCTTTAGCTATTATTTCATCATCATTATCTAATATCATAGTTATGATATCATTAGTTATAACAACATGTTTGTTAGATTGAAGTCCAGAAATTGGATCAATGATGGATATATTTTTTATAACGTATGAATCTTCTGGAATTGTTACTTGATTTGAACAACTTATTATATTGAAAAACAAAAATACGAGAGTGCAGTTTTTCAGAGTTTTATAATAGTTCATAGCCTTTCTTTAAAAATTTAAGATAGTTTAATTACCTCTTCCAACTTTTCTAACACCAGTCATTTTTGTTTTCCCTACACCTTTTGACTGAAGCTTACTACTAAAATTTTTTTTTGAATTTTTATTTGAGTTTTTGACTTGACGCTTTCCGTTTGTCTCTCTATTGTCGTTTTTATTTCCAAAAAATTTACTTCCCATATTTATTTAGTTTATAAAACTGTATGGTTACAATTTATGAAAGAATATTTAAATCAATCTGTTGTTTCTAGAATAATTATAATATTTTTAAATTATGAAACTATTCTCAAAGCTTTTCCTGTCAAGCTTAATCTTTATTTTTTCATGTTCATCTGAGGATTCGGATGAAAATGCATGTGTAGATGAATCTAAAATTGATGAGTTTGCTGTATGTATTGAAATATATGAACCAGTATGTGGTTGTGATGGAGTTACATATCCAAACCTATGTTATGCTAGCAGTATTGGAGGAGTTACTTCTTTTATTGACGGAGCATGTGGTAAGCTAAATTAGATTTTAGTTAGCTCCAATAAGAATCAAAAATATGTATTTCCATATTAGGTAAACAAGGTGACCTAAAATTAATCCAATGGATAAAGCTATTTGAGCATTTTTACTGCCTTTAAATAATTTAAATTTTCTTATCAAAATATAAGATGATACAATACTTATTAAAATCCATAGTCCAAAAGCTGAATAATCAATAATTGTAAAATTCATAAAATTTATTTGAGAATCTTTTCGGCTTCGTCTTTAATTCTTGATTTATTCAAAATACTATCTTTCAAAATGGATTTCCTATTAAATTCTTTATCCGAGATATTAATTCGCATTTTTTCTCGATTAACTGTAAATATCTCATAATTAAAGAGTGCTTGATTAAGAAACTCTAAAGCTTTAATTTCATTATCAACACCTCCAATACTATTATCTTTATTGAGAGCATCTGAGTAAACAGATATGATCTCATCAGCAATAATCTCATAGGCTTCAGTAAAGGCGCCCTCAAGATCTTCTGCTTCAAGTTCTTTAGTCTCATATGTAGCTTCACCAGATTGATTGTAGTTAAAACTATCTAAATAATAAATTTCTCCTCCACATCCTAATAGGGTAAATGATATAAAAAAAAGTATTTTTTTCATGATTTGTAAACTTTTACAAATACAAAGATATTAAATGATAATAATTAATTGAAAATCAAAAAATACTATTAGGGGCACACAATTTAAATGAGGGTACAACACTACACTATATATATAAAATATTTAGTATATTTAGTATAGTATTAAATATGGAAAAATTAAAAAGAATTTCTAAAGAAAAATTTGATTCACTTAAAAAAGATGAAAAAGATTTATTATTATTTTATTATAAAGCTTATGAAAAGGAAAATAAATTATCTAA
>CBFHHV010000039.1:4723-5313 GCA_965655775.1 Candidatus Marisimplicoccus sp.
ATGTCTGTATATAAATCTAGAAATTAGTTATTAATTGTAATAGATAATTTAATTAATGTTGAATTAGTGTATCAGGATATTCTAAAAAAAATTAAGTCAATCAATAAAAGTTTATTTACGACTTCTACTGTAGTATGTGACAAAAGATGGAACTCATATATCTGCATCTTTAAAAATAGTGAATCACAAAAATCTTTATATCTGGGAAACCACAAAAGTATAATTAAAGCTCTTGCACCCTATTATTCAAAAGAAGAATTTAAAGACTCTCAAGATTTTTTAAAAAAAGAATTAAAAAAAATTATATCTACAGTTCAAGATAAATTAATTAAGCATAATGATAAAAATGAAATAACTTTTAAAAAAAATAAACTTAAAAGTATAGTAGAGTTATATGCTGAAAGTGGTAAATGGGATTATTGGTCCATTGAAGATTAGCAATACTAAATAAAAGTATGCAAATATTAAATAAGTAATATGAGTGTTATGAAAAATATAAGTCTATTTTTAATTATATCTGTAGTTACTTCATGTAGTTCATTAAATAAAGAGGAACAAGTATTTATTGAAATATCAAAAGAAAATTATCA
>CBFHHV010000040.1:0-5195 GCA_965655775.1 Candidatus Marisimplicoccus sp.
TTGCTCCCCCTCTTGGACTCGAACCAAGGACCCTCTGATTAACAGTCAGATGCTCTAACCAACTGAGCTAAGGAGGATTACAGTCGGCAAATATAATTTATTTTTTGAATTTAAATTTAATTTAATTACTATATTTGAAATCGTGAGGCATTTATATAATTATTTGTTATTAGTTTCTCTATTATTTCCTTCAATAGTTGAATCTTTTCATGCCTTTAATGATTCACATCAATTTATTAATCTTGAAAGTATAGATGTTCATAAATCTAAGTTTCATTGTCAAATTGATTTATTTTTAAACCAAGAAGACGAGACAGATTATTTCTTTATTGATGTTTATGAATCATTTATTCCTTTCATAAATATTGTTTCTTTTATAGAAAGTGACACACCAATAATTTTTTACAATTATCATTCTACAAGAAAAAGAGGTCCACCTGCTAAAGTATAGTTCTTTAGATGCATCTTTTGTTTGATCAATTTGATTAGACAAATTTTTACAATTATTAAATAACAATCGAAATAGGTGTAGTGATATACCTCAAACCTTTTCATTTTAAACAGGAAACTGTTTAGATGAATTCTAAAAAAATAAAAAATGAATATAAAATATAAATTATGCATGGTATTAATCATGCTACTACTAACAAAACCAGTTTTGTCTCAGGTTATAGATCCCTTTGAATTAGATGAGATAATCTTATCTCTTCCATTTAGTCAAAGTTTGGGTAAATCTGTAATTAAAGTAGATAAAATAAATATGGATGATATTAGTCCAATAATAAAACAATATATAAGTAAATCATTATCAAAACTACCAGGTGTATCAGTTATTACTAGTGGTCCTGGTATTGCAAAACCTTCAATAAGAGGTTTAAGTTTTAACAGAGTTGTTGTCTACAATCAAGGAGTAAGACTTGAGAATCAGCAATGGGGAGAAGAACATGGAATTGGTATCACTAGTTCTGGAATAGAATCTGTTGAAGTGATTAAGGGTCCTCTTTATGTTCTTTATGGAAGTGATGCAATGGGTGGAGTAATTTATGCAGAACCTGAGAAATTTAAATCAATGGATGGATTAGATATAGATTACACTGGAATTTATAATTCTAATTATAATGGCCTAACAAATAATCTGGGGATCAATGGAAAGTCAGGTAATTTCAGTTTTAATTTAAGAGCAGAAATGATTGACAATGATAATTTTTCATCACCTGATGGCGAGGTCGAGAACACATGGTTTGAACAAAATGAAATTAAAGCAGGGATTCAATATTCAGGTGAAAAACTTAATTCTGAATTAAGATTAAGTATTGTTGAGTCTACTTTAGGTCTACCCCATATGGATGAGGACCATGATGAGCATGGAGATGAGGACCATGATGAGCATGGAGATGAGGACCATGATGAGCATGGAGATGAGGACCATGATGAACATATGGATGAAGAAGGTCTTTACCAGGAATTGAAACATACCACAATTACTTGGAAAAATACATTTGATCTGGGGAATAATCATTTACTTAATGTTACTCTTGGGCAACAGTTCAACGAAAGAATGGAATTTGGTGAACATGGAGATGAGGACCATGATGAACATGGAGATGAGGACCATGATGAACATGGAGATGAGGACCATGATGAACATGGAGATGAGGACCATGAAGAAGGGGAAGCTGAATTAGACATGGAATTATTAACTAATACATTAGATATAAATTTAATACTTCCTCAATCAGAAGATTTCAATTTAATTCTTGGTACAAGTCTACAAAGTCAAACAAATAAGAATTTTGGACATGAAATATTAATACCTGATGCTGAGATGAATGACTTTGGACTTTATGCATTGGGGGAGATAAGTTTTGGAAATTCTTCAGACGCTATTATTGGATTAAGATATGATAAAAGATCAATTTCATCTGGGATTTATTCTTCAGATTATTCAAATTTTAATGGAGCTCTAGGTTTTAAAAAGGAGTTCACAACTTCAACTTTAAGATTCAATTTAAGTTCTGGATATAGATCACCTAATTTAGTTGAATTGTATTCTGATGGATCTCATCACAGTACATTTATGTATAAGAAGGGTAATCCAAATTTGTTGGCTGAAAATAGTTTTCAAACAGATTTATCTATCCAAGTTAATAGTGAAGATTCAGTCTTATCATTTGATTTATTCCTTAATGATATTAGAGATTATATATACTTGCAACCAACAAATACTCTTATTGATGGTTTACAGCTTCATAATTTTTTACAGCAAGATGCAACACTTTATGGAGGGGAAATACACCTAAATAAAAATACAAGTTTTGATTGGCTATCCTATTATACTTCTATAGAATATGTATTTGGTGAAACACAAGACGGTATGGCATTACCATATATATCTCCATTAACTTTTAATCAAGTTTTTAACATTAGTTTCTCAAGTAATTATTCATTTGAAATAGACTTTGTAGCTAAGGCAAAACAAAACAGAACAGCAATGTATGAGGAATCTACTGATGGATATTCCCTTTTAAATTTATCTGGAACATGGATGACATCATTTCTAGGAAATGACTTAAATATTTTCTGGAGTATTGATAATGTTTTTGATAAAGAATACTTCGATCATTTGTCAAGACTTAAAACAGCAGGAATTCATGAAATGGGGAGAAATATATCTGTAGGTTTAAAGTATAACTTCTAAAGTTTTTTTGTATTTGAAGTTATTTGGTAAGGGCTGGGTTTACCCAGCCTTTTTTTTATCCATTAAGGAATCTATAAACATCATTGCCATTTGCATATAAAACAAGTGTAATTAAGAGAAAGAACCCAATCATTGTTGCGGTCTCCATGAACTTATCACTAAGTTTCTTTCCAGTAATCATTTCATAAAATAAAAACATAACATGTCCTCCATCCAAAGCAGGAATTGGAAGTACATTCATGAATGCTAAAATAATAGAGAGAAGGGCAGTACTTAGCCAAAAACCTTTCCAATCCCATTTTGCAGGAAAGATGCTTCCAATAGTTCCAAAACCACCAAGTTGTTGTGCTCCTTTTTTTGTAAATATGAATTGAAAGCCTGCTACATATTCATATAAGGTCCAATATCCATAATTAAATCCTTGGACAACACTATCTACTAATCCTACAGATTTATTAATTGTACTAATGTTAAAAGCAGGATATACACCAATTGTACCATCACTGTCTCTATCAACTGACAAATTATAATTTAAATTATTTCTCTCGATGATTAATTCAATTGTATTATCATCATTTGTGTCCATCCAGTCTGAAAAGGAGACCCAGTCCTCAACAATTACATTATTAACACTTAAAATTCTATCACCAGATTTCAATCCTGATTCCAGGGCTGGTGAATCTGGAATTACACTATCAATCTCAGCAGCAAAAATTGGACTAAAACTATTTATTTGACCACTCTGGAAAATTTCGTTTCCTATATCATTTGGGATATCAATTACAGAGGTTAAACCACTATTCTTCTTAACAGTTATATAATCAATTGGTCTGAATAATAACATCCTATTTATCTCAAGGACATTATCTAACTCTTTACCATCTACATTAATAATTTTATCTCCTTTTTCAAATCCAATCTCTTGAATGATTTCAGAGGGTTGCATTCCAAGGGGAATATTTTCTTGTGGAAGTGTTTCTTTTCCCCAGACAAATAAAACCATCATATAAATAACAAATCCAAGAATAAGATTTACTGTAACACCCCCCAGCATAATTATTAATCTTTGCCAAGCTGGCTTTGATCTGAATTCCCAGGGCTGAGGAGGTTTGCTCATTTGTTCCTTATCAAAACTTTCATCAATCATACCGGATATTTTTACATATCCTCCAAGAGGAAGCCAACCTATACCATAAATTGTTTCACCAATTTTTTTCTTAAAAAGAGAATATTTAACATCAAAAAATAAGTAAAACTTTTCTACTCTTGTTCCAAAAAGCTTTGCAGGAATAAAATGTCCTAACTCATGAAGAATAATAAGTATTGATAAAGACAGAAATAATTGTGCAGCTTTAATTAAAAATTCAGGAGATAACATAAATTAATTTTGAACAGCAAATTTAATATTTTTTTAATTTCTTGAATTATCTTTGTTATCCAATATTTAGAAAAAATATGTTAAAAAAGTACTGGCTTTTTGCAACTTCAATGATAATAATTTCTCTTATAACAGTGTTTTCCTTTTATAATGTATTGACACCTGAAAAAAAATTACCAATATATCAACCTAGTATGGTAAAGTTTCAATTAGTTGATAGTACAATTCAACATGTAAAGAGATTTCATAAAATCGATGACTTTAAATTAATTAACCAGAATAACGATACAGTCACAAATGAAATATATGATGGAAAAATTTATGTAGCTGATTTTTTCTTTACTACATGTCCAGGAATTTGTCCAATTATGAAGGACAACATGATTGATATCCAAAAAGAGTTTATTAACGATAATCAAGTTTTACTTCTTTCTCATACCGTTACCCCGGAAATTGATTCGGTTGACATTCTAAAAGATTATTCTATTGATAATGGAATTATTGATTCAAAATGGAATCTTGTGACTGGAGATAAAAAACAAATCTATAATCTTGCCAGAAAGTCTTATCTAGTAGCAGAGGATATTGAAAGTGATATTAAGTATGATATGATTCATACTGAAAATTTTGTATTAGTTGATCCTAACAGAAGAATAAGAGGTTTTTATGATGGAACAAACTTTGAATCAATGGAAAGACTTATAGAAGACATTTATATTTTAAAGAAGGAATTTTAAAATATTGATTGTTATTTATTCATCATATCCTCAATCTCGTCTGCTTCTATTACAATATCACTCATAAGATTTTTTGGTGTTCCTTTTGATTGAATCACTACGTCATCCTCGAGCCTTATCCCAAAACCTTCATCAGGAATATAAATTCCAGGTTCCACAGTAAAAACCATATTTTCTTGGAATGGGTCTTCAAGAAGTCCATAATCATGAGTATCTAGTCCAAGGTGATGTGAAGTTCCATGCATAAAATATTTTTTGTAAGCAGGGTTCTTCTTAGCCTGATTTTTTATATCATTTTTATCAATGAGTCCTACTTCAAGCAACTCTTTTGTCATAATTTCTCCTACTTGTTCATGAAATAATTTCCAATTGTTACCAACAG
>CBFHHV010000041.1:0-4443 GCA_965655775.1 Candidatus Marisimplicoccus sp.
GTATTTTGGGAACATATTTATGATATAATTAGACATGAAAAACCTGAAGGAGTTATTGTTCAATTAGGTGGTCAAACTGCACTTAAACTTGCTGAAAAACTCGATCGTTATAATATTAAGATTATTGGTACAGAGTTCAAGTCCCTTGATCTAGCTGAAGATAGAGGTAGCTTCTCAAACCTACTTAAAGATAATAACATACCTTATCCAGATTTTGGAGTAGCTACAAGTGCAAAAGAAGCTGTTGAATTATCAGATAAACTCAGTTTCCCAATATTAGTCAGACCATCCTATGTTTTAGGGGGTCAAGGCATGAAAATAGTAATTAATAAAGAGGAGCTCGAAGAACATGTAGTGGATTTACTATCAAAAATTCCAAATAATAAGTTATTATTAGATCACTATTTAGACGGAGCAATCGAGGCTGAAGCAGACGCTATATGTGATGGAGAAGAAGTCTATATAATTGGAATTATGGAACATATTGAGCCATGTGGAATTCACTCTGGTGATTCAAATGCAACTCTTCCAGTATTTAATCTTGGTGAGTTTACTGTAAAACAAATTAGAGATCATACAAAAAAAATTGCATTAGCTTTAAATACAATTGGGTTAATTAATATACAATTTGCGATAAAAGATGATAAGGTATTTATTATTGAAGCCAACCCTAGAGCATCTAGAACAGTACCTTTCATTTCAAAAGCTTATAAAGAGCCCTATGTAAATTATGCTACAAAAATAATGCTTGGAGAAAATAAGTTAAAAGATTTTAAGTTTAAGCCAGAACTTAAAGGTTATGCAATAAAACAACCTGTATTCTCTTTTAATAAATTTCCTGATGTAAATAAAAAACTTGGTCCAGAAATGAAAAGTACTGGCGAAAGTATTTTATTTATAGATGATTTAAATGATGATGAATTCTTTGAACTATATTCTAGAAGAAAAATGTACCTTACAAATTAATATTTCTTTTGATTAAGAAATGGTATATCATCAACAATCAGAATTTGCTTCTTTATCTCTCTTACTGTAATTAACTCAATATTTTTTATTTCACTTTCAGGGGGAGCATTACTCACTGATAAGTTATTAGATATTTGATTCAATGCAGATTGTAGAAGTTTTTCATTTTTATCACCAAGTGTACCAAGATTTGAAAGAGACTCTTTTAAAAGTAAGTCAGGGACAAGTCCATCATCAAAATCTGCAAAACCAGCAGAATTTGCTGATTTTGTAACAATTGGTTGCATAGCATATTTATGATTTGGATTGACATCTCCCTCATTATTAATATAATCTTTTATTGTTATTGAACCTTGATTTTTGCCAACTGTATAATCACCTATATGAATAACTTCAATATATGGTGCTAGATTATTTATTATTCCCTCACTTGAGGATGCAGTAGAGGATGTAGTAAGTACATAGAGCTTATTTAACCCTAATGAGTTCAATCTTTCACCAGAATCCAAGGTATATAAAAATCTACTTCTAAAACTTTCTGGATCATCTTTATACCTCTCAGTTACTTTTGAATTAAAAACTCTTTGAGAATAAATTTCACCTGTAAACTGACCTGTAATTAATGAAGCTAAAATTAATTGAGTATAAGTGCTACCACCCGGGTTATACCTAAGATCTAAAATTAAATTATCTACGCCATTGCTTTTAAAATCTCCAAAAACCTGATTTAGCTCTTCATTATAATCTTTATTTTCAGATTCTACAAAACCAACAAACTGATTATACATTAAATAGCCAACTTTACTATTATCAAGCTCAAATATTTTAGAAATGTAAATTGGATTTTGAATTAATTCACTTTTTACAAGATCAAATGAAGTATCATTTGAAATCATATTTATACAGTCACCTGCATCATCATATTGAATATCAGATAAATTAAGAATATAAGAAACATTATCACCATAAAGAAGATCTCTATAATTATTTCTGTTTAACCTATTACCATCAATTGAATTAAAAAACATTCCCCTTTGGACTCCTTTTGACTCTGCATCAGAGTTTTTTTGAACATATTTTACATAACCAAAAACATCTTGTCCATTACACTCTAAAAAAAGTCCAAATTCTATTCCGTTAGATAACTCAATTCCTGAAAGTAAGTTTTCTAGTTCTTCATAATCATCTTGAATCCAACTAAATCTGTCGTCAGCATCAAGGAGTGAATTAAAAAATGGTTCAGGCTCTTTGCTGGAGAGAAAATTTAAGTAATCAGTTGTGTTGCTAGTTTTACTATCAGACAAATCAGGAATTGATTCTTGCCAATAATACCAATAATTTAAACCTTCCCATATGAAGTCATTAATTTCAATCTTTAACTCTTCTGCTGGACTTATAGTTATAGATTGAGTATTATCAATTTTACCAACTATATCATTATCAATAGGATCTTTCTTACAGCCTATCAAAACTAAACTTATAATTATGTAATATTTTGCTTTCATTAAATTCCTGTATAATTATATGGTGAAATTTGTTTTAACTCTTTTTTAATTTTATCATTAATCTTGAGTTTATCTATAAAAGTATGTAAAAAATCTTTATCAATTTTACTATTTTTTCTTGTTAATTCTTTCATTACCTCATATGGATTTTCATAACCTTCTCTTCTAAGAATTGTTTGAATAGCTTCAGAGACAACAATCCAATTTTCTTCAAGATCTTGATTAATTTTATCATGATTTATGTAAATCTTATTTAATCCTTTTAAAATAGATTCAAATGAAATTAATACATGAGCAAATGGAACTCCAATGTTTCTTAGTACAGTACTATCAGATAGATCTCTTTGAAGTCTTGATTTAGTTAATTTGTTTGAGAAGAAAATAAAAAAAGAGTTAGCTATACCCAGATTACCTTCTGCATTTTCAAAGTCAATAGGATTTACCTTGTGAGGCATAGCAGATGAACCAACTTCGTCTTGAATTATTTTTTGTTTAAAGTAATCATAAGAAATATAAGTCCATATATCTACACACATATCTAACAAAATGTTATTAATTCTTCTACAATTATCACTTAATGATGCAAAAGAATCATAATGTTCTATTTGAGTTGTTGGAAATGAAAAATCTAAATCAAGTTTATTTTCAACAAAGTTTTTTGCAAATTTTTTCCAATTAATTTTTGGATAGGCAACTTTATGGGCATTAAAATTACCAACTGCTCCAGAAAACTTTGCAGAATTTGGTATTGATTTTAAATTTTTTAATTGTTCTTGAATCCTAACCAAAAAGACTTTAAATTCTTTGCCAAGTTTAGTAGGAGATGCAGGCTGACCATGTGTCCTTGATATTATTGTTATATCCTTGTAATCATTACACTTATCTTCGATTGAATTTAATAACTCTTCAATTTTAACTAGATATACCTCATTAATGAAATCTTTTATTGATAGAGGAATGGCAGTATTATTAATATCCTGAGATGTAAGTCCAAAGTGAATAAACTCCTTATAATCAGATATACCAATTTTATCAAATTTTTGTTTAATGAAATATTCAACTGCTTTAACATCATGATTAGTAGACTTCTCAATTTTCTTAATTTCTATGGCATCATCAAATGTGAAATCAAGATAAATTTTCCTTAAATCTTTAAATTTTTTATTATTGAAATTACTTAATTGAGGAATCTGAGCTTCACACAATGCAATAAAGTATTCAACTTCAACTTTAAGTCTGTAATGAATTAAAGCCTTTTCGCTAAAATATTTTTTTAGTTCTACGGTTTTATCAAAATATCTTCCATCAACAGGAGATATAGCCTCCAAATTATTTTCATTCATTTGGTAAAGATAAGCTAACTGAATAGTATATTAAAATTCAAGAAGCTTGTATTCATCATAACATTCATTAATAGCTTCCATTATTTGAAGATCATTTGCTTCTTGAATAAAAGTATCTGAAAAATTACAATTTCTTAAAATATCATCTATATCATCTTTATCAACTCCAAGTAATTGAACAAGCACTTCTCTATCAAACTTTGTAGATAACAAATTTTTTATTTCTTGATCTTCCCTCATTAATCTCAACTTATCCATTTGAGAGGATTTTTTTTTGAATAAATTATTTAAAAAATCAGCAGGATTAAATATTGCGCCTATCACTTTTGAAATACCAGATCTTGATCTCCTCCCTGCCTCATATCCTAAGTTTAGTCCAACTATCCTGTATCTAGTAGATGTGTTTACAGGTGCATTCTTTACATCTATTTCTAGATAACCAGTTAGTTGATAAGGTTTTATTATTACTTCTTCTAATGCAAAAGCAAGTTCTGTTAATTTGATAGTATTATCCTCAAATCTTATTAGATCATTTGTAACAACTATTTTTAAAGGTTTATAACCTATATAGGAAAAATAAAGAGTATCGTTAACCTTTGCCTGAATTTCAAATTCTCCTGAAGAGTTTG
>CBFHHV010000042.1:0-4315 GCA_965655775.1 Candidatus Marisimplicoccus sp.
TTGTTTATGGAGGGGGTGGAGGAGTACTAATGGGTCATCTTGCTGATGTAATTATAGATAATGGTGGAAAAATTACAGGTATTAGTCCAAAGTTTATGCAAGATATTGAATGGACTCATAAAAGACTAGAAAAATTAGAACTTGTTGATACAATGCATGAGAGGAAATCTAAGTTTTTAGAAAATATTGATGCAGTAATAGCTTTGCCAGGTGGATGTGGAACATTAGATGAACTTATAGAAGCCATTACATTAAAGAGGTTAGGCCTATTCTTAAAGCCAATAGTTATTATTAACACCCAAGGCTTTTATAATCCTTTAATAGAAATGTTGGAGAGATGTGTTGATCAAAATTTTATGGATAAAAGGCATTTAAAAATGTGGAATGTTGTTGATGAAACTAACAACATTTTAGACATTATAAGAGACATTCCAGATTGGACAGATGATGCACTAAAGTTTGCAAGACAAGAATAACCTAGATAACTATAATTTAATGACAAGAAAAGAGTTTGAAAAGTATTTATTGGATTCAAATATTTGCTCTGATCGTATTAATGACTATTGGAGACTTTATGATAAAATAAATGAACCTGGAACTCCTTTGACATATAAGCAGAGGTCAAATTTTTTGCTTTCAGAATTAAGAAAGATGAATGATATTTAAATTATTCTTTTTTTGTAAATTTAAATGTCGATTTCCTTTATCGATAACCCGTGTGGACTGGGTTCAATAATATAGTCGCGGGTGGAGAGAACGCACCCGAATGAATCGTTACATAAGTTTAACTTTAAAGTTTAAGATTATGAATGATATGATTATGTTAGCTTTGGAACCAAACCAAGGCCACGCATTAGCATTAAAAAAAGAACTTCAAAACCATGCTCAGACTCAAAATAGAGAAATTGAGTTGGCTGAAGCTGTCTAATTTTTAATGAAAAAACCCCCTAATAATTTAGGGGGTTTTGTAGTTAGTCTTCAGAGGCAATTTTTACATTAACTGCATTTAACCCCTTTTTACCTTCTATTAATTCAAATTCTACTTTGTCTCCTTCTTTTATCCTGTCAATTACTCCAGAAATGTGAACGAAATGTTCGGCATCTGAATCAATCTCTTTAACAAAACCAAAACCTTTAGTCTCATTAAAGAACTTTACAATTCCTTGATTCATTAATTCATTAATTTAATTTGTGTAAAAGTATAATATTAAAATGATTATAATCAGTTTTTGTAGATTATTTTAATTTATTGAATTATTAATAATTAATTATATTAAGTTTAGAATATTGTAAATAAGGCATTATGATATCAATTAAGGATCGTAAACTAATATTTCAATTAAGTAAAAAAAAGTATCGAGTCCAAAATAAACTTTTCGTAGCTGAAGGTGAAAAAACAATTGAGGAATTAATAAGCAATGGTTGGAAATATGAAATGCTATTTTCTACTAAAAAAAATCTTTATCCAGATGCAAGACCAATAAAATTAAGCCAGATGAAGCAAATAACCCATTTTAAGACTCCAAGTCCAGTTTTGGGTGTTTTTAATTTGCCTCAATCAAAAAGAATTATGTCAGAGTCAACTACAATTGCAATAGATGGAATTAGTGATCCAGGTAATTTAGGAACAATCATTCGATTATGTGATTGGTTTGGGCTATCTCAAATATTATGTAGTAATGAAACTGTTGATTGTTATAATCCAAAAGCAATACAAGCCTCTATGGGATCAATTGTAAGAGTTAGATGCCATTATTTAGATAATCTAGGGGATTCTTTAAAATCATTAAAAAAACCAATTTTTGGGGCAAGCTTAAATGGCAAATCAATTTATAAATATAGATTGGTTAAAAACGCCACTTATATATTTGGCAGTGAATCTCACGGTATATCAAAAGACATTTTAAAAAATCTAAACTGTGAGTTAACTATACCGCATTTTAGAACTGGAAAATTGAAACCAGATAGTTTAAATGTAGCTAACTCTTTAGCAATTTTTTTGAGTGAATTATCAAAAGTATAAATTTTGAAAAGATATATATACTTAGTTTTTCCTATTTATTTTGCTAGTAGAGCAATTCTCCTTGCTATGGATGGCAATTTTAATTTTGGTTTTTACCTAAGATTAGTATTATTTGTTTTATCATTATATTGGAGTTTGGAAGAAATTAAAAAAGAAAATGAATATGCCTTTTGTACCTAAAAACACTATGCTGGTTTTCTTAATATCTGTAATGGTTACTGGTTGTATAAATTCATCTAATCTTACTTCAAATTATAATGATGATTTAGTACCTGATGTTAATTGGAGCCTTATTGATTCAATTGACATCAATCAAATAAATAGTGATCTCGTAAATGGAAAGCCTACGGTTGATATTGGAATATATTTTCCTTCAAATTTGGATTCAACATTTACTAAAGTAACATTTAACAAGATGATAGAAAGCTTCCTTTTTGCAAAGGAAATCTTCAAACCAACTGATGTACAGTTAAACTTGTTATTTGCTAAAACAGGTAATATAAATTCAAGTTATTTATCAATGCAGGCTAATGAGACTCCTGGTATTCCTGATACGGAATATGTTAATCTATATGAAAATTCAAGAAGGCATCCATCAATTCCCACAGCTCATGCAATTAATGCTTTTAGAAGTATTGTAGAAAAAGATATTAATAATTCAAGAACGATATACTTAATTGCTCTGCAAGATGTTTTTTATCCATTTTTGACTTTAGCCGAAGGTCGAAATTGGATGATGAAAACGGTTCGAACAGGAGGGTTATCATTTCCCTCATATAGCTATGTTGACCAAATTCCTAATGAGCTTAGAGGTGTTATCACCATAACAAACCTTTCAACGGAGGATAGATATAGAAAAACAATCGCCCACGAGTTAGGTCATAAATTAATTAATGTTAGTCATGAATACAATGATATAAACCCAGGATTTGAAGTATTTGCTGAAGGTGGTCTAATGTTATACGGTAGTGGAGAGGATATACCCTCAGGTAAGGAAGGCCGATGGCACCTAGAAAGACTACAACTTTCTCCTTATTTATATAAGATAGACGAAAGTGGAAATAAAATTTGGAACGATGATTACAAAGAGTCAGGTCATTATTATGACCCTATTTATGATAATTATGTAATTCATTTTTTGCCAGAGCCACCAATTAATGATGATTGGTAATAAAAATTAAGTAATTTAGAAAAACAATTAAATAGTTAAATATGGGTAGTAAGTTTTTTGGAAACAAAAATGATAACCGTGAGACAAATGGTAAGAGATTATTTAAGGGTGGAAAGTCAAAATCAAAGAATAAGGTTTCTTCAAATTCAGATACAAAAAGTAAAGTCCAAAATAAAGGTTTTAAAAACTCTGGAACCTCAGGAGTTAGAAAAGTGGGTAGAGGAGGATAGATTTAATTTTATGATAAGAAGATTTATTAAAATCTTAATTGATAGAAAAAAAGAAATGAAGAGTTTAAAAAAGACTTTAAGAATAAAACAGGAGTTGATTTTAACAACATTCATATTCACGGAGATGGACCTCTACAATAATTTTTAAAAGATTATGAAAAAATGGATATCTCTATTAATCCTAATAATAGTTTCTTGCTCTGATGATAAAGAAAATAATAATGAAAATTGTATTGATGAATCATTAATCGATATTTCATCTGCTTGTATAGAGATATATGATCCAGTATGTGGATGTGATGGTAAAACATATCCCAACTATTGTTATGCCTCAACTTTTAGTGGAGTTAAATCATTTACAGAAGGACCTTGTGACTAAAGAAAAAGAAGAAATAGCTTAAATTTTTCTATATTACATAGTTGAAAGCGAGTGCCCACCTCTTGATAGAAACAAATCAACTATTAACCAATTAACAAAAGGAGGACAAGAGATGGGGACTCTAATTCAATAATACAAATTTAAGCAAGTTTTGTTTCGTATTTTTAAAAGGAAAAGTTAAATTGCTTAAGAAAATAACTTGAATTTTTCTAAATAGAAAACTCACTCCCCTAAACATCCATTTTACTTAAAAAGTACTGTCACAGCACTGCCAATTAGTAGCATTTTTGAGCTTTTTTTTTACATAATCTTAAATTTTAAATAATATATAAAAGCAACTATATAATTAATTTTAAGCAATCTTTTAGATAATTTTAGTTCCAGTTAATGGCTTCTGGAGCTTTTTGTTTGATTAGCTCCAGTTAATAGTTTCTGGAGCTTTTTTTTGTAATTTAATGTAGTCGAACACGGAGTAAAGAAAAAACCCTCCAGTAGGTGAAGGGTTTATATTA
>CBFHHV010000043.1:0-3789 GCA_965655775.1 Candidatus Marisimplicoccus sp.
ATATAATGAATCATGCCGATTTAGGCCTGGGTACCTGGTTCCCAGAAAAAGGAGGTATGCATAAAGTTGTTGAGTCAATGATTAAACTTGCAAAAGAAAAAGGAGTAAATTTTAAATCAGATCAAAATGTAGATGAGATAATGGTTAGTAATAAAAGAATTAAAGGTGTCATCTCAAATGGCAAAGAATTTCCTGCAGATATTGTTATTAGTGGAGCTGATTATAATCACACCGAGAAACTAATTCCTAATAATTTAAAAAATTATGATGATTCATTTTGGAATAAAAAAGTTTTTGCACCTTCTTCACTTCTATTTTATATAGGCTTAAATAAAAAAGTAAAAAAATTACCCCATCATAATTTGTTCTTTGATGTTGACTTTAATAAACATGCTTCTGAAATATATGATAATCCAAAATGGCCTGAATCTCCACTTTTCTATCTCAATTTCCCTTCATTAAGTGACAAAAGTATGGCACCAGACGGCTGTGAAAATTGTTTTATACTAATTCCAATTGCTCCAGACCTAGAAGATAAAGAAGAAATAAGAGAAAAGTATTTAAATATTGTTCTAAGAAGGATAGAGGATATCTCAGGTGAAAAAATAAGTGATAATATAATCTTTAAAAAATCATTTTGTGTTAAAGACTTTATGGATGATTATAACTCATACAAAGGAAATGCTTATGGGTTAGCAAACACATTATTTCAAACCTCAATCTTTAAACCAAAGATGAAAAGCAAGAAAATAAAGGGACTATATTTTACTGGACAGCTAACTGTTCCAGGGCCTGGAGTGCCTCCATCTTTAATATCAGGTAAAATTGTATCTAGTGAAGTTATAAAGGATTACCCGAATCAATAAATTCATCTGTCTGCATTATATCAATTATTATGTCTGAAATAATCATTTGAATTTCTTCTAATGATAAAATAGCTTGATTTTTTATAAATTGAAATGGTAAGTTTCTTTTCTTAAGTGAACATATTCCTATTTCTTTTATCTGAATGTTTTTATCATTCATCCCAAACAAATATTTATAAAAAAGTAACTGTAGTAGATATGAATATTTATGGTCTATTTTTACTTTATCAATATTTCTAATATCTAATACTCCTGAATTAATATTACCAGATTTATAGTCAATTATTCTAACTCCATCATTGAACATATCAATTCTGTCAATTATACCCTTAAGCTTTATATTTTGATTTTTTATTGTCAAATTATATTCCAGTTTCTTTTCTAAAGAGATTATTTTGATCCTAGCATTTTGATTTTTTATTTGGTCTAACTCGAAATTAAGTGTGTTCTCAATATACTCTTTTACAACCTCAATAAATATTAAATTTTTACCTATCGGCTCCTTTGAATAGAGTTCAATAAATGTGTTGCGTGATTCATTTTTTAATTGATTTTTCATAAAATTAATATCACTAACATCAAGGTTTTTACCAATGAAAGGTTTGTAGAGTTTTTCAATTACTCTGTGAATAAGGGTGCCTTGATCCATATAGTTTAGGTATTTTGATTCATCTCTATTATCTACTCCAAGTATTTTTTGCTCATAGAATAAATATGGGTTCTTGATAAAAAGTGACAATGAAGATGCTGATACTCCGTCTGACAATATGCTTTCAATTTTTTTGGAAATTAAATCGTCCTTAACAATTTTTACTTCCTCATCTTCAGATATAATTAGATTTTGTTGAATCACTTTTTTATTTATGAATGTCAATCCAGAACTTAACATTTTAATTTGCTTGACAAACCTACTTTCTTCTCCACTGCCGAAAGAATTTATGCTTGAATCATAAATTAAGTGAACTTGTTTAGCCTTATCTATTATTTTATAAAATATATCTGAGATCTTTTTTTCTTGTTCATTTTGTGATAAGCTTTCAAATTTCTTTTTTTGAGAATCTGATATTGAAGAGTCATTTAATTTTATGAAAGGAAATAATCCTTCATTCATATTTGGGAACAAAACATAATCATAGTCTAAAATTTTTGTATTGAAAAGATGTGTTGAAGTACATAATTCTATATTTGATTCATCATCAAAAAACTTAATTAATTGAATTAAATCTGGATTTGGAAAAAATATATAAACTTTAGAGGAATTATTTTTAGCAAATACTTTTGAAAGCAATTCTGATATATATTTTGCTTGACTTAAATTCTTTAATGCTGGTATAATATTAATCTTTTTATTATAGCTACTAGTAGATTCAATTTTGTTTTGGTCATTTTTTTTAATTGTTTTTTGCCCAATTTTATATTCCTCATTTACTGATTTATATTCAAGAAAATTGTGTATGATTGATGAAAGTGAATTGTTATTTAAATTATCTTTTTTGGATATGATACTTAGCTCACTCTCCGCTCTAGAAAAAGCCACATATAATAAATTAATTGTGTCTAATTTGATGTTAAACTCACTACTTTCATAAATTTCTTTAGCATTATCTCCCATGTGAATTAAGTTTTGTGATTTTGGGACTAATGTCCACTTTAGACTATCAAAACTCTTAAAAGGTTCATATAACCAAATTGGATCTGCATTTCTATTGTCATTAATTTTGTCATTATAAATTGGCACAATTACAAAAGGGAACTCAAGACCCTTAGCCTTATGAATGGTTGATATAACTATTGAATTTCTGTGTTCTGGAATATTTAGATGAATACTATCTGATTTTTTTTCCCAATATTCGATATATGAACTTATTGAGTCATCATGTGATTCAATAAATTCAAAGATATTATCTACAAAAGCATATAAATATGCATCATTAATATTAATATGGAAATTGTCTATACAGTATTTGACTGCATTTAAAATATTTAGCGATATGAAATATTTAAAATCAAACTTTTGATTTGAAATATTTCTAAAAAAATCAATTATATCAGTTTTTGCAAGATTAATATGAAAACACATATTTAAATTTTCATACTTATTGCCAAAATAATTATATTTAAATAAAAAATCTATCACTCGCTTTCTTTCCAAATAATCATTTTTAGCTTTACTTAATTTGAGTATTGAAATAAGAAATTGAATTTTCTTTGAACTTGTTATCTGTAAAACCTCACTTGATATTAGATTGAATTTTGAACTACTAATATTTTCTATTAAATCCTTGGCATGTTTATTAAATCTAACAAGAATAGCTATTTCATTTGGTTTATAACCTCTATCTATAATATCAAAGATTTCGTTTTCAATTTTTGAATAAAATATTTGACTTTCACAAGAAGTTATAGATACATGACCAACTTCTTTTTTATTCGATTCTTGTTTAAAATTTAAATCATCTGAATCATATATATCTAGCCCTAAATGGTTTGATAAATAAGTAAAAAAATCAGAATTAAAATTTATTATTTCTATTGAGCTTCTATAGTTAGAATCTATTTTTTCAATATCTGGTTTGAAATGAAAGGGATTTGTCTGAGCATAAATTAGATTTATGAACTGATTAAACTTACCTCCTCGCCATCTATATATTGATTGCTTTGGATCACCTACAATTAAAAGCGAACCTTTTAAACCATCATGTGACTCACTATGAATAGAGTTTGAAATTAAAGGGATTAAATTATTCCATTGAAGCTCAGAGGTGTCTTGGAACTCATCTATATAAAAATCTGTAAATCTTGAGCCTAATTTTTCATATATATATGGTGTATCGTTTTGTTGAATCAGTAAATTAAGTTGTTTATTAAACTTACTAATTAACCTAATGCCATTTTCATCTTGAATTTTTTGAATTTTTTCTTC
>CBFHHV010000044.1:0-2482 GCA_965655775.1 Candidatus Marisimplicoccus sp.
ATAATATCAAATAAAAATATTGATGAAGTTTCAGATACTGATGGTATTGATTTAGCTAAATTATCTTCAAATAAATTTCCCAAAGGCTTATTTGTTGCTCAGGATGGATACAATGAGAATCAAAATCAAAATTTTAAATTTGTAGATCTTACATCTATTTTAAATAGTTTAGATACAAAAAACTAAATTATTGCTTATTAAAAGATTTAATTTACACAATTAATTAAAAACCCCCTTAATAAAAGGGGGTCAGATCCAAAAAAACTTACTTATGAAACTATTTAAAATTAACTTAAGCACAACAAACTTGAAAATTTTAGAGTAGATAGATGTTACTTATATTTTAAAAAAATATTAATAAATAACTAATCAATCTTCTCTGCCTTTTGAAAGTTAGCTATCCCTTTATTGCTAGCTGAGAGGTTATAAATTTCACATCCATAAAACTTGCCATGAGCCTCAATTAAACTAAATAAATTGCTTAAATTTTCTTTGCCCAATCTTAAAGGATCAGGCGTACCTTGTCCATAAAATGTATCAGGCTCAAAACCTTTTCCTTTAAAAATTTTTTCTAATTTTTTTTTATTAGTTTCATATTTGCCGTTCCATTTTTTTACCCTGTTAGGATTGTAATCATGGTCAAAACCAAGGAGGTATATCTTTTTGTACCCTTTAGTAAATGCCCAATTAAGACTGTCAAGAAAAATAGTTTTTCCAACTAAAGGTCTAAATGGCAAATTATTGTATTTTGCAAAAGCGAGAGTATGATACCTGTAGTCATATTTAGAAATTTTTTCTTTATAAGAATTTTTCCTAGGCATTTCATGTTTTGGAAAATCTGTTGCACATAAATAATATTCTACAACTAAATCATCAAATGCTTTGATAGAGTTGTTTACAGCCATAACGTCAATATTTTTAAGGTTGTGTTCTTTGTACTCTAAAGCTGACTTACCGCTTCCAACCAATAAAATGTTCTTTCCTCCAGTATAAATTTCATTTCTTGACTTTTTGTGTTCTTTTAATTTGATAAAAGTTTCTATTCCAAAAAGATGCTCCTTTAACTTTTTAACTACGTCCCTGATTGGATTGTATATATGTTTTTTTAGTCCTAACATAATTTAAATTTGTGCACAAACACAACGATAAGTAAATATAATTAATTACCTGCAACTCCAGTGAGTGCCATCACATATTCCATAGGGGTTGGATGTTTGTCCGCAAGAACATTCAACATTTACATAAATGTTAGCGTTTGCATCTAAATCTGAATAGTTCATTTTTATATTTAAATTATTACATGAACTCTTATTAAACTTTAATTCAATATTATTTATATCTTAAATTTTGATTTATAATCTCATTACATTTTTATAATAAGATACTTAAACAGATATTGGGGGGTGTTTTGTTTAGACTGTTTTTATTGGGGGAATATTTTTTTATTTTTCTAGATATAATAATTCAAAACTCAAAATAATTTCGTGGTCTTTTTGAGCTTGAACTTAACCGGAATTAAAAAGCTCCAAACCTGGTAAGTTGGAGCTAGATTTAATAAGTCAGATTACTCTATAAAAAGTAAAATGCCCTAAGAAAGGGCAAGTGTCATATTCTTAATTAATATGAAAAGCATTTAAATTTAATTATATGTTTGTATGTAGTTATTATATAAACTTTATGGCTTTGTTAAAAAACCTTTATCAATGAACTCCAAAAACCCAAAAGATATTGACGGGGCAGAGATTTCTTGGTTTGCTCCTCTTTGTGATGGTGATGATGACTTTTTAGGAAACAGAAACCCTGACTATAAAAGTACTTGGGAAAACACGTCTGAAATTGTAAAAACTGCTGATGAACTTGGGTTTAGAAACGTTTTATGTCCATCTTCATACCAAGTTGGTCAAGACACATTGTCTTTTGTTGCAGGAATGGCTCCAATTACAAAACAGATTAATTTTTTAGCAGCTATTCGCTGTGGAGAGGTTCATCCACCAATGCTTGCAAGAAGTATAGCAACACTAGACCACATGCTTAAGGGTAGATTAACTATTAATATAATATCATCGGACCTTCCAGGGAACGAGCTGGACTCTTCTGAAAGATATGCTCGCTCTCGAGAGGTCATTGAAATTTTAAAACAAGCATGGAATCAAGACAGAATAGAGTTTAATGGAAAATATTATAAACTAAGTCTGCCTACAGATCCTGTCAAGCCCTATCAACAAAATGGAGGCCCTCTTCTCTATTTTGGAGGATATTCACCTGCAGGTGTTGACTTATGCGCAGAACATTGCGATGTTTATTTGATGTGGCCAGAAACAGAAGATAAATTACAAGGGCTTATGAATACAATGACACTTAAAGCTTCAGATTATGGACGCACCGTTCAGTTTGGATTAAGAGTTCATGTAATTGTTAGAGAGACGGAGAAAGAAGCAAGAGATTACGCCAATAACCTTTTGTCAAAACTAGACTTAGATCA
>CBFHHV010000044.1:2492-3637 GCA_965655775.1 Candidatus Marisimplicoccus sp.
GAATTCATTAGGAGTAGCTCGTCAATCACAGATGCGAAATGAATCAGATAATGAATATTATGTTGAGCCACACCTGTGGACTGGAATAGGGCTGGCTAGGTCTGGTTGTGGGGCAGCTATTGTTGGAACCCCAGATCAAATTTTAAATAAACTGAAACGCTATATGGAAATGGGCATAAGGTCCTTCATATTATCAGGTTACCCTCATCAGCAAGAATGTGAGCTTTTTGCTCAACATGTTTTGCCTCAGTTAAAAACAATTTCACTACCTGAAGTTTTTAACAGACGAATTAATGAAACCCCAAACACTCCACTGGGAAAGGGAGAAAGAAAGTAGATTATGGTCGATTTTATAATTGTCTTGTTTTATTTTTTTTTAATTATGATCGTAGCCCTTACAGGTAAAGTTAAAGCAGATAGCTCAGCAGACGAGTATTTTTTGAGCTCAAGAAACCTCCCTTGGTATTCAATTGCTTTATCAACCATTGCAACAAACATTCAGGGATATCAGTTTCTTGGAATGATGGGTTCAGCATATTTATTTGGCCTCGCTCAAGCAAATCTTGAAATTAATGCAGTTCAAGGTATTTTAATCGGTGCCTTTGTTTTTGTACCGCTTTTTCTAAGAGAAAAGATTACAACAATTACACAGTTTATATCCAAGAGACTAGGTGAACGAGTTGCCCTTTTTTATTCACTAGCAAACATTGCCCTTTTTGCAACTGTTACAATTGGAGCTGCGCTTTTTTGGGGAGCTTATGCTGCAGACTTAGTTTTTGGGGAGCAACTATCATTTCTTCATTCGAACAGAATTATTAGAATAGCATTACTCATTATAATACTTGGAGTGTTCTCTGCTATTTATACTTATCTGGGTGGCTTAAGTGCTGTTGTTAAAACAGATATAATTCAATTTTCCGTATTAATTATTGGAGGAGCTGTTGTTTGTTTTACTGCTGTAAATCAGCTAGGCGGCTGGGATCAACTGTATATCCAAACCCCTGATAAAATGCACTTGCACTTACCAGCAGATCATCCAACCCTCCCATGGACACATCTTTTTGGACTGTTTTTGCTTAACATAAATTATTGGTGTGCAAATCAAACTGTAATGCAAAGAGCCTTAGCTGCAAAGAGTGTTAGAC
>CBFHHV010000045.1:0-3436 GCA_965655775.1 Candidatus Marisimplicoccus sp.
AGGAAATTTATTTGATAGATTTTCAGGCAGAGTACTAAAACTAATTATAGTTAATTAAATAATTTCTTTTTCTTCTTTAAATAATAATAATCTTACATAAGAAGAAACTGTTAAATGATATTTACTTGCCTCTTGTTTTAGAATTTCATTCTGACCTTTTTTTGTCTTACTAATATCTGTTCTGATTAGTTCTGCATATATATTTTATCTATATAACTAATATTTAAAACTTTGTTCTTCAATAGCTCGGCCTTTGTTTGGCCTCGCATAGATGTTTATGGGAGTGGTATTGTACATCTAAAGCTCATTCGGGGCTCTGTCCTCCGCCCCTCATTCGCAGCTTAAAGAAAAGAAAAAACCCCTCATTAGCTGAAGGGTTTATTTTAAACGTGTAATGTAACGGTTAACTTGGGTGGAAGACCGGATTCGAACCGGCGACCTCCTGAACCACAATCAGGCGTTCTAACCAACTGAACTACAACCACCATTTAGGTGGCTAAAATAGAGTTTTTGAAAATTATATTAAAGGAAATTTGAAAAAATTAAAGTAAATCAAAGATATTATTTACTGCAATATTTTTTCTTGATTGAAAAGCCTCAGCATACTCTCTATCAATTAGCCTGCCATAGTTTTTAGCTCTATATTTAATACTTTCAATGAAGTTTTCTGAATTTATCTTTGTAGACTTTGAATTTGAATCTTTAAGGACTTGACTCTGAAAAGCTAAAATAGCTTCTTTCTTAATTTCAATAAACTCTGAAATATCAATTAGCACATCAGGTTTAAAATCATTCCATTGTTGGTAGTTTAGGTTTACCCTTGGTCTCCAAGGTTTTTGGACTTTGCTATCAAATTTAGTTTCTAGTTTTGAAAGACCACTCAAAAAAGCTGCTTCATAAATTAAATCAGAGGCTTTACCATGATCAGAGTGTCTATCAATTTGAGTTGGTGAAAGGATAATGTCAGGCCTATATTGTCTTATTACTTTAATTATTTCAATTTGGTTTTCTTTATTATTAAATATGAATCCATCTTGAAAACCAAGATTAAGTCTAAACTTTGCACCAATTATTTTAGATGCAGAGTTAGCTTCTTTATCTCTTAGCTCCGGAGTACCGTTAGTACCTAACTCACCTCTAGTAAGATCAATAATACCAACAGTTTTACCTGATGCTGATGATTTAGCGATAGTACCACCACATCCCATTTCAACATCGTCAGGATGAGCACCAAATGCTAAAATATCTGTCTTCATTTAATAGATGTATTAATTGCTTGAACAAGATCTTCATAAAGATCTTCATATGATTCAATACCTGCTGATAATCTAATGAGCTTATCTCCTATTCCCTGAATATCTCTTTCCTCTTGAGTCATAAGCCCGTGAGATGTCTTCATTGGGAAGTTAACAGTTGTCTCAACACCAGCTAGGCTCATCCCTGGTTTGATTATTTTAAGAGATTTTAAAAAAGTGTAAACATCGACATTCGCGTTCAGGTCAAAAGACATCATAGCTCCAAAATCATTCATTTGTTCCTTAGCAATTGAATGAGAAGGATGTGATTCTAAACCTGGATAATAAACTTTTGAAATATTTTTATTATCGTCTAACATTTTTGCTAGTATTTTAGCATTTTCAGTTTGCTGTTTAACTCTAACTAATAAAGTTTTCATACTCCTCTCCAACAGCCACACTGTATAATCACTGAGATTTCCACCAAAGTTTTTTGCTGAATTGAGGATATTTTCAATTTTCTCTTTAGTGCTAATTACAGCACCAGCAGAGATATCACTATGACCACCAAGATATTTAGTTGCACTATGAATAACTATATCTATTCCATGGTCTATTGGATTTTGATTAACAGGGCTTGCAAAGGTATTATCAATCATTGTCCAAATACCATTTTTTTTCGCTATTGAAGACACTGATTTTAAGTCAACGATCTTTAAAAGTGGATTACTTGGAGTCTCTACGTAAATTCCTACTGTATTATCCTTGATTTGAATAGAAAAGTCTTTTGGATCAAGTCCATTTGTAAACGAATATTGAATGCCAAACTTATCAAATTCAGTTTGAATGAAATTTCTTGTACCTCCATACAAGTCATCTTGAAAAACTATATGGTCTCCAGTCTTAACATTTGCCATTATTGAAGTGCTTATTGCAGCCATTCCTGAAGTAAATATTAAGGCTTTTTCACCATTTTCAAGTGAAGCTATTTTCTTAGACAGATACTCTTGATTTGGGGTGTTGAAATATCTAGGATAGGGCTTTTTTTCAGCATCTCCACCAAACCATGGGTAAGTAGTTGACATAAACAGAGGAGACACTATTCCTTGATACATAGTATCTTTTATTTCACCATCGTGAACACATCTTGTAGAGAATTTAGTCTTATTCGCCATCAGTTATCCAAGATACAATTTCTTGAGAATCTGGTCTAGTTCTTGGGGAGATTATTTTCTCAATCTTACCATCTTTGTTGATAAGATATTTCTGAAAATTCCAAGTGACACGAGAGTCTTTAAATTTGTTTTTGGATTTTTGAGTCAAGAACTGATATAAGGGATGTTTTTTTGATCCTTTCACAGTAATTTTACTCATCATAGGAAAGGTAACGCCATAATTTTCTTCACAGAATTGAATTATATCATCGTTCTTTCCTGGTTCCTGCCACAAAAAGTCATTTGACGGGAAACCGACTATCATAAAGTTAAAATCTTTGTATTGAGAATAAAGATTTTGGAGAGCTTCATATTGATATGTAAGACCACACTTAGAAGCAGTATTAACTATCATTACCTTCTTGCCTTTTAATTCTGAAAAATCAAAGATTTCTCCATATATATCAGCAACTTTAAACTGGTGTATGGAATTATTCACAGTTGTCTGTGCACTCATAATTAAACTCATATTTAATAATATTGAAGTTAATAAAAGTCTTAACATAACAATGCAAATATACTTTTATAAGCAGATGTGTATTCACAAAGAATTGTTAAATAGAGTTAATGATACCTGCAAGCTGTTCAAATTTAGTGGACGCGCCACCTACAAGAACACCATCAACATTCTTTGCATGTATAATTTGATTTGAATTAGCAGGATTCACACTTCCCCCATAAAGAATTGGTATATCTTTAATATTAAGATTTTCAAGAGCAGAACTTACTTCTGAATGAACTTCTTCAATATGTTCAACTGTAGCAGTTTCCCCAGTTCCTATTGCCCAAGTAGGTTCATATGCTAAAGTAAGTTTAGAATTAGCATTAAGATTATTCTTAATAAGGTCAAATGGAATCTGTTCATAGCTGTCAAAACAGTAGATTACATCAAAGTTTGAATTTAATACTATCTGTAATTTTTTATCGACCATTTTATTTGATTCATTAAACTTTGATCTCCTTTCAGAATGCCCCAAAATTGTCTTT
>CBFHHV010000046.1:0-3278 GCA_965655775.1 Candidatus Marisimplicoccus sp.
TATGTTTTTACCTGATTTTCAAAATGAATATGCTCAGGGTACTCTAGGAGCTGCATATACTGATATAGCATCTGATTTTGATTCTGATTCTTGGGGTCCAAAAATGGGTGCAACTCAAATGTATTTTGATGGTAGACCAAGAGTAGCTCAAGCTTATCCAGATAATGTTAAAGATTTTTTCAATACTGGTATCAAGGCTATAACATCAATGTCAATACAAAATGCCTCAGAAAATGGTTCACTTAGATTTTCTTACACTAATAATGATACTCAAGGTATGATACCTAATTCATCTATGATTAGTCATAACTTTAATTTAAGAGGAGTAATGAATTTATCTGATAAGCTTTCTATTGACGCTAAAGCAACATACTTTACTCAAGAAGTAAACGGTCGTCAGCAAATGGGGGGTGAAGGAATCATGGGGGTTCTTTATCAAATGCCTAGATCTGTTGATATAAATGATTTAAAGAAATATCAAGTAGATAATCCTGGGACTACAGATGAGTTTAAAGTATTAAACTATGGTGGCTCAAATTCTCAAACAGCAAACCCTTATTGGATGGCAAATCATGATGAGTATAATGAAAGAAGAAATAGATTCTTTGGTTTTGCAAAAATAAACTATGAATTTACTGACTGGTTAAGTGCTTTTGTTAGAGTAGGTGCTGATGTTACAGATACCAAGACTAAAAGGATAACAAAACCAGGTCATCACTTCTACAGAGGAGGAAGAATGGATTTAAATACTATTTCTTCGGGTGAACTAAATACAGACCTTGTATTTACAGCTAAAAAAGATATAACAAGTGATCTAAATGTTGTTGTAAATGCCGGTGGAAGTTTATCAAAAAGAACATACCAAGGATATTATCAGTTTGGAGAAAACTTTAAGATTCCAACTAAGTTTTTCTTAAATAATGCTGCTAATATTTTAGCTCCAAATGAAACTCCTTTAACAACTAAGAAAGTTAACTCAGCTTTTGCTAGTGCGAACTTTGCTTATCAAGACTTTTTATATGTTGATCTAACTTCAAGAAATGATTGGTCATCTACACTTGGAGAGGAAAATAGATCTTATATGTATAATTCTGCTTCAGTTTCTGCTATCTTAAATAGTATTGTAGATCCAGAACAAGAAGTATTTAATTTATTAAAACTAAGAGCTGGATATGCACAAGTTGGTAATGATACAGATCCATACCAATTATATCAAACATTTGATGTTCCAGGTCAAGGATATCTTGGTCTTACTACTTTAAGTGCTCCAAGTATTAAATTAAATGAAGACTTAAAGCCTGAACAGGTAACATCTATTGAGTTTGGACTTGAAGGTTCAATGTTGAATAATCGATTAAATTTCGATATCTCTATATACGACAAAGAGACTACAGATATGATATTTAATGTTCCCGTTCCAGCTGCAACTGGTTTCCAGTTCTTTAAAGAAAATGTTGGAAAAGTCTCTAATAAAGGTGTAGAAATTACTCTTGGTGGTAGAATAATTCAAAATAGCAAAATGGTTTGGGATTCATCTCTAAACTATTCTAAAAATGAAAATGAGCTTTTAGAGTTGATTGATGATTTAGAAACGTTTACTTACATGACTACAAACGATGGTCAAGTTGCATTAAGAGCTCAAGTTGGTGGAACAATAGGTGATATCTATGGTTCAGTATGGGAAACAAACGATGCTGGTCAAAAATTATTAAGAGAAGATGGTAGACCACAAAGTTCAGATCCTAATCAATATTTAGGTACTGCTCAACCAGACTTTTTAGCTGGATGGGTAAATACTTTTAGATATGGAAACTATAGACTTAGCTTCCAAATTGATGGAAGATTTGGTGGTCAGTTCTACTCAAATACTTCTAGAAATTTAGATTCATATGGAGTTAGTGAAAGAACTCTTCAATACAGAGAATCTGGTGTGACTTTAGATGGAATCAATAGTGCAACTGGTGCTCCAAATACAGAGGCAATTACAGGACAAGAATATTGGGGATCACTAGCTGTACAAAACTATATTTACGATCAAGATAATATAAGATTAAGAGAGCTTTCTATTGGATATCAAATCCCTAACACTCAATCTTATGGTATTCAAAGTGCTTCTCTTCAGCTTGTGGGAAGAAATCTTTTCTTCTTCTCAAAAGATGCTCCAGATGTAGATCCTGAGATGACTTTAGGAACTGCAATTGGTGCACAAGGTTTTAACCTAAATAACCTACCTTCTACTAGAAGCTTAGGTGTGAATCTTACTTTAAACTTTTAAAAAATCATGAAAACTATGAAAAACAATTATTTTTTAACAACGTTAGCTTTAATGGCGTTTATGGTCTCGTGTACAGATGATTTCAACGAGATTAATGAAAAGCCAGATGCTTTAGCCCCAAGTGATGTAAGTGCAAAATATTTTGTAACTAACGCACAAACAGGACTATTTGCACCCAATAGATATCCTTATTGGAGAGGCCCAATTATTCACTCTGACAGATATGCTGGGCATACTTCATTCGGTTATAAATCAAACTGGTGGGATGATGGTTTAGGATACAACTATCATGCAGGTTTTACTAGTGCAGTACACGACGCGTGGTTTGCTAGTTATAATAGTACATTAACTGCTTTTACAAACTTTGTGAAAGAAGGGGGAACTCTTGAAAACGATAAATACTATGCAATTGCATTAATTATGAAAGGACTTTACTATCAATATTATACAGATACATTTGGTATGGTTCCTTTTTCAGAGGCTTCGGATCCTGATATTACTACTCCTAAGTACGATGATCAATTGACTATTTACTCTACTTTAGTTTCTGACCTTGATGAAGCGATTGCTTTAATAGGGAATGATGCAACTACTGGAGCTGGTGTAGATATGTTGAGTGAAAATGATCTTTTCTTTAATGGAGATCTTCAAGCTTGGAAACAACTTGCTAATAGTCTTAAATTAAGACTTGGTCTTAGAGCACATGGTGCTCCAGGTGAAGGATTCTCTACATCTGCAATTTCTTCTGCAATTTCTGGCGGAGTTCTTGCTGATAGAGATGCACTGCTTCAAAGAGATTTAGAAATAAGTACTTGGGTTAGTGCTGTTTATGGTGATGTATGGGGTCCATTCTATGGTGGTGGAAACTGGCATATTACAAAAACCCTAGTTGATGCGCTTAGAGACAATAATGATCCAAGACTTTCCAAATATGCTAAGCCAAGTAAAGGTGGAACAATTGAGTGGGCTAAGCCTGCAGAAGGTACAAGAGTTGCATTATTTG
>CBFHHV010000047.1:0-2960 GCA_965655775.1 Candidatus Marisimplicoccus sp.
GATTAAGCTTGTGATTTCACGAAATAATATAATTACTGTTTTCCTTATTACTATAGTTACTTTAAGTCAGTTTTATTATTCGTATAAATTTTCTGACCCAGGTTTTGGTAATTCTGATTTTTATCAATATAAAGAAATGGTTATTCAGCCTTTTAGCGCTGATTCCTCGAGATCCCCTTTTGTATATAGACAATTTACTACATCTATTGCAAGCCTTTTATATAATGTCGGAATATTTTATAATACTGAAATTTCATTTAATACAGATAATATAACTCAACGTATTTATTTTGCTCTTTTAACATCAAATTATATAGGGTTAATTTTTTGTTTTTTAACAATAATTTTCTTTATAAAACGACATGTTAAACAAAAATCTGTAGTTTATTATTTTTTTCCAATATTTTTCATACTAACTAGTTTTGGATACTTATTTAACGGATTATCTGTTTTAACTGAAGGTTGGACTTATTTTTTTAACACAATAATATTTATTCTTATAATTGAGAGAAAAATTGTATTAACCATAGCTTTTTTATTATTATCATTATTAAATAAAGAGATAACATCAATTATAATAGCATCAATCTCGTTCTTTCTTTTAGTTCATCCATTAAGGTTAAAAAAAATTGACAGATATTACTTAAAGGTTTTAATACAATCTGTTTTTTGTTTTGTAATATATTTAACAATAAGATTGTTTTTAGTTCCAATTGAGGGAGGGGATAATCAGACAAATTTTAATGAAATTGTTCTTAATATTAAAGACTTCACATTAAACTTTGAGTTTATTAAACAGTCTATTTTGTCTCTTTCTGCTATTATTATTTTAATACTGTTAATTACAGTTAATAAAAGATATAGTGAAATACTGCGAGATAAAATTAATTTTTCTATTTTTTCAACAATAATTATTTTATTTATTATTGGTATTATGTCAGGAATTGGAAATAATATTGGTAGAATTGTTTCATCGATGACACCGATTATAATTCTAACATGTTTAAAATATTTTGATAAAGAGTATGAAGAAAATTTACCTTTTTGATTTTGATGGAACTATTTACAAAGGTGACTCTTTTATTCACTTTACATTTTTTTCTCAATCATTATTTTCTTTTGTAGGCTTCTGGACTAAGGCTTTGATTTCGATTATAAAAGGTGAATCTTTAGCAAAAATAAAAGAATCATTTTTTATGAATTTTAAAGGAATGAAAAGTAGGTGTTTTCAAAAAATTTGTAATGAATTCGCAGAAAAAAAATTAGTTGGAAAAATTAAATCCTCATTTATGGACTATATAGATGAACTTGAAGATTCATCCGAGATAGTAATTGTTACCGCTAGCATAGAAAATTATATAAAGCCATGGTGCATTAAAAATAGATTTAAACTAATAGGCACTCAACTTGAATATGAGAGAGATTTAATAACTGGTAGATTTAAAACTCCTAACTGTAAAGGTGATGAAAAAGTAATTAGAATCTCTAAAGTATACGATTTATCAAAATTTGATCAAGTTATTGCATTTGGTGACACAAAAAGTGATTTGCCTATGTTAAATTTAAGTGATAAAAGCTTTTATAAACACTTTAAATAGTTAAAATGGTAAGTCATCTTCCGTTAAATCACTTGGTGAGTCTGTATCAGGTTCCATAGGTAAATCGGCCGGTGCTGAATTCATAACTTGATCATCTAAAGATTCGATTCTCCATCCCTGAATAGAATTGAAATATTTTGTCCCTTGATCTGGACTTTCCCACTCTCTTCCTCTAATATTTATACCTATCCTAACTGTTTGTCCTAGACTAAAGTTATCAAGAAGCTCACAGTTATTCTGAACAAATTCAATCAGTATATGCTGAGGATATTGATCCTCAGTAGTTAATACTAATTCTCTTTTACGAAAGCCATTGTCTCCGTATGTTTTTATATCTCCAATAAGTTTTATTTTTCCTAGTAATTCCATTATATATAAGATTTTATTTTGTTCATAGTTTCAATAAATTGACTATCAGTCATACTAATTTTACTATCAAAAGACATATCATCCATATTGTTTATCGGAACAAGATGGACATGAACATGAGGAACCTCAAGTCCAATTACACTCATACCAACTCTCTTGCAAACTACAGCTTTTTTTATTGCGTTAGCAACTTTTTTCGAGAAAATAATTAGTTCTGACAAATTTTTGTCGTCTAAATCAAATAGCTGATCAACTTCTTTTTTGGGTATACATAATGTATGACCTAAAGCATTTGGATTTATATCTAAAAACGCAAGGAAGTTGTCATCTTCATAAATTTTAAATGATGGTATTTCTCCTGAAATTATTTTAGAAAAAATTGATGCCATTATCTTGAAATTTCTAGAATTTCAAATTTAACATTCCCACTAGGTATAGATATCTCTGCAAAATCACCTGTCTTTTTACCTAAAAGTCCTTTGCCAATTGGGGAATCAACTGATATTTTTCCTAGGGCTAAGTTTGCCTCACTTTGTGCAACAAGCTTATATTCCATAACTACTGAATTCAATAGGTTTTTAATTTTTACCGTTGAATGAACGAGTACTTTTGATGAGTCTAATTTTGACTCATCAATTATTCTAGCATTTGAGACTGTTTCTTCAAGTTTTGAAATTTCCAATTCAAGCATACCTTGGGCTTCTTTTGCTGCATCATATTCTGCATTTTCACTTAAATCTCCTTTATCTCTAGCCTCTGCTATTGCTTGAGACGCACGAGGCCTCTCCACATCTTTAAGCTGTGCTAATTTATCTCTAAGCTCTTTTAAACCTTTTTCTGTATAATATGACACCTTACCCATATTCAATGCAAAAATCCCCAAATGACGGGGATATATGCTGCTAATTTACAAAATATTTAATTAAAACTTAACGTCTAAACCTACAAGGATATTTATCCCAGATTGAGGATAATAATAGGTTCCTTCATAAG
>CBFHHV010000048.1:0-2849 GCA_965655775.1 Candidatus Marisimplicoccus sp.
AAAAAAGAAGTTCCAATTTGAATTTCAAGAAGCACTTCTGCTACCTCACGATCAGTAAGTAGTGTGTGATTAGAATTAATATCATCTAAAAGTCTAATTAAGTTCTTGTCTGATCTATCCAAGCCTTCTAGGATGATTTCTATTTGGTTGATATCATCTTCCAATGTTTTAGATAGATCAGTTAGCAAATAGTTCTTTTCCTGTTTAGTAATATTAACTTGTCTTCTTTGTTCAAGATAAAATGATAATAGTACACTTAGAATAATTACAATTGCTTGGACTATATTATTTCTAAGAAATGATTTAAATGTATTGGTTGTTTTAGTCATACCTAAAAATATAAAAGTTTATTCATATATAGATAAATCTAAATTTAACGAGTCGAAATATTTAAACCTATTTAAACATATTGAAAGAATTGTATCTCTTAATGAACTTGTTATTCTTTCAGGGAAATATTTAACTGCAATATATGCTTGAAAGGTCTCCGCAATATCTTCTGATTCTGGATTATCTTTAGCATAAGTTGATAGATAATTTCCATCTAGATAAACAGCATCATTCCAACCTCGCTGACCGTAAACATAGGGATCAATTGATAAATGTGTCGCTTCATGAATAAATAACTCTTCAGTTCTGTCTCCATCTGGTCTTGTCTCTACATTATTGTTTAACCAATCAATCGGAATTGTAATGTTTGAATAAGACAGATCATTATTTCTTTGAGCAGAAGCAGTATAATCACCTTTTAAAAACTCAATTGATTTAATATTTTTTCTTAATTCTTTACCAAGTTGACCTATCAATGGTGCATACTTTTGTTTAATTGCAAGTGCTTCCTCTTGAGAAAATTCAGTATAAATTTCAAAATCTACAGATAACCCGTCACCAAAATTGATTTTATACACATGAGCAGGATAATCAATAAAACTAGGAATAGATTTATCATAAAACAGCCTATCCAAAATTCCTTGGTAAGTGGATGATGAATAAATTGTATAATCTGAAGAAGTTATTAAGTCAGGTAATTCCCACATTGTTCCAGAAAATGGGGGATCAGATATCTCAATTTGATTAAAAATATATACTCCATCCTCTGCCCCTTGGAACTGAATTAGGTCAAGCTGAGCTTGAAGCTCAGAAAGCTGAACTGTTAGATTATTATTTTCAGATTCAAGAATTAAATTTTCCTGTGATAGCAATTTTATTTGATTTAAATAATATTCAATTTGACCTTGAAAACCATTTATCTGATTATTTAAATTTTCAATTTGACTTGATAAAAGATTATTTTGATATGTAAGTTGATTTATTTGAGCTGAATAATCATTAATTTGAGAGTTTAGCTGAGAAATATTAGATTGTAGATCAAGTATTGTTTGATTAAGCTGATTTATCTCATCTTCTTTAGAACATGAGTTAAAAATTATAAAGAATATAAAAATTAAAAATTTATAGTTTTTCATATTGGATTATCATTTCTCCTGGATTATGCGGTGGAATATAATAAGAGAACCCATACTTATTACATATTTGATTAATTATTTTATTTTGCATTACTGGTGAATTCCCTGTTATCACTGTTAGACTCACACTACCTTTAGCTGAATTTAAAAGCATGTACTCTTCAATTAATTCAAGTCCCTCTGGATGTGTTTTTCCGTGTAAATCAATCTCCATCTTTTAATTCTTTTTTTATTTGGTTTAATTTCAAAAGAGCCTCAACAGGACTTAAATTATCAATATCTAAGTCTTCAATAATTTTTCTTATCTCTTGCATTTTGGGATCATCTATATCAAAAAAACTTAGCTGAAGGTTATCATCGATTTGATCATCTTTTAAATTCTTAGGCCTGCTAGATTCCATAAGTTTTAACTTGTTTTCAGCTGAGCTTAGCACAAGTCTTGGCATTCCAGCCATCTTAGCAACATGTATTCCAAAACTATGATTACTCCCCCCTTTAACTAGTTTTCTTAAAAAGATAACATCATCTTTTGTCTCTTTTACACTAACATTAAAATTTCTTATTCCCTTGTATATTGACTCCATTTCATTTAAATCATGGTAATGAGTTGCAAAAAGAACATGAGGTTTTAATTTATCTTCATGTAAAAACTCAGCTATTGCCCAAGCTATAGAAATACCGTCATAGGTACTTGTACCTCTTCCAATTTCATCAAGTAGAATTAAACTATTTCCTGTTAGATTGTTCAAAATTGATGCTGTTTCATTCATTTCAACCATAAAGGTTGACTCACCCATAGAGATATTATCACTTGCACCGACTCTTGTAAAAATTCTATCAACTAAGGAAAATGTCATCTCGTGTGCAGGGACAAAACTACCTATTTGAGCTAATATAGTAATCAATGCTGTTTGTCTTAAAATTGCAGATTTACCAGACATATTTGGGCCAGTAATCATTATAATTTGCTGATCGGTATCAAGAAATATATCGTTAGGAATATATCTTTCTCCTGGAGGAAGATTTGCTTCAATCACAGGGTGTCTTCCTGCAATAATTTCAATTTTTTTTGTACTTGTTATTTTTGGGCAACAATATTTATATCTAACTGCTCTTTTTGAGAAAGAATTTAAAATATCAATTATAGAAATTTTATCTGAAACTAATTTTAATGTTACAAGGCTATCTTGAAGGTTATCTAACAATTTTAAAAATAACTTAAGCTCAAGATCTTTAATTTTTTCATCTGCATTTATTATTTTCTCCTCATACTCTTTTAATTCCTGTGTTATATATCTTTCTGCATTAACAAGAGTTTGCTTTCTTATCCAGTCTTCAGGAACTTTATCTTTATGAGTATTTCTTACCTCAATGTAATATCCA
>CBFHHV010000049.1:0-2803 GCA_965655775.1 Candidatus Marisimplicoccus sp.
TGTTAACGACTCTGTTACAAAATCTAAGTTTGATAATAAATATGGATGTAAGGAAAGTGCAGTTGATGCAGTAAGAAGAGCAACTGATATTATGCTTGCAGGAAAGAGAGTTGTTGTTTGTGGATACGGGGATGTTGGAAAAGGAACTGCTGCCTCATTTAGAGGTGCTGGATCGATAGTAACTGTCACAGAAATAGATCCTATATGTGCTCTTCAAGCATCAATGGATGGTTACGAGGTTAAAAAGTTAAAGTCAGTTGTTTCAAATGCTGATATTGTTGTTACAGCTACAGGTAATAAAGATATAGTAAATAAAGAAGCATTTAGAATGATGAAGGATAAGACTATAGTATGTAATATTGGTCATTTTGATAATGAGATTGACATGAACTGGTTAGAAACTAATTTTTCTGAACAGAAAACTTCTATAAAACCCCAGGTTGACTCATTTAGAATATCAAAGGATAAAGAAATTATTATTCTTGCTGAGGGTAGACTTGTTAATCTTGGTTGTGCAACTGGTCATCCAAGTTTCGTAATGAGTAATTCATTTACTAATCAAGTATTAGCCCAAATAGAGCTTTGGAATAATGCTGATAATTACGAGAATAAAGTATATATGCTACCTAAGAACTTAGACGAAATGGTTGCTATGCTTCATCTAGATAAATTAGGCGTTGAGCTTGAAGAGTTATCCAGTGAACAAGCAAAATATATTGGAGTCCAAAAAAATGGACCATTTAAACCAGAATATTATAGATATTAAGCCTTAGCTGGCTCAATCGAAACAAAAGACTTGTTGTTTGATTTCTTTTTGAAAGTAACAATACCATCAACTTTGGCATGAAGTGTATGATCTTTTCCTAGGTATACATTTTCACCTGGGTTATGGACAGTTCCTCTCTGTCTAACAATTATATTACCAGCTTGAGCAAATTGACCTCCAAAAATCTTAACTCCTAGTCGTTTCGACTCTGATTCTCTTCCATTCTTTGAGCTACCAACTCCTTTTTTGTGTGCCATAACTAATTATTTTTTTTCAGCTGTTGTCTTCTTTGCAGCTGTTGTCTTCTTTGCAGCTGTTGTCTTCTTTGCAGCTGTTGTCTTCTTTGCAGCTGTTGTCTTCTTTGCAGCTGTTGTCTTCTTTGCAGTTTCAACTTCTTTTTTTGAAGAAACTGTTTTCTCACTTATAGCTTGAATGATAATTTCAGTTATTGCCTGTCTATGACCATTTTTAACTTTATAGCCTTTTCTTCTTTTCTTTTTGAATACAATAACCTTATCATCTTTTTTATGAGCAATAACTTTAGCTTCAACTGAGGTACCAGATAGATTTGGTTTACCAACCTGAACTTTATTTCCATCGTCAATAAGTAAAACATTTTCAAAAGAGATTTTTGAACCTTCCTTGGCATCAATTCTATTTACAAAAAGCTTTTGATCTTTTTCAACCTTAAATTGACTTCCCTGTATTTCAACTACTGCGTACATTGTTAATTTTTGAATTGCAAAATTAAACTATTTCTAATAATATACAAGAGATATTAATGTTTATAGTTCTATCCAGTTTTCGTTATTTAAGGACCAATCAACAACTTGTTTTATTCTTTCAGTTAACTTGATTGATGGCTGCCATCCTAATTTTTTCATTTTTTCACCAGAAAGGGAATATCTAAGGTCATGTCCAGGTCTTGATGAATGGAAATCAACCATTTCATATTTTAGATTTTTTCCTTGCGATGCAGCTATTATTTTGGCTAGCTCTAAATTATCTAACTCCTCAGAACCTACAATATTAAATTTGGGACATTTAGCCCCTCCAAAATCTATTTCATCATCTAGCTTATTTGTGAGAATAAAATAAATAGCTTCGGCAACATCTTCAGCATGGATATAGTGACGTGATCCTGGAATTTTCTTTGATTTGTCTGAGTGAATAGTTACAGACTCCCCATCTCTAATCTTTTTAATACACATTGGAATAAATTTCTCTGGATGTTGTCTCTCACCAAATACATTCATTGTATGCGTTATATAAATGGGCAATTTATAGGTGTTTTCATAAGCTACAGCTAGCTCTTCACCCCCTGCTTTTGTAGCACTATATGGGTTTGTCGAATTATACCTATCATTCTCTTTATAGTCAACACCTCTAGGGGCTGGACCAAAAACCTCATCAGTGCTAAAATAGATAAACCTTTCTAATTCATTTGACTTATTAATTATTCTTGCATATTCTAATATATTAGCGGTACCAACCACATTATCCAGCACAAACTCCATCGGATAATCTATGCTTCTATCTACATGCGATCCAGCTGCTAAATGAAGTATTATATCTATATCCCCTAATTCTTTCTTTATCCAAGGATTAATCTCAGATTTTAGGTCATGAAAAACAATTTTTAATCTTGACTTTTGTTCCTTTGTAAGATTAGATACAACATTATCTAGTCTATTTAAATTACCGCTGTAGTCAAGCCTATCAAGTGATACAATATTCCAGTTGGTATGATTTAGTAAATAAAGAATTAAATGGTGAGCTATAAATCCTGCCCCTCCTGTAACTAAAATATTTTTCATTTATGATAAGTTTTTTATGTGTTCTGCTAATTGATCTTTAGGATTCCAATTTAACAAGTCTAATAAATTATTATTTTTTCTTAAGGTTTTTTTATAGTTCCCCGGCTGGTCAGGAATTAGAGTTGAATTAACATTAAAACGCATTTTAAACATTTCAAATAATTCATTTACACTATAGTTATTTCCTGTTCCAAGCTCCCATGCATCTTCATGCTGGTTA
>CBFHHV010000050.1:0-2698 GCA_965655775.1 Candidatus Marisimplicoccus sp.
ATTTTTCCATCTTCAAAAGTTAGTACTGAATCTGTATTTAATTCTTCTGGACTATAGCCTGCCTCATTTAACACAAAACTTAATTTCATACTAAAACATCCTGCATGAGCCGCAGCAATAAGCTCCTCTGGATTTGTTCCAAGCTTACCTTCATCATTCTCAAATCTTGTTTTAAAACTGTAAGGCATTTTTTCAAAAGCTCCACTTTGAGCTGAAAGAAAACCCTTTCCATCGGCACCATCTCCTTTCCAAATTGCATTTACTTTTCTTTTCATAATATTTATTTTTAATTAATATTGGCTTATTTCTCTAGATAATCCATATTTTAAAGATAACAAACCAGTGTTAATTAATAATGAAAAAACAGTTATTACTCATATTATATGCATTATTTCTTTTTTTAAACTCTTGTACAGATTATAAGGAAAAGATCAATATAATGACATATAATATTAGATTAAACACAGACGCTGATGGTATAAACAAGTGGGATAATAGAAAAGAAGGAATTGTTTCTCTAATTAAAGAGGAGGATGTAGATATTTTGGGAATTCAAGAAGGTCTTCCCAGTCAAATTGAATATTTATCTAAACAGCTTGATGATTACAGCATGATTGGTGAAGGAAGAGACGGTGGGAATAGTGGAGAGTATTCTGCAATCTATTACAAAAGCAAAAAAATGAGCCTAATAGAGACTGAGACTTTTTGGTTATCAGAAACACCTGAAATTCCATCAATTGGATGGGACGCAGCTATTAATAGAATTACGACATTAGGTCTATTTAAAATGGTTAATTCAAGCATGGATGTATTAGTCTACAATTCTCATTTTGATCATTTAGGTAAAATTGCTAGGGAAAAATCAGCAGTTTTAATATTAGATCATATTAAAGAGAATAATTACCAAAATATACCATTAATAGTTATGGGTGACTTTAATGCAAATCCTGATGACCTTACAATAGAATTATTATCAGAGGAATTAAATGATTCATTTAAAATATTACCTATAGAAAATCCTGTTGGCACATATAATGGTTTTGATTTAAATAGCAATCTATTAGATAGAATAGATTATATATTTACCAAGAATATAAAGATTACTAATTATAAACACCTAGATAGAAAACTATCCAGTGGACTATGGCCATCTGATCATCTACCTATACTAATAACTTATTAATATTATCTATTGTAATTTTTAATACAATTTTGTGAACAGAATCCTTAGGGTTATGTATTTCTTTATCTGACCTATCTAATAATTCAGCGATTGAGCTATCTCTTGTCATATAGGATTAATTTGATGCTTTGATAAATGCATGTTTTACAAGAATATCCAAAGAAGTATATTCTAATGTTTTTTCATGTGTCGCTTCAAGAATTAATTTTGGAGCTTTGTTAGCCTTTTCTGCCTCAATCCACCTTGATACACAGAGACACCATTTATCACCAGCTTTTAATCCTGGAAATTGATAGTAAGGCGCTGGAGTAATTAAGTCATTACCCTTTGAAGCAGAAAAACTTAAAAATTCATCTGTCATTATAGCACATACTGTATGAGTACCTGTATCTTCGCTAATAGTTCGACATGATCCGTCTCTAAAATATCCAGTCATTGGACTTGTACAACATACATGTAATTTCTCTCCAAATACATTTTTTTCCATGAAACTCTTTACTAATTAATTTCTTGAATCAGTTTTTTCATTTTCAGTTCCAATGAGTTAATTGCGTTTGCATATCTTGAATCCCATTCCTCAAGTCTTTCAGATGAATTTAGAGCTATCTCATATTCTAAGCCAGGAAGAATCCATGCTCCATAACCACTGAAAGGATCAGAAGAGGCATAAATGGATTTATACCATGATCCAAAATACATCCCTTTATCAGATATGAAACTTTTTTCTAAAGCAATTAATTGTTTATTAAACTCATTAAGATTTCTTTTAGAAATATCTCCATCCTCTAGATATGACTTTATTTTTGATGTAAGAATTTCCGAAGTTTCTTCAAGTGACTGTATTGCGTTATTCGTAGCAGAAAAACCATTAAAGTTTTTATCGTAACTGTTTATTTTAGTCACTGCATTTTCAAAATGCATTTTCAAATCTTGTGCATATCTATTAAGATTATATGGAATCAAATCTGCATTTGCCATTCTTAGAGTCACAAGTCCAGCCATATGCTCAACCATTGCACCCATTTGAAATTCAGGATCTACAAATTTTTCATAAAATCTGAAGCTATCATAATTTGAATGATAGAGATTTGGACCACCTGCTCCACCACTCATTGATGGAACCCCAACATGCATATAGAATGCAATATGATCAGATCCACCTCCTAAGTTTCCAATTGGAGGCTCGTTTTGACTATTTTTATTCCAAAATTCATATAAAGTTTGATCTGTATATGGATAATTTACATTTTTTGATGTTTCGACCAGCAGTTTCTTTAGAGTTGGTGCTGATGATGCACCAAAACCCTTACCTGATACAGCCCCATCAAAGTTCATGTAAACTACACCTTTAGCATTTAGCTCATCTCTCATCTGCTCAACCCATTCAGTTGAACCAATAACTCCATGCTCTTCCGCATCCCAGTGAGCAATCAAAATAGATCTTTTTGGAGATTGTCCATTTTCTTTAAGTTTACCTAAAGTTTCACTAAGGCTTAGTAGCATTGCAGTACCACT
>CBFHHV010000051.1:0-2680 GCA_965655775.1 Candidatus Marisimplicoccus sp.
TTCCAAAATTAAGAAAGAGCTTGGAATTAAATTTCGTCCGTTTCGTGAAACAATGGAAGATGCATTTCAATCCATTATTGATGCAGAATTAATTTAATTCACTTACCAATACAATATATCTTTTTGAGATTATAGTGTTTATTTTTGAATAATTATAAATAGAGTAGGAGGTTTTTTTAGTATTTCTACATAAAAAAATCCCTCTTAAATTAAGAGGGATTTGATTTGTAATTAATTTTTTTATTTGGTTATATACCCTTCTTCTAATGAACTTCTAACTGCATATACTGCATCTGCAGTATGAACAATTTTCCATGGTTCAGTAAACATAGTTGGGTCTTTTTCAGCAAAATAATTTTGTGCTTCTTCCACCATATCATCAATGTTATCCCATGAATCAGTATAAGCAAGAATTTTATAGTTCATTCTATCTCCGGTATGATGCTGATGAGCAACTACTCTTGTTGAAAATTTACTATTTTTAAAGCCATTATAAAAAATAAAAAATTGTTTTTCTGCTTCAGAAAATGAAGCATTTTCCGAAAATTCGAAAGTTAATTCATATACAAATCTGTCTGCCTTTTCCTGAGAAAAAACTAGAGATGTTGTTAAAGTCAAAAGAGTGATTAATAAAATTTTTTTCATTTTTTCTTTTTAAGATAACTAAATAAAAAACAACATATGTTATACCAAGTTTAATTATTCCCCAGCTTATTTAAGAGGGTTAGAAATACCTGAATTAAAAGAATAGGATATGCCTTTATTGTAATTACATATATTGGTTTTTAGATTAATAAATGATAAATTGTAGGTATGAAAAAATTTAATTTGCTTTTGTTTTTATTATTAAATACATCATTCTTTTTTGCTCAATCATCAAACTATGAAATAAGTTCTTTTCTCGAGATTGGTAATAAAGCAGAGAACATACATCACATTGGTAATGCTTGGTTAAATTTCTTAAGCTCTTCAGATGAAAATTATGATTATAATATTGTTTTAGCAACCTTTGAAGAAGATGCAACATTAGACTGGCATAAACATAAAACAGGTCAGATTTTAATTATTCTTGAGGGTGAAGGTATATATCAAGAAAAAGGAAAAGATGCAGTATTGGTAAAGAAAGGTGATATAATCAAAACATCTGTCAATATTGAACATTGGCATTCATCAACTCCAAATAGTAAGGTATCATATCTTGCCATATATGGAAACGAACCTACTGTTTGGACCGAAAAATTAACAAAAAAATATTACGATAGCATCATAATAAAGAAATAGCTTGAATTTTTCTAAATTGTAGGTATGAAAATCATTAAAAAATTAAAGCTCTACACATTTATTCCAATGTGGATATTTGGTTTTTTTGTATTGTTCTCTTTCGATTTATTTATGGAAGGAATAGTATTTGAATGGTTAGATTGGAATGAAACAAGAAAAAATGATTGGTTCTTTGCTCTTTGGTGTGGATTTAATTTTCTTTGGTTCTCATTTGGAATAGTAAATATATACTTTAAGTTAAAAAAGAAATAGCTTGAATTTTTCTAAATAGAAAACTAAAAACTCCTTGTTCTTAATGAGGGGTTTTTTAATTTTGGTGTATGGAATATATAATGAAGATAGTTGGAACATTAAGCATATTACTTGTTTTTTTTGGGAGTATGTATAACCTTCACGCTGCTGAAAAATATGCTCAAAAGAATCTAAAATTCATCCCAAAATTTATTAGATATATAGCTTATGGAATTGGAATTTTTTGTTCTGGGTATGTCATAAGTCTTATTTCTGCAAGTTTTTCATAATGTGCGGAAGATTCAACTATTCGAATACTACACGATTAGATGGAGATTTACCTCCTCGTTATAATGTAGCGCCTGGAACTAACATTTTAGTTGTTAATGATGAAAACAAGCCTCAAGTTCTAAATTGGGGATATAAACCAGCTTGGATGAAGAATGGAATGATTATTAATGCGAAAAGAGAAACATTAAAGTCTAAACCTACATTCAGACATCATACAAAAGCATATACATTAATTAATGGATGGTATGAATGGAAAAGAGAGGGCAATAAGAAACAGCCTTATTACTTCTATTCTAAAAAGTATGAAACTCTGTTCATTAAGACATTAATCAAAGATGACTGCGCTGTTTTGATTACAACTGAAGCATACGATAACATATCACATATTCATAATAGAATGCCTTTAATGGATTCAAAAATAAATTGGGACTCATTTAATAAAGACATAAATGATGTAGAGATAGATTTTTATCCAGTCTCTAGAAGAGTTAATAATAGTAGAAATGATGACAGTAGTTTAATTTGTAGTATAGCTTGAAATTTTTATCTTGCAAACTTGAAAGCGAGTCCTCACCTCTCGATAAAAACAAATCAACTAAAAACCAAAAAAATGAAGAAAAGAGATGGGGACTCTAATTCAATAACACAAAATTAAGCATATTTTGTTTAGTATTTTTAAAAGGAAAAGTTAAATGGGTTAAGAAAATAGCTTGAATTTTTCTAAATAGGAAACTCAATCCCCTAAACATCCATTTTACGTAAAAAGTACTGTCACAGCACTGCCAATTAGTAGCATTTTTGAGCTATTTTTTGTAAATTAATGTAGTCGAACACGGAGTAAAGAAAAAACCCTCCAGTAGGTGAAGGGTTTATATTA
>CBFHHV010000052.1:0-2653 GCA_965655775.1 Candidatus Marisimplicoccus sp.
ATAATCCAATTGAATTACAATTAAATGATTGTAATTTCGTTACTAAAGTTTTGTTTAAACTGCCTGCATAAATCATTGTGGCAACCTCAAGATCTTGAATACTTGTTATCCTTCTGCCATTTGAAATTTTGACATTTAAATTTAATTTTTTACTCAATTTTGTAACTTGATTACCTCCACCATGAATTAATATTTTTTTGGTTTCAATTTTAGCAAAAGATCTTAAAAATCTATTTAAAATTTGACTATTATTAATTAAGTTTCCTCCAATCTTTACAATTAAAATTTTATCCATTTTTTAATAGTTTTTTTATAATATACTGAGCAGTATATGTTCTGTTTTTGGATTGCTCAATAATAAGCGATTGTTTACTATCAATAACATTATCAGTTGCAACTAAATTTCTTCTAATGGGAAGGCAATGCATAAATTTTGCATTATTAGTTTTTGCCATCTTTTTTTTATCAACTATCCAATCATTATTGTTATTACTCACCTTGCCATAATTTTCAAAAGAACTCCAGTTCTTTGCATAAACAAAATCAACACCTTTAAAAGCATCCGACTGGTTATTATTAATTTTTATTCCTTTCAAAATAGTTGGATCAAGATTAAAACCTTCAGGATTAGTAATTGATATATCAAAATTCATTTTCATAATTGCTCTAACAAATGAATTAGGAACTGCATGAGGCAAGGGTTTAATGTGAGGAGCCCATGTCAATAATACTTTTGGTTTATTAACTAAAGAATTTTCTTTAATTGTAACTAAATCAGTAAGTGCTTGAAGAGGGTGGGCAATATAACTCTCCATATTAAATACAGGAATATTTGAGTATTTAATAAAACTTTTTATTATTTGATCTTCCGCATCCTTTTCTTTACTTTTTAATAATGGGAATGATCTTACACCAATAATATCACAATAATTAGAAATTACCCTAGCAGCATCTTTTATATGTTCTACGTTTGAGGAATCCATTATTTTACCATCTTCAAATTCTAAAGACCATATATTATTTGAGATATTTATAAAAAAAGTTTCTAATCCAAGATTTTTAGATGCTTTGTATGTACTCATTCTTGTTCTTAGGCTGGGGTTAAAGAAAATTAAGCCAATAATTTTGTCCTCAAAGATTTTTTGACTTTTTCCAATATTACTTTTTATATCAAGTATTTCATCAATTGATTGATTAATATCTTTTATATCATTGAGGTTATAGAAATTTTTCATAGTGATTTGTTAAGTGCATTGAAAAAAATATCAAAATGATTTTTTTTAATTGACAATGGAGGTAATATTCTAATTAGATTTTTATTACTACTGCTACCAGTAAAAATTTTATGTTCATACACTAACTTTGATCTTAATTCAGAGACATCAAAATCAAATTCTATTCCTAACATTAAACCTCTCCCCTTTACCTTTTTTATAGAGTTGAATTTTGAAGCAATATCTTTAAAATATCTCTCTAACTCTAACGCTTTATTACAAATGTTATTTTTTTTCAAATATTCAAGAACACTCAAAGAAGCAACACATGCTAAGTGATTACCACCGTATGTTGTCCCGAGTATACCTTTTTGAGGATGGATATTAGGGTTTACAAGAATTCCTCCAACTGGAAAACCATTTCCCATTCCTTTTGCAATGGTAATTATATCAGGCTGAATATTAAATTTTTGAAAAGCAAAAAATTGACCTGAACGACAAAATCCAGATTGAACTTCATCTGCAATTATAGATACCTGATATTTTTTTTGATAATAGGCTAGTCCATTAATAAAGTCCTCATCAGGTTGATCAAGTCCTCCAACCCCTTGTATTGATTCAAATATTATTGCACATACGTCTCCTTTGTCCAACTCTATTTCTAACTTAGTATTCTCATTAAATTCTATGAAACTAACATTATGTTGTTTGTTTAGCTCAGAGTTAATGTATTTATTATCAGTTACTGCAACAGCTGCTGATGTTCTGCCATGAAATGAGTTTTTAAAAGCAATTATTCTCTTCTTTCCTGTATAAAAAGAAGAAAGCTTTAGAGCATTTTCAACAGCCTCAGCTCCAGAGTTACACATAAACAGCTTATAATTATCTAAATCTGCTTGTAAGTTAATTTCTTTGGATAATTTATCCTGTAATGGATTTCTTACAGCATTTGAATAAAATCCGATATTCTTAAGTTGATTAGTTATATTCTTAACATATTTTTTTTCAGAATGACCAATTGAGATTACTGCATGACCTCCATATAAATCTAAATACTTGTTATTAAATTCATCATAAATGTATACGTCCTTTCCCTTTACAGGAATTACATCAAATTGGTTGTAAACGTCAAATGTTTTCATATTAATAAATTGAACCTTTAAAATTTAAACCTAAGCTTTCCTCATAACCATAAATAATATTCAAGTTTTGTACAGCTTGACCCGATGCCCCTTTAAGAAGATTATCTAAAACAGTAGTTATATGAATTATACTTTCATGGAATTCTATTTTCACATGGCATTTATTAGTATTAATGACCTCTTTTAGGTTTATATCATTTTTAGACAAAAAAGTAAAAGGATGATTTTCATAGAAGTCTTTATAGATACTCTTGGTATCTTCAATCTCATGATCAAACTTCATATAAATCGAAGTGA
>CBFHHV010000053.1:0-2593 GCA_965655775.1 Candidatus Marisimplicoccus sp.
GGGATCATTTGCTAAGCAGAAAAGAAAATTGATTGATGCAAGTAAACATAAGATACTAGAATCAGGTCATCCATCTCCATTGAGTGCAAATAGAGGTTATTGGTTTGGCAATAAACATTTTAGTAAATGTAATGAGTATTTAGATAGTTATGGAAAAAAGAAAATTGATTGGTCATTATGAAGTTTGACGTAAACGGAATAGATAAAGATATTCTTATCAATTTATTTCAAAACATGTTGAAGTCTAGAATGATTGAAGAAAAAATGATCATTCTTCTGAGACAAGGTAAAGTTTCAAAATGGTTTAGTGGAATTGGTCAAGAGGCTATATCAACTGGAGTTACGGAGGCTTTAGATATGGATGAGTATATTCTGCCAATGCATAGAAATCTTAGTGTATTTACATCCAGAAAAATTCCATTAGATAGACTGTTTGCTCAATGGCAAGGAAAAAATGAAGGGTTCACAAAAGGGAGAGATAGAAGCTTTCATTTTGGGACAAATGAACACAAAATTGTTGGAATGATTTCTCATTTAGGACCTCAAATGGGAGTAGCTTGTGGAATTGCATTATCAAATAAATTAAAGAATAACAATCAGGTTACAGCAGTTTTTACTGGTGATGGAGGAACAAGTCAAGGGGATTTTCATGAAGCATTAAATCTAGCCTCAACTTGGAATCTACCAGTAATATTCTGTATTGAAAATAATGGGTATGGCCTAAGTACTCCAGTAAATGAGCAATATGCAATTGAAAATCTCGCAGATAGAGGTGATTCATATGGTATTGAATCTTATATAATTGATGGAAATAATATAATTGATGTTTACAGTTGTGTTAAATCAGTTGTTGAAAATATGAGAAAAGACTCAAAGCCTGTTTTAATTGAATTTAAGACATTTAGGATGAAAGGTCATGAAGAGGCAAGTGGTCAAGCTTATATAGACGATATTATTATAGAGGAGTGGGCTAAAAAAGATCCTATATCTCATTTTGAGGCGTTTTTATTGAAGTCAAAATATTTATCAAAAAAAGAAATGGATGCTATTAAGGCCTCTACTTCTAAAGAAATTGATCAAAACTGGAGTTTTGCTAACTCATACAAAGAGGTTGATTTTAACCTTGAAAATGAGTTAGGGGATGTCTATAAAGAGCATAATGAAGGAAAATCAGACTCAAAAGTTGAATCTTTAAGGGAAGTAAGGCTTGTAGATTCAATAAAGGACGGTATCTATGAATCAATGGAAAACCATGATAATCTTGTGATTATGGGGCAGGATATTGCCGAATATGGTGGTGTATTTAAAGTCACAGACGGTTTATTTGATAAATATGGAAAAAACAGAGTGTTGAATACACCTTTATGTGAATCAGTAATATTATCATCTGCATATGGTTTAAGTGTTGGAGGCTATAAGTCTATCGTAGAGATGCAATTTGCAGACTTTGTTAGCTCAGGTTTTACTGCAGTAGTTAACCTTATAGCTAAGTCAAATTATAGATGGGCCCAAAACTCTGATATAGTAGTAAGAATGCCTTGTGGAGGAGGAGTAGGGGCAGGTCCATTTCATTCTCAAACAAATGAAGTTTGGTTTACTAAAGTTCCTGGTTTAAAAGTTGTATACCCGTCTCATCCATATGAAGCAAAGGGCTTACTCAATGCATCTATTGATGATCCTAACCCTATAATGTATTTTGAGCATAAGTTTTTATACAGGACTGTATCTGAAGAAATACCATCATCTAGATACACATTAGAGCTAGGAAAAGGGAAAATTAGAAATATTGGATCAAAAGTGACTATTGTGAGTTATGGATTAGGTGTTCATTGGGCATTGGATCTATTGGATAATTATAAAAATCAGGAAATTGAAATTATTGATTTAAATACTCTTGTTCCATGGGATAAAGAATTGGTTTTTAGTTCAGTAAAAAAAACAGGTAAAGTATTACTTTTAGGTGAAGATACCCTTTTTAATAGCTATTTAGGAGAGATTTCAGCTGTAATTAGTGAAGAAGTATTTGAACATTTAGATGCTCCTATTGTGAGAGTTGGATCTTTAGATACCCCAGTACCTTTTGCTAAAAATCTTGAAGAAGGATTTCAAGCAAGCTATAAGTTAAAAGATAAGTTAGATTATCTACTTAACTACTAATGATGAACTATTCTAAATTAATTAATTCAATTCATTTGCTAGATAAAGATACCGATGCTAAATGGGGGAGAATGAACTCCTCAATGATGCTTAAACACTGTTCTGCCTTTATCGACGTATATTTAAACAAGACAAAACTTAACCCTTTGATCTTTATTGTAGGATTTGTTTTTGGTATTTTTCACAGACTCTATCTTAAGTATATAGTGAGATATAATGTAAAAAACTATATAAAGAATTTACCCACACTTAAAGCTTTTAATACTTACCGATGTGAAAATCTTGATTTTGAACTAGAAAAAAATAAATTGATAAGCGATTTAAAAGAAGTGGAATCCATCAATAAGAGATACCTATTTAATAATTTTCATGGAATAGTTCCCAACAAGGCATTTAAAAAGGTTGTCTACTTTCATACATCATATCATTTATATCA
>CBFHHV010000054.1:0-2521 GCA_965655775.1 Candidatus Marisimplicoccus sp.
CTGTCTAAGTTCTATGGGTTTAATCTCAGCTTAGTTTAAGCACCCCAATTCATTTCAAAATTAAAGATTTTTATTTATTAAATCAACAGCAGTATTAAATCTTTTGTTAAAGTTTTGACCAGAAATTATATCAAACTTAACACTTAATTTATCAAGCTCTAATTTATGTGCTTTAAACATTTCTAGTCTTTCATGTGGTCTATCTCGAAGATCATCTTTTACCCAAGGTATATCAACATTTAAAATTAAATAGTAGTCATAGTTCAATTTTTTTGATTGGTTTTCTATCCAAGCATCACAAAAACCATTAAAATGAGTTCTTGACCAAGCAATGGTTGTAAGAATATTCGTATCACAAAAAATTATTTTTTTTGCTAAGTCAATTGCTTTATTTTCATTCATAATTTGACCTTTAACTATCTCTATTAAATCTTCTTTTGAACAAACTTTATTTTGTGTATTCCATTTTTCTTGAAGAAAGTCTCTAGCAAATTCCTCAACATAACTTGTATTAAAATATGAAGCCAAATCTTTTGTTAAAGTAGATTTACCCGTTGATTCAGGACCACAAATAACAACCCTCTTAATTAATGATTCGTTTTGAGTAAGATCTTTTTCCATGATATGTAGCCTAATATTGCTAAGACTGTAAAAATAATATACTGAAGTGAGGAAATTGTCAAACCTTTATAGAAATATAGTGGAACTGTTATTAAATCTCCTATAATCCAAAATATCCAACTTTCAATCTTTCTCTTGGCCATTAACCACATAGCAACAAAGAAAATAGCGGTTGTTATGTTATCAACATATGCTGTCCAGCTATTCCATTTATCAAACTGAACATATACAAAATAAATAAACAGAAGACTTACTAAAGCTAAAAAAATCAACTGTATGTATTCTTTTTTTTCAAGTCTAGAAACATTATTTATAAATACTTCATCCTTTTTTCTTGACCAATAATACCATCCGTAAATGGACATGATAAAAAAGTATCCATTAATTATCATATCACCTAAAAGAGAGAAATTAAAAAGTATATAGACGAATATTCCTGTTCCTATAAGCCCTGTTGGGTACACCAAAATATTATTTTGTTTTGCATATACAACGCTAATAATGTTCATACCTACTGCAAAAATTTCAAGATAAATAAATGTATCTGAATATGTTGAGTACTGAGAAAATAAAAAATCAATTATTTCATTCATAATTAATTATTTGATTGAGCATAACAAAGGATATAATCATCTATTGAAAAAAAAATCAAATCAAATTTATCATTTTCTTTGCCGTTTATATAATTTCCTTGACCCCTATTATTTGATAATTTTTTAATTATAATATTGTTCGAAAAAGAAATACCCTTTATTCCAAGAGCCTTGTAGATAGATTCCTTTGCCGTCCATATCTTTGTTAAATAATCAATATTAGTTTCATATTCAGTATTTAGTTTTTCAGATTCATTGAGAAACTTATCTTTAATATTGACAATCTTAGTGTCTTTTAGCTCAATATCAATACCGGTTTTACTTGTACTTGAAAAAACAACAGCTGCCATAAAGTTTGAATGTGATATTGATATATTTAAATCGGAATTAATTGAGGGCCTCCCTGATTTATCATATCTTATTTTAAAATTTGGATTTTCTAGTTCTAAGATCTTCCTCACAGCCAAAAATTGTTCTTTTGCTAGGTCATTTTTTTTCAATTTTATAAGGTCAGTATCATGCTTATCTAAACATTGGTAATCTAGTTCACCAAGATTAACCTCCCACAACTTAATTTTTGTTTTCTGATTTATTATAAAATCTTTAAGAATTGGCATTTGATTTAATTGATTTTTAAGTTTATTTTTGCACAATAATCATAATTATGAAGAACAAGACTGATAATAAATATACTGCATATAAAGTTAAAGATATTTCTCTTGCAGAATGGGGAAGAAAAGAGATTAAACTTGCTGAGGCTGAAATGCCTGGTCTTATGGCTTTAAGAAAAAAGTTTAAAAAAGACAAACCACTTAAAGATGCAAGAATTGCTGGATGTCTTCACATGACAATTCAGACAGCTGTACTTATTGAAACACTTGTTGATCTCGGTGCCCAAGTAACATGGAGTTCTTGTAATATTTTCTCAACTCAAGATCATGCTGCTGCTGCAATTGCTGCCAATGGCATACCAGTTTATGCATGGAAGGGAATGACAGAAGAAGAATTTAACTGGTGTATAGAACAGACATTATTCTTTGGGGAAGAAAAGAAACCACTTAATCTGATTTTAGATGATGGTGGTGATTTGACTAATATGGTTATAGATGATTATCCAGAACTTGTAGCTGGTATTAAAGGTCTTTCAGAAGAAACTACAACTGGTGTTCATAGATTATATGACAGAATGAAAGATGGTACACTTCCAATGCCTGCTATTAATGTGAATGATTCTGTCACAAAATCTAAATTTGATAACAAGTATGGTTGTAAAGAAAGTGCAGTAGATGCTGTTAGAAGAGCAACTG
>CBFHHV010000055.1:0-2435 GCA_965655775.1 Candidatus Marisimplicoccus sp.
ATAGAAGAGCAATAAAAATGGCTATTGCAGCAGCAATGAGGATGAATGCTGAAGGTATTAAAATTCAAATATCAGGAAGACTGAATGGTGCAGAAATGGCTAGGTCAGAATCATATAAAGAAGGTCGAATTCCTCTTTCTACTTTTAGGGCGGATATTGATTATGCAATAGTTGAAGCCCATACTACTTATGGTAGACTTGGAATTAAGGTTTGGATAATGAAAGGTGAAGTTTATGGAAAAAGAGAATTATCTCCATTAGTGGGAATGAAAAAGTCTTCTGGTAATTCTAAGAAGAATATTAGACAAAGAGAAAGAAAAAGTTAATTAGATATGTTAACACCTAAAAGAACTAAATACAGAAAAGCCCAGAAAGGCCGTATGAAAGGTTTGTCCCAAAGAGGACATAGACTATCTAATGGTATGTTTGGAATTAAATCTTTAGAGTCTAAGTTTTTAACTTCAAGACAGATAGAGGCAGCTAGGATTGCAGCTACGAGGTATATGAAAAGAGAAGGTATGCTGTGGATTAAAATTTTTCCAGATAAACCAATTACAAAAAAACCTCTTGAGGTTAGAATGGGTAAAGGTAAAGGTGCTCCTGAATATTTTGTTGCAGTTGTAAAGCCAGGAAGAATTCTTTTTGAAGTTTCTGGTGTACCAATTGCAGTTGCTAAAGAGGCATTAAGGTTAGCTGCACAAAAGTTACCTGTTACAACTAAGTTTATAGTAGCAAGAGATTTTGAAGGATAATTATGAAAATAACTGAAATTAGAAATATGACCATTGACGAGTTAAACGAAAAGTTGACTGATACATCAAAAAAATTATCACAACTTAAGTTTAACAACTCAGTTCAAACTATTGAAAATCCTCTTGAAATTAAAACGTTAAGAAGGCAAATAGCTATGTTAAAAACAATATTAAACGAAAAAAAACAAGATTAAATGTCAACTAGAAGTTTAAGAAAAGAAAGAATTGGAATTGTTTCATCTGATAAAATGGATAAGTCTGTTATTGTTTCAGAGGTTAAAAAAGTAAAGCATCCTGTCTATGGAAAGTTTGTCTTAAAAACCAAAAAGTATGTTGCACACGATGAAAAGAATGACTGTAATGAAGGAGATACTGTAAAAATTATGGAGACTAGACCAATGAGTAAGACAAAAAAGTGGAGAATTGTAGAAATAATAGAAAGAGCAAAATAAAATGGTACAACAAGAATCAAGACTTAAGGTAGCAGATAATACTGGAGCAAAAGAAGTTCTAACTATAAGAGTTTTAGGTGGAACAAAAAGAAGGTATGCCAGATTAGGTGATAAAATTGTTGTAACTGTTAAAGATGCAACTCCTAATGGTACTGTAAAGAAAGGTCAAGTTTCAATTGCAGTGGTTGTTAGAACAAAAAAAGAAGTTAGAAGAAATGATGGATCTTATATTAGATTTGATGAAAATGCTTGTGTTTTATTATCTCAAACAGGAGAGATGAGAGGAACAAGAGTATTCGGTCCTGTGGCTAGAGAATTAAGAGATAAGCAATTTATGAAAATAGTATCTCTTGCACCTGAAGTTTTATAATATTGAATGTGATGAATAAAATAAAAATTAAAAAAGGAGATCAAGTATTAGTTATTGCCGGAGAGAATAAAGGAGCGAAAGGTACAGTCCTTAAAATTCTTTATAACTCAAATAAAGCAATTGTCGAAGGCGTTAATACAGTTAAAAGACATACTAAGCCAAACTCTGAGAATCCTAAAGGTGGCATAGTTGAGAAACAGCTACCTATTAATATTTCTAATTTATCATTAATGACTAAGGATGGTGAGAAAACTAGGGTAGGTTACAAAGTTGAGGATGGAAAAAAAGTTAGAATATCTAAAAAATCTAAAGAAATAATCTAAAAATGAGCTACACACCAAGACTTAAAGAAGATTACTCTAACAAGATTGTTAATGAATTAAAAGACAAACTTCAGTTGGATAATATAATGCAGGTTCCAGTTTTAGAAAAAATTGTTATTTCTAGAGGAGTTGGTGCTGCAGTTAGTGATAAAAAACTTGTAGATCATGCTGTTGATGAGTTGACACTAATATCAGGTCAAAAAGCTATTGCAACTTTATCAAAAAAGGATGTTGCTTCATTTAAGCTTCGTAAAGGATCTCCAATTGGAGCTAAGGTAACATTAAGGGGAGAGAGAATGTATGAATTTCTTGATAGGCTTATCACAATTGCTCTTCCAAGAGTTCGAGACTTCCAAGGTATAAATTCAAAAGGATTTGATGGACGAGGAAATTACAATCTGGGAATTAGAGAACAAATTATATTCCCTGAGATTAATATCGATAAAGTAAACAAGATTGCAGGTATGGATATAACTTTTGTTACAAGTACAAACTCTGATAAAGAGGCTCATGCATTATTAACAGAATTAGGATTACC
>CBFHHV010000056.1:0-2285 GCA_965655775.1 Candidatus Marisimplicoccus sp.
ATAGATTTTACATAACCCAAACCACGCACAAAATATTCTACATTATTGATTTCAATAGTTTGCGCACCAATATCTTTATTACTTTCCTTAACCGCTGTTACAATATGATTTAAGTCTATATTGTATTGTCGCATTAATTCAGGATTAACATCCACTTGATATTCTTGGACGTAACCACCAATAGAAGCTACTTCTGATACACCACTTGCAGATGATAGTGAATATTTAACATAGTAATCTTGAATACTTCGTAATTCTTTTAAATCCCAACCTCCAGTTACATTTCCGTTTTCATCACGACCCTCTAATGTATACCAAAATATTTGTCCTAAACCTGTAGCATCTGGACCTAAAGTAGGATTAACACCATCTGGCAATAAACCACTTGGTAATGAGTTAAGTTTTTCCAATATTCTACTTCGACTCCAATAAAACTCTACATTTTCTTCAAAAATTACATAGATACTTGAAAAGCCAAACATTGATGAGCTACGAATAGTTTTTACACCTGGAATACCAAGCAATGATGTTGTTAATGGATAGGTTATTTGGTCTTCAATATCCTGTGGTGAACTACCATCCCATTTGGTATATACTATTTGTTGGTTTTCTCCAATATCAGGAATAGCATCTACAGCAACAGGATTATTTGGTAAAAATCCTGTATCCCAATTAAATGGAGCATTTACTGTTCCCCATCCTGTAAAAAGGATAAGCATTAAAACAGCTATGACTTTATTTTCTATTAAAAATTTTATGCTTTTATTCAGCATAGGCTTTCGTAATTAAATAATTAAACAATGATGTCAAAAAAACACCTAATACAGTAGATTATCCGTACGACATAAAGTCATAAGATAATGTAGTTAATTGTTTAAAAATCAAATTAAATAAGTCTCTTCAATCTTATAGATACGCTTGATTAGAAAAGGTGGTTTGTATTCTTCGTAAAGAGACACTTTTTTTTCTAACCCTTCAAAATAATTAATATAGGTATAAACAAATGAATCGATAAATAGTTTTTGCTCAAAAGAAATATTATTAAGTGTATACTGACCTTCATCAAGACCTTCAATTAATAATTGCTTGTCAAAACAACAATTTTTATTGATAATAGAACATTTTTCAGTGGAAGGTTTTTCCATTTCCATTTCGCAATCATTGGATTTATGCATTATAGAGGTTTCTACTAAAGCATCGTCACAATAGTGCATATTAATGACATATGAAGTTGTTGAGAACAACACGACAAAGGCCATTACAAAAGCTGTTATTTTATGTGTTATTTTATCCATATAACATTACAAAAATAAAAAAATGAATAAGAACACCTAATTGATTATGGGTTTATTTTATTGTTTTAAACTGTAAGTTTCTATGAAAAGTTTTTTTAATTCCTTCTATCCCTACTTGAGCTATGAGAATGTATAACCTTCCATTTTCCCTCAATTTTTTTAAAAATATATGTTTGATGCCCAGTCTTATCAAACTCTAAATCATTTCTTCTAACCTTTCCTTTAACCTCTGTGTCTGCAGTAACCCACGCAAAATTATTTTCTATAAATACATCTATATTGGAATAGTTTAATTCAAGAAAAAATAACGCATCCTTTTCAGGTTCAACATGATTTAAAATTAGATCATTAAGACCTATGTTTTTACCACCTGATTCAAAATATTTTGCCCCATTAAAGTCTAAGAAGTTTTCATTGAATGGTTTACCATCTCCATTTTCCCATCCATATTTTATCTGATCAATGATGTTAAGAATTTCATTTTTATCTGAGTTCTGTCCAATTAAGTCATGACAAAAAAACAGATAAGTTATTATTATAAAATATTTCATTGTTTTTTAATTCTTAAGTTAAGAATATTAAAAAAACTACTCAATTTTTCTAAATAGAAAAAACACTAGTAGAACTTCATAAAACACTAAATCAAGGCAATACTCGTGATTATACTGATGGATGTGAATTTTGTAGATGCGAAAAGAGGTTAGTGATTATTAATTATTTTTCACCCCCACCCCAAAAATTATACACCATTTACCAGACACATCCCCCAAAAAGAAAACTGATTTTTAAAATGACCCCGCGGGTATGTTTTATAGTTAGCAAGTGGATTTTTTTTGATTTTGTTGCCAATATGTTGCCAAATGTGAAATAAAAAACCGCAACTATATGTAATATAAATAATTACGGTTTTTCTGGGTGGTCCCACCTGGACTCGAACCAGGGACCAAATGATTATGAGTCATCTACTCTAACCAACTGAGCTATAGGACC
>CBFHHV010000057.1:0-2232 GCA_965655775.1 Candidatus Marisimplicoccus sp.
AATAGAGAATAAAATAGATTTTAATGATTTCATAAAAAAAATAAATAGTAAGGAAAGTTTATTTATTTCAAAGGATCAAAAAAAGTTTTTTTACATAATTATTTTAAAATCTGGTTTAGGAGAAGATTTTAATAAAAAGTTTATCAAAAATCTTGAATATAAATTTAATACACTTGAGGCTCCATCCATCTATATCACAAGTCAAGTAAAAGGAGAAATTTACATAAAAGAAAAAGTAATTAAAGAGCTTCTTTATATCACTTTTATTAGTGCTTTTCTATGCTCTCTCATACTTTGGATTTTTTCTAGAAACATAAAATTTGTTTCAATTGTTATAATAAGTGTCCTATTTAGTATTACCATAAGTTTAATGATATCTCAAATATTATTTGGAGGAATTGAACTTGTTATGATTATTATGCCCGCAATATTGTTTATTGTTTGTATTTCTGATTTTATGCATTTAGTTAATGATAATGGAGAAACTAAAAAATCAAAACTGGAGTATTTTAAATATCAGGTCAACAATATTGGAAAACCTGTTGCCTTAACTTCCATTACTACAGCTATTGGATTTTTAAGTTTTTGCTTCTCTAACGTTTTGCCAATATCAAGATTAGGAATGATTACAACTATCGGTATATCAATATCTCTTTTTGTTATTCTTGTTACCTATTCAATATGCATAGAGTTAAATCTTCATATTATAAAAGGAAAAAACTTACAAACTAATAAAATAGATAATCTAATTTCTAAATTTATTAAATTCCAAAATAGTAAAAAATCTATCCCGCTCATATTCATAATGTCCTTTTTATGTTTGTTTGGAATAAATTATTTTGAAATTAATAATCATATATATGATGAGTTTAATAAGTCCTCTGATTTATATAAAGAAATGCAGTTTTTCGATAAGAATTTTGGTGGGTATAAAGAAGTATTTTTTAATATTGAAATAAATGATAATCTAAAACTAGATAGTATAATTAAACTTGAGAATGAAATAAAATCAATGGGATTTACACTTGATTACTCTCTTTTTGGATCATTTAAAAATTTAAAGTCCATTAATGAAAACTATTTTCAAGAAATAGAAGAGAAACAAATTAGCATGAAAACCAGAATGCCTGATATTGGATCAAAAGAAAGTTTAATTATTTATAATAAAATAAACCAAAAGGCAAATGATTTAAATATCAAAATTCAATTAAAAGGAAATGGTTATCTATTTGATAAATTAAGTGATAAAATAACACTGGAGATACTATTTGGTTTGATGATTGCTATTCTAACAATATGTTTATTATTCTTAATTATTTCTAATTTTAATTTTAAGTATTTTCTTATTATTCTAATCCCAAATACATTCCCAATTTTTGTTTGCATTGGATTAATGAGTCTGGGAACCTTTTATTTTAGTTTATCAAATGCATTTATTTTTGCCATTATATTCGGATTAATTGTTGATGATTCTATTCATATAATAACTTCTTACAGATTTAATATTCTAAGGGGTGCTAGTAAGAAAGAGGCCATTGACAAATCACTACGAGTTACCGGAAAAGCGGTTATTAAAACTACGCTAATTATAATTGTAACATTAATTCCTCTTCTTTTTTCTGAATTTAATTCAATAAGTCAATTAGGTTTGCTTACTATAGTTTCTGCAATTATTGCTATCGTTTTTGACTTAATATATTTACCAAAGTTGATTAGATATTTTTTATAAAAATCCCTACTCTTTTATATAAACCCTAAGAGATTTGTTTCAGTCTTAAATTGGAAACTTGAAAAGCTTACCTTTTTTTACCTGTTATTTTAACTCAAATAAGTAAGAGAAATATTTTTTTCTACAGTGTCAGATAATGTATGATGAACTGGACAATTATAAGCAGCTCTCTCTAAAATAGTTTTAGTTTTTTGATCATATTCTCTTGGGAAAGTTAAATTAATATCAATCTTGGAAATCCGTCTAGGTTTAGTTCCCATTGTTTTTTTAACAACTGCAGTAGTCCCCTTAATATTGATATTATCTTTTTCAACAGCAATTGCCATAATAGTTAATATACAACTTGCCAAAGCAGTACATACCATATCGGTAGGAGAGAAGGTTTCTCCAAGTCCATGATTGTCTTTTGGAGCATCTGTATTTATTTCAGATCCAGAGTCTAAATGAATTGCAGTAGTTCTTAGGTCTCCTTTGTATTTAATTTCAAATGTGTTCATATTGTG
>CBFHHV010000058.1:0-2129 GCA_965655775.1 Candidatus Marisimplicoccus sp.
TTGTGAAAAAACTAATCCAGAGAAAAATACTACAGTCAGTATAAATAATATTTTTTTCATTTTAATTGATTTATGATTAATAGGTAACAATATACAAATTACTCCCTGAACTTAATGAAGAGGATATGCCTTTACTATAATTACATATATTGATTTTTAGATTAATAGATGATAACTTAATGATATTAATTAAAATTTAAGATATGCGTAACATAATTATGGTTTTTAATAATTAAGTTTAAATAAATAAACAAACAATGAAAAATCTTTTACTTTTTACATTTATATGTTCATTATTTATTTCTTGTGCATCAGGAGATGATAATCAAATGGCTGAGACTATAATTAATAATACAGAAAATAAAAAAGTCTTATTAGAAATTCCTTCTGAGTTGACATATTTAAGTGATGATGAACAATACGGTAATTTTGAAATTTCTGTGCCCGAAATTACTGAAGATGTATATAGCAATGCATTAATATCTGCTTACATTCAAAGAACATATGATGATGACACTCCTGAAAGATGGAGTCAGCTTCCTCAAGTTTTTATTAACTCAGATTCAAGTACTTCTGCATACTTAAGTTTTGGAGAAGGATTTATTAGAATTTCTTTTCAATCCAATGAATCTGTTGGGAATTTATTTGATAGATTTTCAGGCAGAGTACTAAAACTAATTATAGTTAATTAGATAATTTTAATAGTTTAATTTTTAATGCACAGATAACACCATAAATTACTAAAACCTCAAGTTTATAAAGATATTTTAATATTATTAACCCTCGTGGAAATAATCGTGGGCTTTTTTTTATAAATAACATCCAATCATTACTTTTATTTATGCCAATAGAGATCATATTTAAAGGACTCATATTCTTTTTTGTAGGTGCTGGAATGTTTCAAATTAATAAGTGGCTTCAATTTAAAGAGCAAGACAATAAATGGAAAGAGGGCTGGAATAACTTTGTTATGCTATTCTGTATAGTAGTTTATATAGTTACATCAATTTTTCTTTTTGAAAACAATTTCTGATGTACGGAAGTTTCGATTTACAACTTAATTATTACTTTTATTTGATGAAAAACTTTCTTTTAATAACTATACTTTTGATAAATATGAAATCTATGTCACAAGACAATAATCTTTTTTTTGATCATCAAGCATTAATAGTAAATAATTTAAAAGAGTCAGGTGACTTTTATATAGATATTCTTGGATTGCAAGAAATACCAGTAGGTGCAGGACAAGATCCACCTAAACGCTGGTTTAAGACCAATAACGGCATGGAAATACATTTAATTCAATCAAAATCTGAAATTAATGAATTACCAAAGTCGATTCATATGGCATTTAGTCCTAAAAATTTTGAATTGTTTATTGATAATCTAAAAATAAATGAAATTGATTTTTCGAATTGGAAAGGTGAGTTGAATACTATTCAGGAAAGAGTTGATGGTCAAAGACAAATATGGATTCAAGATCCTCAAGGATATTGGATAGAGATTAATGATATACATTCTAAACCAAGCTTATAATAATATATTTATGAGATGTATTATTCAAACTATAGCTTTATTATTATCATTCAGCCTATATTCTCAAGGGACTGTATTACCTGCTCTAAGACTTAGTGATGGCTTTTCTAAACCGTACAGAGTTTTAAATACAACAATATCTGATAAATCTTTGTTTAATCAATACTATAATGATACTAATTTGACACTTGATTACGTTATTAGATATTATTTTTACACCTCAATTAAATTGAGTTCAGAGAAGAATCAATTAATTAGCATGGATGGCACTAAATTTAATCTTTCATCCAAAAATGCAAAAGATTTGACTGATGAAATTATCTCATTAATTAGCAAAATGTATGTTGGTAGAAAAGAATTTAAGGAGTTTAAAGACTTAAATAAAAAAATAGATTATTGACCTCAGCTAAGATTATTATCGATTTCATTTAAATCTATACTGTATTTGGGAATAAGTGCAATAGAAACTTATTTACCAATACAGAACGTAATCCCTTTATATCATTGGCTTAACAGCCTGTTAAAGATAATGCGCTACAAGACGCGACATTAAGTTAATTGTACTGAACCTTTAGGGTTGAAAATAGTTAGTA
>CBFHHV010000059.1:0-2085 GCA_965655775.1 Candidatus Marisimplicoccus sp.
TGAAATTACTGAGATTACTACTGTTATAAATCACAATACATCAGTAGTCAGTTAAAAAAAATAACTTTACATTATTATGAAAAAACAATTTAAACATTTATCAATTTTTACAATGATTACTCTAGTTGCTTTAGGTTGCCAGACTCCAAAAGAAGACCTTAAAGTGTCTGAAAATTCAAGAACCTATCAAGAGGTTTGGTCTGAATTCTTTAATGAAAGAAACATGGAAATTGTAAACGATCAATTCTTTACAGACGATGTTACAGTTGTGATTCCTGATAATAATATTGTGGGAATAGAAGGAACAAAGAATTATTACGGTAATTTTTTGCTTGGATTCTCTGATGCTGAGTTTACTTTTGTTGATATTTTCGGACAAGGAGATAAATTAGTTAAACACTGGAACTTTAAAGGCACACATGATGGAGATTTCTTCGGAATTCCTCCTACAGGAAAATCATTAAATCTCTCTGGAACTACATTAATATTAATGGAAGATGGAAAGATTAAACAAGAGCAGAACTTCTTTGATAACCTAGATATGCTTTCTCAGTTAGGTTTAATGGAATAATTTGATAATATCAAAAACAGGTATGAAAAAAATACTAATAATTCTTTTGTTTCCTGTTTTTATTAGCGCACAAGAAGAACAACTAAATGAAGAGTTAATCAAAAAAAGTATTCAATGGACTAAAGTTGCTTCTACTGGAAGAGATTATAAAGAGGCTAAAAAATTTCTTGATAACAATTTTTACTCCTCGACCTTTTCTTCAAACGGAAGTTCTCTGAGGTTATATGATGAGGAGTATTTTACAACTCCTGTAAATTATCAATGGATTAATTTTAGTACTTATGATCATTTTGTTCAGGTTTCTCCTAATAAAAGTAGTGCAGTAGTAACATTTAATGTAGATGGAGACTATATCTATAAAAATGTTAAAATAAATTATGCCGCTAGAGTCTCATTTTTTTGGACTAAAGTTGACAAAGAATGGAAAAAAATGCATTCTCATTGGTCATCAAGGAGTGGCGCAGAAGGAATACCCATTAACGATAGATAGTTTATTTATAAGTAATTATAGGAAATTGATATAGAAACTAATTTACCAATACAATATATCTTTTTGATCTTATAGTGTTTATTTTCACATAGTTATAAATTGGTATGAGGGTTTTTGTCGTATTTCTACATGATTTTTCTAAATTGAAGGTATGAAAATCAACAAAAATTGGGCAATTAAATATGCTTATCCAGTTTTTTTTATTGGTCTATTTACAGCAATGGGGGATTTTTTGATAGGAAAATATGCATATATAGGATTTGGTATTATGTTAATTTCATTTTATTTAATGTACTTATCAAAAAAGAAATAGCTTGAATTTTTCTAAATGGAGAACTCACTATCCAGATAGATGTTTATAACTGGGGGAATTATCATGTGGAGATTTGGAGGTTCAAAATAAACTTAACACTATTTTTTACTTTTTTATTATACATTTCTTAGTTAAGCGCCATTAAAACAAACAATTTGATAGTTTTAAAAAAAAAATTAATTAGCAACAATGAATATTTCTTATTTATAATATATTCGCAGATTGTTATTAACCTTATAAATTAAAATATGAATAGATGGTTTGTAATTTTATTGATTTTAATTCCAAATTTGATTTTATCTCAATCAAATGATGAATTCTACATTAAAGGGAATATTAAAGTTGATAATAATGGCGTTGATTGGGTTCCACTTTATACCCTTGGAGAACCTGCATTAAGTGCAAGCTTTTCATTAGGTAATGATAGATTTTCAATAAATCCTAATTTTAGATATGAGCTTGATGGACTTCAACCTTGGGCAGTTGATATAATTTGGAATTATAAATTGATAAATAAGGGAAAAATACACGTTGATATTGGTGCATTTCTTCCTGGTGCATCTTTTCAAAGGATTGAAGTTGATGAAGATAAATTACCAGATATTATAATACAACCATGGGTTTCAACACTAACAACTACAAAACTAACATATAGATTTAATGATAAATTTGGTTTATCATTTCTTTATTATGAAGCGTTTAATTTGAAAA
>CBFHHV010000060.1:0-1897 GCA_965655775.1 Candidatus Marisimplicoccus sp.
AGATAAGTTAGCTGGATTGAATCCAGTTACAGACGGCGGAGTAATTACTGCAGGAAATGCAAGTCAGATCACAGATGGAGCTGCAGCTGTTCTCGTTTGTAATGATGCAGGCTTAAAGAAAATACAATCAAATCCAAGAGCTGAAATAGTTTCAATTTCAGTTGTTGGAGATGATCCTGTATTCATGCTAACTGGTCCAATTCCTGCCTCAATTAAAGCTTTGAAAACTGCAAATTTATCAATTGATGATATTGATTTATATGAAGTAAATGAGGCTTTTGCGCCTGTTCCTCTTGCATGGGCTGAGGAACTTAAAGCAGATAAATCAAAATTAAATGTTAATGGTGGTGCAATGGCTCTTGGACATCCACTTGGAGCAACTGGTGCAAAGCTGATGACTACGCTTTTACATGAAATGGAAAGAAGAGAATCTACTTATGGCCTTCAGGCTATCTGTGAGGGTGGTGGAACTGCTAATGCCACAATCATAAAAAGATTATAGATAATTTTTTAGATGATTGAATTACTTATCTTTTTCCCAATCAAACTTTGGTAGCTCCTTAAATAGGTTTCTTAATCCCTCTGACCATTTACTTGATAAATCAGAGAAAAAGGGTGTTTTAAATTGAAGATGCTCTTCCTGTGAAATTTGTAATGAATCTTTTTTGTATACTATTAAATCTATAGGTGGACCGACCGTTAGGTCACTTTTCATTGTTGAATCAAAAGAAACAAGCGCACATCTTGCTGCGTCTCCTAATTCAGTTTCATTCCTGATTAATCTATCAAGTATAGGTTTACCATATTTGGTCTCACCAAGCTGGAAAAAGGGTTTTATTTCAGAAGCTCTTATATAATTACCTACTGGGTAAACCATCATTAAATCTGAGTCCTGTCCCTGTATTTGTCCTCCAATTATAAAATTAGAACCAAGATGCGTATTAAATGAAATCCCATCAGTTTTCGAATGATTCCATGAAATTTGTCCAACATAATCTGCGATTTCATCGAAATTCTTACATGTATTTAAACTATTAATTGGATTATTAGAATTAATATCATTTTTGAGGGTTTTAAAAACATGTTGAGAAGTAGATAAATTTCCAGATGTGACAATTACAATACATCTATCACCAACAGCATGAGTAAACATTTTTTTATATGTAGAAACATTATCCAGGCCAGCATTAGTTCTTGAATCTGATACCATAACAATACCATCATCCATCTTCATCCCTACGCAATAAGTCATATTAGCAATTAATTTTTGTGATTAGGTATTCTATATTTATATAACAAAAAAATACATAATAATGATTATCTTTATGCTTTCTCTTTGTTACAGTATCTAATATCGTTCATCTTTTAATAAAAGACGGAAGTAGGTTAGAACCGAAGGAACGCAATTTTTTCATCTAAAACCACTTTTATTATTAGACATAGATAGTGTAATAATGAAAAATCAGAATACTCAAAAAAATAATTTTTATGATGAATATCTCAATGATAAAAATAAACCACGAAGATTATTTTTGAGCGCCTACAATTATTTTTTCAAACAAAGTCCATCCAAAAAAAAATTATTAGCAAAAGTAAGGGACTCAGTTATTAAAACAATGGGGGTAACTTTTAGGGTTTACGATAACAATAAGCTTATTGATAGAGAATGGCCATTAGATTTAATACCTAGGATATTAAAAGAAAAAGAGTGGATAGAAGTCAAAAGTGGATTAGAGCAAAGAATAAAAGCTATTAATCTTTTTATTCATGACGTATATCATAAACAAAAATTCCTTAATCAAAATCCTATTTTGAAATCATTGATTTTAGAGTCACCAAATTATTTAAAAGAATGTTCAGGTGTAGTTCCAAAAAATAAAATATGGGCCAATATCTC
>CBFHHV010000061.1:0-1844 GCA_965655775.1 Candidatus Marisimplicoccus sp.
TTAAAAGGTTCGCTTTTAATTGTAGGTGATCCAAAGCAATCAATATATAGATGGCGAGGAGGTAAGTTTAATCAGTTTATAAATCTAATTTATGGTCAGACAAATCCATTTCATTTCAAACCAGATATTGAGAAAATAGATTCTAACTTTAGGAGCTCAAGAGAAATTACAAATTTTAATTTTGATTTTTTTACTTATTTATCAAACCATTTAGAGCTAGATATATATGATTCAGATGATTTAAATTTTAAACAAGAATCAAATAAAAAAGAAGTTGGTCATGTATCTATAACTTCTTGTGAAAGTGAAATATTTTATTCAAAAATTGAAAACGAAATCTTGGACATTTTGGATAGAGGTTATGAACCAAATGAAATAGCTATTCTTGTTAGATTTAATAAACATGCCAAGGATTTAATAGAAAACATTAATAGTTCAAAATTCAATTTAATATCAAGTGAGGTTTTACAAATAACAAGTTCAAAGAAAATTCAATTTCTTATATCAATACTCAAATTAAGTAAATCTAAAAATGACTATTCAGAAAGAAAGCGAGTGATAGAATTTTTATTTAAACATAATTATTTTGGCAATAACTATGAAAATTTAAACAAGTGTTTTCATATTAATCTTTCAAGAACTGATATAATTGATTTTTTTAGAGATATTTCAAATCAAAAGTTTGATTTTAAATATTTTACTTCGCTAAATATTTTAGATGCAGTCAAATACTGTATAGACAATTTCCATATTAATATTAATGATGCATATTTATATGCTTTTATAGATAATATCTTTGAATTTATTGAATCACATGATGACTCAATAAGTTCCTATATCGAATATTGGGAAAAAAAATCAGATAGTATTCATCTAAATATTCCGGAACAAAGAGATTCAATAGTTATATCAACCATTCATAAAGCTAAAGGTCTTGAGTTCCCTTTTGTAATTGTGCCAATCTATAATGACAGAATTAATGACAATAGAAATGCAGATCCAATGTGGTTATATGAACCATTTAAAAGCTTTGATAGTCTAAAGTGGACATTAGTCCCAAAATCACAAAACTTAATTCATATGGGAGATAATGCTAAAGAAATTTATGAAAGTAGCGAGCTTAACATCAAATTAGATACAATTAATCTATTATATGTAGCTTTTTCAAGAGCAGAGAGTGAACTCAGTGTTATTTCCAAAAAAGATAATTTAAATAACAATTCACTTTCATCAATCATACACGATTTTCTTGAATATAAAAAAGCAACGGATGAATATAAAATTGGCCAAAAAACAATTAAGAAAAATGACCAAAACAAAATTGAGTCCAGTAATAATGAAAATAAAAAGATTAATATTATTTCAGCGTTAAAGAATTTAAGTCAAGCAAAATATATATCAGAACTACTTTCAAAAGTATTTGCTAAAGATAAGTCCTCTAAAGTTTACATATTTTTTCCAAATCCAGATTTAATTAAATTAGTTAAGCTTTTCGATCATGAATTAAATATAGAATTATGTAATTCAACACATCTTTTCAATACAAAAATTTTAGACTATGATCATGCTTTATTCCCAAACATGAATGAAGGATTATTTCCTTTCATAAAATTAAATGACTCTTATATATCGGATTCTGAAAAAAAGAAATTTGAAAGCTTATCGCAAAACGAACAAGAAAAAAAGATCTCAGATATATTTTATAGAATAATAAATAAGGCCAAACAAGTTCACTTAATTTATGATTCAAGCATAAATTCTTTCGGAAGTGGAGAAGAAAGTAGGTTTGTCAAGCAAATTAAAATGTTAAGTTCTGGATTGACATTCATAAATAAAAAAGTGAT
>CBFHHV010000062.1:0-1829 GCA_965655775.1 Candidatus Marisimplicoccus sp.
TTAGCAAGGATATCTAACATCATTATTTGATTTTTTGTAATAATAGATTCAGGTAGATCTATGTCAATATAATCTAAAATGAGGTCGCTATCTTTTTCTTTTACTAGTCCACTTTTAATTACATTCTCCTTATTCACCGGAAGTCTAATCTTATTTGTAGGATAGAATACTGTCTCAAGTGCATTCTCTGGATAATCGCTTGTATCTCCTCCAGATTGAGTAATTAAATTTCGATATTTTGTTCTTGGATTATCACTTGCTACCCAATCAACAAAATCATTTATATCCCACCTAATAGAATCTAATAAGTTCTCATATCTTATATAGTCTCTTACTCCAAAAGCATATTGTGCATGTTCCATTTGTGATGGAATCGGACTGCTTTCATATGCTCTTCTTTTCATTTGATCAATATACCAGTCTGTAGCTAAAAGGCTAGTATTTATAGTTCTAACATCTGTTCTAAACTCCTCAATTTCTTGAGCATACCATAGCGCAAAAGTATCATTGTCACCGATAGTAAAAATCATTGCATCTTTATCTTCATCTATAGATTGTAGATATGCTTTAGAAATTGATTGAGCTGTATACCTGTCTGACCTATCATGATCGTCCCAATTATTATATCCCATAAGAAAGGGAACAGCAGCGATACACAATACATAGATAATTAATCTTGAAACTTTATTTTCATATTTATGAATATAGTTCATGATCGCAGTTAATCCCATTCCTATCCAAATAGAAAAAATATAAAAGGATCCAACTAATGCATAGTCTCTTTCTCTGGGTTCAAAGGGCCGTTCGTTTAAATAAAATTTTAATGCAAGGCCTGTAAAAAGAAAAAGTAAAAGCAGTGTCCAAAAAGATTTAATATCATACTTATAACAATACATCAGTCCAATTAAACCTAGAATTAAAGGAAGGAAAAAATATGTGTTTCTGGCCTTATTGTTTTTTTGGTCTTCACTTAGTTCTGATTGATTTCCTAGTCTTAGTTGATCGATAAAATTTATTCCGCTTATCCAGTTTCCATTTAGAATATTGTATTCTCCTTGAATATCATTTTGTCTTCCTGCAAAATTCCATAGAAAATATCGCCAGTACATGTAATTAATTTGATATGAGAATAGAAAATTAAGATTATCAAAAAGTGAAGGCTTACTTATATTCAGGTAAGGCCCAAGAGATCTAAAGAATTCATTATAATCATCACCAGTTAGTTCTCCCTGTAGTTCACGACTTTTAAACTCATTTACACTCTCAACAATTACCTCTTCAGATTTATATCTATCTAGTATTTCAAACTTTAAAGGATTTGTAAAATTCATATAATTTCCTGCATGATTTGAGCTCCAGAGTCTAGGTATAAGTCCTCTATGATTAGAGTTTGAATTTATTTCAGAGTCTTTCCAATAATTAACAATTTTATATTTATTTGTTTTATAATCCCTTTCATACTTTGGTTTTCCGTCTACATATGGCTCTTTCTCATCCTGCGGAGCATATATGTCTGAGAACATTGGTCCATAAAATAGATATGTTTTTGGATACTGTTCAAGTCTATAATATGCCAAAAGAGTTCTAGCATCAGAAGGAGAATTTTCATTAATTACAGTATTAGCATTTGATCTAATTGGAAGCATTAGCCAAGATGAGAATCCAATAAAAATAAACAGGATACATAATATTAATGTATTAGCTTGAACCATTCCTTTTATCTTGGTGTAACTAAGAGATTTGTAAAAGAAGAAGACTATTAAAAAAGCTGCGATAATTGTACCAGAGTTAAAAGGTAACCCTATTGAGTTAACAAAGAATACTTCTAG
>CBFHHV010000063.1:0-825 GCA_965655775.1 Candidatus Marisimplicoccus sp.
GTTATGAATAGAAACTAATTCTAACTGACCACCATTTTGATGATCACTAGCAGCTTGTAGTCCTTCCATAAGTTTTTTACCTTTAAATGTAGACTGCATTTTCTCCCATGATTCCATCATATTCTTTCCTTCAACCCCAATGTTGAAGAACATGTGAGTTATATCACCATAGGCATTATCAGTTCTTTCATAAATTTTAGTAAGACTCCACCATCTATGATTACCTTTTAGAATTTCTTTCTCTACCATTGGTTTATATATCTCTGACTCATAAGATTCAAAATCATCAGATTTAGCAATAGTTCCAAGAATGTTCATTTTATCTCCAGGCTTTAGATCGCCTCCAGCCCATATTGTAGCATCAACCCCAACAAGATGATAATTTCTTCTTTGGTTACTTTCTCCACCAACAGAGTTCATTATTCTTTCAACTCTTCTTGACGATAGATTCCCTTTGTGAGCTTCTTTTGCAAGCGACATATTTGTTTCAGCTGGAGTATTTAAATATGAATCTAGTTGCTCTTTAGAAGAAAAACCAGAAATTATAAAGTAATCAGCTACATTTTCACCGTCATCACTTGTATTGATAACTTTGAAAACTGCTTGAGAATTTAACATTCCCTTTTCAATTGCAAGATCATGAATAGGACCAAAAAATGCCTCTAATGCAAGATATTGATCTTCCATTCCGTCTTTAACATCAACTGCACTAACAATTGCATATTGTGCAGAAGTAGTTAATGTAAATGCTAGTGTTAATAATAAAAATATTTTTTTCATAATTTATAATTTTAATTTAATCTACAGTGAATACGCATGTAAGTT
>CBFHHV010000063.1:835-1775 GCA_965655775.1 Candidatus Marisimplicoccus sp.
GCATCAGTCATATCTCTTGATGATTCAATTTCCTCCCACAATTTATTCCATTTAAATCCAGTTGGACCATCCCATTCACCAGGGTTGTCTCCTCTTAAGTTCCATGCCATATGTGACCAACCATCATAAGCATTATCACTTTTATCAATTAATTTCACTATTGCCCATTGTCTAAGATTACCATTCAAAATATTTTTTTCAGCAACAGGTTTCCATACTTCAGATTCATATTTTTCAAAATCTTCAGTTTTTTTATTCATAAGATTTATTGTTGCCTTATCTCCTGGTTTAACACTTCCTCCAGCAAGAATAGTAAAATCAACAGCTTCAAGGACATATCCCCTTCTGTCTTTTGCAGTTGAGTCAGTGTTCAACATCCTTTGGATAGATCTTCTGGACATTTTTCCTTTGTAAACTTTTTCAGCTAATTCTTGATAATTTATTTGATTTTGCATTTGTTCCATTGAACTGAAATTATCAAAAATAAAGTATTCAGGAGCAGAGTCTTCGTCTCCTTCTTTAGGTGTTCTCTTCCAAACTGATTGACCAGATCTAAGACCTTGTTTTACAGCTTCTTTATGAATTTCGGAATAGAATTCCTCAAGTTTTAGATAGTCTTGTTCAGCTCCTTCATTTAAGTCAACTGCAGTCATTATGACATACTGAGCATTCAATGAGAAAGAAAAGACTAATAATAATGTTAGTATAAATTGTTTCATAGTTAATTATATAGTTTAAGAAATTAAAATTAAGGAATTATTTAGAATTATTATAAAGAAAAAGTAATTGTGGAGTCGGCGGGATTCGAACCCGCGTCCATACAAGTAATTAAATTACCTTCTACAAGCTTATTTATCTTTTAATTTTCGAGAAAATACTTGGTAGATAACAACCAAAATATTTTCCTTATCACTTAATTTTTAAGTTTTATTCAGTGACA
>CBFHHV010000064.1:0-1633 GCA_965655775.1 Candidatus Marisimplicoccus sp.
CAACTGTTGAGAAAACATCTGAACATGTTTTACATCCGCCCCAGCCTCCTAATGCAACAAGAATTTTTAATTTTGGATATTTATTTTTTAAGTTAACCAAATGAACTATTGTTAAACTATCCTCCTTATTATCGACTGCTAACTTATTACCTTTTAAATGTAGGAAACTATATATTAGCTGAGTTACTCCATTTAAATCATACTTATCAATTAAATCTTTACCCCCTGGATAGTATGCAATAATTTCTTTTTCAATAATATTATTTTCTCTAATACTTGAGTTATCGCAACTAGTAAAAAAAGTTAATATTAGACAAAATATAAGTGGTCTTTTAGTAAAAAGCTTTCTCATTATATAAAAATAAAAAAAACGGTTACATTATGATAGTATAACCGTTTTTTGTTTTAGTAGCGAGGGCAGGACTCGAACCTGCGACCTTTGGGTTATGAGCCCAACGAGCTACCACTGCTCTACCTCGCGATATAGAGTGCAAATATAGTAAACTTTCATTACTTAGTTTTAAGGCATTGAATTTAAGTAGTTATCTTTGCCGAAATGACTAATAATAAACATAGATCTGGATTTGTATCAATAATTGGGAGACCAAATGTTGGCAAATCAACTTTGATTAACTCTTTAATGAAAGAGAAGCTATCTATTATTACTTCTAAGGCTCAAACTACAAGACATAGAATTAGAGGAATAATAAATGGTGATGATTATCAAATTGTTTTATCAGATACTCCTGGCATTTTAGATCCAAGCTATAAACTTCAAGAGGCAATGATGAAGTTTATTAAAGAAACTTTAATAGACTCTGATTTCCTAGTAATAGTTGAAGAGGTTGGAAATAAAGAGTCATTTGATGAATCATTAGTTAAGAAGCTAAATTCTTTTAAAATTCCAATAATTCTATTGATTAACAAGATTGATCTTTCTTCTCAACAAGAATTGGAAGAATCAATATCGCATTGGAAATCAATATTTCCAAATGTTGATATATACCCAGTCTCTGCAATTGAAGGATTCTTTATTGATGAGTTAATTGAAATTTTTAAAGATAAACTCCCTTTATCGCCTCCATTTTTTCCAAAAGATCAATTTACTGATAGACCTGAAAGATTTTTTGTAAATGAATCCATTAGAGAGCAGATTTTAATTCACTATGACAAAGAAGTTCCATACTCTGTTGAGGTAATAACTGAAGATTTTAAGGACTCACCAAAAATTATTAAAATCAGATCTTTAATTCTAGTTGAAAGAGAATCACAAAAAGGTATTATGATTGGTCATAAGGGGTCTGCATTAAAAAAAGTTGCTTCTCAAGCAAGAAGTAATCTAGAGAAATTTTTTGGAAAGAAAATATTCTTGGAAGTATTTGTTAAAGTGAGAAAGAATTGGAGAAATGATCCATCTTCATTAAAAAAATTTGGATATAATCTATAATTAAATGAGTGGAATTGTAGCAATAGTTGGAAGACCTAATGTTGGTAAATCTACACTTTTCAATAGATTAATTGAGAGAAAAGAGGCTATTGTTGATGAGGTAAGTGGAGTAACTAGAGATAGACATTATGGAAAATCTGACTGGAATGGAGTTGAGTTTAGTGTTATAGATACGGGAGGATATCT
>CBFHHV010000065.1:0-1628 GCA_965655775.1 Candidatus Marisimplicoccus sp.
AAGACTAATTCTTCTAACTTATAATTATTCTCAAACTATTTACATTTAGTTAACATAAACATCGTTAGTATAATTTACATTTATATACAATAACTTAAAATAATTAAAATGAAAAAAATAATTACACTATTAGCTTTTTTCTTTGTTTTATCAACTTATGGACAGACTGCAATGTCTCGTACTATTGATGTAAAAGAAGGGCAAATGGATAAATTTATCCAAATGGCTGGTAAAAAGACCAAGATGTATAATGGTTCAGACGCTGATACTCAATTTTACACTTGGAGAATTTTAACCGGACCTAACGCAGGTAAAATTTGGAGAGTTGAAGTTGGGGAGTCTCTAGCTTCTTTTGATACAGACCCTTACAGTTCTCCTGGTGGTAAATATTGGCAAAAAAATGTAGCTCCAACAATTGCTGATAATAATGTAACAAGAACTGTTACATGGCGAAGAGCTGAAGGAGCATCATGGTCACCAGATAGTCCAACAAACGATCTTATGAGAAGAGCTATATTTTATACATATAAAGAATCTCACGAGCAAGACTTTTGGAGATATAGAACAAGAATAGTTGAAGCTAGAAAAGCATTCAATGATCAGTCAAGACCAGCAACTAGTACTTGGTGGTGTGGATCAGGATGTGATGGACCTACAGTTGTTGTATTTTTCAGTCACTCAGATTACGAGGATCAGTTAAATGACAGTCAAGGTAATCAAGCATTATGGGACAAATATGATGAGATCTACGGAAATGGCGCTCACGAGCAAGATGTGAACAGGATGGTACAATCACTTACAGAAAATGGCCAAAGAATTAGACATTTAATGCTAATTCCAGATGCTAGTTCTGACTAATACATAAACCTAGAAAGGCCTCCTTGGAGGTCTTTTTTGTTAACTAACTAAATCATCTATTTATACAATAACTTAAACTAATTAAAATGAAAAAAATATTTTTATTATTATTTACTGTATTTTTTATTTCTACATTAAGTGCTCAAAACAATAATGCCTGGCTTCAAACTAGAGTTCTTAAGGTTGATCCTGCTGATGTAGAAAAATTTGAAAGTGCAGTAGCTAAGAAAACGCAAATGTATAATTCTAAAGAGGGTACTCCTAGATGGATTACATTTAGAATTTTAACAGGTCAAAATGCCAATCAATACCTAAGAGTTCAATATATAACTTCCCCTGAGGAATTAGATAATGTTGATACTGTTGGAAATGCATATTGGCAAAAGACTGCTGGTCAGTTCCATACATCTGAAAACGGAAGATTATGGCAAAGGTCAAATAATACTTCTTACATACCTGAGGAAAATAATCGTGTTAACTTAAGAAGGATTATCTACTATAAGTATAAGGATTCTCATGAAAATGACTTTTGGAGATTTAGATGGAGAGTTAAGAATGCAATGGAAGAATCAGGTTATGGTTCAATGATGAGTGTTTTTAACTGTCAATCAGGATGTAATGGTAATGTTGTTCAAGTTCGATTCCACCATGATGGATGGGCTGGGCAAGCATCAGATTATGGTGAACCATTACAAAAAATGGTTGAAAAATATAATGAATTATATGGAGAAGATGCATATGAACAAGACTCAGATAAGATGGATGCATCC
>CBFHHV010000066.1:0-1577 GCA_965655775.1 Candidatus Marisimplicoccus sp.
ATGAAAAGAATTGAAGTTTTAGATTCATTACGTGGATTCTCTTTGCTTGGAGTTATCATAATTCATATGATTCAGCAATTTGGAATTCAAAATATTCAAGCTGATATAATCTATTTTAATTTACCATTATTAGATTCATCATCTACATGGTTCGCATATAATATTGTAATGGGAAGATTCATAAATATTTTTGCATTTTTATTTGGTGTTAGTTTCTATATTCAAATGAAAAGTGCAGAATCTAAAAATATTAATTTTAATAGTTTCTTTATAAGGAGAATGCTTTTTCTTTTTTTATTAGGTATTTTAATTCATTCAATCTATAATGTTGAAATATTATCAGTTTACGCCATATTTGGACTTATTCTTCTCTTTGTAAAAAATATAAATAAGTACATTTTAATAATCTTTACTATATTAGTAATTACAGGTGGCCCTAGAGTTTACCAGACTATAAATCATAATAGGGGTTTATCTATTGAGATTGTCGAAGAGGATATTAACCCAAATAGATATAATAGGGAAATACCTCAGCACCTTGAAAATCCCAGTTTATTTAATACTGTTAAGCATAATTATCAATCCAGACTTAATGGAAAAATTAACTATCAATTTGGAATGTTTGGAAGAGGATACCTTACATTAGGAATTTTTTTAATTGGTTACTTAGTTGGACGTTCAAGATATCTTGAAGAATTAAGTAAAAACAAGAAACTTACAGTTAGACTTTTACTTTTGTCAGTGATATCTTTCATTGGAATTACACTTTTATTATATCAATTTCCGGACACCAATACTAGATTATTGTTTGTTCCTGGAGATAACCTTATAAATAATAATATAATTTTTGTAAAAGCTATGCAGGATACAGCTTTAGTTGTTTCATCTTTTATTATAGGTCTTGGATTCATAATGTTTTATCAATATTCTAAAATTCAATCTATATTGAATACTTTATCTCCTTACGGTAGAACTGCACTAACAAATTATACACTTCAGGGTATTTTTGGATTAGTGCTATTTGCACCATGGGCACTTGGACCATTCTTTAGTAAGTTTGGTAATTTTAGCCTAATATTAATAGGTTTATTAATTTATTTTCTTCAAATGATAGCTTCATATTATTTTCTTAAAAAATACAGATATGGTCCATTAGAATGGATTTGGAGAAGTGCTACATATCTAAAACTGCAAAAATTAAGTAAGTAGTAAATTATTAATAAGTTAATTCATTTCCCAATACAATATATCTTTTTTAGCTTATAGTGTTTATTATCAACTAGTTACAAATACAGTATTAAGGGTTTCGACGTATTTCTACATGAAAAAACCCTCTTAATAATAAGAGGGTTAATTTAAAGTTTATTATAATTAATATAAATTAATCTAAATTTTGTGGAGAGCTCATTTCAGGCTTAAATACCATTGTTCCAGAGTATCTTCCAAAACCACCAAGTGTCAGCGAGCTTTCAAATTCTGCGATGTCTGACTCATATTTAACACCATATATTTCATTGTATTTCTCATAAACCTTAGCCCATTCTGTACTGTTATCATTTTGTAGGTCTTCAAAATTT
>CBFHHV010000067.1:0-1565 GCA_965655775.1 Candidatus Marisimplicoccus sp.
AGAAAAATTATTACACAAAAAAAATTACATCCCAGTATTTCTCAGAAAAAAAGAAATAAACGATTTTTATTATGGTACAAGCAACGAAGCTCTTTGGCCACTCTTTCATTACTTTCTAGAGTTTTCTATATTTAATAAATCTCATTGGAAGTCATATGTCAATGTTAATAAGAAATTTGCTAAAAGCGTAATTAAGTATGCAAACAAAGGTGATATAGTTTGGGTTCATGATTATCAATTATTACTCTGTCCAAGAATGATTAAGACTAAAAGACCTGACTTAACTGTTGGATTCTTTCTTCATATACCCTTTCCCTCTTTTGAAATTTTTAGAATTTTTCCATGGAGAGAAGAGCTTTTAGAGGGTATTCTTGGATCTGATCTTATAGGTTTCCATACTTATGATTATGTTAGACATTTTTTAAGCTCAGTAAAAAGAATTTTAAGGTATGATGTCATTTTTAATAAAATTAATGTTGGTTCAAGAGAAGTCTTAGTTGATACTTTTCCTATGGGAATTGACTATGCAAAATATAATGATGCTGCTAGAAAAAAAAATGAGCAAAAAAAGTCTGAGATGTCTAACCTTAGGCTTCAACTAATGGATCATAAGAAGACTTCATTTGACAGTAAATTAATCTTATCTATTGATAGACTTGATTACACAAAGGGAGTTATTAATAGAATTAAGGCATTCGAGATTTTTCTTACAAATAACCCAGAATATAGAGGCAAAGTCAGACTTATAATGCTTACTGTCCCTTCAAGATCTGATGTTGATGATTACATAAAGCTTAAAAAACAAACTGATGAAATAGTTGGTAGAGTTAATGGTAAATTTGCTTCAGTAAATTGGACTCCAATATGGTATTATTATAGATCTATGAGTTTTGATGAATTAATTGATCTGTATACAATTTCAGACATAGCCATGATAACTCCGGTTAGGGATGGAATGAACCTTGTAGCTAAAGAGTTTGTTGCAACAAGAGTTGATGGAAATGGTGTTTTAATTCTAAGTGAAATGGCAGGAGCATCAAAAGAATTATATGAATCGATAACTGTAAATCCATTTGATTTAAATAAAATGTCTGATATGATTTTACAGGCTATTAAGATGCCTAATAAGGAACAAATTGAACGAAATAGAAGCATGCAAGAAAGATTAAGTAGATATACAGTTAATTATTGGGCAAACGATTTTATGAAAAATTTAATTTCTAGAGCAAAATCTAACCAAAATTCAGTCACTAATTATTTCAATTTATTAGAAAAAAATAAACTATTAGAAAAACTTAAATTATCAAACAATAAGTTAATAATACTTGATTATGATGGAACTTTGGTCAATTTTAAAGATAAACCTGAGTTAGCGCTTCCTGACAATAATTTGATAAACATTTTGAATGACTTATCTAATATTAAAGGTATGGATATAGCAATTGTAAGTGGAAGGGATAAATTATTCCTAGAGGATAATCTAGGAAAACTTAATATTAATATTATTGCAGAACATGGTCATTTTTTTAAAAAAAAGAATAAAGATTGGATAAACCTTGGAAATA
>CBFHHV010000068.1:0-1442 GCA_965655775.1 Candidatus Marisimplicoccus sp.
GGAAGTTCAGCCACACTACCTTTAATGAGAGGCTCATGCCCAACACATATGATTTTATGTCATATAGCTAGAAATGATTCGTTAAGGTCAATTAAAGAAATTAAAATTCCAGATTTACAAAAATTTATTAAACTTAACGAAGACCTTGCTTCAGTTATTGGCACTTATTCAAAACCAAAAGTTATTGGTGTTGCTTTAAACACAACAATGATGACCGACAAAGTGGCTAAGGAATTTATAAAAAAAACTGAAAGAGACACTGGCTTACCTTCAACAGATATAGTGAGATATGGTGGAGACAAGATTTTTAGTCAATTACTTTAACTATTTACAATGATAATCAGCAGCTCTTGTTGCTATCTGATTATTTGGCTTAACATTTACTTTATAACCCAACGAGTTTGCCCAACCTTTTGTTGCAGATATTAACTTGTTAGACTTAAAACTCTCATCTGAGTTGTAATCCATATCAATTTCAACTTGAATACTAACTTGATTTGTCAGCCACTCAGCAACCTTAATACTGTATTCCGCCTCTAACCAAAGCCTTTTCCATATATCATAATTTGTTTTCTTACCCACATTTTGTGAGTCAGATCCAATATGAATTTTAGCGTGAGGATATTCTTTTAAAATAGAGAGTGTATGGTCCACCGGATCAATATTGTTTCCATTTATATCCTTAAATAATCTCATGTTCTAAAATAAATATTATTTGTAAATTAGGATATTAAGAAACCCTTAAATTGTCAAATAATGAAAAAAACTCTTGCAATTTTATTATTATCTGTATCAATTCCAACTATTCAATCACAAAGTATTAATAAATTAAAAAAGGACTTGCTAAGCTCTATAGAACAAAAAACTTCAGATCTAACCTCATTAAGTGACAAAATTTGGGCAGCAGCTGAGGTTGCATTTAGAGAAGATAAATCTGCTGAATATTTAATTGATTATGCTGAAGCAAATGGACTAATAATTGAGAAAGGTCTAGCAGGAATGCCAACTGCATTTACCGCAACCTATGGTGAAGGCAAACCAGTTATTGGGATTATTGGGGAATTTGATGCGCTACCCGGCTTATCTCAAACCACGGTCCCATATAGAGATGAATTAATTAAAGGAGGAGCTGGTCATGGCTGTGGTCATAATCTATTTGGAACAGCTAGTTTGGGTGCTGCTATTGCAATAAAAGAGTTGATTGAAAAAGGTCACCTTTCAGGAACTGTAAAATTTTTTGGAACACCTGCTGAAGAAAAGTTTTTTGGGAAACTATGGATGATAAGAGAGGGTGTTTTTGATGATGTTGATATTTGTATGGACTGGCATCCAGCAGATAATACTGAGGCTAATGTTCAACCATCTCTTGCACTTGTTGACTTTATGGTTGAATTTACTGGACAGTCTGCTCACGCTTCAATGGATCCATGGAATGCAAGGGC
>CBFHHV010000069.1:0-1387 GCA_965655775.1 Candidatus Marisimplicoccus sp.
CATTTCTAATAACATATATGAGTCCTTTATCAGTAATATAATTAACATACCAAGAGATTTCATCAGAGTGACCTTCTATGACAACCTTAAACTTTTTGTCTGGATTTATTACTCCTACAGCAGTCCCATAATTATCCGTTATAAATTCATCAACATAAGGTTTAAGGTATTTCATCCAAATTTTCTGACCATTGGATTCATAACCAGTTGGTGCAGCGTTGTTTAGGTATTCCTCGAGAAACTTTAATGATTTTGTGTTAAGTATTTTCATAACTTTTAAAAAAATAAAATTAACAATTATTACTAAACATCTTGTTAAATTTGTGCTATGAAATATTATTTATTTCTATTACTTATTTTTTTATCAAATAATTTGACTTGTCAAGAAGTAATTGAAGAGTTGGATTTCTTATTTCCTGGAGATTCAATTCCATCCAATACCTTCATGTTAGATGAAGTAACTGTTTTTCAACCTCTCAAATTTTATAACGATGATGAGATAAAAAGGTATGTGATACTTAGGTATAGAGTTAAAAAGGTATACCCTTATGCTAAACTTGCATCTGAAAGGATGAATAGAATTGATTCGAGGGTTGATTCAATTAAATCAAGAAGACAGAAAAGACTTTATCTTAAAAAACTTGAAAAATTTGTATATGATGAGTTTTCTGATGAATTAAGAAAGTTATCTAGGTCTCAAGGTAGAATTCTTGTCAAATTGCTTAATAGGCAAACCGGTCTTACTGCTCATAGTATAGTCTCTGAATATAGAAATAAGTTTAGAGCACTTCTGTATAATACTGCAGCTTCTTTCTACTCAATTTCTCTTAAAGATGAATATAAACCATTTCAAGATTATGAAGACTATTTAATAGAGGATATTTTACAACGATCATTCTCCGATGGTTCACTGGAAAAACAAGATTATGCTCTTGACTTTGATTTAGATGAATTATATGTATTTTGGAGAGATAAAAAATAGTATTGAAAAACTGTTGATAAGTATTGTAAATCATTGATATTTAACACTTAAACTTTTTTTAAATTTACCACCTAAAAAAAAATCAAAATAAAATCTTAAATATGTGTAATTACTATAAAAAAGATTTTATATTTGCAGCCGCAAAAAGATTTATTGTTTAGTACAATTCCTTTTTGCAAGTTCATTGAAAATATTGAAAATGACAGCGCGTATCAATTAAGATACAAACTAGCAAACCAAACATTTTGAAACATAGTCAATTCAGAGTCGTATAATTTATTAAAAATACTACAACGAAGAGTTTGATCCTGGCTCAGGATGAACGCTAGCGGCAGGCTTCATACATGCAAGTCGAGGGGCAGCATAAATTACTTGTAATTTGATGGCGACCGGCGAACGGGTGCG
>CBFHHV010000070.1:0-1354 GCA_965655775.1 Candidatus Marisimplicoccus sp.
CCATATTTTCAATTGTACAGATAATAACAATATTGTCATTTTTATCTCTTAGAAGTTCTAACTCATATTCTTTCCAACCTATTAGAGCCTTGTCGATTAATACTTCGTGTATAGGAGAAGATTCAAGACCTCTAGTAAGTAGATCATTAAATTTTTCTTCCTCAAATACTATAGATGCACCAGTACCTCCAAGTGTGAATGAAGGTCTAATTACCAGTGGAAAACCAAATCGTTGTGCAATTTCTTTACCTTTTAAAAAAGATGAAGCACTTTCGGCTGGAGCTACTGGAATATTAATTTTGTTTAATAAGGTCCTAAACTTTTCTCTATCCTCTGTAATCTCGATTGCATCAATGTCAACACCAATAATATCAACATTGAATCTAGGCCAAATCTCTTTTTCTTGAGCTTCAATACAAAGATTTAAAGCAGTCTGACCTCCCATTGTTGGTAGAACTGCATCAATATCATTATGAATTTCTAATATTTCAATTATGGATTTTGTTGTAAGAGGCTTTAAATATATATGATCTGCCATGGAAGGATCAGTCATAATTGTGGCAGGATTAGAATTTATGAGGATAGTCTTAATCCCATCTTCCTTTAATGATCTTAAGGCCTGGGAGCCAGAATAATCAAATTCACAAGCTTGACCAATAATTATAGGTCCTGAGCCAATTATAAGAATTGATTTAATTTTTTTATCCTTGGGCATAAAATCACACTAAAATATAAAAAAAAAGGTGCCATAAAAGCACCATCTAAAAAAAGTTATTAAAAATTATTTCTTATGACGAGATTCGTCTGATACAGATAGTTTTTTTCTACCTTTAGCTCTTCTGCTAGCAAGAACTCTACGTCCATTTGCTGAAGACATTCTATCCATGAAACCATGCTTATTTCTTCTTTTTCTCTTAGATGGCTGATAAGTCCTTTTCACAATTTTCTATTTAATCGCACGCAAATATAATATCTTTTTATTCAACTTCATGTAAATATTTTTAAATTGTAAATTTGTACTAAATATGATACCAAAAATTATTAAACTTATAGCAGCTATTTCTCTTTTTGGATACGGAGTATACCAAATTATAGAAACATTTTTAGGAAATGGTATTTTCCTAATTATTCTTTCAATTCTTCTAGTAGTTTTATATTTCAAAAATGAAGTTTTAATATTCGCTTTTTTAAGTTTAAGAAAACAGGATTTTGATAAAACTGAAAGAATATTAAGGCTAATTAAGCATCCTAAGAATGTCTTAGTAAGAAAACAACAAGGTTTTTTCCACTATTTAAATGGCCTAATCCAATCTCAGAAGAATCTAACAATTGCAGAAAAACATTTCCGTGAAGC
>CBFHHV010000071.1:0-1107 GCA_965655775.1 Candidatus Marisimplicoccus sp.
AGAAAACTATCTTGCATATGGAACTGAAGAATATGATACTGAAAGTGCTTCAGGTCTAATTTCAGATTCTTTTCAAGGTAATTTTGCTGTTCAAACTATAACTGCAGAGGATTTTATATCAACTGCTGAAATACATAATTCTTTATTTGATGATATCCAAATGGGATTGCCAGGCAGTGATATAATTGGTGGACTTCAGACAGTATATTATGATGAATTAGGCACGTGGTCACATTATTGGGGGCAATGGTCTGGAACTGGTAAATTTACTGGAAATGAAGTAACACAGTTTATTCACTTAAATTGGGGCTGGGATGATGAAGGTAAAGTTGTGAACTTTAATGCTCAGTTTGATGCTGGGTTCTTCAGAGATGAAATTGCTGCAGCAGAAGCCGCATCCAACTAGAGTAACAAATGAGTAAAATATTTTCAATATTTATAGCTTTAATCATTTTGACCTCCTGTAATATTTCTTCTGAATCTGAAAAGATTGCCGGAGAGTGGTTACGTGAGGGTTCCCGACTAGGAAAAGGGTATATGATCGGAGATAAAAAAGATTCTAATATTGCTAAAGAGTTTATGGATGCATATGAGAATATGGATGCACAGTTAATGGTGGATTTATCTGCTGATACTGTTAAATTCCATCCTGCTGATATAGGCGGAGTATTTGATATAGATATGACTAATACTGATTTTATTGTTGAAAGACAATCTAATTGGGATTCAATATCAAGAGATTATATCTTTATAATGCCACTTAATATGGAAGATTCAGATGGTAGACTTGTAACTACTGCTTTTACAGAAACTCGATATATTAAGGATAGTTCAACTGAAACAATTATATTTTATGAAAGGTTATACATAGATGAACAAGATCAAATTGCTAGAGTTGTTCAATATAGTAGACCTCCAAATGAATAACTTATAAATACTAATTTAAAAAACCCACCAGAAATTAAATAAGGTGGGTTTTTTTATATAATTGATCCCATGCTACCTCCGTCTACCCTAACAGATGTACCATTTATTATAACTATAGCTCCTTCTTCTAAAAAGAGTTTTGCTGTCTCAAAACCAATTCCTTTAGTAGATCCAGATATA
>CBFHHV010000072.1:0-1102 GCA_965655775.1 Candidatus Marisimplicoccus sp.
AAAGACTATCCTTTCAAAGTATTTGATATAATTTTAAGATCAGAAGCTGGAGCATTTTTTGACAAGTTCTTAATGGATAATCTTGACTCAGAGATGGTCCTTCAAGATGAAAAGTCTAGAGCTAATTCAATAAGACAATCCAGATTAATTCCAGCTGTTGAGTATATTCAAGCATCTAGATTTCGAACAAAGCTAATATCAGAGGTAGATAGTTTATTTAAAAATTATGATGTTATATTAAGTCCAAGTTTTGGAAAAAATCAATTATTAATTACAAACCTCACTGGGCATCCTGCAATATCAATTCCCAATGGATTTGATAAAAATAATAGACCAACAAGCATTTCTCTATTAAGTAATTATTATGAAGAGCATAAATTAATTTCATTAGCCAATGAAATTCAAAAACTAACAGATTTTCATAAAAAAATACCACCTGGATTTAAAGAATAAATATTATATGGTTACCACTAAAAATATTATATTTGCTCACTTATTAGGGCGCTTAGCTCAGTTGGTTTAGAGCACTTGGTTTACACCCAAGGGGTCGGGGGTTCGAATCCCTCAGCGCCCACATTTTCTTCCAAATAATTTTAATAACTTTAAAACTTAATAAAGTGGAGTCTATGCTTGTTAGGATTCCTAATCCTAATCATGGAATTGCATCAAAACCCAGCAATTTAATTGCTAAGGTAAATGCAATCATATCTTGGTTTGAAAAATATAAAAAATGAAAATACTTCTTACGGGATCATCTAAAGGAATTGGATTTAATATTGCTAACACTCTGATTAATGAGGGACATGATATAGCACTTCATTATAATAAAAATAAATCCTCATTGAATAATCTAATTAAAGATTCTAAAACAAATTCTTTCATAATACAATCAGATTTATCTGACACTAATCAAATTAAATATCTTGTAACTAATACAATTGATAACTTATCATTTCCAGACTGTATTATTAATAACGCAGGAATTGCAGAATCGGCTGATATATCAATAAACTTTGAGAGATGGAATGAGTTATTTGATAGAACAATTGATGTGAATCTTAAAGCACCTTCACTTATTTTTAAAGAATTAATAAAGTATAAA
>CBFHHV010000073.1:0-1074 GCA_965655775.1 Candidatus Marisimplicoccus sp.
TACCTTTTAATATATTTGGTTAATGCATAAGTTAACAAAGTGGTCTTTAACTGCTGCCTTGGCAGGTTTTCTTTTTGGGTTTGATACAGTTGTAATATCAGGTGCCGATCAAAAGCTTCAAGAACTTTGGAACTCATCTGATATTTTTCATGGAAGTGTTGTAATGGCAATGGCTCTATGGGGGACTGTTGTGGGGGCTATTTTTGGTGGTTTCCCAACTAGAAAAATTGGTAGAAAGAAAACCTTACTTTGGATAGGTATCTTTTATACTCTATCAGCTGTAGGATCCGCATTAGCTAATGATCCGTTTACTTTCGCTGCATTCAGATTTTTAGGGGGTGTTGGAGTAGGGATATCAGGTATTGCTGCACCAGCATATATATCAGAAATTGCACCAGCTAAAAATAGAGGTAAACTAGTTGGATTATATCAATTTAATTTAGTCACAGGAATTTTAGTTGCATTTTTATCAAATTATCTCTTAAATGGACTTGGGGAGAATGATTGGAGATACATGATGGGTATTGAAGCTCTTCCAGCAATTATATATACTTTCTTGGTACTTACAATTCCTAAAAGTCCAAGGTGGCTATATCTCAATAATCAACAAAAAGAAGCTGAAAAAGTTATTAGAGACGCATATTCAAAGAAAGATGCTGATGGACTAATAGCTGAAATAATTCAAGATAAAGAGTTAAATGTTAACACTGAGTCAATTTTTCAAAAGAAATATAGCTTTATTTTAATGCTTGCTTTTTTAGTAGCAGCATTTAATCAGTTTTCGGGTATAAATGCCTTCCTATACTATGCTCCAAGAATTTTTGAGGCTGGAGGTATTGGACAAAGTGCAGCTCTTCTTAATAGTGTAGGGATTGGACTAACCAATGTAATATTTACATATATAGGAATAAGTTTAATTGACAAATTGGGAAGAAAAAGCCTTATGTATATTGGTTCAATAGGATATATAATATCTCTTACCCTAATTAGTCTATCATTTATTTTAGATTGGGGAGGAATATTACTTCCGATTTTCTTATTCTTATTTATAGCTTCACATGCAATTGGACAGGG
>CBFHHV010000074.1:0-1060 GCA_965655775.1 Candidatus Marisimplicoccus sp.
GAAACTCCCTCTGGTAAATCAATACTACCATAAAAGCTATCCAATAAATCTACTAAATCCGATCCATATCCATCGTTTACTACAATTCCAACTTGATTCCACACAAGTTGATCTTGAGCAGATAAGCTAGAAAGGTTTAGTGCAAATACACTAAGTACTAATAAGAATTTTTTCATTTTAATTAATTTAAAGTTAATGATGCTAATATAAAAAAAGTTAAAAAAGAATTACCTCTTCGACTGTTTTTGTTGTAAAACTTGTAATAAACTTTTAATTATAAATTAACTAAAGGAGTAAATCTATCTTAAAAAGCTTCCACCATTTACATCAATTGTAGAGCCAGTTGAATGATCCATCTTGCCTGAGACTATTAATGAAACTATTGGTGATATATCTTTTGGCTCTGTTAGTCTATCCAAGGTGATCCCTTTTTTTACGATATCCTCACCATGCTTATCAATAAAACTCTGAGCCATATCAGTTCTAACAAATCCAGGTGCAATACTTATTGCTACAATATTATCTGTTTCTCCAAACGATCTAGACATAGTTTTTGTTAATGAAATAATTCCACCTTTTGAACATGCATAGGAAATATAGTCTTGCTGCTCTCCTCTAAATGCAGCTCTAGATGCTATATTTATAATTCTTAATCTTGAGTTAATCTTTTTCTCTCTTTTATATTTTAGAAATTCTTTAAAAATTATTGATGGAGCTTTAAGATTTACATCAATTGTTTTATCAAATATCTTACTCCAACTATTAATATCAACGGAGATATCAGCTGATTCAGCAATACCTGCGTTATTAATTATACAATCAGGAAAAGATAGTTTATCAATAGTATTTACTACCATTTTTTTTATCTCTTCTTGCCTAGAAAGGTCAGCTTGAATCGAGAATGAACCCGTCTTATCTTCTTTCAAAACTACCTTTAAAGGAGATTCATTTTTATTATAATGAAGTGCGAGCTCATGTCCCTCAGCTAAAAGATCCTGAGCTATTTTATATCCAATGCCTTTTGATGATCCTGTTAATAGTACTTTCATTTTTTATATTT
>CBFHHV010000075.1:0-1031 GCA_965655775.1 Candidatus Marisimplicoccus sp.
AAGTGAACTTAGATATGAATCTTTACCATTTTTATCATCAAATTTAGAATTATTAAATTTTGTCATTTCGTAGTCAAAGCTAATAAGACCTTTATTTCCGAAAATATAGGCTAAACTAAAAAGTGATTTTGATGGAATTTTTAGAGTATACTCATCATAAATATTAACCGTATTTGGGTCTATTGTGTAGGTTGATAAATTATCTTGATCATTAATATTAGTTTCAATAAACTGACTGTTTTCTTCTTCAATTTTAAATATCGTTGGTGTAGAGTAAGATAGACCGACTCTAAATTGCTTAATTTTTAAAATAGTACCAATCTGAAATGACACACCGTTCCCGTATGCAATTAAGTCTTCTTTGAAAAGAATTCTTTTAACATTAGAATTCTTTAAATATCCTGATTCTTCAAATATTTTTATTTCTTCAAATAAGGTTTCATGTATGTTAACATTTATACCAGTAAATAGGTAATTATTAAATGAGAATCCTAAGTTCAGCGAATTTTGAGAATGATTACCTTTTCTAAATATATCTAGATTCTGATCTAAATTGTTATATACTGCATTAGAAACATAATTATTGTATTCATCATCAGTTTCATTAATTACAAAGCTTTGATACCCAAGAAATGCTTGTTGATCAGCATAACCATAATTATTCCCTAAATATGAATACACACTTTGGATATTCTCGTCATCATATATTATAAGATCCTCAGATGGAACACCTTCCGCGTAATCAAGAAAGTATTTGTCGATTCCATTTTCATTTTGACCAGATAATTTGAAAGAACTATCATAATTACCTAAAATATGATGATTATAGGCTAATGAAAACTTATATTTTCCATTATCGTAAACAAGAACAGCCCCAACACCACCGAAGGAATAGTTATCATTTTTTGATAAAGTGTAAGAATTATTAAAATTATTTGAAATTTTTTGATTTTTATAATTTAAAGATAAGCCTAATTCAGAATCAATAAATACAGACGAACTTGCAGGATTGATCGATATAGCAGATAGGT